>CAVUKT010000024.1:0-267933 GCA_963742055.1 uncultured Actinomycetes bacterium | reverse complement strand
TCCTGATCACGATCATTCTTCGCCCTACAGGGAGGGCGCCGACGGGTGGTCCTGCCCCACCCATCTGGCCCGCAGCGGCCAGGTCAAGGTAAAGAACGGTCCCGACTTAGGTCACAACTTGGCCTGAATACCAACACATACAGATTAGTCTGTTCGGCCGGTGGCCGGGTTCCTGCCCAGCTGTTCGCAGCGCCGATTCGAGTTCGGTACGACGTTCACGGGAGATGCCTCCGTCTGCTGTTACGTACCGACTGACAACGGCGCTGGATTTGACCCACTTTACGCGAGCAAGTTGTTCCAGCCATTCCAGCGGCTGCACGCGGCCGGCGAATTCCCGGCACGGGCATCGGGCTGGCCAGCGTAAGGCAGACCGTGGAACGCCAGGAGGCCGCGCGTGGGCCGGGGGCAAGCTAGGTGAAGGCGCAACCATGTACTTCACCCTCAACGCCGAAGATCCAGGGACCAGCCGGGGTAACTGGGCCGGCCGGACCACCTGGGCCAGCAGGAAGCCAGCGAACCGGAGAAGCCGGGCCAACCGGAGAAGCCGGGCCAACCGGAGAAGCCGGGCCAACCGGAGAAGCCGGAGCGGCCGGACCAGCGGGGACAGCCGGGCCAACCGGAGAAGCCGGGCCAGCGGGGACAGCCGGGGAACCGGAAGCAGCGGGGCCAGCCGCATTATTCAGCTTCAGTGTCCCGGCGAGGACCGCTGGGCACGGGTTGGGCGGCGCAGAGGTCCGTCATAGGCGTCATGCTCGGCGCCATTCCAGGCAGGCCCAGGCCAGCCCGCCGGGTGGCACGGGCGGGCAGCACCGAGCCTTGAGTTCACCCAGCGCGAGCCGGACGCGCCGCGCTCATCCGCGGCTACTCGACCTTCTGCCTAGGCTTTACCGGCGGTCGCCGTGCCGACCGGGCCGGACTCGCCGCCCGGCGGTGGCTGCCCGGGATCCTGGTCGTCACCGTTCCTGCGCCAGATGAGGCGGTGCACAGGGATCAGCCGCGGCACGTCACGCAGGCCGGGGATGAACGGCACGGCCAGCAAGAGCACCGTGGCCAGCCGGTCATGTAGATGGCGATCATGTCGATGTTGGCGGAGTTGGTCCAGCCGGGCACCTGGTACCAGAGCGTGTAGAGCCACAGCCACGGCTGACCGGGGTAGCTGCCGGTCTCGTTCATGACGCCCCACTGGGCCCCGGTGAGGTGCATGGCGGTGGCCTGGTTGGAGAAGTAGGCGCCGTCCTCGATGAACAGCAGCGGCCTGGTGAGGTTGGTGCCGTAGAAGGGCTGCCTGGCCAGCATGCTCGCGTCCAGGGCCCCGCTGCGGGCCATGGTCAGCTCGTTGGCCAGCAGGACCGGGACCGGCCCGTCCGCGGCCGCGGAAGTACGGGGATGCCGTTGGGGAACTTCACCTTGGTGACCGCGCTGGCATAGGCGTTCGCCCACTTGAGCTGCTCGGCGGCGGGGGCGGCCCGGTAGGTGGCCAGGGCCGTGGCGAGCGCCGGGTTCCCCCTGGTGCCCGTGGCCAGCGGTGCGAGCACGAAGTCCTGCGCGGTGTTGACCGGCTGGGTCACCCCGGTAATGTCCGCGGGCGCGAAGAGCAGGCTTTGCGTGCTGCCAGTGACGTTGTTGTAAGGCGGCCCGTAGGTGGCCGTCTCGCTGGTTCCGTTCAGTTCGCTGGCCGCAGTGGCCAGGAAGTCGGCGGGGGCGATCCGGGACCAGGTCTGGATGGTCACTGATGGCACGTCGGGCGAGGAGAGCAGCGAGGCGAGGGCGATCGTCAGCAGCAGGACGATCACCCCCGCCACGGTGCCTTCCTTGAGGATGTCGTAGCGGCGGGTCGCACCCCGCCCGGCGCGGCGTCAGCCTGGGCCAGGGCCCGGCGCCGCTGCCGCAAGGTTCCCCGCCCCGGGGTGGCCGCGTGCGGGCAGCGGGTGTGACACGCCGCGAATCCGGACCAGCAGGACGTGCGCTCGATAATGGCGACCAGCACGATGGGCACCAGCACGATGTGCCACATGAGCATCTGGCCGAAGTTCATCACGTTGAAGAACGCGCCGACCCCCACCGAGTTGAAGGCGTCCTTGCCGCTGGTCGAAATCCACTGCGAATCAAAGTTCTGCTGAGACACGTACCCGGTGAAACATTCGACGACTGAGGCGACGAACGCGACCACGCCGGTGATCCAGGTCCAGGCTCGCTTGCCGCGCCACGCGGCCATCCAGAACTTACCCCAGAGATGAATGACCAGCAGGGCCATGAACAGTTCCACGCTCCACAGGTGGAGGCTGTTGAAGAAATGGCCAACCGAGTTGTAATGCCACCAGTCCGGGCCGCCCAAGGCCAGGGCAAAGCCGGACACCACGGCCACGCCGAACGCGGCCAGGCTGCCCACGCCGAACACGTAGATCCAGGAGGCGACATACGCGGGCTGGCGGTCGGGCAGCAACTTGCCGGGCGGCAGAATCCGGGTGGCGAAACGGCGGACCCGGCTGGTCCACATGCCGGCATCCTCGTCGGAGCCGGCCGCGGCGGCCTCCCCGTCAGAGTCAGCGGGACCGGTCTCGTCTCGGACAGGCGGGTAAGTGCGGCCTTTGGGAAAGGGCACGAGCAGCGCGGCGCCGAAGATCACTACCATGACCGCGATAAGGCAGAGGTTGGCGACCGACACGGTGAAGATTGACCAGTGCAGGTAAGTACCGGGATGATCAAGATTAATGGGACCTGCAGCCACAGTCCTGAGCAGTATCATGAGGTCTCCTGCTACTGGCACGGAAATAGTGACCGCCTTAGGATGGTCGTGTAGTGAATCCGCCAGAAGTGATATCGGTCACGGCCCCAGAGGGACCTTGGTCCCCGGCTGGTAAAGAAATAGTTAAGGCCGGCAGGCTGGTGACGACCGGCAGAGTAAACGCGCAGCGGGCCCGGCAATGCATGCCGTTAGCCCGGTCGAGTCGGGACCATGGTCCACTGACCAGTTGCCTCACGAGCTATGGTGAGCCCACAGCGACGCCAAGCCGCCGCACGCCTGGCCTGCACCAGGTAGCAGCAGACAGGAAGGCCTCAGCCAGATGGACGAATCAGCGGCGGCACAGCGGAGGATCGGCGTTTTCCTGCTTGACGACCACGAGATCGTCCGCCGGGGCGTGAAAGAGCTCCTGGAAACCGAGCCCGACATCATTGTCGTCGGTGAGGCGGGCACCGCGAATCCGCCCTGGCCCGGATTCCGGCCCTGAAGCCGGACGTGGCCGTGCTCGACGTCCGGCTCCCCGACGGTGATGGCGTCAGCGTGTGCCGCGACATCCGGTCGAAGATGCCGGAGGTCGCCTGCCTGATGCTCACCTCGTTCGGGGACGACGAGGCGCTGTTCGACGCGATCATGGCCGGTGCGGCCGGATACGTGCTCAAGCAGATCCGGGGCACCGACCTGGTCGGCGCGGTGCGGACGCTGGCGGCCGGCGAGTCCATGCTGGATCCGGAAGCCGCCAGCCGGGTCATGAAGCGGATGCGGGACCAGGCTGCGCACTCCGACCCGCTGACCGGGCTCACCGCCCAGGAAAGACGGATCCTGGAACTGATCGGCGAGGGACTGACCAACCGGCAGATCGGCGAGCGCCTGTTCCTCGCGGAGAAAACGGTCAAGAACTACATCTCGGCATTGTTCGCCAAGCTAGGCATGGAACGCCGGACGCAAGCCGCCGCCTTCGCGGCCCGGATCTTCGACGGCCCGGACAAAGCCCGCAACTAGCGTCCGGTTCTCCCGGCGGATCCGGCCCGGGCAGCGGCACCCGCCAGTGCGGTTCTGTCCCGCCGCCCTCGGCCGGGCCGACTGTGAGTGTGCCTCCGTGGTGCTCAGCACGCTGGGCGAGGTTAGCCAGCCCGCTGCGCCGGGAGGTGGCGGTGATACCGCTGCCGTTGTCGCGGACCAGGAGGCTGAGCTCGGGCCGGCCCGATGTGCACCTCGGTGCTGGTGGCCTGGCCGTGGCGGGCCGGGATGCGGCGGAGCACCGCCTCCACGGAGGCAGGCCTCCTCCGGCAGCCTCGGGTGCGATGACCAGATGGTATGGCCATGAGATTCATGGTGACCACCGCGGCCAGGCGCAGCCTCCCCCAGGCTGGTTACTGGTCAGCCAACGGTACCTGCGCGAGCCGCACGGGGTGCAGGAACTATCCGCGAGTACCGGTCGGCAGTCACCATCGCGATATGGCCATCGGCCAGCCACTTAACCACATACGGCGGGGCGCCATTCGGCCCGACGACGCGGACGATAAGGCAGGTACGAGTGTGGCGGCCTGATACAGTCAGCTTGTCGCCAGCGCGCACCCCATCATAGCGCCTTTTTTTGCTGCTTCTGGAACCGTCATTAAACTCTCCGCCACTTGTCCGGTGCTTTAAACCTGACCGGAACGGCCAAGGCACCGCACCGGGCGGCACCAATTCACTACATCGGAGCATCCAGCACGTCGGGGATGGGCCGGCGGTGGGTGCGCGGGACCGGCAGCCCGTAGCCGAACCGCAGGATCATCTGCGGATACTCCACGCCGGACCGCGGGTCGCGGACCAGCCAGGCGTCGGCTGTCTCCAGCGGCTGGGTGAGCGGGCTGGCCGCGACGCCCCGGACCGTGGCCGTCAGCAGGACCCGCTGCAGCGCCTGCCCGGCGCGCAGCCAGTCCGCCCGGCCGCCGAAATGCGTGGACAGCACGGCCAGCTGCGGCTCGTCCTCGAACCAGGCATAGCGGGCCGGTCCGGCCGGGGCGTGAAGTCGCGCACCGGGGCGTGGCCCCGAGGGATCGCGGGGGCCGACGGCCTCGTCGGGGATGCCCTCACGATCCCGGGCTCCGCCCGCCCACCGGGCCAGCTCGACGCGGTAAGCGGGATCGGCGAGCAGTTCACGCTCAGCGTCCCGGGCCAGCCCCAGCAGCCGGGTGGCCTCCTGGCGGTCAGGGAAATGCAGGATCGCGCCCTCGATCCGGGCCGCCTCGGCCAGTTCGGCCAGAACACCCGGCGGCACCGGCCGGCTGCTGAACGGGCCCCGGTTGGTGCGGCGCGCCGGGATGGCCGCGTGCAGCTCGCAGCTCCTCCGGCTGGCGCCGGGCACGGCCCGGCCAGCCGGACCGTGGCCAGCAGCAGCGGCTGGCCAGGGTCGGGAAGCAGCCTGACCACCGGCTGGCGGCCCGCCACGGCGGCGGCCAGCCGGAGATTGAACAGCGCGGCACCGCAGGCGATATGCAATGCGCGGCCATCCGGGTCAGCCACCGGCAGCATCCGCGCCGGGTCGGCGTACAGACTGATCGTCTCGGCTGGCCGGATCAAACCGGAACCGCCACGGCTGGGTGTTGTGCATCGACGGCGCCATGGTCGCCGCGGCCACCAGATCGGCCATTATCTGCTCGGGGCAGATCTCGTGTCCAGGCATCGCGCTGGCGTCATCCGTGCTCCCTTCCTCCAGGCCCTGAGCATCCGGGCTTCCGCGTTCACATGCTGTGCATGCGGCGGAACCGGCGTATGTCGTCCTTGCCCGCGTAGAGGATCACGAGTGCAGTGGCAGCGATCGCTGCCAGGGTGATGCGTTTCATCGTCGGGCCCTTCTTTCTTCTCGCCGTGAGTTATCTCACGTCGATCCTTTGGTGCATGTGCCTTGAATAGGGCCATGCCTATGCTCACTGTTGCCTCTGGCGCCTGAATCCGCCAGGGCCCAAGGTCAGTTCTCGGCCAGCCCTTGGTCCCGGTGGCACCCGGTGCGACTAAAGACCACTGCCGCCATGACTGAAGTCCTTCCCGGCCGGGGTCACCCGGCCCTGACCGCTGATCCCAGATCGCGGGAAGCTCCATATGACGGAATCAATTACCGGGCCCCGGGCCCGGCGCCTAAGGAGGCACCACAAATGCGCCGCAAGACTTTCGATGCACTGGTCAGCGCGGGAGGGCTCGTCCTCGTGGCCGTCCTGCTCGTCGCAGGCGTCCTGCTGCTGTGGGGACACTCCTACGCGAACGGGCAGGTCTCCAGCCAGCTGTCCGCCCAGAAGATCGTCTTCCCGACCACGAGCAACCCCGAGTTCAAGGCCCTGCCCCCCTCCGACCAGGCCGCCATGGGCGCCTACGCCGGCCAGCCGATGACCACCGGCGCGCAGGCCAAGGCCTACGCCGACCACTTCATCGCCGTCCACCTCGACCGAGATAGGCAAGGGCCAGACCTACTCCCAGCTGTCCGCCGCCTCGCTGGCCCAGCCCAAGAACGTCGCGCTGGCCGCCCAGGTGCAGACCGTGTTCCGCGGCACCACCCTGCGCTCGATGCTGCTCGAGGCCTACGGCTTCTGGCAGATCGGCCAGATCGCCCTGCTCGCCGCCATCGCGTCCTTCGCCGGCGCCGCCCTGCTGCTGATCCTGTCCATCGCCGGCCTGGTGCACGGACGCCGGGTCCCCGCCGAAACCGAAGTGCTGCCGAAGACGGTGCACCCCAGCACCGTCACCGCCTGACCCGCTGGCCAGATCCGGCCCCGCCTCTGGCCGGGCCGGATCTGGCTTTAGCGGGCTCCTGTTCCTGCCAGCAATTCCCGAGGGAGAACCCATCATGAAAGCTGCAGTAGTCCGCGCATTCGGCCAGCCACTGGTGATCGAAGACCGGCCGATTCCCGGACCTGGCCCCGGCCAGGTCGCCGTCCGGATGGAAGCATCCGGCCTGTGCCACACCGACATCCACGCCGCCTGCGGAGACTGGCCCGTCACGCCCACTCCGCCCTTCGTGCCGGGCCACGAAGGTGTCGGCATCGTGTACTCCGTCGGCGAAGGCGTGACCAGCATCCAGACCGGCCAGCGGGTCGCGGTGCCCTGGCTGGGCTACGCCTGCGGCACCTGCGAGCACTGCCTGACCGGATGGGAAACGCTGTGCCGCAAGCAGCAGAACACCGGCTACTCGGTGGACGGTGGGCTTCGCCGAGTACTTCACCGCCGACGCCGCCTTCGCCGCGCCGGTGCCTGACGGCATCGACCCGATCGACGCCGCCCCCCTCACCTGCGCAGGCGTCACCACCTACAAGGCCGTCAAGGTCGGCAACGTCCGCCCGGGCGACCTGGTCGCCATCTCCGGCATCGGCGGCCTCGGCCACCTCGCGCTGCAGTACGCGAAGATCTCCGGCGGCACGGTGGCCGCGATCGACATTACCGACGAGAAGCTGCAGCTGGCCAAGGATCTGGGCGCTGACCTGGTCATCGACGCCCGCGCCGAGGACCCGGCCAAGGTCCTGCAGGCCCACGGCGGCGCGAGCGTCGCCATCGGGCTGGCCGTGGACGACAAGTCGTTCGCCACCGCCTATGCGGGCCTGCGGCGAGGCGGCCGGCTCGTGCTGGTGGCCCTCCCGGCCGGCGGCACGCTGCAGATCCCGGTCTTCGACACGGTGCTGAACGGCACTTCGGTGATCGGGTCCATCGTGGGGACCCGCGCCGACCTGGCCACGGTGTTCGCACTGCACCGCGAGGGCCGCACCCGCGTGGTGACCGAGACCCGCCCGCTCGAGGACGTGAACGACGCCATCGACGAAGTCCTGCACGGCAAGGCCAAGGCACGCATCGTGCTCCAGCCCTAGGCAGGCACCAGGACTCCGGCCCGCCTGACGGCGCCAGGCGGGCCGGACACCCCAGACAAAGTTCCCCCAAACCGGAAACGTCCGGGGGCGTCCGCATGCTCGGCCTGGTCAAGGACCAGGCCGTCTGGTCGGCGAATCATGCTGTGGCGGCGGGCCGAGCAGTTCGATGGCGTGCTGGGCGGCGGCACGGCCGAGCGCTGCCGGATCGACCGGCGCCGGGTCCGGGAGACGGCGTTCGCGCGCGGGTTCGCCCGCGCCGGCCGCGAAATGCTCGAACCCGGATGGAGTGGTGATCTGCAGAGCCCGCAGCGGCTGGTCGCTTCCGACGAGGAACGTGTGCGGCAGGCCCACGGGCAGCAACACGAAGTCACCGGCACCGGCCTGGAAGGCCTGGCTGTCACAGCGGAACTCTGCCGTGCCGGAGAGCAGGTAGAACATCTCGTCTTCGTCAAGGTGGCGGTGCAGCGGCGGGGCGAACCCGGCCGGGTTGACGAACTCCGCGACCGTGAGGCGCCCGCGTGTGTCGGCCCCCGTGGCCTTGAGGGTGACGAGGCTGCCGAGGAACCGCAGCGTGTCGCCCTCGGTCTGGCGGCGGATGTAGGGGCGGGCGGATGGGCCTGGGACATGACATATCCCCAATTGAATAGACGTGAGTCTTGTTAATAGGCCGTTAGTATCGTGGAGTTATGAGCAGTGTCAAGGACGGGGCACCCCGGCGCCGGTACGCCTCCCCCGTACGGGAGGAGAACGCACGCCGAACCGCAGGGCGATCGTCGCCGCAGCCAGCGAACTGTCACCGCCCGCGGGTACGCTGCGACCTCGCTGGCCGATGTCGCCGCAGCGGCCGGGGTGGCCCGGCCCACCGTGTTCGCCGCGTTCGGGTCCAAGCCGGGCCTGCTCCACCAGGTGCTCGACGAAGCCCTCGCCGGTGACGACGAACCCGTCCCGGTGGCCAGCCGGCCGTGGTTCCGGCCGGTCTTGGACGCGCCCACCCAGGACGCCGTCCTCGGCGCGTACGCCCAGGTGTGCACCCTGATCGGCGGGCGGGCCGCGCGGAGCTTCGAGGCCGTCCGCCGGGCCCCGCCACCTCGCCCGAGGTTAGTGAGTTGTGGAACACCCTTCAGGGCAACCGCCGCGCCGGGGCACACATGGTCGTCAGGCACCTGGAGACGCTCGGGCCTCTGGGGTCAGGACTTGGCACCCGCCGCGCGACCGACCTCTTGTGGGTTTTCAACGATCCCGCCCACTACAACGCCCTCGTGCTCCAGTGCGGCTGGCAGGAGCGTCGTGTTCACGACTGGCTCGGCGTTCAGATGCGGCATGCCCTGCTGTCGGCCTGACCACCCCGCCCACAGCCTGGGTCCATAGTCGTCATGTTCGGCACCATTGGAGCCGGGCCCAGGCCACCCAGCCGGTTAACGGGTTGCCGTCTCTGCCGCAGTCGGCGGCGAGTTCGCGGACGATGTCCAGGCCGTGTGACCGGCTGTCGCGGTGCGGGTGTTCGTCCCAGGTGCCCCCGTTGTCTTCGACTTCGATCCGGACGCAGTCGCCGAAGACGCTGGCGCGGACGGTGAAGGTGCCGCCGGGGTTGCGGCTGGCTGAGTGCAGCACTGCGTTAGTGGCCAGCTCGGAGACGCACAGCACGGCGTCGTCGGCTGCCGGGCAGGCGCCCAGGACGGCGGCGATGAAGGCCCGGGCCACCTGGACCTGGTCGGCGGCGGGCGGGGAGCACCTGCTCGCGCAGCGCCGTGGGTGACAGGGCTGCGCCTTGCGGGCTGGCGGCTGGCGTCATCCCTGGTCCTTCCGTGGTGTCCCTGCGGGCCTGGGAGCCAGGCCAGGCGACGGGTCTGCTGGCCGGCATCGGCTGGCCCGGCCTGGTGTCCAGCGTCGTCCGCCAGGGCTACGCTGCGGAAGGAAAACACGCGCTGTGTAGCGACTAGGCAGGGAGTGTGACATGGCAGCGTCTGGTCGTGACAACGGTGACCGGTCCGCGCTGGCGATGTTCGCCGCGGAGCTGCGCGCGGTGCGGGCCAAGGCCGGGTTGTCACGGAATGAGTTGGCGGCGCAGCTCAATTACAGCGGGTCCCTGGTCGGGATGATCGAGAGCATGGCCCGGGTGCCGAGCCTGGAGTTCGCGCAGCGTGCCGACACGGCGTTAGGAACCCCGGGCACGTTCGCGCGGATGCAGTTACACCTGCGGGCCGCGCCGTTCCCCTCCTGGTTCCGGCCCTTCGCCCAGCACGAACAGGACGCCACAGCGCTGCGGACCTTCGAGCATTCGCTGGTACCCGGCCTGCTTCAGGTGCCCGAGTATGCCCGTGCCCTGCTGAGCACCCGGATGGGCACCAGCCAGGACGAGACCGAGCAACTGGTCACCGCGCGGATGGAGCGGCAGGCGATCCTGGATCGGGCCGACCCGCCGTTGCTGTGGGTCGTCATTGACGAGCACGTGCTGCGCCGCCCGGTCGGCGGCCGGAGGTGATGGCGGAGCAGCTGGATCACCTGGCAGAGATGGCCCAGCGGCCGAGCATCCTGATCGAGGTGATCCCGCTGGACGTCGGCGCGCACGAGGGCGTGAACGGCGCGTTTGTCATCGCGGATTTCGCGATGCGCCCAGTATCGTGTACCTGGAGACGGCACTAACGGGACTCGTCGTCGAGCGGCCTGAAGACGTGGCGGCCGTCACGCTGAGCTATGAGACTTTGCGGGCCGAGGCGCTGTCGCGTTCCGGTTCCCTGGACAAGCTGAAGGAAGTACGGCAGACATGGACCTGACCCCGCCGACTGGCGCAAGAGCAGCTACAGCGGAACCAACGGCGGCAACTGCGTGGAGGTAGCGCGCAATCTGCCTGGTGTCGTCGCGGTGCGCGACTCCAAGAACCCCGGCGGCCCGGCGCTCGTCTTCACCCCAGCGGACTGGGAAACGTTCACGGCCAGGCTCAAGGACTAACCCCCGATCCGTGGCCGACCACATAGAGGCGGACGCCGCGGGGGCTCGCCATTGGGACATGCTCGTCAGCCTGGGCGGCTACTGGTCGAAGGTGACTTCCAGCCGGGCGACGAGGCCGGCTGCAGGTCAGCTGCATGCGCCCAGGTGCCGCCTGCGGCCAGCGAACTAGACCGTGTCGCTCGACCGGCGGAGCTGACCGACTGGACGGCCACGGTGGAGGTGGCCGCATGCGAGGCCCGCGCGATCGGCGCGGCCGAGTCGCTGGGCCGACCAGTCTGGTGGCGTGGGGACGAATCTTTCCGCGAAGGCGGTCCACTCGCCGGACCGGCGGTGGTTGAAGGCGTCTATGTGCTCTGTGACTCTGGCCTGAGCTTCCGGCGATTTTTTGCTCGTCTTGACCGGCGGCCCTGCCGAGAACTCTCGCACCTGCGAGAATGACGGCCACGACCCGTCCTCAGCGACCCCTTCCGGGGGCCCGCCTGCGGGTCAGCGCACTGGCCAGGCGGGCAGGGCGTCGATGCCGATCTCGGCCAGGACGCGGCGGTTGATCTGCTCGACCTGCTCGCGCAGCTCGCCTTCGTCCACCCGGGTCAGCTTCTTGTGGTAGAGCAGGACGTCCCCGCCGACCAGGACGGTGTCCACCGAGTGGCCGGTCACGCCGTAGACCAGGTTGGCCACCGGGTTGTGCAGCGGCCGCCAGTCGAAGTCGGCCGTGTCGAACACGACCAGGTCGGCCTGCTTGCCCGGCTCCAGCGAACCGGTCTCGTCGTGCATCCACAGCGCGGTCGCGCCGCTGATGGTGGCCATCTCCACGGCCTGCTCGGCGGTGACCGCCCGTCGGGTCGCGCCGGGCGTCCCGGGGCAGCAGCGCGGCCAGCTGCATCGACCGGCAGATGTCCTGTGTGGTTGGAGACGTTCTCGGCGTCGGTGCCCAGCGCCATGGGCACCCCGGCGGCGAGCAGCTCGGGCCACTTGCCGGTCTGCGTGGTGCCCTTGGCCAGCTTGAGCGCGGACGAGGGGTTCTGCGAGATCCGCGCGCCCGCGTCGGCCACGAACCGCACGTCCCGGTCATCCAGGCTGGTCATGTGGTTGAGCAGGGTGCGCTCGTTGAGCGCGCCGATCTCGTGCATGTGCTCCACCGGCCGGTGCCCGAAGGTGGCCAGCTCCAGCTCGACCTCACGCTCGCTGGTCAACTTGTGCAGCACGAACAGGGACTCCGCGTCCCGGGCCAGCTCGGCGGCGCCCCGGTTGAGCTCGTCGGAGCAGGTGCCCACGCCCTCGATGGTGACCGCGTCCCTGATCCGCGGATGGCCGAACTTGCGGACCTGCTCGATCCCGTCGGCCAGCCGGCGCAGCGCGGTCTTCGCGTCCATCCGCAGCCAGTCGGGCAGGTCCGCCGCGCCGGCCGGGCCGGCCTGGTCCCAGGTCCACGGGCCGGTCCGGGCCCGGATCCCGGACGAGGCCAGCGCCTCCAGCACGGCGTCCAGGTGGTTGACGCCCGGCTCCTCGAACAGGGTCGTGCCGAAGCGGATCATCTCCGCGGCGGCGTGCTGCGCGTGCACGTACATGTCCTGCTCGGTCAGGGCGGCGAAGGACGGGTAGATGAACTGGCGCAGCGCGTCGAGGGTCTGGCCGCCTTCCGGCATCGCGCCCTTGGCGCAGCACAGCAGGTGCCGGTGCCCGTTCACCAGGCCCGGGGTGATCACGCCGTCGGGGGCGTCGATGAGCCGCCGGGGCGCGTACCGGGTGAGCAGGTCCGCCCGCTGGCCCACCTCGACGATGACCCCGGCGTCGATGGCCACCGCGCCCGCCCGGTACATCTCCCGCTGCGGGTTCATGGTCAGCAGCCAGCCGCCCGCGACCACCGTGTCCACCGTGACCGGCCCGGGCCGCCCCGGCTCGCCAGCACCGGCCGTCCCGGCGTGGTCGTGACGGTCCACGGCGTCGGCCATTCTGCCTCCCAGATGAGATCTAAGATCTGAGGTTAGGAGCGGAGATGGGACCAGTCAATGCGCCCACGTGACCATGATGGAGCCGCCTGATCAGCCTCCCGACGGTGGCGTTATGCAGTCTTGACGAAGGCATCCGGCCAGGTCTGATATCTCATGTCTCGGTCGCTGCACTGGTGAGGAGCCGCCTGATGAGCACCTCGGTCTCGGCGGTGCTGCGTGAGCGCGGCGCGGCCAGCTGGGCGGCGGCGGTCAGCCACCCGATGGTGGCCGAGATCGGCGCGGGCTCGCTGCCCCACGAGACGTTCCGCTACTACTTCGAGCAGAACGTGCTGTATCTCGAGGACTACGCCCGGGCCATCGCCCTGATCATCGGCCGGGCGCCGGACCTGGCCGGCATCACCGTCCTGACCAGGTTCCTCGGCCAGATCGTGGACACCGAGCTGCCCGCCAACTACGCCTTCCTGGCCCGGCTGGGCGGCCCCGGCCCGGCCCGGATCCCGCCGCCGTGATGACGCCGGCCACCTACGCCTACACCCGGCACCTGCTCGACACGGCCGGGCGGCATGACCTGCCCGCCGGGCTCGCGGCGGTGCTCCCCTGCCAGTGGAGCTACGGCGAGCTCGCCACCCGCCTGGCCGCGGCCATGCCCGCCGACCCGGTGTACGCCGACTGGATCGCCATGTTCGCCGGGGACGGCTACGACGAGCTGGTGCAGGCGAGCACGTCCCTGCTCGACCAGCACGCCGACGCGGCCGACCCGGCCCTGATGACGTCCCTGGCCGCGGTGTTCGACCGCTCCACCCGCTACGAGCTGGCCTTCTGGGACATGGCTCATGCTGGCCCGGGGGGCGGCTGCCGGCTAGGCGCGCAGCAGCTGGGCCGCGCGGTAGCCGATCATCATCGACGCCAGGTTGGTGTTGGCCCGCGGGATGACCGGGAAGACCGAGCAGTCCGCCACGGTCAGCCCGGAGGTGCCGAGCACGTCCAGGCCCGGGCTGACCACGGAGCGCAGGTCGGCCGGGTCGCCCATCCGGCAGGTCCCGCAGTGGTGGTTGTAGGTGCCGGCCACCCGCCGGCCCGCGGCGGCCAGGTCATCCGCCCGCCACCACGCGTCGTCAGGCACCCGGACCAGCCCCTGGGCGGCCAGCTCGTCGATCATGTCCCCGGTGGTGGCCACGATCTCGGCCATCCGGGCCGCGTCCTGGTCGTCCGCGAGATGGCGGACCCGGACCTCGGCCACCCCGCCCGGGGTCAGCGTGACCCGGCCGCGGCTGAGCGGCGTCATCAGGGCCGCGGTGAACGAGACCTGGGTGGCGGGCACGGACGGGTCGTACGGCCGGGTCTGCCACGGGAAGATCTCCGCCTCCACGTGGTCGCCGGGCAGCTCGTAGCGCAGCAGCGCCCCGCTGACCGGCCGGGCCTCGATGGCGGCCAGGTCGGTCACGTCCACGTCGAGCAGGCACCACGGATGGTCCTGGAGGTTGGCGCCGACCCCGTCGAGCCGGGACACCAGCCGGGCCCCGGCGTGCCGCACCATGGCTTCCGGCCCGATGCCGGAATTCATGAGCAGCAACGAGGACCCGAACGCGCCCGCGCACACGACCACGCGATCGGCGTAGAGGCGCTGCTGGCCCTGCGGGCCGACGACCTCGGCACCGGCGCATCGCGTCCCGTCGAAGAGCAGCCTGATGGCCTGCGTGCCGGTGCGCACGTCCACGGCGGGGCGGACCAGCGGGAGGACGGCGGCGTGCGTGCCCCAGCGTCCCTCATCCTTGCGGTTGGTCGGCCATACCCCGATGCCGAGCGCCCCGGGCGCGTTGTGGTCCGGGGTAGCGGGGTAACCGCGCTGTGCGCACAGCGCGATGAGCGCCTCGTCGAGTGGCCCGGGGGTGAGCCGGGTGATGGGGATGGGCCCCGCGGCGCCGTGATAGTCCGCGTCGCCGAACTGCTGGTCGGACTCGATGGCGCGGAAGCCGTCCAGGCAGTCCCGCCAGGACCAGCCGGGCACCCCCCAGCCGTCGAAGTCCCACGGCTGGCCGCGCAGGGCCGCGGCCGAGTTGACCGTGGACCCGCCGCCGGTGCCGCGCCCCTGGGGCAGGTCCAGGCCGGTGTCCGCGTCGGTGTAGTGGTAGTAGCAGTCGTCCGGCAGCAGGTAGTCGTAGAGCATCCAGCGCGGCGGCGGCGTGCCCGGGTCCGGCCCGGCCTCGACCACGGTGACCGACGCCGAGTCCTTCAGGCCGAGCGCGCAGAACAGGCCGGCCGCACCGGCCCCGATGATGAGGACGTCCGGGTGGCCGCTCACGGGCGGATCGCGGCCGATTCCGGGTCGAGGTTGGCCAGCTGGTCAGCCATGACCGAGAGGATGTGCTGGCGCATCAGGGTCTCGGCGCGCTGCCCGTCACGCTGGACGATGGCGTCGTAGATGCCCTGGTGCTCCTGGACCGACGTGCCCATCCGCCCGGGGATGGCCACGGTCAGGCGGCCGATGCGGATCACGTGATCCCGGATGTTGTTCAGCATGGCGGTGATCCTGCTGTTCTTCGACTGGGCGTAGAGGACCACGTCGAACTCGTCCAGCAGCGCCGCGAGCCGGTCGGAGTCACCAGCCTCGAAGGCCGCCGCGCTGTCCCGGACGATGCGGGACAGGGCGGCCAGGTCCTCGGTCGCGATGTTCAGCGCGGCCTCCCGCGCGCACAGCCCCTCCAGCAGTTCCCGGACCTCGTAGATCTCGCGCAGGTCCTGGCGGCTGTACCCGCCGACGACCGCGCTGCGGTACGGCGCGATCTCGACGAAGCCGTCCTTCTCCAGCCGGACGAACGCCTCACGGAGCGGGGTCTTGCTGACCCCGAACCGGGCGGCCAGCTCGGCCTCGCGGAGCAGGTACCCCGGCGGCAGCTTGGCGGACACGATCTCCTGCCGGAGCTTCAGGTACACCGAGTCCTTGAGCTGGCGATGTTCGACGCCGTCGACGGGCGCGCTGGTCATAATCGCCTCCATGGCGGGACGGCGCCGCCCGGTGGGGTTGCCACCGGGCGGCCAGTCCGCACTACGAGCAATCTGAGATCTCAGATTCTATCTCAGGCAGCTCTGTTTCTCGGTCAGAAACTTCGCCCGTCAGCTCTTCGGCAGCAGTGACGTGTTCACCACCGACGACGCCTGGACCGGCTTGGTGATCAGCCCGTCGCTCTTCATCCAGTTGGCGAAGCTCTGCCACTGGCTGACGCTCATCGCCCCGAACCCGTCCGGGTTGTGCAGCAGCGGCGCGGTCGCGTAGACCATCTTCTTCAGCAGGGCCGGGCTGTAGCCCTTGGCCACCGGGGTTATCGCGGCCAGCGCGGCGGCCGGGTTGGCCTGCGCGGCCGCGGCCCCCTGGCCCAGCCCGGCCAGGAACTTCTTGACCGTCGTCCGGTAGGCGGCGTCACTGGCCAGCTTGGACTTGTTGGCGATGATGACCAGCTCGTCGTAGTTGGGCACGCCCTGCGTGTCCACCGGGTAGACCTTGGGATCGATCCCGGGGTACGTGCCGAGCTGGATGGCCTCGACGTTCCGGTAGCCGCTGATGATCGCGGCCACCTTGTTGGACACCATGGCCGGGACCAGGCCCTCGTTGACCGTGACCAGCTTGATCTGGTTCAGCGACATGTTGTACTTCTTCAGCACCGCCTTGAGCATCTGCGCCGAGACCGGGTCCCCGTCGGTGCCGACCGTCTTGCCGGACAGCCCGGCCGGGCTGCTGACCCCGCTCTTACTCGAGATGATCAGCGAGTTCAGCGAGGTCGGGATCATCGCGGCGACCGCCGCGACGTTCAGGCCGTCAGTGGCCGCCGTGATCGTCTCCGGCTCGTAGGAGATGGCCAGCGGCACCTGGCCCAGGCTGACCAGCTTCAGCGCGTCCGTGCTGTTGGACGGCGACTGGAAGGTCACGTTCAGGTGCTGCTTGGTGAAGTCGCCGTCCTTCTGGGCCAGGTACAGCGCGATGTGATCAGGGTTCGGGAACCAGTCCAGCAGCACCGTGGTGTTGGTCATGGCCTGGGCGCCGCTGGAACTGGAGCTGGAGCCAGACCGACGAAGACGACGAACCGCACGCGACGGCGGCCGACATCACGGCCACGGCCCCCAGGATCAGCGCACCGCGTCTGCGGCCTCTCCGCACTGCGGTCATGGAAGTCACCGTTTCCCCTCTCGTGCCCATGGGCAGATGATCCGCTCGGCTACCGAGACGGCGATGAACAGCAGGATTGCCTCAGCAGTGAGGATGAAGATCGCCGCGAAGACCAGGGCGGTCTCCAGCTGCGGGATGGCCTGGATCATCACATAACCCAGGCCGTTCTGCGAGCCGGCGTACTCGCCGAACACCGCGCCGATCGGAGCATACGTGGCCGCGATCCGCAGCCCGGAGAAGATCGAGGGCAGCGCGGCGGGCGCCTCCACCCGGCGCAGCGTGGCCCACCGGTTGCCGTCCAGGGTGCGCATCACCCGCAGCAGCTCGGGGTCCACCGAGGCCAGGCCGTCGATGGTGTTCACCACGATGGGGAAGAAGCAGATCAGCGTGACCACGATCAGCTTCGGGGTGATGGTGTAGCCGAAGATGATGGCCAGCACCGGCGCGATCACCACGACCGGGACCGCCTGCGAGCCGATCAGCAGCGGGTAGACGGCGTTGCGGACCACCCGCGAGCTGTGCAGCGCGAACGCGATCGACCAGCGCGATCACGATCGAGAGCAGGAAGCCCAGCACGACTTCCTCGGTCGTCACCCAGGTCGCGCTGGCCAGCGTGCCCGGACCACTCGGAGACCCCGGTGGACCAGATGCTGTCCAGGGAGGGCAGCACGTAGTTGGGGACGCCGAACCAGTGGCTGACGGCCTCCCAGATCAGGCCGATCGCGACCAGGATGGCGGCCGCGGGCAGCGCCCGGCGGATGCCCGCGGACGTGCGCCCCGACTTCTCCGGGGCGGTCACTTCCGATTCGTCCGGACGGGTGACTGTAGTGCTCATGTCACCGCCTCGAGCAGGGAGAGGATCTCGTCCCGGAGTTCGGCGAACTCCGGGTGCCGGATCAGCTCGCGGCGGCTGCCCGCGTGCGGCAGGTGCACCTCGAACTGGGCGCGGATCCGGCCCGGCCGGGCGGACATGACCACGACCCGCTCGCCGATCAGCAGGGCCTCCTCCACGTCGTGAGTGACCAGCACCGTCGTCCTCGGCTCGGCGTCGAGCGCGGTGCGCAGCCATTCCTGCAGGTCGGCGCGGGTAATCGAGTCCAGGGCGCCGAACGGCTCGTCGAGGAGCAGGACTTCCTTGCCCGCCACCAGGGTGCGCAGGAACGAGACCCGCTGCCGCATGCCGCCGGACAGCTGGTACGGCAGCTTCTCCTCGAACCCGGCCAGCCCGAACCGCTCGACCAGGTGGCCGACCCGCTGGCGGGCGGTGCGCCGGCGGACACCCTGGTTCTCCAGGGCCAGCGCGGCGTTGCCGAGCACGTCCCGCCAGGGCAGCAGCAGGTCACGCTGGGGCATCCAGGCGCAGCGGCGCAGCCGGTCGGCCGAGGTGGTGGCGCCGAGCACGTCGATCGTGCCCTCGTTGGGCTCGTCCAGGCCGCAGATCAGCGCGAGCAGGGTAGATTTCCCGCAGCCGCTCGGCCCGACGATGGACAGGCGGCTGTGCAGCGGCACCTCCAGATCCACCCCGGACACCGCGACCACCGGCCCGAACTTCCGGGCCACGCCGGACAGCCGCAGGCCGGTCCCGCTGGCCACGGGGGGTGCCAGCTGTCGCCGGTGTCTGCCGGGCTGGTGTCCCCCGGCACCAGGCGCGCCCGTGTACGCGTCCGTCTGCAGGGGAACACCCTCAGCTGCGGGCGTGCCACTCGTGCCGGCCATCGACTCCCCGATCGGCAGGGAAATAGGATCTCAGATCTCGATTTCAACAGTGAACCACTACTAACCCCGCTACGCGACCTTCCGACATGGAACCGTTACGTCCGCAATGTGCTGTTAACGGGCCCGGGGCCGCCGGCTGGTGACAAGCACCTTGACATCGCCGGCCCGAGGCGGCCCTGAGTGCCGTGACAAGCAGACTTTACCGGGGCAGGCTTCCGGGCGCCGGGCCGCCCGCGATGAGAAACGACGTGCGCGAGCGCCGCACCGCCAAGGGACTCGCCCAGGCGGAGCTGGCCCGCGAGCTGGCCGTCTCGCGGCAGACGATCAACTCCATCGAGACCGGGCGCTACACCCCGTCTCTCCCCCTGGCCATCGCCATCGCCCGTTTCTTCGGGAGCAGCGTCGAGGAGATCTTCCATGCCGACCACGACTAAGACCAGCCGCGCCTACTGGGTCACGCCGGCCCGGGGCCCGCCGGGGCCGGGCCGGCAGCCGACAGGCCCGGGTGACCGCTGCCACCCGGGCCCGTGCCGGCCTGGTTACCCGGCCGCCGGAGCGAGCGGCGGGCGGGCGGGCTGCCGGTAGTAGGCGTTGGACTGCCTGGTGAAGATGAGCACCATCGTGGCCAGGGCGATGAGCCAGATGGCCGCGCCGGCGATCAGGTCGGCCGGCGCGTAGGCCGCGGCGTGCTGGGCCAGCGCGATGAGCAGGATCAGGGTGTTGAGCGCGAAGAAGGCCGAGAACCCGAACCGGGCCACGTCGCGCCGGTGGCCGATCGCCCAGGCCAGGAACAGCCACACGGCCACCGCCACCCCGCCGGAGACCTCCCTGCATGGTCAGCAGGCTGGCGATCTGGTGCCATTGGGCCGCGGTGAGCCCCGGGTCCCTGGCGAAGGCCGCCTGCACGCGGCCCGCGGTCGCCGCGATGGTGACCACCGCCGCCGCCTCCACCAGCGCGCCCAGGCACATCAGCCTGACCGCGCCCCGCACGGCGCGCGGCGGGCGGGCCGTCAGGCGCAGCCGCATCCGCAGCCCGCCGCGGATCAGGGCCGCGGACTCGGCCAGCCCGATCCGCCGCTGGCCTTCCCCCGCCGTGGCGAGCAGGACCCCGAGGATCTCCTGCCCGCTCTCCTGCCGGAACGCCTTCGGGTAGCACATCAGCACCCGCCGGTACCCCCGCTCCAGGCTTGCCATCTCGTTCATGTGACCAGTCCTCCTGCCGGGCTCAGCCGCGTCAGCGCGGCCGTGGCGTTGGCGTGCAGCCGGGCCGCCTCCACGGCCAGCCGCTTCGCGCCCCCAGGAGTGAGCCGGTAGTAACGGCGCAGCCGGCCGTCCACGATGTCTTCCCGGTCCACCCCGATCAGCTCGTCGGACCGCAGCCGGTCCAGAGCCGTGTACAAGGTCCCGGCGCGCAGCCGTACCCGGCCGCCCGAGATCTTCGCGACCTCCGCGAGGATCCCGTACCCGTGCTGGCTGCCATCCGCCAGTGCGGTCAGGATCAGGAAGGTCGCCTCCTGCATCGCACGTTCTGCCATAACAACGGTATATACCGTTGAACTACTTATGGCAAGCCCCATTTTGCCGCGGGGCGTGACCTGCTCGGCCCGGGGACCCGGGCGGGCGCGGGCTGGGACCCGGGCGGGCGGCGACGTAGGCTGCGGTCAGGAGGAGATGGCCATGGGGTTCGAGCACATCCTGGTGGAGAGGTCCGGGGACTTCGTCACGATCACGATGAACCGGCCGCAGCGGCGCAACGCCCTGTCGCTGGCGCACATGCGCGAGCTGATCACCGCGTTCCGCGAGACCGGGGACAGCGACGCCGTGGGCGTGGTCCTGGCCGGCCACGGCCCGGTGTTCTGTTCCGGGCACGACCTCGCCGAGGTGGCCGAGACCGACCTGCCCGCGATCCGCTCGCTGCTGGGCACGTGCACCGAGCTGATGACCCTGATGCAGCAGGTGCCGCAGCCGGTCGTGGCGCGGGTCCACGGGCTGGCCACCGCGGCCGGCTGCCAGCTGGTCGCCAGCGCCGACCTCGCCGTGGCCAGCGAGGACGCCGGCTTCGCCACGCCGGGCGGCAAGGGCGGCTGGTTCTGCCACACCCCGATGGTGGCGGTGGCCCGGAACGTCGGCCGCAAACGGGCCATGGAGCTGGCCATGTCCGGCGACGTCATCGACGCCCGGACCGCGCTCGACTGGGGCCTGGTCAACCAGGTCGTGCCCGCCGGGCAGCTCGACTCGGCGGTCCAGGACCTGCTCGAGCGCGTCACCCGCGGGTCGGCGGAGAGCAAGGGCATCGGCAAGCAGGCGCTGTACGCCCAGATCGACCTGGACCAGCCGAAGGCGTACGCCTACGCCGTCGAGGTCATGGCCGCGACCAGCCAGCTGCCGGACGCGCGGGAGTGGATGGCGGCGTTCCTGGAGAAGCGCAAGCCGCGCTGGCGCCGCGGCCGGCCGTAACCGGCGAGCTCTACCCGGCCCGGTCCAGGGCCTGGAGCAGGGCCTTCATCCACGGGCCGAGGTCGTCCGGGGTCCGGGCGGAGATGAGGTTGCCGTCCACCACGGTGGCCTCGTCCACCCAGTCGGTACCCGCGTTGATCATGTCGTCGCGGATCGCCGCCACGCTGGTCGCGCGGCGGCCCTTGAGGATCTTCGCGGAGATCGGCACCCAGCCGGCGTGGCAGATGAACGCGACCGGCTTCCCGGCCTCGTCGAAGTCACGCACCAGGCCCAGCACGGCCGGCGAGCGGCGCAGCTTGTCCGGCGCGTAACCGCCCGGGATGACCAGCCCGTCGAAGTCCTGCGCGGCGAGGCCATCGACGACGGTGTCCACGCAGCACCGGGCCGTGACCCTTCTTGCCCATGACCGGGTGGTCGTTGAGGCCGGCCACGGTCACCACGACGTCCTCTTCGCGCAGCCGGTACAGCGGGTACAGCAGCTCCATGTCCTCGAACAGGTCCGCCGCGAGAAGGAGGACTTTCCGTCCAGCCAGCACCATGGGACCGACCCTACGCCGGCCGCGGGCGGCGGCGCGCGCGCTGAGCCGGGGTCCCAGCGCGCCGGCGCCCGGGATTCCCGTGCTGCGCCAGGTCGACGCGCTGACAGATAGTAGTTACACAGCTACACCTCGATGTCGCTGATACGTTCCAGCGCAGAGCGGCGGTGCCCGTGGTTCAGAGGGGGCTGTGATGCTCAGAGGGGGACGTGGTGCAGGCGCTCAGATCCTCGCGTGCGGTACGGCTTTCCGGCCTGACGCTCGGGGTCGCGGCCCTGGCCGCCACCGGCCTGCTGGCCGGGGGCACGCCCCGGCCGACGCCAGCGCCGGGCCCGCACGGCGCCACGGCCACGCGCGGCCGCTGCGGCGGGCGACCGGCCAGCGGCGGCCGGCTGCCGGTAGCCAGCGCGCTCCCGGCCAGGACGTGGCCGGGGCCACCCGCCGCGCCGGGCCGCTGCACGGAGTCCGCCGCTACCTGCGCACCCGCCAGGGCGTCGCGCAGGTAGCACTGTTCAACAAGGCCACCGGCCGGACCTACCTGCTCTCGGGCGGACCGGACACGCAGTACACGGCGAGCATCGTCAAGGCCGACATCATGGCCCTGTGGCTCTGGCGCTACCAGTCCCGGACCGGGACCATCCCGGACAACATGCCGTACTCCATCAGGTACCTGCTGCAGAACATGATCACCATGAGCGACAACGTGGCCGCGACCTCGCTGTTCTACTTCTCCGGGGGCTGCACCACGCTCACCCTGTTCAACACGCTGATCCCGACCCGGCACACCAGGGTCGGCTGCCAGACGCCCACGTACTACGGGTGGGGCAACACCACGACCACGGCCGCCGACCAGGTCGCGATCGTCCGCACCCTCGCCTACCGCAACCGCACCCTGGCGCCCGACGCGAGGGAGTACGGCCTGCACCTGATGGAGAGCGTGGAGCCGGCCCAGCGCTGGGGCATCACCTGCGGCCCGTGGGGCACCACGTGCGCCGCCCCCGACTACGCCACGCCCGACCCGGACGTGACCGTCGCCCTCAAGAACGGCTGGAAGTTCCTTCCCACCTGCGCCAAGCAGGACGACTCATGCCCCTGGCAGGTCAACAGCATCGGCTGGGTCCGGGGCCAGGGCCGCAACTACGTCCTGGCCGTGCTCACCACCGACGACCCCGCGGGCCCCGGCACCGCCGGGCTCGACTACGGGATCAGCACCATCCAGGGCGTGTCCCAGCGGATCTGGGCCAACCTGGCCGCCCGCCCCCGCCCGCCGGACCGCCGTCACCGCGCACCGGCCACAGCGCCCGATTACGCGACGGTGAGCAGGGTCTTCGCGCACAGCGCCGACCGGGTCTCCAGCGCCAGGTGCGCGATCCGCGGCCTGCGGCAGCGGGAAGACTCGTGCCCGACCTGACGGGGCGGATGCGCCCCGCCGCCAGCGCGGCCAGGGCCTCCCCGGTGACCGCGAACCGGCCCCGGTGCCACTGCGCACCGTGCCCGACCGCGACCTGCTCGATGCCGCGCCGGGCGGCCCGGCGCAGCGGGACCGCGGCGAGACCGAGCTGCTGCCGTGCGGACGCTACTGTCACCTTCGCGGCCGAGCGGAGCCGCGGCCGACATCGATGACGTCTTCGATGCCCTCGACCGGGACCTGGTCGGGCTGGTGCCGGTCAGCGGAAGAGTACAGGAGATCGCGGCGCTTCTCCTGGTCAGACCGGGCCCGGAACAAGTTCGGCCTGTCCGCGCCCCGGCCCAACCTGCACATGTGCTTCACCGGGCCGCCCGGGACCGGGAAGACCACCGTGGCCCTGCGGATGGCGGAACTTCTGCACCGGCTCGGCTACCTGGAGAAGGGCCATCTGGTCCACGCCATGCGGGACGACCTGGTCGCCGAGTACATCGGGCAGACCGCGCCGAAGACCAAGCGGGTCCTGGACCACGCGATGGGCGGGGTGCTGTTCATCGACGAGGCGTACTACCTCTACCGGCCGGGGGATTCGAAAGACTACGGCCAGGAAGTGGTCGACATCCTGCTCCAGGTCATGGAGAACGAGCGCGACAAGCTCGTCGTCATCCTGGCCGGCTACAAGGACCGGATGGACGAGTTCTTCGGGTCAAATCCCGGGATGAGCTCACGGATCGCTCATCACCTCGACTTTGCCGCCTACGAGCTCGACGAACTGGTGCACATCGGCCGGCGGATGATGGAGCGGTCGAACTACTACCTCTCGGCGGAAGCTGAGCAGGCTCTTCAGCGAGTACCTCACCCACCAGATGGGCCAGCCCCGCTTCGCCAACGCCCGCAGCGTCCGCAACGAGCTGGACCGGGCCCGCCTCCGCCATGCGCACCGTCTCGCGACCGAACTGGACCGCAGACTGGAACCGGGACGACCTGATGCGCCTCGAGCCCGCGGATGTCGTCATCCGTGCGTGATGGCGGGACCGTTGCCCGCCGGGCGCCCGCACCACCGCGCAGGGCGGACCGGCCGAGGGCCATCCGCAGCCCCACGCCGACCAGCATCCAGCCCAGGTCGTGACGCAGGGACGGCCGTGGCCGCGCCCCGCGCCGCGCACGCTCCCGCCGGGGGCGGGCGAGTTCGCGGTTCAGGTTTTCGTTGCGTGCCTTGATCTGCTGTTCCATCAGGTACGGATGCATGGCTAAATCACCTCACGTCGCTAAGGGTTCGGGTCCGCCTCCGGGGAGGCGCGTACTGGTTAAGACGGTTCGCCGCCCGCCGGATCATCGCCGGCCGCCTCATCGGGCGGGACGTCACCGGGCGGGGGCAGGCTGATCGGGTAGGCCAGCATGAGGATCTCCACCGGCACCGCGTCCGGCGGCCGGCGGGCGGGGTCGGTGAGCCGCTCGCGGAACCGGGGCAGCACCAGGGCCAGCACTTCCTCGCTGAGCTCGTCGAGTTCGGCGGGGGTGAGGTAGATGATGCTCTCGCTGCTGCCCGCCGCGTCCCGCCATTCGCGCGGGAAGTTCTGGCTCGTCTCCAGCCAGGTCTGGTAGCGGGCGAACTGGCGGTCGCGGAGCATGCGGACCAGGGCGACCGCGGCCATCTCGGTTTCCGGGTCGGCGTGCGCCGAGCTGAACTGCATCCCGGTCGCGGTCAGCCGCCACGGCCGGGACCGGCCCTTACCCCCGCCCGCCTCCTCCACGAAGCCGTACTTCGCCAGCTGGCGCAGGTGGAACGAGCAGGTGGTGGGTGACTCGCTGATCCGCTCGCCGACCTCCGTGGCCGTCATCGCCCCGCCCAGCAGGAGGGCCTCGATGAGCGCGATGCGGACCGGGTGGGTCAGGGCCCGCAGCGTCCGCGAGTCGGTGAGCTGGCGGACGTCCTCCAGGGACCTGCCGACGTCCTCCAGGGACTTGCCGACGTCCTCCAGGGACTTGCGGACGTCATCCAGAGGGCTGGGAGGGCGTTCCGGGCTCGCGCTGCTGCCGTCGTCGAGAGGCATATCTCGATAATCATCTCTCGAGAGAAATCTGTCAAGAGGTTTCTCTCGAGAGCATCAGTCCCCCGGTTCGCCCGCGGTGGGCGTTCCTGGCAGGCTGGGGCGATGACCTGGACCGTACCGACGCCCAGCCCGGTCGACGGGCCGATGACCGGTGATGACCGGCCGATCCTCGAGGGCTACCTGAACTATCAGCGATCCACGCTGCTGAACATCTGTGCCGGGCTGACCGGAGAGCAGCTGGCCCGCCGGCCCATCCCGTCCTCGAACCTGTCGCTGCTGGGCCTGATCCGGCACCTGGCCAAGGTCGAGCGGATCTGGTTCCGGCAGCGCGCGGCCGGCCAGCCGGTCCCGCCCATGTACGACCCGGCCCGGGGGAAGGACGCCGATTTCAACGACGCCGTCGCGGCGGAGGCCGAGGCGGACATCGCCCGGCTGCGGGAGGAATGGCGCCAGGCCGACGCGGCCGCGGCCGGCCTGGACTTCGAGGACACGCTGGACGCCGGCCACGGCGACACGTTCTCGGTACGGATGATGTACGTGCACCTGATCGGCGAGTACGCGCGGCACAACGGGCACGCCGACCTGCTCCGGGAGGCTCTCGACGGGGTCACCGGACGCTGAGCGTTCCGGCACCTGGGCCCGGCGGCCAGGCCCGGTGCGGCCGGTGCCGGGGCCGCTCAGCCGCCGTCCGGGTGGCCGGTGATCCGGGCGAGTGAGAGCACGAGGTGCCGGACGAAGGTCTCCGGCTCGGGCCACGGGAAGCCGGGCAGCGAGGTGCGCAGCGTAACCGCGCCGTGCAGGGCCACCCAGACCGCGGTCGAGTCGGCCACCACGTCGGTGCTCGCCGACGCTCCCGCCTCGGCGCACTCCTCGATGCCCCGGACGAGCAGGGCGAACGCCTCGGCGCCGAATTCCAGGACCGGGCGGCCTTCCGGGCCCAGCGGCACCGGCGCGCAGTAATCCTGCGGCATCCCGTGCGACCCGGAGAACAGCACGCCGTACCGGGCGGGATGGGCGAGCCCGTAGCCGACGTAGGCCTCGCACCCGGCGACCAGGCGTTCCACCGGGTCCTGGCGGGCCGACGCGGAGCCCTGCTCGATGGCCCCGGCCAGCTCGTCGAAGACGCGCAGGACCACGGCCATCACGATGGCGTCGCGGTCCGCGAAGTGGGGGTAGATCGACGGCGCGGAGATGCCGACCTCCCGGGCCACCGCGCGCAGCGTGACCGCCTCGTCCGAGCCGGACCGCTCGATCAGCGCGAGCGCCCCGGTCACGATGTCCTCGGTCAGCCTGGCTCCCTGGCCCGCGGGCGTTGCGCTGCCGGCCGGGGCGCCGGCGGCCGGCGGCCGGCCGGCCGCCGGCGGGACCAGCTCTGATGCGGTATTCACGGTTCCTACTTTACAGCTGTTAGCTCATATGTCTATGCTTACGACTCGTAAGTGAACGACTGTAAGTCAACGATCGTAAGTAAGCGTGACAAGGAGAGTCCGATGCCCAGCTCGAATCGGTGGCCGCAGGGCCACCCGAGGCGGCGGCAGATCCTGCTCGTGCTCTGCCTGAGCCTGCTGGTGGTCGTCATCGACAACACCATCCTGAACACCGCCCTGCCCACGCTGGCCCGGGTGCTGCACGCGGGGACCAGCTCGCTGCAGTGGATCGCGGACGCTTACACGCTGTGCTTCGCGGCGCTGCTGGTCCCGGCCGGCGCGCTGGGTGACCGCTACGGCCGGCGGCTCTCGCTGGTCGGCGGGCTGGCCGTGTTCGCCCTCGGCAGTGCGGCGGCGGCGTTCGCCTCCGGCACCGGCATGCTGATCGCGGCGCGGGTGGTGATGGGCCTCGGCGCGGCGTTCGTGATGCCCGCCACGCTGTCCATCCTGAACGCCGTGTTCCCGCCCCGGGAGCGCCCGCAGGCCATCGCGGCCTGGTCGGCCGTGGCCGGGGTGGGCATCGTGATCGGCCCCACCCTGGGCGGCCTGCTGCTGTCGCACTTCTGGTGGGGCAGCGTGTTCCTGATCAACGTCCCGCTCGTGGCGGCTGGCCCTGGCCGGAGTGCTGCTGATCGTCCCGGAGACCGCCGAGCCCGGCCGTCACCGGCTCGACTTCGCGGGCACCCTGATGATCGCGGGGGCGCTGTTCCTCCTGGTGGACGCCATCATCGAGGCGCCCGCCCGCGGCTGGACCGGACCGGTCACCCTGGCCGAGATCGCCGCGGCACTGGCCGGGCTGGGCCTGTTCACCTGGTGGGAGCTGCGCATCCCGAACCCGCTGATCGACCTGCGGGTGTTCGCGGTCCGGGCGTTCTCGGCGGCGGCCGCCTCGGTGACCGTGATCTTCTTCGCCCTGTTCGGCAGCCTGTTCGTGCTGACCCAGTACCTCCAGCTGGTGCACGGCTACAGCCCGCTGTCCGCCGGGGTGCGCGCGCTGCCCTTCGCGATCGCCATGGCCGCCGTGTCGCCGGTCTCCACGATCCTGGCCGGGCGGCTCGGCAGCCGGGTGGTCATCCCGGCCGGCATCGCGCTCATGGGGGCCGGCCTGCTCGACCTGTCCACGGCCGGCGTGCACACGAGCTACCCGCCGCTGGCCGTGGCCGTGGCGATCATGGGCGCGGGCATGGGCCTGGTGATGGCGCCGGCCAGCACCACCATCATGACCACGGTGCCGGCCCACCAGGCCGGGGCGGGCAGCGCGATCAACGACACGATCCGCGAAGTCGGCGGCGCCCTCGGGATCGCCATCGTCGGCAGCCTGGCCGAGAACGTCTACCGCTCGAAGCTCGGCAGCGCCCTGGCCACCGCCCACCTGCCGCAGCCGGTCAGCCACCTGGCCACGAGCTCGGTCGCCGCGGCGGACATCGCCGGCAGGCACCTCGGCGGCGCATCCGGCGCCCAGCTGACCGCTGCGGCGCACACCGCGTTCACCACGGCCATGGCCACCGGCATGCGGGTGTCCGCGGTGGTGGCCCTGGTCGCCGCGATCGGCGTCGCGTTCGCGCTGCCGGCCCGCAAGCGGCCGGACGCCGTGGCCCTCCCCCAGCCGCCCGCGAGACGGCGCGGCGCCCGGCCCGTGAGGACAGCGCGCCGGCCGCAGCGATCATCGCGGGGTAGCGCCCTGGCGCGGATTCCGTGATCAACTGATCGGTGTCGTTATTGCGACACCGATCAGTTGATCACGAGCGGCAGTCTGGGGTCAGCGGGGCTGGTGGGGCGGGTGGGGCGGGCGGCACGGGGCAGGGGATTGCCGGGCGGTTCCCGGGGCGTTCTAGGAGACGATCATGGCTGAGGTCAGGTACGAGAACGCGACGCGCATCTACCCCGGAGCCGGGCGGCCCGCGGTGGACGGGCTCACCCTGGCCATCGGCGACGGCGAGTTCGTGGTCATGGCCGGCCCGCCGGGCTGCGGCACCACCACCGCCCTGCGGATGCTGGCCGGCCTGGAGGAGGTCGATGAGGGCACGATCCTCATCGGCGGCCAGGACATGGCCGGCGTCCCGTCCCGGGACCGTGACGTCGCGATCGTCTTCCAGAACTACGCGCTCTACCCGAGCAAGACGGTGGGCGAGAACATGGGCTTCGCGCTCCGGATGCGCGGCATCGGCGAGGAGGAGTCTGCCCGCCGGGTCCGTGAGGCCGCCCGCCTGCTCGATCTGGAACCGCTGCTGGACCGCACGCCGCGGAACCTGTCCGGCGGCCAGCGCCAGCGGGTCGCGCTGGGCCGGGCCATCGTCCGTGAGCCCAAGGTTTTCTGCCTGGACGAGCCGCTGTCCAACCTGGACGCCAGCCTGCGCGCGGCGACCCAGGCCCAGATCACCCAGCTTCAGCGCCGCCTGCAGGTGACCACCGTCTACGTCACCCACGACCAGGCCGAGGCCATGACCATGGGCCAGCGGGTGGCCGTGCTGCAGGACGGGCGGCTGCAGCAGTTCGCCACCCCGGCCGAGCTGTATGACCGGCCCGCCAACGCGTTCGTCGCCTCGTTCATCGGGTCGCCGGCCATGAACCTGTTCGACGCGACGGTGGAGCAGGACGGGATCAGGCTGGCCGGAGCCAGCCTGCGGCTGGGCGATGCGCAGCGGCGGGCGATCCAGGGCCGGGAGCGGGTCGTCGCCGGGATCAGGCCGCAGCACCTGTCCGCCGGCGACGGCGAGCTGGAGCTGAAGGTCGCCCTGGTCGAGGACGCCGGGGATGACGCTTATATCTACGGGCAGCTGGCTGGTGACCCGGGCAGCAATGTGATCGTCCGCGGCCGGGCCGGTGCGCCCGCAGCCCGGCGAGCTGATCAGGGCCGGCGCGGACCCTGGGCACGTGCACCTGTTCGACGCGGCCAGCGGCGAGCGGATCGGCGACGGGTGAGGCCGGGCTAGGCAGACGGGACTCGCCGGGCCAGGGTGCACCCTGGGGCAAAGCGGGTACCAACCGGGGATGCGCGGCGTGCGGCCGCGCCGATCGGAAGGGCACGAGATGGAACCAGCAGAAACCCCCGTTGTCTTCGTGCATGGTCTCTGGCTGCACGCCACGTCCTGGGACCCGTGGGTGGAGTTCTTCAAGGAGGCGGGGTACGCGCCCGTCGCACCCGGCTGGCCGGGCGACGCCGGCACCGTCGAGGAGACGCGGAGCCATCCGGAGCAGGTAGCCGGGAAGGGCATCAACGACGTGGTCGAGCACTACGCCGAGATCATCCGGGGGCTGAGCGCCCCGCCCATCGTGATCGGGCATTCCTTCGGCGGCCTGATCGTGCAGCGGCTGCTCGGGCAGAACCTGGCCGCCGCGGGCGTGGCCATCGACGCGGCGCCCATCAAGGGCGTGTACTACCTGCCCCCGTCGGCGCTGCGGGTGGCCTCGATCGCCTTGCGCAAGCCCGCCAACCGGGAGCAGGCCGTGTCGCTGACCGCGAGCCAGTTCCGCTACGGCTTCGGGAACCAGCTGAGCGCGCAGGAATCCGCCGAGCTGTTCGACCGCTGGACCATTCCCTCACCGGGCAAGCCCTTGTTCGAGGACGCCCTGGCCAACTTCACCCGCAATTCGCCGGCTGCCGTGGACACCCGCAACAAGGACCGCGGCCCGCTGCTGCTGATCGCCGGGGGCCACGACCATACGGTCCCGGCGGCGATCACCACCGCGACCCGGAAGCTCTACCACAAGTCCCCCGCCATCACTGATTTCCGGGAGTTCCCCGACCGGGGGCACTCGCTCACCATCGACCACGGCTGGCGCGACGTCGCCCAGGCCTCCCTCGACTGGCTGAGGCAGCGCCACCAGTAGCCTCCGGCGGCCCGGCGCCGGCCGCCAGCAGCCCGGCTGCCGCCAGTTCCTGCGGCGGCCCGGCCGGCTGGCTCAGCACCGCCCGGGTCGGCCGGGAGCTGGGCATAACGCGGTGCGCGTGTCGTCCCGCGAGGCGCGCGGCGCCGTCAGCGCGGCACGCAGGGTGGGATAGATCGCCAGCACCCGGTCGAATCCGCTCGAGGCCAGGAAACCGGCCAGCGGGCTCGACGGGGGGACGACGACCCGCAGGTCAATGCGATAGGCGCTGGCCAGCCGGCGGGCGTCCGCGATCTCGCCGAGACCGGCGCCGTCGACAGATGTCGTCGTGTCAGGTCGAGGATGACGGTGGTCACCCCGGGCTCGAGGGCGGCCATCAGTTCTTCGTGAACCCGGGTGGCGTGGTAGTAGCTGACCTCGCCGGGCAAGCTGACCACGGTCGTCCTGGCTTGATCGTCCGGCCAGCCTGCTTGATTCTTCATGAGGCGCGGATCCCCCCGGGCAGATGGCCGGGGCGGCGCCAGCGAGCGCGGGCAGGAGTCAGCCCATCACCCCGGCTGGCTCGACAACCGACGCTGCCAGTGTGCCACGGCCCGGCGGCCGCCGCCCGGCTGGCCGGGCCGCCGGCGCTCACCCGCCGGCCGGAGACTCGTCGGCGAGGTAGGGGGGCGCGGGCTCGTACTGGATGTAGCGGCGGACCGCCCGGGCGTGATCACGTCCGTGGATCCGGCCCACCAGCCAGAGCGCCATGTCGATCCCGGCCGACACGCCCTGGCTGGTGACCAGGTTCCCGTCCACCACATAGCGGGCGTCCCGGACCACGGTGACAGCGTCGCGGGCCGCCAGGGTGTCCTCGAACGCATGGTGGGTGGCCACCCGGCGGCCGCGGGCCGGGCCCGCCTCGTGCAGCAGCAGTGCGCCGGTGCACACGCTGGTCACCCAGCTGGCGCTGGCCGAGACCTGGCCTATCCAGCCGATGAGGGACGGATTGCCCACCTCGCGGCGGGTCCCCTGGCCACCCGGGACCAGGAGCACGTCCAGCTGGGGATGATCGTCGGTGAGGTAGTCAGGAAGCACCCGCATCCCCTTGGCGCACCGCACGGGGCCGGGTCCGGGTGCGATGAGCACCACCCGGTCGGCATCATCGCGGAGCATCGAGGAGACGGTGAACACCTCCCAGGGGCCGACGAAATCCAGCTCCTCGGCCCCCTCGAAGATCAGCAATCCGTAGCTGGTCATGCGTACTCCCGCAGGGACCCGAACCGGTCCCGGTAGTCGGATGGCGCGACGCCGAGATGACGATGGAAGGCCCGGCGGAGCGATTCAGCGCTGCCGAATCCGCAGCGGCGGGCGACGGCGTCGACCGGGTCGTTCCCTCCAGCCAGCGCACGGCGGGCCGCCTCGACGCGCACGCGCTCCACGTACTGCGCGGGCCCGACACCGATCTCCGCGGTGAACCTGCGCTGCAGCTGGCGGGGGCTGAGCCGGGCGCGGCTGGCCAGGTCGCTGATCGTGTGCCGGGCCGCCGGGCCGGCCTGGACCGCCGCCACCACGGTCTTGATCGGGTCGGTCGAGGGCTGCGCCGACCACAGCGGCACGCTGAACTGCGACTGCGTCCCCGGACGCCGCAGGAACAGCACCAGCTCCTGGGCGACCGCGTGCGCGGCTGGCTGGCCGAGGTCGTCCTCCACCAGAGCCAGCGCCAGATCCATGCCCGCGCTGACCCCGGCCGAGGTCCACACCGGCCCGTCCCGGATGAAGATGGGGTCGCAGTCCACGATCAGCTCGGGATGCTCGTCAGCGAGCTGGCGGGCCCGGCTCCAGTGGGTGGTGACCCGGCGCCCGGTGACCAGCCCCGCCGCCGCGAGCAGGAAGACCCCGCTGCAGACCGACGTCACCCGCCGGCTGGTGGCCCCGGCCGCCCTGACCCAGTCCACCAGCGCGCGGTCCGCCCGGGCCAGATCCACTCCCGCGCCGCCCGCCACGACCAGCGTGTCGATCCCGCCCGGATCCAGCTCGTCCACGCCGTGGCTGGCGTGCACGGGCAGTCCGCTGCTGGACCGCACCGGCCCCGGTGTGCGGGACACCACCTGGCAGTCGTACTCCGCGGACAGCGGGCTGGCGTGCTGGAACACCTCGTACGGCCCGGTCAGGTCGAGCGACTGGAAGCCATCGAAGATCACGAAGACGATGCGGCGCTTATCCACCTCCCTCAGGCTGCACCCTGGCGCCCGGCGGGCGCCACGACAGCCACCCCACACTTCGCGCCATCACCAGCTTCGCCCGCGGGCCCGGGCCAGCGCTGGCCGGGGCGCTCCGGGTCTCTGGCGTCGCCGGACAGGCCGGGCCGGGCGGCCACCGTGGGAGATGGCCCGCGGCCACGCACCGCCCTCTGCCATCATCAATATGTGACCAGCATTGACAGCCTTGCCCGCACCGCCTACGAAGCCCACCGCGGGGCCCACTCCGGCACTCTCCCGCCCTGGGAAGACACCACTGAGCCGGAACAGCAAGCGTGGCGGGCCGCCGTGTCCGCGGTCGCCGGGCAGACCGGCGTGACTCTCACCGATGCCGTCCCACCCCAGTCCCTGGTCATCAAGGCCGGGGACCAGGAGCACATCTTTCACACCAACTTCACCGCCGGGCGCCAGGGCACGCTCGTCATCAACGACGATTTCGCCTCCGGCCAGCACGCCCGCTTCAAGGTCGCCCGCGACCTGTGGTACGTCGAAGACCTGGGCTCGACCAACGGCACCTGGCTGAACGGACGCCGTATCCACGCAGCCCAGCTGCTGAAGAAAGGCGACAAGATCAAGATCGGGCACGTCCGTCCTGATCGTGATGTCGACCTGAGCGACTCCTGGGGCTCTCCTGGCGCCGCGCGCACGACGCCGGGCGGCCTACTGTGGGGGCGTGACGAGTATCAAGGTCCTTTTCCTCGGCGGTACCGGCGTGATCAGCTCGGCGTGCGCCCGGCTGGCGGTGGACCACGGCATCGACCTGTCCGTCATCACCCGGGGGCAGACCAGGGCGCGCCCGCTGCCCGCGGCGGCGCGGGTGCTGCACGGGGATGCCCGGGACCCGGACCAGGTCCGCGAGCTGCTGGGGCACCGCGAGTTCGACGCGGTCGTGGACTGGGTCGCGTTCACCCCCGAGCACGTGCAGGCGGACATCGACACCTTCCGCGGCCGGGCCGGCCAGTACGTGTTCATCAGCTCCGCCTCGGCCTACCAGACGCCGCCCGCCCGGCTGCCCATCGTCGAGTCAACGCCGCTGCGCAACCCGTTCTGGGCGTACTCCCGGGACAAGATCGCCTGCGAGGACCTGCTGGTCCGGGCCTACCGGGAGGAGGGCTTCCCGGCCACGATCGTGCGTCCCTCGCACACCTACGACCCGACCCTGGTGCCGCTGGACGGGGGCTGGACGGCGCTCGGCCGGATGCGCCAGGGCAAGCCGGTCATCGTGCACGGCGACGGGACGTCGCTGTGGACGCTGACCCATCACCGGGATTTCGCGCAGGGTTTCGTCCCCCTGCTCGGGCACCCCCGCACCATCGGTGACTCGTTCCACATCACCTCCGACGACGTGCTGACCTGGGATCAGATCGCCCGGGCCCTGGCGTCCGCGGTGGGCGCGCCCGCGGACATCGTGCACGTGCCGTCGGCCGCGATCGCCAGCGCCGACCCGCAGTGGGGCGCGAGCCTGCTCGGCGACAAGGCGCACTCGCTGGTCTTCGACAACTCGAAGCTGCGCAGCGTGGTACCCGGCTACCGCGCGGTCATCCCGTTCGAGCAGGGCGCCCGCGAGATCGTGGACTGGTACGACGCCGATCCCGACCGGCAGCAGGTCGACGCCCGGCTGGACGCCATCATGGACAAGCTGGTCCAGGCCTACGGCGGCTGACCACCCCGGTCCCGGGCCGTGCGGCCGTCCCGGCCTCAGGCCGGCCGTCTCAGGCCTGGCGGGATCAGGCCGCCCGGCTGCGGCCGGCCAGCCGGGCCCGCCGCGCCTCACGCGCCGGGCTGTGGACGATCCAGATCGCCACGTCCAGCAGGCGGAGCAAGCTGGCCCCGGTCGCGTCCGGCGGGCGCAGCGCCTCCAGGTCAGCCCGGGCCTCCGGGTCCTGGAGCATGAAGCGCACCACCTCCCAGGTCTGCCCGGGCAGTCCCGCCGCGCGGATCACCACCTTGTCGGTAGCCGGGCAAAGCCGCGGCCGCTTGCGGGCGAGCAGCTTCGCCCCGGTCGCGGTGCCGACGCCCGGCATCTCCAGTAAGGCGTCCCACAGCGGGTCGACCGTGGCGACCTCGGCGTCGGAGGCCGCCCACAGATCGACATCGCCGGGAATCGTGGCCAGCATGGCCGAGACCGGCCCGGACTGGCTGCCGAGCAGCTGACGGACGGCCTCCGGCCGCCACGCGATGTCCAGCAGCGAGACAGCCAGCAGGTCGTCGGCGGTCACCGCGCCGGGCGGATTCTGGCCGAGGGTGCAGAAGCTCATGCCCGCGAAGCCCTCGGCCGGATCGAAATACGCCGCCATCGCCGGGCCCAGGCCCGGCACGGTCAGGGTCTCCCTGAGCCGCCCGGCCGCATGCCGGATGGCGTCCCCTCCCCTTAACAAACTCATCTGCCCAGTATGCGAGTACCTGGCCGGTCTGGCCCATGAATATCCGCTCTAAAGATCATGCAGTTTTGCTTACAGATATCCCAGCTCAGCGGGGGTGTGGCCGCCGTCACTCTGCGACAGCGCCGCCCTCTCCGGGCGGTCACCGGACCGGCACGCCGTGTCACTGATCCGGCCGCCCGGAGTGTCCCGCCGGCCAGGCCCGCGGCACCCGTCCGGCCCGGATCTCGGTTAGGTCACGAATCAGCGTCAAGTGACGTGCTGGGTCTTGCCGGTACCCACGGGCTGACTTTCAATCAGTGAATCACGATTCATCAGAAGCCACTGTTGCCTATCTGAGCAGGATCTTTGTGGTGAATGACGATTCATCTCCGGCCTCTCCCCCGGCGGCACGCCCGGCCGGGCGGACGACCCGGGCCGCCCGCCCGGGGTCGATCCGGAACCGGAACCGGCCGCAGAGCCGGGCAGCCTGCTGGAGGTGCACGGCGTGACCGTGCGCTTCGGCGGCCTGACCGCACTGGACGACGTCTCCTTCACCGCGCCTGGCCGCCAGGTCACCGGCGTCATCGGCCCCAACGGGGCCGGGAAGACCACGCTGCTGAACGTGCTGTGCGGTTTCGTCCGGCCCGACGGCGGCCGGCTGAGTTTCGGCGGCACCGAGCTGGGCCGGCTCCGCCCGCATCGGCTGGCCGCGCTGGGCATCGCCAGGACGCTGCAGGGCGTGGGCCTGTTCCGCCACCTGACCGTGCTGGAAAACGTCATGGTCGGAGCGCAGGGCCAGGCCCGGGCCGGGTTCTGGTCCGCGCTGGGCGGGCTGCCGGCGAGTGACCGGGACGAGCGCCGGCTCCGGGCCCGGGCCAGGGACGCCCTGGACCGGGTGGGCGCGGCCGGCCTGGCCGAGGCCATGCCTGATCAGCTGGCCTACGGCCTGCGCAAGCGGGTGGCGCTGGCCCGGGCCCTGGCCAGCCAGCCACGCCTGCTGCTCCTCGACGAGCAGGCCGGCGGCCTGTCCGAGACCGAGATCGGCGGGCTCGGCGAGCTCATCTCCAGCTTGTCCGCGGAAACGTCGGTGGTGCTGGTCGAGCACCGGATGGACCTGGTGATGGCGGTGTGCGACACGGTGGTGGTGCTCGACTTCGGCCGGGTCATCGCCCGGGGCACGCCCGACGAGGTGCAGGCCAACCCGGCGGTCACCACCGCCTATCTCGGGGTGGAGGACTCCGGTGAGTCGCGCCGGCCGCGCTGGCGGTCGAGGAGGTGGTGGCGGGCTACGGCGGCGTGCTCGCCCTGCAGAGCGTCTCGATCACCGTCCGCCCGGCCACCATTACCGCCGTGCTCGGCGCGAACGGGGCCGGCAAGACGACCCTGCTGCGCGCCATCAGCGGGGTGATCCGGCCGCGCCGGGGCCGGGTGCTGGTCGGCGGGCAGGACCTGACCGGCCGCAGCGCTGAGGACATGGCCCGCAGCGGGGTGGCGCACGTGCCCGAGGGGCAGGGCGTGATCGCCGAGCTCACCGTCCAGGAGAACCTCCGGCTCGGCGCGTTCTGGCGGCCCGGGCGGGCCACCCGGGCCGGGGCGCTGGCCGAGGCCTACCAGCGGTTCCCGGTTCTCGCCGGGGCCCGGAACCGGGCGGCCGGGACCCTGTCCGGCGGCGAGCGGCAGATGCTCGTCATCGCGCGGGCCCTGATGGCCCGGCCGCGGGTGCTGCTGCTGGATGAGCCGTCGCTCGGGCTGGCACCGAAGATCGTCTCCCAGGTCATGGAGCTGACCGCCGGGCTGCGCGAGAGCGGCCTCACGGTGCTGCTGGTCGAGCAGAACGCGCGCAGCGCGCTGAGCATCGCCGACCAGGGAATCGTGCTCAACCTCGGCAAGGTCGTCGTGGCGGCGGACGCCGTCACGCTGGCCGCCGACGTCGGGCTCCGCAAGCACTACCTGGGCTTCTAGGAGGCGGCCGGTGGAAGAGTTTGGCCAGCTGACCCTCGGCGGGATCAGCGTCGGCATGATCTACGCCGCGATCGGGCTGTCCCTGGTGCTGATCTGGCGGGCGACCCGGATCCTCAACTACGCCCAGGGCGGCATGGCGATGTTCACCACCTACGTCGCGCTGCTGGTCATCAACCACACCGGGTCCTACTGGGCCGGCTTCGCCGTGGCGCTGGCGGCCGGGCTGGTGCTCGGCGCGGTGATCGAGCGGGTGGTCATCCGGCCGGTGGAGAGCAAGCCCCCGCTGAACGCGATCATCGTCACGATCGGCCTGCTCGTCTTCCTGGAAGGGCTCGCGGGCATCATCTACGGCGGGCAGTTCCGGTCCTTCCCCGCCGCGTTCTCGATCGACGGCCTGCACATCGGGTCGGTCGCGCTCGGCATCTCGGCCAATGACGTGTTCGTGGCGCTCGCGGTGCTGGCCGCCGCGCTGCTGCTGGGGGCCGGATTCCGGTACACCTCCGCCGGGCTGCAGATGCGCGCGGCCGCCTTCAGCCCGCCGGTGGCCCGGTTGCTCGGGGTCCGGGTGGGCCGGATGCTGACCCTGGGCTGGGCGCTCGCCGGGCTGATCGGCGCGCTGGCCGGCGTGCTGGTCTCGCCGTCCACCTTCCTCTACCCGAACAGCATGGACTCCATCTTCGTGCTGGGTTTCACCGCCGCGGTCATCGGCGGCCTGGACAGCCCGGCCGGCGCGGTGGCGGGCGGGCTCATCCTCGGGGTCGCGCTGAGCTACGTCGGCGGCTACCTGGGCTCGGACCTGGTTAACCTGTTCGGGCTGGCCGCGCTGGTCCTGGTCCTCATGGTCCGCCCGTCTGGCCTGTTCTCCCCGGCCGCCACCCGGCAGGTGTGAGATGACCCTGGTCCGGCACCTGGCCGTGGCGGTCGTCCTCGGCGCGCTCCTCGCTGATCATCAGCATCACGATCAGCCCGTTCCGCGACTACCAGATGGCGGAGGTCGCGTGCTACGTGGTGGCGGTCGCCGGGCTCACCGCGCTGGTCGGGCTGAGCGGCCAGATCTCGCTGGGCAACGGGGCCTTCATGGCCATCGGCGCGTATGCCGCCGCGCTGCTGATCCTGCACCTGCACTGGCCGCTCGCCGTGGTGCTGGTGGCCAGCGCGGCCGTGGCAGCGGCCGGCGGCGCGGTGGTCGGCGTGGCCGCGGCGCGGCTGCGCGGGCCCTACCTGGCGGGCGCGACGTTGATGCTCGCCGTGGCCCTGCCGTCACTGGCCCTGCGGTTCGGGCTGTTCGGCGGCGACCAGGGCCTGACCGTGGTGATCACCAGCCCCGGCTTCCTGGGCCCGGCCTTCCCGGTCACCCGCTGGCAGGCCTGGCTGACCTGCGGTTGCGCGCTGATCGTCCTGGTGCTGCTGGCCAACCTGGCCCGCAGCCGGGTCGGGCGGTCCTGGCGGGCCGCCGGGGACGACGAGGTGGCGGCCGCCCTGGCGGGCCTGAACGTGGCCCGGCTCCGGGTGCTGGCCTTCGTGGTCAGCGCGGCCTGCGCCGGCCTGGCGGGCGCGCTGCTCGCCGTGACCACGTCGATCATCTCGCCGGACGCGTTCACCCTGACGCTGTCCATCGCCCTGCTCACCGGCGCGGTGCTGGGCGGCCTGGGCACCTTGCCCGGCGCGGTGTGGGGCAGCCTCGTGCTGGTCCTGGTCCCGACCTACGTCACCGACACGGCCAGCAGCCACGGCCTGTCCAGCTCGGCCGGGTCCAACATCCCGGTCGCGGCCTACGGCGTCGTGCTCATCGTCGTCATGCTCGCCTTCCCCGACGGCATCCAGGGTGGCCTGCGCCGGCTGGGCCGGCCCCTGGCCGCCCGCCTGCCCGCGGCGCGCAGCCTCCCCTGGCGGCGCGCCCCGGGTCCCCAGCTTCATGTTCCAGCCGGCGAACACCAGGAAGAAGGCTCGATATGAACAGATCCCACCGGGCAGGCCTGCCCGCCCTCGCCGCCGTGGCCGCCCTGGCCCTGGTGGTCAGTGCCTGCAGTTCGGGCAGCAGCGGATCAGGGTCGGGGAGCAAGAGCGGCGCGCTGACCGCGTCGGCCCCGGGCATCACCGCCACCACCATCACCATCGGCAGCCACCAGCCGCTGACCGGCGTGGCCGCGCCGGGCTACGACGAGATCGCGCCCGCGTCGAACGCCTACTTCCAGTACGTCAACGCCCACGGCGGGATCTACGGCCGGAAGATCGTCTACAAGTACCTCGACGACAAGTACGACCCGACCGACACCGTGTCGGTGGTGAAACAGCTCGTCCTGCAGGACAACGTGTACGCCATCTTCGACGGGCTGGGCACCCCGACGCACCTGGCCGTGGCCCCGTTCCTCAATTCATCGAAGGTGCCGGACGTGTTCGTGGCCTCCGGCTGTGAATGCTGGAACGCCCCGTCCACCCTGGCCGGAGACCTTCGGCTGGCAGCTGGACTACGTGCGGGAGGGCAAGATCCTCGGCACCTACATCAAGCAGCACTTCGCCGGGCAGAAGATCGGCTACTTCTACCAGGACGACGAGTTCGGCAAGGACGGCGTCAAGGGCCTCGACGATGAGATCCCGCACGCCGACGTGGTCAGCAGGCAGAGCTACGACCCGACCAACATCAACGTCGGCCCGCAGGTGGCCGCGCTCAAGGCGTCCGGGGCCAAGGTGGTCGTGTCCTTCAGCGTCCCGGCCTTCACCGCACTGCTCAAGCTGAACAGCCTCAAGCTCGGCTTCAACCCGACCTTCGTGGTCAGCGACGTGGGCTCCGATCCGATCACCCTGGCCGGGCTGCTGGAGGCCTACGCCAAGCAGGGCGGCGCCACGGTGTCGGGCAACCAGCTGACCCAGGGCATCATCACCGACGGGTACCTGCCCACCCTCGGCGACACGAGCAACAGCTGGGTCGCGCTGTTCAAGAAGATCCACGACAAGTACCTGCCCAAGCTGCCCTTCGACGGCAACGTGGCGTTCGGCGAGGCGGTCGCGTACACCTTCGTCCAGGCCATGCTCAAGGCAGGCAAGAACCCGACCCGGGACGACCTGGTCAAGGCGATCCAGAGCGGGCTGCCGCAAGGGCCAGCCGTGGCGCCCTACGCCTACTCTGCCTCCGATCACGCCGGGATGACCGGGGCGTTCATCGGGATCATCAAGAACGGCGTGATCGTCAAGGAGGGTCCGGTCCAGGTCACGGACACGTCCTCGACCGGGGCGGTGACCAGCTACAGCGGGACGCAGGCCCCGGCACCGTCCAGCGGGATGCCCTAACATACGCACGGGCTCCCGGTACGGAAGGGCCTGGTCATGGGTCCCGGACGGGGGTAGGAGGCGTGGGCGTCGCGACGAGCCGGCGGCTGCCCGATGACCGCGGGCAGCCGCCGGCACAGCGGCTGCTCGCGGCCGCGGAGCGGCTCTTCGGGGAACGCAGCTACCAGCGGACCACGGTGGCCGACATCTGCGCCCGGGCGGGTATGGCCACCGGGAGCTTCTACGCGCACTTCAGCTCGAAGGCGGAGATCTTCGCGGCCGTGGTCCGGCAGCTCAATGCGGACCTGCGGACCGCCATGAGGGAAGCCATCGAGCAGGCCGGCCCCGGGCACCGGGAGATCGAGCGGGCCTCGTTCCGCGCCTTCTTCGACATGCTGTCCCAGCGCCCCTGGATGGACCGCATCGTGCGGGAGTCGGAGTTCGTGGCGCCGGGCCTGTTCCGCGAGTACTACGAGCACCTGGCCCGCGGCTACGCCCGCGGGGTGCGCCAGGCCCAGCTCAGCGGCGACGTGGACGCACGCTACGACCCCGAGGTCATCGCCTTCCTGTACACCGGGATCGGCAACTTCGTCGGGATGCGCTGGGCGGACTGGACGGCCGGCGGGCAGGTCCCCGACGACGTCCTGGACGATCTCCTGGAAGTGCTGCGCCGCGGGCTGCCGCCCGCCCGGCCCCCGCGGTAGCCACGGCCCGGCGCTCAGCGGTAGTAGTGCGCGTTGAAGATGCGCCGGACGAGGGCGGGCTGCCGCGTTTCGCCGGCCGCAGTGCCCGGCCCGGGCCGCGCCTCCCCCAGGGCGCTGTCCACGGTCCGCAGCAGGCTGCGCACGTCGATGGGCTTGATGAGGTAGTCCACCACGCCGTCCGCGCGGAGCTGGTCGATGCGCTGCCGGGTCGCGTCCGCGCTGAGGATGACCACGGGGATATCCCGGGTCCGGGCGTCGGCGCGCAGCCGGAGCAGCACTTCCTCCCCCGGCATGTCCGGCAGCCGCAGGTCGAGCAGGATCATGTCGGGGCGGTGCTGGCGGGCCAGGTCGAGCGCGACGCCGGCCAGCATCGCGGGCAGCAGGGTGACCGACGGCCGCTGCTTGAGGATCTGCTCGACCAGCCGGAAGTTCTCCACCATGTCCTCCACGTACAGGACGGTCTTCGCGGTGGCGTAGTCCCGGCTGCTGACGATCACATCACGCTCGATAGCCAGCTGGGAGACGGCCACCGGCTCGGTGGCGGGCAGCTCGATCCAGAACGTGCTGCCCTCCCCCTGGATGCTGGTGACCCCGGTGGTGCCCCCCATGGCCTCGATGAGGTCGCGGGACAGGGCCAGGCCCAGGCCGGCGCCCTCGACGCCCGCCTGGGCCGCGTCGAGCCGCTCGAAGGGCAGGAACAGCCGGCCGACATCCTGGCCGGCGATGCCGCGGCCGGTATCGGTCACGCTGACCCGGAGCTGGCCCCCAGGCCGATCGTCCACGGTGATGGTCACGCGCCCGCCGGGATAGTTGTACTTGACCGCGTTGGACAGCAGGTTGAGCATGATCTGGCGGAACCGCTGCTCGTCCGCGCGGACGTACTGGCTCGCGGCGGGACGCGGCGGCGGGTCGATCTGCACGCCCTCGGCCAGCGCCAGCGGCCGGATCATCTCGATCACGTCGGCGATGACGCCGTGCACGGGCACCGCCTCCATCGACAGGGTCAGCGTCCGGTCCTCGATCTGCGCGACGTCGCCCGCCTCGTCCATGAGCTGCACCAGGTGCCGGCTGGCCTGCAGCGTCATGGTGATCCACTCTCGGTGCTCCGCACTGAGCCCGTCCAGGCTGAGCAGCTCGCCGAAGCCGAGGATGGTGTGCAGCGGGGTGCGGAGCTCGTGACTGAGCCGGTCGAGGAAGTCCTTCTTGGCGTCGTAGGCGCCGCGCAGCGACTCGTTGGCTTCCTGCAGGGCCCGGTTGCCCTGCTGCAGGCCCTGCGACAGGGCCAGCAGGTCCGCCTCGATCCGCTGGACGCGGCCCTGCTGGGCGCCTGGCCGGCTGGCCGCCCTGATCGGAGATGGTCCGGACATAGTCGGTGACGTCATCCAGCCAATGGATGATGTAGCCGAGCCGGCGTCCCGGGCCGGGCACCGGCACGTTCACCAGGCTCCAGTACCGGGCGTCCGGCTCGCCCCCCGGCCCGGCCGCCGGGATGTCGTAGCGGTCCACCGCGATCGTGTCCGCCACCTGGTCAGACCGGACGATGTCCAGCGAGGCGCGCAGGGTGGCGAGGCCGCGACGGATCGGGGCGGTCGGGGAAGACCTCGGTGATGGGGCGGCCGATGATGCCGGCCCGGCTCGTCCTGGTGTCCCGCAGGTACGCATCGGTGGCCGCGATGATCACCAGGTCGGGATCCAGCACGCAGTACGCTCCGGGGACCGCCTCGAAGAGGACGCGGAAATCTGGCGGCTGCCCGCCAGGCACTGCCCCGCCAGGCATGCACCGGCCGGCGCTGCACCGGCCGCCTGCCCCGGCCTGCCCCGGCCGCCGCTGCCGCGCTGCGTCACCCGAGTGAGGAAGACATCCGTTGCCTTCGCGTCTAGTTGGACAGGGCAGCGCAGACAAGCGCGCGCAGCTGGGCCGCCTTGTAAGGCTTGCCCAGGACCGCGGTGCAGCCGGCGGCCAGCGCCGCGTTCCCCTGCTCCGGCCCGGCACCGGTCAGCGCCAGCACGGCCGGGCCGCCGGACCCGGTGCGCCGCACCTCGGCGGCCAGCGACAGGCCATTGCCATCGGGCAGGTTCATATCGAGCAGCACGACATCGACCGCGCTGCGGGCGAGGGCCGCGCGCGCCTCCGCCAGACTGCCCGCCTGGACCAGGCGGGCCCTGCGCAGCACCGGGTCGCCACTTCGGGCCAGCACCCTCCGGACCAGCACCTGGTTCAGATCGTCGTCCTCAACGAGCAGGATCCGCGCATCAGCCATGACGGCGCCTCCCCAGCCGTTGATTACTCTTAGTTGAAGTCCATCACTTATAGTAACGGGAGTCAAGGAACGCGGCGGCCCAGGCAGCGCGCTGAGGATCCCCGCCCGGGGTCAGCCACCGTAGCGGAGGATCACCGCCGACTGCTTCGTGCCGCCCTGGCCGGCAGGATGGGACTCGCCGCCGCCGAAGGTCACCAGCGACCCCGCCACGTGGGCGACCGCGTCGACCGTCAGCTTGCTGGCGGGCAGCGGGAGCGCGGCCTTCCCCAGGTGGCCCCCGGTGTAGTGCAGCATCGCGAAGGTGCCGGGGAATCCGGCCACCGCCGGGATCCACAGCCCGCCGGAGCCATCCGGCACCACCTGCAGCGGCTCGCCGTACCGGGCCGAGCGCCACACCAGCCGCCACCGGCTCCCGTTGAAGTGCAGCAGGTAGAACGGGCCCCGCTCATCCTCGCAGTGCCCCGCCCCCACGGCCCACACGTCGGTCGCGGAGCGGGCCAGGACCTGGTCTGCGGTCGGCCGGCAGAACTGCGTGTTCCGGGGCAGCACCCGGGCCAGCGAGGTCCTCGACCAGGAGCGCCCGTTCCAGTGCGCGGCGGTCTTCCCGCCGACCGCCCAGATGCTGCCGGGGCCCAGCGCGCTGCCCCCGGTCAGCCCGCCGCCGGCCGGGGCGCGCCGCCAGGTCGTCGCCGTTGTAGTGCCAGGCCCCCAGGCCGCCGCCAGGTGCGCCTGGCTGGCCGAAGACCCACACGTCGGCCGGGCCGAGCACGGCCGCATCCCCGACGGCCTGACCGAACCGGCCGGCGGCCGCCCAGCGGCGGCCGTTCCAGCGCACCGCCCGGCCCGCCCCGCCGGGCTGCGCGGTGAAGGCCCACACGTTGCCAGGCCCGCTCGACGCGGCGGCCGTGACCTGGTCCCCGGCGCGGCCGGGAAACGGGACGGCCGACCAGGTGCGGCCGGTGAGCCGCCACGAGACCGGCCGGGCCAGGGTGGACGCGAACGCCCAGGCGTGCTGGGTTCCGGTGGCCGTGACAGCGGTGATGCCGGGCAGGCTCCGGCCGTGGGTGGTCTTGATGATGCGCCACGAGGCCGCAGCCGCGGCGCTCACGGAGCCGGCGGCCGCCGGGTGGCCCGCCGCAGCCGCCACTCCGCCCGGCGCCGAGGCCGCAGCCAGCCCGCCGGCCAGCACCCCGGCCAGCGCAGCCACCCCGCCAGCCCGCCGCCGTGAGTTCCTGTCCCGCACAGTCGGCCGCGCTGGCCGGGCTGGCCTGGTCTTGCGCATGTGATCCCCCTCGCGCCCTCGCACCAGGCGATGACCCCGCAGATTCCCTGGTGTCTGAGATAAACGACGCGGAAACCGCAGCGCCGGATGGAGCGCGTAAGTCACAAGTCAGTAACACCGTGGTGGACGGCATGATCCCCGGGGCCGGGATGAGCGGAGTGGCCCGGATCAGCACCCGGGCCGGCGGGCGCGCTGTGGGCACCGTGACCGTGGCCGGCCTCGTCCGGGGGGCCGCCCATCATCCTGAGCATGGCCACGCCCCCGGACCGGAAGAAGCGCACCAGCAGCGCGGCGGCCACAACGAGGAAGACGATGTTCAGGTAGGTGGTGTAGTTCCACACGATCCCGGTCTCCCCGACCTTGGCCGTGCGATCCGCCGGGACCAGGCCCAGCGCGGTGAAGACGAACTCGACGATGTAGCCGGCCAGCACCATGGTGGCGTAGAACAGCCCGGCCAGCACGAGCATCATCCGGGTGCCGTAGTACTTCCGGTAGATGAGCAGGATCGGGATGATGATCAGGTCGGCGAAGATGAACGCGACCACGCCGCCGAAGCTGATCCCGCCGTTCCACAGCACCCCGGCCAGCGGCACGTTCCCGATCGAGCAGACGAAGCTCAGCACCGAGATCACCGGGCCGATCAGCGGCCCCCAGAGGCGCGCGGCCAGCGGATGGCCGGTCAGGAACAGGTGCTGCCAGAAGCTGTCCGGGACCCAGGCGCCGACGGCCCCGGCGATCAGCAGCCCGATGACCACGTCCCGCAGCACCGCGGCCCACTCCATGACGAAGATGTGGCTGACCGAGGTGTAGCCCTCCCGGCTGAACAGGCGGCGCCGGAAGCTGCCGGTCGCGGTGATGCTCATGTCCATGGCCGCATGGCCTTCCATGGATCCGGCGAGGCCCCGGTCCGCCTGCCGCCGCGCCTCGTCGATCAGCTGCTGCCGGACGAAGAGCCGGAAGGCCACCGCGATCAGCACGATCATGATCGGGCCGCCGACGAACTCGGCCAGGGTGAACTGCCAGGAGATCAGCAGGGCCAGGATGATCCCCAGCTCGATGACCAGGTTGGTGCTGGCGATCTCGAAGACCATCGCCGCGGTGAAGCTGGCCCCCTTGCGGAACAGGGACCGGGCCAGGGCCACCGCCGCGTAGGAGCAGGACGAGGAGGCCGCGCCCAGCCCGGTGGCCCGGGCCAGGGTGACCGGGCGGTCGTCACCGAGCAGCCGGACCACGGTGGACCGGCGCACCAGCGCCTGGACGACCGCGGACAGCGTGAACCCCAGGATGAGCGACCAGGTGATCTGCCAGGTCATCGAGCCGGCCACGGCCAGCGCGTGCCCGATCGCGTCAAGGGCGCGCATCGTCGGCCTCCGGTGCGGCGATGGTCAGCAGCTGGCGCAGGCAGTGCTCCAGCAGCGGATGCGGGAAGCCGTCGCTCAGCCGGTAGTAGACGACCCGGCCGTCCTTGCGGAAGCTGACCAGCCCGGCCAGGCGCAGCATCTTCACCGCGTAGGACACCTGGTCCTCGGTCACCTCCAGCACCAGGGCGAGGTCCCCGACGCAGAGCTCACCGGCGGCGACCAGGGCGAAGAGGATCCGGGACCGCACCGGGTCGGCCAGCAGCCCGAGCAGGCCGGCCAGCCGCCCGGCGTCCCCCACCGACAGGGCACCCGACCGGGCCGCGGCGACACCCGGCCCGCTCACCGGATGATCATGATCTCGTGGCGACATGTTCTTACCTCCGTACGTCCGTATAGTCACACGGATATACGGAAGAGTCAAACCACGGCGGCCCACGGGGTGGCCGGGCGGGGAGGGGCCGGTGGGGGCCCAGGCGAGGAGCGGCGCTCAGGGAGCGCCGGGATCCGGGTTCGGCCGCGGGCAGGCCAGAGCAGATGCTGGCGCCGGCGTTGCGGCTCTGCACCGTGGCCTGGCCGCCGGTGACCCGCGCCCGCTGGCCGCCTGGCCGTGGCCGGCGGCGCGGTGCGGCGCGGCCGGCGCGTTCACGCCCGCGAAGTCACTGCCGATCACCAGCGTGACCGGGCCCGGCAGGCCGGTCTGCGGGGCCGGCTCGGCCAGCAGGTTCTGCGCGGCCGGGGTGGCCTTGAGCGCGGTCATCAGCGTGTAGGCGCTGTCGGCCTGCGCGGTGCCCGAGTACGTCACGGTGGTGGCGCTGGTGGCCGGCGCGTCTCCGGTGCCGGTCACGTCGAAGCCGAGCCGGGCGAGCCGCCGGGCGGTCTGCCCGGCCAGTCCCGCGATGCCGGTGCCGTTGAGCACGCGCACCCTGACCTGGTGATCGGGGAGGGTGGGCAGCCGGTGATGCCAGGTCTGGCCGTCCCGGATCATCTGGAAGATGACGTCGTCGGCCGGCTCCTCGGGCAGCAGCCGGTTGACGTCCGCCGGGTCGGTGATGGTCGGCATGGTCAGCAGGGTCACGTTGCTCGCGTGCAGACCGGTGAGGCTGCGCGCCAGCCCCAGCAGTTTGCTGGCCGAGTCGAGCCCCTGGTCCACGGTCAGCGCCCGGGTGGCCACATCCGCGATCTTGAGCAACTCGACCGAGTTGTCCAGGATGCCCTGGCTGTTGACCTTCTGGATGACCGAGGACATGAAGGCCTGCTGCAACTCGATCCTCGGCAGGTCACCGCCGGCATCCCCCTCGGCCGTGACGCCGTGCCGGGTGCGCACATAGGCGAGCGCCTGATTGTAGGTGAGCAGGTGCTTCCCGCCGCTGAGATTCAGCCCGCTGAAAGGATCGTGGTATCCGCTGCGCGGGACGCAGACCTCCACCCCGCCGATCGTGTCCACCATCGCGCGGAAGGAGTTGAAGTTGAACTCGACGAAATGGTCGAGCCGGATGCCGGTCAGGTCCTTGACCGTGCTGACCGCGCAGGACGGGCCGCCGATGTTCATCGCCCCGTCGATGATCGCGGACTGGTAGGGGCCCATGATGCCGGTCCCGATCGTGCGCCGGGCCTGGCAGCCCGGTTCGTACACCATGGTGTCCCGCGGGATGGACAGCACGATGGCCTGGGTGTGCGTGGGATTGAGGTGGACCAGCAGGAGGTTGTCGGAGTTACTGGTGTCCAGGCTGGGGTTGGACCCGAGATCCCCGGCCCGCTGGCCGTCCCGGGTTTGCGACCCGAGGATCAGGATGTTCTGCGCGCCGTACACCGACCGGTGGCTCAGGCCGTTGACCCTGACCACGCTGACGTTCCCGTCCAGCCGGCGGTAGACCGCGTAGGCGCCCAGGCTGGCCAGGACCACGGCCACGACGACGACCGTGGCGGCGATGTAGCCGGCCTTGGCCAGGCCGCTCACCGGCCGTCCAGCGCTGTCTGCATGACGACTCCCGTCCCACGGGTCTCCCGGCCGCCGCCACGGCCACGGCCGGGCCGGGCGGCGCGAGCGGGAGCATAATGTCCGGCTCGAGCAGGATGGGGCATATCGGGCAGGCGTTGACCATTCGTTGGCCTGGCCAAGAGGGAGGCGAGCCGGGAAGGGAGCTGCCGGGAGAGGCCGGCGAGAGGAAGGGACTGGCGAGAAGGCCGCGGGAAGGCGGTCAGGCCGCGCCGGTCAGCCCGGTCCGCCGATCCACAGCGGGACCGTCGCGCCGCGGTAGGTGCCCCAGCGGAACCCGTAATCGCGGGCGCTCTTGTGGTGGTAGCGCAGGGTCATCCGGGAGAAGTAACTGGCTCCCTGATGGGCCGCCACGCGCGACAGGGTCACCGAGGCGGGGTACTTGACGTAATGGCCCGCGGCGCAGTTCGGCTGGCAGTTGTCCACCCAGAGGGTGCCCCGGGCGAACGCGGAGCTGGCCGTCCAGCCGTGACCAGTGCTGGACGCGCAGGAACGTGTCCGGGCCGCCCACGTAGATCACGGGCAGCCGCACCGTCCCGTGACCCCAGCCGTCCTGGCCGTTGTACGCGACCGGGAGCCGCACCTGGTGACGGTCCGCGACCGCCACCGGGTTCGGTGCGGTCCGCGTGGTGAGCGCGGCGGCCGCCCCCGCCGCGAGGAACGCGAGCACGACCGCGGCCAGAGCCGCGACGCCGACCTTCTTCAAAGGATCCCCCTGCACCCCATCACCGGGCTACTTCCCAGCCGCCGGCCCCCGGCCGTCCGGCCAGCATAATGCCTGGCCGCAACCCCTGGTCAGGCGATGACCCGGGCCGTGGAGGAACCGTCGGCCAGGCGCCGGACCTCGAGCCGCTCGGCGACCCGGTCCTTCAGGTCGGCCACATGGCTCACGATGCCGACCACCCGGCCGCGGTCGCGCAGTTCGTCGATGACCGCCATCACCTGGTCGAGGGTTTCCGCGTCGAGCGTGCCGAAGCCCTCGTCGATGAACAGGGTGTCCAGGTCCACCCCGCCGGCCTCGGCCTTGACCACGTCGGCCAGGCCGAGGGCCAGCGCCAGCGAGGTGTAGAAGGTCTCGCCGCCGGACAGCGACCGCGGGCTGCGCTCCGCACCGGTGTGCCGGTCGATCACCACCAGGGTGAGCCCGGTCCGCTCCCGCCGCGTCCCGCTCTCGTCGGTGCGCCGGAGCTCGTACCGGCCCGCCGACATCGCCCCCAGCCGGACGTTGGCCGCCGCCACCACCTGCCCGAACCACTGCCGCAGGACATAGGTGGTCAGCGCCATCCGGCGGTGCCCGTCCATGCCCTTGGCCAGGCCGGCCAGCCGGATCACCGCCGAGGTATCCTCCTGCAGCTGGTCGAAGGCGTCCTGGGCGTCCTGGACCTCGGCGAGCCGCTGGTGCAGCCGCCCGACCCGGGCCTGGGCCGCGTCGCGGGCGGCCCGGACCTCCTGCTCGGCCTCCTGGGCGCGGGCCAGGAGGTCCGCCGCGGCCTGCGCCGCCGCGTGCACCGCGTCAGCCTGGCCGGCGTCCAGGCCGGCCAGGTCGTCGGCGGCCGCCGCGGACCGCAGCGCGGCCAGGCGGGCGGCCCACGCGCTCACCTGCTCGTCCAGGGCCGCCTGGTCGTCCGGGCTGAGCAGCGCGGAGCTGGCCAGCTCCGGCCGCGGCGAAGTCGCGGTCCGCCGCCTCGCGCTCGGCGCGCTCGCGGGCCCTCCGCTCGTCGGCCAGCGCGGCCGCCAGCTGGTCCAGCGCCGCGGCGAGGGAGCGGTTCGTGCTGGCGGCGCGGCGCAGGGCGGCCTGCCGCTGCGGTCACCGACGGGTGCCCCTGGGCCGCCCCGGCCAGCTCGTCCTGCAGCTGGCTCAGGTCGGCCTCGGCCGCGGCGGCCTGCGCCTGGGCGGTGGCCAGCGCGGCGGCCGCGGTCTGCAGTTCCGCCGCGACCCGCTGCTGCTGCGCGTGGCGGCCGGCGAGTTCGGCCTCGAGGCGGCTGACGTCGGCCGCGGCCTGCTCCGCCCCGGCCACCAGGTCACCCACGGCCGCGGCCTCGGCGGCCAGGCCGTCCACCGTCCCGCCGTCCGCCACCGCGGCGCTGGCCGCCACCGCCGCGGCCAGATCGTCACGTTCGCGGGTCAGCTGGGCCCGCGCGGCCCCGGCCGCGTCCCGCCGCGCGGCGGCCGCGGCGAGGTCCTGGTCGGACACGAGGCCGCCAGCGGCCTGGGCCGGGGCGGGGTGGGCCGTGGAACCGCAGACCGGGCAGGCGGACCCGTCGGCGAGCTGCCCGGCCAGTTCCGCGGCCATGCCCTCCAGCCGGGCCGCCATGAGCTGGAGGTGGGCCTGCGTCAGCATCTGGTGGGTGTCCACGGCGTCGAGCAGGGCGGCGTTCTTGCCCGCGAGCGCCGGCTCCAGGCCGGCCAGGTCGGCGGCGGCGGCCGCACGCCGGATCAGCGCCGCCTGCTGCTCGCGGGCCGCGCCCAGGCCGGCCGCCTGGAGCCGGGCCGCGGCGAGCTGCTCCCCGAGCGGCGCCGATCTGCCCGGGCAGATCGGCGCGCGCCGCTTCCAGGGCGCGGACCAGGTCGGCGGCGCTCGCGACCGCCTGCTGGCCGGCCGCAGCGCGGTGACCCGGCCGGGCAGGGTCGCTTCGGCGTCGGCGAGATGCTGCAGGGACGCGGCGTCCTTCTCGGCCGCCTCGGCCCGCACGAACGCCTGGGCCCCGCCGCCACCCGCCAGCATGGTGTCGTCCGGGTCAGGGATCAGCCGGAGCAGGCTGCCGCGGGCCTCGCCGGCCACCTGTTGCGCCTCGCGCAGCGCGGCGAGCAGGGGCCGCACCGGTTCCGCGCGCCGGGCCGCGGCCAGCCGGGCCGCCCGCTGGTCATGCTCGGGCCGGGAGTCCTCGTGCTCGCGCAGCCGGCGCAGCGCCTCGGTCAGCCTGGCCATCAGCCGGGCCTGCTGCCGCTCCCGCTCGCAGGCGGCCAGCCGGGCGGCGGCCTCGGCCGCCGCCACCTCCAGTCCTTCCGCGCTGACCTCCGCGGCCTGCGCGAGGTCCGCGGCCACCTGCTTCAGCTGGGTGCGCCCGCTCGGGGCCGGGCAGCTCCAGCAGGCTCGGCGCGCGCCCCGGCGTCCAGGCCGGCGGCCTCGGCCGCCGCCGAGGTGGCCGCGTCGATCGCGGCCTCGGCGTCCTGGCGCTGCCGGATCGCGGCGGCGCGGCGGCGATCCAGCTCAGCCGTGATGCGGTCGTACAGCTGGGTGCCGAACAGCTTGCTGAGCAGCACCCGCCGCTCGTCGTCCGCGGCCTGCAGGAACTTCGCGAACTGCCCCTGCGGCAGCAGCATCACCTGGGTGAACTGGGCCCGGTTGAGGCCGATGAGCTCGGTGATCATCTCCCCGGCCTCGGCCTTGTTGGCGGACAGGCTGACCCACCCGCCACCCTCATGGCGCTGCAGGTGCACGTGGGCGGCCTCGGTGGTGAAGCCGTCCCCGCGCCGCTTCGGCCGCCGGTGCTCGGGCACCCGGGTCAGCCGGTGCCGGACGCCGCGGACCGAGAACTCCAGGCTGACCGAGGGCTCGGCGTCCGGCGCGGCGAAATGCGAGCGCAGCCGGTCCTCGGCGGACTCGTCGCCGGCCAGCCCGCCGTACAGCGCGAACGTGATGGCGTCCAGGATCGTCGTCTTGCCGGACCCGGTCGGCCCCTCGAGCAGGAACAGGCCGCTGCTGGACAGCCGGCCGAAGTCGATCCGCTGCGCCTGGGCGTACGGGCCGAACGCGGTCAGCTCCAGGCTGTGCAGCCGCATCAGGCGGCCGGCTCGGCGTGCTGCGCGGCCTCGACGGCCGCCGCGGAGCACCGCGCGCTGCGCGTCATCGGCCGGGCCGCCGCTGGTGAAATCCACGAACAGGCAGCAGATCTCGACCGGGTCACTCGCCGCGGCCAGCCGCTCCAGGTCGGCACCGGATCCGGTCAGCAGCCCCTCCGGGGCGAAGTCCAGGACCAGCGTGTGCGGCCATTTCTCGCGCAGCCGTTCCATCGGGGCGGACGGCCGCACGGCATCGGTGAGCACCACCTTGACCCAGGCGCCGGCCAGGTCCGCGAGATCGGATTCCGCCCGGGCCAGGAGGCTGTCCAGGGTGCCGCGCACCTCACGCAGCGGCCGGGGCACGGGCGCCGGAAGCAGGGTGGTGCGCACCTGCCCGGCCGCGTCGATCTCGGCCAGCGTGACCGACTTGACGTGGTTCTTCTCGGAGAACGAGAAGGCCAGCGGCGACCCCGAGTACCGGATCACGGGTCCCGCGGTGCCGCGCAGCACCCTCCGCCGCGGGGTCCTGGCCAGTCCGGCGCGGCCGGCCGCTGCGCGCCGTGCAGGTGGCCGAGGGCCACGTAGCTGAACCCGGCGAACACGCCGGCCGGCACGTCGGCCACGCCGCCGACCCGGATGTCCCGCTCGGATTCGGCGGGCTGCCCGCCGGTGACGAAGGCGTGCGCCGCGACCACGGTGCGGCCGATGCCCCGGGCCGCGGCGTCCGCCCTGATCCGCCGGGCCGCCTCGGCCAGCACCGCCTCGTGCGTCCGGGTCGCCACCCCGAGGTCGGCCATGACCGCGTCGGGCAGCAGGTAGGGCACGCCGTACACGGCCACCGGGCCATGCTCATCGGCCAGCAGCACCGGCCGGGCCAGGTCGGCCACCGCGGTGCGCAGGTGGATGCCGGCCGCCTCGCTGAGCCCGGCGCCGAAGCCCAGCCGGACGGCGGAGTCATGGTTGCCGCTGGTCAGGATCACCGGGATGCGGGCCTGCGCGAAGCGCAGCAGGGTCGCGTCGAGCAGCCGGACGGCGTCGACCGGGGGCACCGCGCGGTCGTAGATGTCCCCCGCCACCACCACGGCACCGGCCTGCTGGCGGACCGCCTCGTCGAGCAGCCAGCGCAGGAAATCGTCCTGAGCGGGCAGCAGGTTCTCGCCGTGCAGCGTGCGCCCCAGATGCCAGTCCGAGGTGTGGATCAGTCGCATCGCACCGCCGTGGACTCTCGGTGCTGAATGGCCGTACTGAATGGGCCGTGCTGAATGGCCGTGCTGGCTGGCCGCGCCGGGCAGGCCGGTCGGCGATCGTGACGCTCGCCATAATGCCGGACGGGCGCGACATCCCCGGTGATCCCGGTCCCGTCCGCGTGTCGCCCGCACCGAGCCCGGCCCCGGGCCGCTCCCGGGCCGACTGCCGCTCGGCGCGCCAGATTTGCCGCATGCGGCGCTGGCTCGTGGGATGCTCTGCACGCGGGCTGCAAACGTGTGCTTGGGGGTGCGGCCCGCGCCATGGGGAACGAGAGCAACGGGGAAGTCGTGAGCGGGCGGCTGATCGCTGCGCCACGAAATGGGGTGATGGCAGATGCCGCGGGAAGGTTCTCCCGCGCCTGTCGGCCGCCGGCGGATGACCACCCGCGCCGAGCTTGAGCAGGTGGCGTTCGAACTGTTCGACCGGCAGGGCTTCGAAGGGACCACCGTCGGGGACATCGCGCGGGCCGCGGGGATCGGGCGGCGCACGTTCTTCCGGTACTTTGCCTCGAAGAATGATGTGCCGTGGGGCGGTTTCGAGGAACGGCTGGAGCAGATGCGCGGGCGCCTGGCGGGCTGCCCGCCGCAGACCCCGATGGCGGAGGCCATCCGGCTGGGCCTGATCACGTTCAACCAGATCCCGCCCGGCCAGGAGGGCTGGCACCGGCGGCGGCTGGAGCTGATCCTGCGGGTGCCCGCGTTACAGGCCCACTCCACGCTGCGCTACGCCGCCTGGCGGCAGGTCATCGCGGAGTTCGTGGCCGGGCGGACCGGGCAGCCGCCCGACTCGCTGCTGCCGGTCACCCTGGGCTACGCGGTGCAGGGCCTGTTCGTGGCGGCCTGCGAGCAGTGGCTGGCCGGCGCGGACACCGACCTCGGGCGGCTGATCGATGCCGCGGTGCACGGCCTGGCCTCGGTGTTCGGGGCGGCGTGAGGGCTAGAGCTGGCCCACGTCGGTGACCCGGAGCACGGCCTGGCCCGCCTCTTCGGAGGCGGCCAGGTCCACCTGCGCGGAGATGCCCCAGTCGTGGTCCCCGGCCGGGTCGTCGAAGATCTGCCGCAGCGTCCAGGCCTGCGCGCCCTCGTCGATGATGAGCAGCGCGGGCCCGCGGGCGTCCGGCCCGGTGCCGATCTCGTCGTGCACGTCGAAGTACGGCTCGACCGCGGCCTCCCAGGCCTCGGCGTCCCAGCCGTCGTCGGCGTCCAGCTGGCCCAGCTCGTCGTAGTGGCCGAGCGCGGCCAGCTCGACCCGGCGGAACAGCGCGTTGCGGACCAGCACCCGGAACGCGCGGACGTTGCGGGTGACGGCCGGCGGCCCCGCCTCGGCCTGGCTGACCAGGACGCCGGACGGGTCGCGCAGCTGCTCCCACTCGTCCAGCAGGCTGGAGTCAACCTGGCGGACCAGCTCACCCAGCCACTCGATGAGGTCGGTGAGCTCCTCGGTCTTGGCCTCGTCCGGGACGGTGTTGCGGAGCGCCTTGTACGCGTCGGCCAGGTAGCGCAGCACCAGGCCCTCCGAGCGGGACAGGCCGTAGAAGCCGACGTACTCCACGAAGGTCATGGCCCGCTCGTACATGTCACGGACCACGGACTTCGGGGCCAGCGCGTAGTCGGCGACCCACGGGTGGCCCCGGCGGTACATGTCGTAGGCGGCCTCGAGCAGGTCGTCCAGGGGCCTGGGGTAGCTGACCGACTCCAGCAGGTCCATCCGGGTGTCATAGTCGAGGCCGTCGGCCTTCATCTGCGCGACGGCCTCACCGCGCGCCTTGAACAGCTGGGCGGACAGCACCGTCCTGGGGTTGTCCAGGGTGGCCTCGATGACCGACACCACGTCCAGCGGGTAGGACGGCGACTCGCGGTCCAGCAGCTCGATCGCGGCCAGGGCCAGCGGGGACAGCGGCTGGTTCAGCGCGAAGTCGAACTGGAGGTCCACGGTGAGCCGCACCTGGCGGCCCTCGGCGTCCGGCTCGTCCAGCCGCTCCACCACTCCCCCGGCCAGCAGCGCCCGGTAGATGGCGATGGCCTGGTGGATGTGCCGGCGCTGCGCGGCCCGGTCCTCGTGGTTGTCGGTGAGCAGGTGCCGCATGGCGGTGAACGCGTCACCCGGCCGGCTGATCACGTTCAGCAGCATGGCGTGGGTGACCTTGAAGCTGGACGTCAGCGGCTCGGGGTCGGCGGCGACCAGCCGCTCGTAGGTGGGCTGGCCCCAGGCGATGAAACCCTCCGGCGGCTTCTTGCGGACCACCTTGCGCCGCTTCTTCGGGTCATCGCCGGCCTTGGCCAGCAGGCGCTCGTTCTCCACCACGTGCTCGGGGGCCTGCACCACCACCCGGCCGGTGGTGTCGAACCCGGCCCGGCCGGCCCGGCCGGCGATCTGGTGGAACTCGCGGGCCTGCAGCAGCCGGGTCTTCGACCCGTCGTACTTGGACATCGCGGTGAACAGGACCGTGCGGATCGGCACGTTGATCCCGACGCCCAGGGTGTCCGTGCCGCAGATGACCTTCAGCAGCCCGGCCTGGGCCAGGGTCTCGACCAGCCGGCGGTACTTGGGCAGCATCCCGGCGTGATGCACCCCGATGCCGTGCCGGACCAGCCGGGACAGCGTCTTCCCGAAGCCGGCGGTGAACCGGAAGCCGCCGATCAGCGCGGCGATCTCGTCCTTCTCCGCGCGGGAGCAGACGTTCACGCTCATCAGCGCCTGGGCCTGTTCCAGCGCCGCGGCCTGGGTGAAGTGCACCACGTAGATGGGGGCCTGGTGGGTGCTGAGCAGCTCTTCCAGGGTCTCGTGCAGCGGGGTGGTGACGTAGGAGTAGGTGAGCGGCACCGGGCGCTCGGCGGACTCGACGACGGCGGTCGGCCGCCCGGTGCGCCGGGTCAGGTCGGACTCGAACCGGGTGACGTCGCCGAGGGTCGCCGACATCAGCACGAACTGCACCCGCGGCAGCTCGATGATCGGCACCTGCCAGGCCCAGCCCCGGTCCGGGTCGGCGTAGAAGTGGAACTCGTCCATCACGACCTGGCCGACGTCGGCGTCGGCGCCGTCCCGCAGCGCGATGGCTGGCCAGCACCTCGGCCGTGCAGCAGATGATCGGCGCGGTGGCGTTGACGCTGGCGTCGCCGGTCATCATGCCCACCTGGGCCGGGCCGAAGGCGGCGCACAGGGCGAAGAACTTCTCCGAGACCAGGGCCTTGATCGGCGCGGTGTAGAAGGACCGGCGGCCGTCGGCCAGCGCCGCGAAGTGCGCCCCGGTGGCGACCAGGCTCTTGCCCGAGCCGGTCGGGGTGGACAGGATCACGTTGGCCCCGGACACCACCTCGATGAGGGCCTCTTCCTGGTGCGGGTAGAGGGCCAGGCCCTGCTCCTTGGCCCAGCCCGCGAACGCGTCGAAGACCGCGTCGGGGGCAGCGTCAGCCGGGAGAAGGTCGGTGAGGGTCACAATTATGAAATGCTAGCGGCCCGGTTAATGTTCCCGCCGGGCCGCTCAGCATCATTCACCCGGCCACGGGCTGGCCGAGGAGCCGGCGCAAGGCCCGGGCGTCGCGCACGGCATTCGCCTGGCCGTCGTTGTTGAAGTAGGCGAAAACGTCCTGCCCGGCGCAGTCCCATTCCCGGATACGGGCCGCCCACCAGGACAGATCGGCCTCGCTATACGAGCCCGCGTACAGGTGCTGGTGGTCGGGTCCGTGCAGCCGCACATAGGTGAAATCCGTGGTGGCCCGCAGAACGCACGGCAGGTGCGCGCCGCTCATCACGCAATACGCCGCCCGGTGCGCCTCCAGCAGGGCGAAGACCTCCTCGCAATGCCAGCTGGAATGGCGGAACTCCACCGCGACCCGCATCCATTCCGGGACCAGCCCCAGGAAATAGGCCAGCCTCGCGTCGTCACGGGCCTGGGCCGGGCCGAGCTGGGCCAGCAGCACGGCCCGTTTATCGCCCAGCTCATGCCAGCCCGCGCTGATCCGCTGCACCCAGGTTTCCGGGCCGTACAGTTTCCGGCGCGTGGGTCAGGCCCCGCGGCGCCTTGACCGACAGGCAGAACCCCGCGGGCAATTTCTTTCGCCAATAACGGAACGTATCGGGCCGGGGCCAGCGGTAGAAGCTGCTGTTCAGCTCGGCCGTGCCGAACGCCGCCGTGTAGCGGGCCAGCCGGCCGGCGGCCGGCAGTCCGGGCGGGTACAGTTCCGGCTCCCAGTGGGCGTAACTCCACCCCGAAGTCCCGATCCTGACGGCCACCCGCGGCTACGCCCGGCGGTGTTTCCCCGTCCGCGGGCGGGGCGCCCGCGTCCGGACGGCCGGGCTGGCCAGCCGGGTCCTCGTTGCGGCGGTCCTGGTCGCCCGGCAGGCTCGCGTCCACCAGCGCGGTGGACCCGGCCGCCCGGCTGGTGGTCTCCTCGGTCCGCTCCCGCAGCCGGTCCAGGGTCTCGCCGTCACCGAGCGGGATCGTGGCCTCCAGGCGGCTGCTCGCCTGGACCTCGGGCAGGTCCACGACCGCGTCCACCAGGTCGGCCCGGCGGCCCGGGGCCACATGCCCGGACGCGGCGTGCAGCGACGCCCGGGCGTCGTCCCGCCCGCGCGCTGCGAGACTTCGGCCGCGGCCACGGTCTGGTCGCCGTCCTTGATCTCGACGCGCCGGGCGTCCTCGGGATCGGTCATGGAACACCTCCTCAAAGGTCGTTACTGTGCGGCTGCCCGGTCCTAGGCCCGCGAAACCGCCCGCCCGGTGAACGAGCGGAGCTTCGCGCCCACCGCCCCGGGCGAGCGGCTGGGCAGCTCCGCGTTCGGCTTGATCAGCAGGGTCGTCGCGGTCAGCCACAGGGCGGCGAAGATCAGGCTGCCGAGCACGTCGGTCGGGTGATGCTCGCCGCGGTACATCCGGGACAGCGCGATGGCCACCGGCATCACGACGGCCAGGGCCACGAACAGCCACCGCCACCAGCCCCTGGTGTGCCCGATGACCAGGATGGCGATCGCGACGTACAGGCAGGTGGTGGCGGCCATGTGCCCGGACGGGTAGGCCGAGGTCGGCAGGTGGTGGTCGAGGTGGTGCACGTAGGGCCGGGGCCGCTTGACCACCGCGGCCGCGGCCAGGAACGCGGCCAGCTCCCCGAACATCACGACCGCGATGAAGATGACCGGCCGCCAGTGCCGGGTGACGGCCAGGAAGATCACGCACGCGGCCACGGCCACGATGAGGATCCCGGTCGTGGCGCAGGCCACGCTGACGTCGTTGCTCCACGTGGTTGAGGGTCGGCGTGCGGTGCGCGGCGAACCAGCGCGGGATGGCGGTGTCCCCCAGCCATTTGTTGTGGCTGTACTTCACGACCAGCTCGCCGAAGCCGACGATGACGCCGAGGATGAGCACCCAGGCGACGACGAGGCCGGCGGCGATACGGGCGCGGGAACGGGCGGCGGATCTTTTCATGGGGGTCTCCGGCTGGGCTAGATCGAGATCGGTGCGGGCCTCGGGTTCCAGTCCCTCGGTCAGGGGGTCGGTGACGGGCTGGCCTTCAGCCCGCCGGGTCAGCTCGAACGCGAACGCGGTGAGGCCGAGCCAGGTGATGCCCAGCGTCCAGCCGCCGAGCACGTCGGACAGGTAGTGCACGCCGAGCAGGATGCGGCTGATGCCGATCAGCGCGACGAGCGTGACGATCACGGTGATGAACACGGTCGCGCCAGCGGCCGCGGGCGGCGGGCAGGAAGACCAGCAGCACCGCCCCGTAACAGACGATCGAGCCGAGCGAGTGGCCGCTGGGGAAGCTGTTCCCGCCGCCGTGCGCGATCGGGTGGGCCACCACCGGGCGCAGCCGGCCGACCAGGGCCTTCAGGATCGGGTCCATGACCAGCGCGCCCGCGCCGGCGACCAGCAGGTAGCCGGCCAGCCGCCAGCGGCGCCGGAAGGCCAGGAAGACCGCCGAGACCCCGATGATCGTCCACAGCACCCCGTCGCTGCCCAGCCAGGTGACCGCCTTGACCACCGAGACCAGCGCGGGATGCCCGGCGATGAGGCCGTTGATCCGGGCCGCGGCGCCGTGGTCGACGGACTCCAGGGGGCGCCACTGCAGACGGACCAGGATGAGCAGGATCGTGAAGACCAGCGCGGCGGCGGTCACCGCGAGCAGCGGGGTGAGGCTGCGGTGCCGGGCTCGTGCCGCGGGGCGGCGGTCGAGGCTGTGGGCCGACATGGCGGCCAAGTGCCCGCCAGGCGCGGCGTTCATGCATCCGGGACAGCGCGGCAGGCCGCCCGCGCAGAGCAGCCGGGTCAGCCAGGACGACAGCAGCCGGAGCAGGACACGACCACGCACGATGGCCAGGCGCGATCGAGCGCCTTGACGCGCCAGGCCCTTCTCGTAGCCGGACCGCGGCGCCGGACCTCCTCCTCGAAGACTGGCTCCCCCGGCCGCCTCCGCTCGGGCGGCTGCGGTCACGTGCCGGCGTACCGCCACTCCTTCCCGGTCTTCTCGGTCTTGTCCCAGTGCGCCTCGGCGTGCCGGAGTTCCTTGACGTAGGCGGCGGCGGTGATCGCGCACAGCAGCGGGCCCGTATCCGCCGACGTAGACGAACAGCGGGCCGGTGAGCCGGCCGAGCCGGCGCGACTCGGCCACCTTGCCGAGGAAGGCCACGCCCATGCAGGCCGGCCAGCCAGATGTAGGTGAACAGCTCGATGCCGCGGACCCAGCCCAGCGGTCACCGCCGACGCCGGCGGCGGCAGCAGCTCGTGGCCGAGCCAGCTCACCGGGCCGGGCAGGATGGCGGCGACCAGGATGGTCACGTTGACCAGCGCCCGGGAACAGCAGCGCTTCCTTCCAGGTGCGCCGGCCGATCCGGGGTCGATGAGCAGGGCGAAGGACGTGATGAACACGTAGGTGACCACGTTGGTCAGCCACAGCACGTGAAAGGCGGTCCAGGCCAGCTGGTAGTCGATGAAGAACAGGGTGACCAGCGAGGCCGACGCCAGCAGCATGAACACCGGCAGCAGCAGCAGGCAGAACCAGATCAGGCCGAAGCTGATGCTGCCCAGCCGGCTGTTGGGCTGCGGCCGGAACCAGACGCTCGCGAACCGCCGGGTGACCTGCATGTTGCCGCGGGCCCAGCGCAGCCGCTGGTGCCACAGCGCGACGATGCTGCCCGGCTCCTCCGCCCACACCGTGGCGTGCGGCTCGAAGATGGCCCGGCGCCCGCCCAGCTGGGTCTCGAACGTGGTCACCGTGTCCTCGGCCAGCGTGCTGGTGTCCACCCGGCCGCCGATCGCCTCGATGTTGGCCCGCGAGTGCAGCTGCGCGCCCCGCCGGCCAGGCAGGCGATCACGCCGAGCACCTCCTGGCTGCGCCGGGCGGCGGCCGACGCGACGATGTACTCGTAGCCGATGAACCGGGTCAGGTAGTTGCCCGGGCGGCTGCCTTCCTTGATGTACGCGGTGACCGAGCCGACCCGGGATCGGCCAGGTGACGGGTCATCCGGCGCAGCGAGCGCGGGCTCGTAGATGACATCCGCGTCGATGATCAGGATGGCCTGCGCCCAGTCGTCGGCCAGGATCTGGGCCAGGCCGTGGTTCAGCGTGGCCGCCTTGCCCTCACCACCCCGCTCCCGGCGCAGGTGCATGACGTTCCCCGGGTACGCGGCCGCCTTGGCCGCGACCACCTCCGGGGTGGCGTCGGTGCTGGCGTCGTCCACCACCACGATCCGCAGCGCGTCCGCGCGGGTAGTCGAGCTGCATCAGCCGGTCGACCGAGGTGCCGATGACCGCGGCCTCGTTCCAGGCCGGGATGAGGATCGCGATCCGCGGGCAGGTACGGCGCGCATTTGGCGTAGTGCAGCCGGCGGAAGTGCACCGCCGACCAGGAGGAACTGGTAGTTGGCCACCAGCAGCGGCAGCGCCCCGAGCAGGACCAGCGCCACCAGCAGCGACTTGAGCCCGAGCAGGACGTCCGTCATCGCGGCCATCTCCGCCCGTGGCGCGCCGCTCATACCGGCATCGCCACCTTGCCGGTCTTCTCGGTCTTGTCCCACGTCATCTCGGCGCCGCCGCAGTTCCTTGACGTAGGAGGCGAACGTGCACGCGCACAGCAGCGGCCCGTAGCCGGCGATGTAGATGAACACGGCCGAGCAGCAGCCGCCCGAACCGGCGTGGCTCGATGACCTTGCCCAGGTAGGCCACCAGCATCGAGCCGGCCAGCCAGGCGTAGGCGAACAGCACCAGGGCCGCGCCGCTCCGCGAGCGTCAGCACGATGCCCATCAGGGGCAGCAGCGTCGTAGAAGATCATCCGCAGCAGCCGGGGGAAGCAGGCCGCGATGATGATGGACAGGCTGACCGCGCCCGGGAACAGGACGCCCTCCAGCCAGGCGTGGCGGCCGGTGACCCAGTCGATCATGCAGCACGAAGGACGGTGATGAACACGTAGGTCAGCGCGTTGATGATCCACAGCACGTGGAACACGACCCAGGCCATCGCGAAGTCGCTGAAGTACAGGATGATCAGGGACGCCGACGCCAGGATCATGAACACCGGCAGCAGGAACAGGCAGAACCAGAACACCGAGAAGCTGACGCTGCCCAGCCGGTGGGTGCGGCTGCGGCCGGCACCACACGCTGCCTGAACTGCTTGGTGACCTGGACGTTGCCGCGCGCCCAGCGCAGCCGCTGCTTCCACAGCCCGCCGATGTTGCCGGGCTCCTCGGCCCACACGGTGGCGTGCGGCTCGAACACCACCCTGCGGCCGGCCAGCTGGGTCTTGAACGTGGTGAACGTGTCCTCGGCCAGCGAGGTCGTGTCGATCCGGCCGCCGATGGCCTCCAGGTTGGCCCGGGAGTGCAGCTGCGCGCCGCCGGCCAGGCAGGCGACGGCGCCGAGCACGTTCTGGCTGCGCCGGGCGGCCGCCTGGGCGGTGATGTACTCGAAGCCGATGAACCGGGTCAGGTAGTTGCCCGGGCGGCTGCCCTCCTTGATGTAGGCGGTGACCGCCCCGACCCGGGGGTCGGCCAGGTGCCGGGTCATCATGCGCAGCGAGTCCGGCTCGTAGATCACGTCGGCGTCCATGATGAGCAGCGCCTGCATCCAGTCGTCGGCCAGGATGATCCGCAGGCCGTGGTTCAGCGTGTGCGCCTTGCCCTCGCCGCCCTTGTCCCGGCGCAGGTGCACGACCTGCCCCGGGTACTCGACCGCCTTGGCCTTGATCACTCCGGGGTGTCGTCGGTGCTCGCGTCGTCCACCACGTAGATCGCGCAGCGCGTCCGGCGGGTAGTCGAGCTGCATGAGCCGGTCGATGGAGGCCCCGATGACCGCGGCCTCGTTCCAGGCCGGGATCAGGATGGCGGTGCGCGGGAAGTACGGCGCGCAGTCCCGGTAGTGGTTCCGCCGGAAATGCACGGCCACCAGCAGGTACTGGTAGCTGGCCGCCAGCATGCGGCACCGCGCCGACCATGACGAACGCCACCAGCAGCCAGTCGAAGCCGTCGAGTACCACGTTCATGCAGGGCGCCCGCCGATCATGGCACCGGGCTGGCCGGCGCCGCGGCCAGGAGCTCCCGGACCGTGGGTACCGCCCGACAGTCGGCGCAGTCATGGCTGTCGGTGCTGGCCACCAGGGGCACCCCGGCCGCGGCCAAGGCCCGGATCGTGCGCGGCGACGGGCACGCCCACTTCTCGTTGACCTCCACCCGGGCCCCGGCCCGGCGAGCAGCCCCGGGCCAGGTGGTCCAGGGCCGGGCCGGGCACGTCCGCCTCGTCCAGGCCCATCTTCGGCAGCAGGCTGAACAGGTGGGCCAGCTGCGGGCAGGGCCACCCGCTCCAGGGCCCCGAGGGTGGCCGCGATCAGGCCGTCGATGACGTCCGCCGCCGAGCACTGGCGGCGCTCCAGCGCGTCCCGCATGTCCTGCGGGCGGCACCGGGCCGTGGTCGCCGGGGTACTGGTGGTCCGCGATCAGCACCCGGTCCACCCCGCGCAGCGACCGGGGCAGGTCCAGCTCCCCGGCGCCGTCGAGGATCTTCGCCTCCACCCCGGCCAGCACCTCGAGCCCGGGCCCGGGCCGCAGCTCGCGCACCGCGGCCACGAAGTCCGGCACCCAGGCGGAGCCCTGGCGCACGTGGTCGGCGAGGACGACGACCCGCAGGCCGCGCTCCCGGGCCGCGCGGACGTTCTCGGCCAGGGTGCTGACCGCGTCGTCGGAGAAGATCGAGTGGACGTGGTGATCCTCGTCCAGGGCGACCAGGCCAGCGCCGAGGTCATCGACGTGGCTCACGCGGCGACCTTCTGCACTTCGCTCAGGTCCATGAAGCGCTCGTCCAGGAAGCGGACCATGGCCACCTCGTGGAAGTCCACGTGGTCCGGGCACCGGGCAGGCCGCGCAGCGCGTCCAGGGCCAGCCGGGGCATGTCCACCCCGCTGGCCATGGTCAGCGGCAGCGCCCCGGGGGCCCGCGGGTTCACCTCCAGCAGGGACGCGCGGCCCGGCCACGTCCCGCCGGGCCTGCACGTTGGCGATGTAGGTCAGGCCGGTGAGGCTGGCCACCGCGGCCCCGAAGTGCTCCAGTTCCGGGTCGTGCATGGTGCGCCCGGCCACCGAGACGCCCGAGTCCACCCGGGCGCGGACCCGGGGCACCGCCGCGATCACGTGGCTGCGGGTGTCGGCCAGCACGTCGATCGAGTACTCCTCGCCCGGGCAGGTACTCCTGGACGATGAACTCCTCGGACCGCTCCAGGGCGGCCAGTTCCCGGGCGGAGGCCACCACGGAGATATCCCGCGAGCCGCTTCCGGTGCGCGGCTTGACCACCACCGGGTAGTCCCACGACTCCGGGTCGAGCGCGTCGTCGAAGCGCTCGGTGCGCGGCACCCGGACCTGGCCCGCGCAGCACCGGGCCAGGGCCAGCTTGTCCAGGGTCAGGTCCAGCGCCCGCGCCGGGGCCAGCATCAGCTCGATCCCGGCCGCGGCGAACTCGGCCCGCGCCCGCGGCCAGCGGGCGCATCTCAGCGTCCACCGTCGGGATCAGGACGTGCACGCCGAGCGCGACGCAGCGGGCCAGCACGGCCGACGGCGAAGTCCGGGTCCAGGCCCGCCGGGATCAGCGTCCGGGCGTCCGGGCGGCACCAGGTAGAGCCCGGCGGCCCACGCATCCATATCCGCCGCCAGCAGCTGCACGGTCGGGTCGAGCCCAAGCGACTTGATGACGGACACCGCGGCCGGCCCGCCCGGCCCCGGTGACCAGCACCCGGATCTGCTGCTGGCTCAGGTCATCTCGCGGCATCCGGCACCCCCCTGGACTAGTTCCGCGGTCCGCTGCGGCGCTGGCTCGGGGCCAGATTCGGTACCTGGTCATCGGGCCGGGGCCGGCTGCGCCGGTCCGGCGCGGCGGCCCAGGCACCGTCCTCGCCGCGCACGATGCCCTTGGCCGGGGTCAGCTCGTGCTGCCCGGCCACCGCCGCCTCCCGGACCACCTCGAACGGCTCGGCGTAGCGCCCCTCGCAGTAGCGGGACCAGTAGCGCGCGGTCGCCGTCGATCAGGTCGGGCTCCAGGTAGGCCCGGATCTCCACCTGGGAGGCGAACGCGTCGATGGCCTCCAGCTTGCGGTCGAGCTGGTCGTCGATGGGCACGAAGCGGGTGGGCCGGAAGTCCACCGTGGCCGACGGCGACTGGAAGCAGTACACCCGGCCCACCTGGCGCACGGCGACCAGCGCCGCCAGGTGCGTGTTCCGGTGGTCCTGGTGCACGTCGTGCAGGGAGTGGGTGTAGATCACGGTCGGCCGCACGGTCTCGACGATGCGGCTGATCACGCCGATCGTCGGGTCTCCCTCGCGGATGCTGGTGTCCCGCAGGTCCTCGTGGTACAGGGTGGCGCCGATGACCTCCGCCGCCTTCCGCGATTCGCTGGCCCGGGTGTCCTCCAGGCCGCCGCGGGCGCCGCGGCTCAGGGTCAGGATCGACACCTCGTGGCCCATCCGCCGGTGCATGGCCAGCGTGCCCGCCGCGCCGATCTCGACGTCGTCGGGGTGCGCGCCGATGGCCAGCACGCTCTGCCGGGCGGCTTCGCGGGCCGCCCGGCCCTTGGCGACCAGGGCGGTCACGGTCTCGACCAGCTTGTCCGGCCGGACCGGCTTCTCCAGGAACTCATCGGCCTTGTTGCGCAGCGCCCGGACCGCGTAGTCCACCGACGCGTGCGCGGTGTAGACCGCCACGGGCAGCTGCGGGGTGATCTCCCGGATCGCCTCCAGCAGCTCGATCCCGGTCATGCCGGGCATCTCCACGTCGGTCAGCACCAGGTCCCAGCGTTCCGCGCGGGCCCGGTCCAGTGCCGCCGCCGGGTCCGCGATGTGGGTGACCTCGAAGCCGCCGCGGTTGCGGAGCACGTGCAGGACGTAAGCCGCGGCTTCCGGGTCGTCCTCGACCACGAGGATCCGGCCGGGCGACTCCGGCTGGCTGACGCTGCTCACCGGGTCACTCCCGGTGCCTGCGCGTTCAGGTCCATCGGTCCCCTGATTCCTCGTTAGTAGCTATTAGCTCACTATATGTAGTTATGCATCAGCCGTCACCCCCGTCCCGCCCTCCGCGGCGCCCCAGCCACCTGGGCCGGCAGGAAGAGGCTCACCGTCGTGCCGGCCCCCAGGGTGCTGGACACCTCCACCCGGCCGCCGTGCAGCTCGGCCACCTCCTTGACGATGGACAAGCCCAGGCCCGAGCCGGGGCGGCCCGCCGCGGTGGCGTTAGAGGCACGGAAAAAGCGGTCGAACAGGTGGCCGATCTCGTCGGGGGGAATGCCGATCCCGGAGTCCCGGACGTCGATCCGCCACTCCCGGCCAGCCGCAGCCGCGGTCACCCGCACCTGCCCGCCCTCGTCGGTGAACTTGACCGCGTTGGCGATCAGGTTGTCGATCACCTGGACCAGCCGGGCCCGGTCGGCCAGCACCGGCGGCCCGTCCGGGGCCGAGCCGTCCAGCGTGACGCCCTGCTGCGCCGCCCCCGGCGTCGCGGCCTGCACCGCCTCGGTCACGACCTCCGCGACGGAGACCTGCGCCAGCTCCAGCGGGATCATGCCGGCCTCGATCCGGCTCAGCAGCAGCAGATCGCCCACCAGCTTGGTGATCCGCTCGGCATTACGCGAGATGACGTCCAGGAAGCGGGCCGTGGTCGGGGACAGCTGGTCCTCCTCCCTGATCAGCTCGGCGTACGAGACGATCGAGGTCAGCGGGGAACGCAGCTCGTGGGACACGGTGGCCAGGAACCGGGTCTTGAGCTCATCAAGCTCGCGCAGCTCGTCGTTCTGCTCGGAGAGCTCCTGCCGGGCGTCCTCGGCGGCGCGCCGCGAGGCGAGCTCGGCCTCCAGCCGACGGTCGCGCTCCTGCTCCTGCGCCGCGCGCTCGGACATGTCCCAGAGCAGCACCAGGCCGCCCCGGTACTCTGGCCGCCGGCGAAGACCGGCCAGTAGTCGCACTCCAGCACGCGGCCGTCCGGGCACGGGAACCGGAGGCCCTCGACCCGCTGCCGCTCCGCGTTGCACCGGGCCATCTGGTCCATCGACCGCCCGCGGGCTCCGCGAAGGTGCGCGCGATTGGCCCGCGCAGCTGCTCCCCGCGGAGCCCCGGCGAGCTTGGCTGGCGGCTCCTCGATGCCGAGCAGGTCGCACAGGCTCTGGTTGGCCTGGACGATCATGTTGTGCTCGTCCAGCACCAGCACGCCGGGAATGGCCGCCGCCAGCAGGGCGTTCAGCCGCTCCGTCTGGTCGGTCAGGTCGCGCACCGCAGCCTGCTCGGCCGCCAGCAGCCGGTCCCGCTCCTGCTCGGCCCGCTTGCGGGCGGTCACGTTGGTCAGGGCGACCATGAATCCGCGGGGCAGGTCCGCCTGATCCGGCAGGGAAGTGACCGCGGCGTGCACCCACAGCGGCTCGCCGTCGTGATGGCGCAGCCGGAAGTCGGTGCGCAGCTCCGAACCGGCCGCCCGGGCGCGCGCCCACTCCCGCCGGACCCGCGCGACGTCCCCGGGATGCACCGCCTCCAGCCAGGAAGTGCCGAGGATGTCCGCCGCGGGCTGGCCGTTCAGCGCGCACCAGCGCTCGTTGACGTACGCGCACGTTCCCGTGCCGTCGGTGCGCGCGATACCCACCGGGGCCAGCTCGGACAGCAGCCGCACCCGGGCTTCGCTCGCCGCCAGCGCCGCGTTGGCCCGCTCCAGCTCGGTCACGTCCCGGGCGAAGCTGCAGAAGTAGATCTGGCCGCCCACCACGAGCGGCAGCGGGGTCAGCTCCACCGTCCGCTCGGTGCCGTCACCGCGCAGCATGGGCAGGTGCATCCGGCCGGTGAACTTCCCCGGGGTCCTGGCTGCGGAGGAACTCCTCGGTCGCCTCCAGGAACGTCGGCCCGGTTGCGTTCGCGGGATAAGCACGTCATCCATGCCCTGACCGAGCACCTCCGCGCTGCGGCGGCCGTACAGTCCCTCCGCGGCCGGGTTGAAGGCCACGATCTTCCGCGCCGCGTCGGCGATCGACCACGGCGTCCGGTGCCGCGTTGATCAGCGCGTCAGTGACCGCCCGCCGTTCCGCGATTTCCCTGGCGTCCTCGGCCCGGCGGATCCGGGCCGCGATGACGGTGGCCAGCGCCCGCGCGGTGGCCTGGGACTCGGCGCGCCACTGGGATTGCTGCCCCACCAGGATCAGGGCACACGGGCGCGGATCCCCCCGGCAGCCGGGCCACCGCGATCAGCGCCCCGCCGTGGTTCCGGCCTGCCCCAGCCCCGGCCAGGCCACCCGTCCCTGAATGCAGCCCCCCGCCGAGGCCACCCCGGCATGGGCGTCCAGCAGCCCGCTGAGCTGCCCCATCAGGGCGGGATCCACCGCCGCGGACGGGTAGGCGGCGATGACCGCCGGTTCTTCCGGTGCGGGCAGCCGGAGCGCGACAGCCGCCCGGCTGCCGAACGCTGCCGCGCAGCGCCGGAGCAGTTCGGGCAGGCCCGCATCGGGCGCCGCGCCCTCCTGGCTCACGCCCTGGCTGACCGCGAACTCCAGCAGCGCGGACAGCGAGGTGTGGGCGTCTTGCGGCGCGGCAGCCTGTGAGGTCGCCCGAGACACCCCCATAATCGAGCGCTCCCCTCCATATGGGTAATCAATTGATTACTCTACGCACATCGTACTCAGCGCGGACGATCCCCCAACTAGGCCCGCGGGGAACAGCGGCCCGCCGAGGGGTTGCCAGGTCGACGGCAGCCGGCCAGGCGGTTGCCGGGTAACGGCGGCCAGCCCCGAGGCCGCCCGGCTGACGGCGGTTCCGGCACGACGGCGAGGGAGCTGACTGAATGACACAGCAGGCGCGTGACCACCTCGGACGGTTCGGCATCTGGCGGGGCGAGCGCCAGGTCACGCCGGAACTGGCCGCGACCATCGAGGATCTCGGGTTCGGCGCCCTGTGGCTGGGCTCCGCCCACGGGGACCTGGCCGCGGCCGAGGACTTCCTGGCCGCGACGACCACCCTGATCGTGGCCACCGGCATCGTCAACATGTGGCAGTACGAGGCCCACGATGTCGCCGCGTCGTTCCAGCGGGTCGAAGAGCGCTTTCCCGGGACGGTTCCTGCTGGGCGTGGGCGCGGGCCACCCCGAGATGGTCCAGCAGTACGCCAAGCCTTATGACACGCTCGCCCGCTACGTCGACACCCTGCTCGGCGACGGCGTCCCGGCGGGCAGCCTGGTCCTGGCCGCGCTCGGCCCGAAGGTGCTGCGGCTGGCCGCCGAGCGGACCGCCGGCGCCCATCCCTACCTGGTGACTCCCGACTACACCGGGCAGGCCCGGAAGATCCTCGGCCCGGGGCCGCTGCTGGCCCCGGAGCAGAAGGTGGTCCTCGGCACCGACCCCGGGCAGGCGCGCGCGATAGGCCGTCCCCGGGTGGAAAAGCCGTATCTGGGGCTGGCCAACTACACCGCCAACCTGCGCCGCCTGGGCTGGACGGATGCGGACCTGAGCGGCGGCGGCAGCGACGCCCTGATCGATGCGCTGGTCGCGCACGGCAGCGCGGCCCAGGTGGTGGCGCGCCTGACCGAGCACCTCGACGCCGGGGCCGACCACGTGAGCATCCAGCTGCTCACCGCGCCCGGGGCCGACCCGGCCGACGGTTACCGGGAGCTGGCCCAGGCCATCGGGCTCCGCTGAGCTGAGGTGCGGCGCCGGCTGCGGCGCACTGCGGCCCGCTGCGCTACGGCGCGGCGGGATCAGCCGGGCGGTCCTTCCTGGGCAGCTTGCTGAGCACCGCCCGGTAGGAGGCGTCCAGCGCCTCCAGGAGTTCGCCGTCCGGGATCACGCCGCCGGTCCGCAGGCTGTTCCAGCCGAACCGGCCGATGTACGGCATGACCGACACGTCGTCCGGATAGCGCAGCAGCCATTCATCGGCCGCCTCCCTCGTCGCGGCGCATTTGAGCCCGACCGTGGCCGGCTGGCCGGACGGCGCCCCGGCGCCGAGGAAGGCAAAGATCTTGCTCCCGACCTTGGCGACGACGTCACCCTCCCAGGGTTCGTCTGCCCAGGCCCCGGGCTTCTCCAGGCAGCGTGCCATCAGCTCATCCCTGGTCACGGCCGCCGTCCCCGTCCCTGCATCGTCGCCTCGTCCACGTCACCACCTGGCCCGGCGGGCCGGCCGCCATTCCCGGACATCCGCCATTCCCGGAAAATGGTCACAGTTTGGCATGTGCCGCTTTCCTGAAGGTTTCCTGAGGGTATAGACATGCCCTGGGAATGGCCAGGCCTGGCCTCCCGACGGGGCATCAACCACAGCACAGACAGGGGAGCTATGTCCAGAACCAGGACGTTCATCGCGGCCACGCGGCGCGGCAGCGGCGATGATCGGCACGTCGATCGTGGGCGCGCAGCGGATTAGCCAGCGCGGCGCCCACCCCGGCGGTGGCCCGGATCCCGGGCAGCGCCGTCCCGTTCACCAGCCACCTCCGGGCGGCCGGCACCGTGGCCGCCAGCCAGAAGCTCTCGGTCCAGGTCTGGCTCCGGCCGCAGGTGGCGGCGGCGAGGAGCTTCGCCACCGCGGTGAGCACACCGGGCAGCGCGTCGTTCCATCAGTACCTGAGCCCGGCAAGGCGTACGCGGCCCGGTTCGGCGCGCCGGCGGCGGAGGCGGCCAGCGTCGAGTCGTGGCTGCGCTCCGCGGGCTTTACCGGCGTCCAGGCCAGCCCGCTGCGCTCCTACGTCCGGGCCACCGGCGCCGGCGTCGGCTATCGACGCGGCGTTCCACACCACGCTCAGGCGGTACCACGCGACGGCGGCGGTGAACGCCGGGCGCGTATCAGCTGCGCGCCAACAGCACCCCGGTCTCCGTCCCGGCCTCGCTGTCCGGGAAGGTACTCGGCGTGACCGGCCTGGACAACGCCGCGCCCATCCTCCCCCTGCAGCGGCAGAGCGCCACGGCCATCGGCAAGAAGACTCCCCCGCTGGCCGCGAGCAAGGTCAAGTCGGTGCCCTGCTCGTACTACTACGGGGAGCACGTCGCGACCGGCCTTCCCGGAGCAGTTCGGCACCACGTCGTTCCCGACGGACAACTGCGGCTACAGCGGCACCCAGTTCCGGAAGGCGTACGGGGCCTCCGCCACGGACACCGGCACCGGCCAGACGACCGCCCTGGTGGAACTGGGCCTGACCCCGGACATGTTCCTCACCCTGAAGGACTACGCCAGGAAGAACGGCGTGCCCGCCCCGTCCGCCAGCCGGTACACGGAGCTGTCCCTCGGCCGGGGCAGTGCCTGCGGGGACCCGTTCTACATCGAGGAACAGCTCGACGTGGAGGCGTCCTACGACATGGCGCCCGGGGCGAACCAGCTGGTGGTCGGCGGGGACAGCTGCAACCAGGGTGACTTCGGGCTGCAGGGCCTGTTCAACGCGGACCTGGCGGTGCTCGGGACCGGCAGCCATCCGCTGGCCACGGTCGCGTCCAACTCGTGGGGCAGCGGAGACGAGATCGCAGCCGGCCGCGATCACGAACGTCGAGGACGCCATCCTGGTGCAGGCCGCGGCCGAGGGCGTCGGCATGTACTTCTCGTCCGGCGACGGATCCGGCGTGTACGAGCCGGCCAGCGACCCGAACGCCATCGCGGTCGGCGGGACCACGCTGGGCATCGGCCAGGGCGGCAGCCGGCTGTTCGAGACCGGCTGGTCCGACGGGCTATCCCTGCTGAGCGGTAAGCACTGGATCTTCCTGGGCGAGTATGGCGCCGCGGGCGGCGGTCCCAGCCTGCTCTGGACGGAGCCGGCCTACCAGGACAGCGTGGTGCCCGCGGCCCTCACCATCCCGCCGGGTAACCGGGGTGGCGCCGTCCGCTCGGTGCCGGATATCAGCGCCGACGCCGATCCGTTCACCGGGTTCGCGGTGGGCTACCTCACCTTCCACAACAAGCGCCACAAGCCACCGACCTACAGCCAGTTCCCGGTCGGCGGCACGAGCGTGTCCTCGCCGCTGGTGGCCGGGATGGTGACCGCGGCCCAGCAGGGCCAGGCGGCCTCGTTCGGCTTCGTGAACCCGGCGCTTTACCAGCTGGCCGGCAGCAGCGCGCTGAACGACACGCTGCCGGTGACCAGCAGCAGCCCGGCGGCCTACCGCGGCGTGGCGTGTTCCCCGCACGACTGCGGCATCTGGGCGCTGATCACCTTCGATGACCAGAGCACCAAGATGTCCGGCTACACCGGCCAGGTGACGCTGCCCGGCTACGACAACATGAGCGGTGTCGGCACCCCGGCCGGGCAGGCGTTCATCTCCGGCCTGCGGTCGATCGAGGGGTGAGTCCGCGAATCCGGCGGTAACGCAGGCGGCCCGGCCCGGCCCACCAGCAGGTGTGCCGGGCCGGGCTGCGCCTGCCCGGCGTGCCTCCCGGGCTGCGCCAGCCCGGGTCGTCAGAGGATGACCAGGACCTTGCCGCTCACTCCCTGCTCCACGGCCTCATGCGCCGCGACGATCTCGTCCAGCGGAAACGTGTGCTCCGGCAGTTCGGTCAGCGCGCCCGCCCGCAGCGCGGTGCCGATATCGGCGACCCCCTGATCCCGGGCGGACTGGGGCATCGTGTAGAGCAGCATGAACCGGAGCACGATATTGGCCGTCATGCGGCCCGGACGGGCAGGACCGGGTCCTGCGGCTCAGCGGCGTAGCAGGCCACCACCGTGCCGGGCCGGGAGATGGCCAGGTCCAGCGGCAGGTTCGCGCCGAGCGCCACCTCGACGATCCGGTTGAACCGGCCCGACCGCGGCGGTGATCTGGCTGGCCGCGTCGGCGTCCCGGTAATTCACCACATGACCGGCCCCGGCCTGCCGGGCCAGCTCGGCTTTGGCCGGGCTGCTGGCGGTCGACGCCAGGCGGGCGGCCCCGCCCCAGGCGGCGAACTCGAGGGCGAAATGCCCGACCGCGCCGGCCCCGCCGGCCACCAGCACGGTGGCGTCCTTGACCGGCCCATCCGCGAAGACCAGGTGGTGCGCGGTCAGGGCCTGGCACGCCCAGGCTGGCTCCGAGTTCCAGGGACACGCCGTCCGGCAGCGGCACCGATTAACCCATGCAGGCCCGGACCGGCAGCACCGGATCCGCGCTCGGCCGCTAGCAGGCCACCACCGTGCCGGCCGGAGATGGCCAGGTCCAGCTCCAGGTTCGCGCCGAGCGCCACCTCGACGATCCGGTCCACCGGCCCGACCGCGGCGGTGATCTGGCTGGCCGCGTCCGGGTCCCGGTAGTTCACCACATGACCGGCCCCGGCCTGCCGGGCCAGCTCGGCCTTGGCCGGGCTGCTGGCGGTCGACGCCAGCCGGGCGGCCCCGCCCCAGGCGGCGAACTCGAGGGCGAAATGCCCGACCGCGCCGGCCCCGCCCGCCACCAGCACCGTGGCGTCCTTGACCGGCCCATCCGCGAAGACCAGGTGGTGCGCGGTCAGGGCCGGTACGCCCAGGCTGGCCCCGAGTTCCATGCAGACGCCGTCCGGCAGCGGCACCGCGTGGTTCTCCGGGACCACGGTCCACTCGGCGGCGGTTCCCCAGCGGCGCCCGGCGGCGGCGAGATACACCCAGACCCGCTGGCCGATCCGGTCCGCCGGGCCGCCCGGGCCGACCGCGTCGATCACCCCGGCGCCGTCCTGATGCGGGATCTGGAAACCGTCGATGGGCCGCGGGGTCGCCCCGGCGCGGCTCTTGACGTCGGTGGGGTTGATCCCCGATACGCTGGACCCGGACCCGGACCTCGCCCGGACCCGGTTCCGGCCGCTCGATATCCACCACCCGCAGCACCTCGGCCGCCGGGCCGGTGCGGTCATAGACAGCCGCTTTCACCGTGTACCCCTCACTCTCGGCGCCCGCTCTGGCGCCGTCATACGGTAATCGCCCTACCATCCCTGCCGCGCGCCAAACGCCGCGCGGGCGGGGACGCGATCGCGTCCCCGCCCGCGCGGGTAGCTCAGTCACGGCGGGCCCGGCCGTGGCCGGCGCCGCCGTGCGCCGCTGTGCCTCAGGCCTTGAGGACAGCCTCGATCTCGAGCTGGATGCCGATCTTGTCGCTCACGACCACGCCGCCGGTCTCCATCGGGGCGCTGAAGTTCACGCCGAAGTCGCGGCGGTTGATCTCCGCGGTGGCGGTGAAGCCGGCCCGCGTGCCGCCGAAGGGGTCCGGCCCGAAGCCGTTGAGCTCCACGGTGAGCGGGACCTCCTTGGTGACGTCCTTGAGGGTCAGCTCCCCGTCCAGGATGTAGTGGTCACCCTCGGCCCGCAGGCCGGTGGAGCGGTAGGTCATCGTGGTGTACTTGTCGACCTCGAAGAAGTCGGCGGACCGGATGTGCTGGTCACGCTGCTCGTTGCCGGTGTTGATCGAGGTCAGGTCGATGGTGGCGGTGACCGACGAGTCCAGCAGCTTCTCGCCCGTGACGAGCTCGCCGGAGAAGGTCGTGAACCGGCCGCGGACCTTGCTGACCATCATGTGCCGGGCGGTGAAGCCGACCTCGGAGTGGACCGGGTCGATCTCCCACGTGCCGGCGACGTAACCCGGGATGGCGCCTGCATCGGTGCTAGCCGTCATAGGGAATACTCCTGTCGTTCATAGTGGCCTGGTTCATATTTGAATACTCAACGAGTATCACGCCCAGTCTAGCATTGTCAAGCGTTCAACTATTCCGGGTATGCTGGGTTCATGAACGATCCTGGACCACGCTGGCTGAGCGCCGGCGAGCAGCACACCTGGCGGGACACCATCGAGGCCTGGCAGTGGCTGCTGGCCGCGGTCGACGCCCAGCTGCAGCGGGATTCCGGGATGCCGCTCGCATACTACGAGATCCTGGTCCGGCTGTCCGAGGCGCCCGACCACTCGCTGCGGATGACCCAGCTCGCCGAGGCTTCCTCATCCAGCAAGAGCCGCGTGTCGCACGCCGTGGCCCGGCTGGAGGAGCGCGGCTGGGTCCGCCGGGCGGATTGCCCGACCGACCGCCGGGGGCAGATCGCCACGCTCACCGACCAGGGCTTCGCCGCGCTCAGCGCGGCCGCGCCCGGCCATGTCGAGCAGGTCCGCAAGGTGCTGTTCGACGCGCTGACCGCGGAGCAGCTCCGGCAGCTGGACGGGATCAGCACCGCGATCCTGGCCAAGGCGGCCAGCACCCCGGCGGACGCGGAGGGCTGTCCCGCCGCGTGACCTGCGGGCCGTCCTCACTACACTCGGCCCCTATGGAGAAGCGCATTCTGGGCAGGACAGGCAGGGCCGTCTCGGTCGTCGGACTGGGCACCTGGCAGCTGGGAGCTGACTGGGGCGACGTAGCCGAAAAGGATGCGCTGGCCGTGCTCGAGGCGGCCGCGGCGACCGGGACCACGTTCCTGGACACCGCCGACGTGTACGGAGACGGGCGCAGCGAGCAGATCATCGGCCAGTTCCTGGCGGCCAACCCGGGGGCGGAGTTCACCGTGGCCACCAAGATGGGCCGCCGGGTGCCGCAGGACCCCGAGTTCTACACCCTGGACAACTTCCGCGCGTGGACCGACCGCTCCCGCGCCAACCTCGGCACGGACCGGCTCGACCTGGTGCAGCTGCACTGCCCGCCGACGCCGGTCTTCTCCTCCGCCGCGGTCTACGACGCGCTCGACACCCTGGTCGCCGAGCAGCGCATCGCCGCCTACGGGGTGAGCGTCGAGACCTGCGCGCAGGCGCTGGCCGCGATCGCCCGGCCGGGCACCGCCACCGTGCAGATCATCCTCAACGCGTTCCGGCGCAAGCCCCTGGACGAGGTGCTGCCCGCGGCCCGCGCCGCCGGGGTGGGCATCATCGCCCGCGTCCCGCTCGCCTCGGGGCTGCTGTCCGGCCGCTACACCCATGAGACGTCCTTCGCCGCCGACGACCACCGCACCTTCAACCGGCACGGCGAGGCCTTCGACGCCGGGGAGACGTTCTCCGGCGTGGACTTCGACACCGGCGTGGACGCCGCCCGGGAATTCGCCGCCCTGGCCCCGGCCGGCGCCACCCCGGCCCAGGCCGCCCTGCGCTGGGTGATCCAGCAGCCGGGGGTCTCGACCGTGATCCCGGGCGCGCGCAACGCCGCGCAGGCGGAGCAGAATGCGGCCGCGGCCGCGCTGCCGCCGTTCAGTGACGCGGACCTCGCGGCGATCGCGGACCTGTACGACCGGCGCATCCGGGCCCAGGTCCACGACCGCTGGTAAGTCACGGGCCCTGCAGGACTCAGCTCGAGCCGCGTCATCAGGGCGGCGATCGCGGCCGGGCCCGGGCCGGGCTCGGCGGCCAGCGCCTCGACCACCCCGGCCTGGTCCTCGTCGCTGCGGTTCTGGCTCAGCTTGTGCTTGGCCTCCACCGTGGCGATGGTCAGCTCCACCCCCACGATCCCCCGGAGCTGGCCGTTGATGTAGTCCGGCGGCGCATCGGTCACGGCCCAGGGCGCGGGCCGCTGGGCCTCATGCCGCTCGGGTCAGCCGGGTCACCACGTCACGCAGCCACTCCGGGTCACGGTGCACGGTCAGCGGCCCGGTGAAGTGAACCGTGACGTAATTCCAGGTGGGCACCATGCGCCCGTGCCGGGCCGTACTCGGGTACCAGGACGGGGAGACGTAGGCCTGCGGGCCGTGCACGATCGCCAGCGCGCTGGACCCGGGGGCCACCGACTCCCACTGCGGATTGGCCAGGGCCAGATGGCCGAGCAGGCGGCCATGCTCGCCCGTCTCGCGGTCCCAGATGATCGGGATGAGGCTGGCCACGGGCTTGACCCCGTCGAACGTGACCAGGTCGGCGGCGGCGACGGCCGCCACGAACGCGGCGACGTCGGCGGTCTCGGGCGCGGTGAAGTGGGCAGGGAGATACACGCCTACGAGAGTACGCATCGGGCGGCCAACCGGGCCAGCCCGGCCAGGCCCGCCGGCATCGCGCGGGCCCCGCTGGACCGGTGAGTCCGGCGGGGCTGCCGACGTCCAAGGTAGTGAGACTGCCCGCACATCGCGAAGGAGCGACCATGCCCACACGAGACACCGCCCCGGCCGGCGCGCCCTGCTGGGTCGACCTGCTGACCTCCGACCCCGAGCGCAGCCGGGACTTCTACGGCCAGCTGTTCGGCTGGACCTCCACCGAGCCCCAGGAGCAGTTCGGCGGTTACTTCAACTTCTCCAAGGACGGCGTCCTGGTCGCGGGCGGCATGCCCAAGCAGCCCGGCGTGGAGGCGCCGGAGACGTGGTCGGTCTACCTGGCCACCGACGACGCCCAGAAGACGCTCGAGGCCGCCACCGCCCACGGCGGCCAGATCATGCTGCCCGCCATGACCGGTGGCCGACCTCGGCACGATGGCGATGGTCGCCGACGCGGGCGGGGCGGCGATCGGCCTGTGGCAGCCGGGCCTGCACAAAGGCTTCGGGGTCTTCGGCGAGACGGGGACCCCCGCCTGGTTCGAGGTGTACACCCGGGACTACCCGGCCACCGTCGCCTTCTACCGGGACGTGTTCGGCTGGGACACGCAGACCGTGAGCGACACGCCCGAGTTCCGGTACACGATCATGCAGCACGGCGAGGAGCAGCTGGCCGGGATCATGGACGCGTCCGGGTTCCTGCCCGAGGGCGTGCCGGCCCACTGGGCGGTCTACTTCGGCACCGAGGACGCCGACGCCAGCCTGGCCACGATCACCAGCCTGGGGGGCTCGGTCGTCAGGCCCGCGGAGGACACCCCCTACGGCCGGCTGGCCGAGGCGGCCGACCCGACCGGCGTCCACTTCAAGCTGGTCGCCCCGAACGCGGCCATGCCCGCGCGGGAGTCCTGAGCCAGCCGGATGGGCCGCCGCACCACGGCGGGGATTGGCGCCACGGGGGCGGCGCCAATCCCCGCCGTCACTGTGCGCCGCTGGCGCGCGCCAGATATGCGATAACGCCACCTCACTCCGGTGTGTTTGTCATCAAAGGCCCCGGTCGCGTTGCTAAATTGGCCCCGGCGGCTTGGGTTCGCTAGGGGGACGCACGAGGATTGGGGACACCGCCATGTCACGCGTAAGCCTGTCTGTCATGAGCAGGCCCGGAATCAGCCGGTGAGCTGCCGTGGCTAGCGGACCTGGCCAGCCGCCCGCTGGCCCGTCCCGGCTGGCGGGCAGCCTGGCGCGGCACCGCTGGGTCACCGCCGCGGGCATGACCGCCACCGTCGCCGTGGTCGCCGGGGGCGGTGTGGCCCTGGCCCTGCACGACAGCTCCCCGGGGCCGCCGAAGGAGTGCGGTCTGGTGCCCTGCGCCGCAGCGCTGCCCGCGTCGGTGCAGATCCAGCGGGGACGAGTCAGCCAGCGCGCCCGCCACGGCCGCGCCCACCGCCACCCAGCGCGCCGCCGCGCCGCCCTCGCCGGTTGCTTCCCCCACGTCTCCCGCAGCGCCGGCAGCGGCGCCGGGGACGGCGCCGGGGGCGGCACCGGGGATCGCGCCTCGCGCGGGGACGGCGCCAGGGTTGCGCAGCCGGGGCTCGGCGCTGGCGGGGCCGCCTGTCTTCGCCGACCGGGTGTCCGTACCGGAATCCCGCTCCTCCTGTACGACGGTGATCGCTTTCACCGCCCGGGGCGCCCTGAGCACCCCGGTCCGCTGCACGTTCACGGTCGTCGCCGTCCGCCCGCAGCGCGGCCGGGACGGGTCAGGCCACCCCGGTTCCAGGGCCGCCGGTCAGGACAGTGACCGCGCAGCCGGCCAGCTGAGGCCGGGCCGGAGCGGTCACGATGGCCCGGCTGGGGAGCTGGCTGAGTGGCTGGCTCAGCCGGGGCTGGTCCGGGAGCGGCTGGTCCGGGTAGCGGCGGATCCGGGGGCGGCTGGCCGGGCCAGTGCGGCGGCTGGCCCGGCGGCCGGTGACCGGGGCCCCCGGTGACCGCGGCCCGGTGACCGGGCGGCTGGTGACCGTGCCCCGGGTGCCCCACGACGCCCGGTAGGGTTCCTCCCATGACTGACCGGGATGCCCTCGAAGCCCTCTCCTCCCAGGAACTTCACGACCGCGCCGTGCACCGGGCCGTGCGGCATCTGGATGTCGGGTTCCTGTGGCAGCTGCTGCGCGAAATCCCGGAGGGCGAGGCGGTCGCCGGGCACACCGACCAGACCGCGGCCGACGTCACCCAGCTGTCCGCGATGATCGACGACGCCTTCGGCCACGAAAACCCTGACGTGGCGGACGCACTGCGCCCGATCTACCTGGACTACCTGGAAAAGCACGGCGGCTGAGCCACGCAGGTCAGGCCGGGGGGCCGCCGGCCGGCGGGGGCAGCGGCGCCCCGGTGGAACCGGGCGGGATCCGGCGGCTGGCCGAGGCCCAGCCGCTGCCCGCCGCGCCGCGGTGCAGGATCTGATCGAGCGCGGCCTCGACGCTGCCGTCCTCGTTCACCAGGCGGCGGACCACGTAGATGAGCGCGGGGATGGCCCAGAAGTCACCGCAGACCCACAGGATCGCCGCCCCGATCTCCTGGTCGGCGTACGGCGGCAGGGTGACCCCGGGCACGTGGTCGTACACCGAGTACCAGGAGGCCTGGGAGAAGATGCTCATCGCCATGGCCAGCATCCACATGACCAGGTTGGTCCCGATCAGGGCGACGGCCTGGGAGACCAGCGGCATCCGGCGCTGGAACGGCGGTGACGGGATGAACTGCAGCCAGAACAGCACCCCGGCCAGGAAGAAACTCGCGTGCATCAGCCAGATGTGCACGGCCTGATTCCGCTCCGCGAGATCGAACAACACCGGAATGTGCCAGGCCAGCATCACGGCGGAAAACAGGATGACCGAGACCCAGGGCCTCAGCAGGAAGCCCGCGATGGCGCGGAGCGGGCGCGACCAGCGGTCCCGCAGCACCGCGGCGGTCGCGGTCCGGCCCGTCCGGCCGGGCAGCCCGTCGAGCAGCGGCTGCCAGGGGGCCCCGGCCACGACCAGCGTGGGCGCGGCGAACATGAGCAGCAGGTGCTGGAGCATGTGCACGAAGAAGTAGTCGTCGGCCCAGTAGTCGATGGGTGACTCGACCGCGATGAGCAGGACGGCGAGACCGGCGTAGAACCAGAGCGAACGGAGCCTGCGCTGGCGGGTCCGCTCCGGCCGGGACCGCCGGGCCAGCCGGGCCAGCCCGGTCTCGTGCCAGGCCACCAGGACCAGCACCACGATCAGGAACGGGTCGAAGGACCAGTGATCGACGAGGTAGCTCACGGCACTCACCTCACGAGGACGAGCCGTAGGGGATGGCCACGTTGATGACCTGGGACCGGTCCCACGCGGAACCAGCCGGGGACAGGGCCCAGACCGACAGCTGGCTGCCCCGGGCCGTCAGGGCCTCGAATCCGCCGCCGGAGCCGCCGCCAGGGTGGCCCCGCCGTCTGGCACGCGGCGACGCCCCGGCGGGCAGCGCGGGCAGGGACCGCCAGGCCGCACCGGGCCCGCTGACGGACACGGCCCGGCCGCCCGACAGCAGGACACCCAGCGAGCCAGCGCCGGGCGAGCCGTCCCGGCCCCGCTGCCGCCGAACGCCGCCGAGAGCGGCCGCGCCGGGCCGGCCTGGTACGGCTGCGACAGCTCCATGAGGTGCCGTCCTGGTTGGACCACGCCCCGAGCAGGCGTGCGGCCGGCCCGCGGCCCACGTCCAGCAGCGCCGCCACGGTGCGGCCCGCCCGGGCCATCTGGAGGACCTCGACATCCCGCCGGGCGAGCGCGGCGGGCAGCGCGGGCCCGGTCCGGGACCAGTGGCCGCCGGCCAGCCGGACGATGTCCGCCTGCCCCGCGCTGGCGCACGCCCCCGCCACCAGCGGCAGGCCCGACGGGCTGTAGGCGACGGAGGTGAGCTGGGCCGGGCGGCAGCCGCGGCCCGCGGCCGCGGCCACGGTGTGCGCGCTGGCCAGCCTGGCCCAGGCGGCCCCCGGGTGCGCGCTCCGCTCGACGTTGCCGGTCCTGGTCAGCGCGATCAGGCCGCCGCCGGGCGCAGACGCCAGCGCGTCCGGGTATCCCGCCAGGCGGGCGTCCAGCAGGCCGGACTGGGCCCACTTCGCGCCGTTGTCGCTGCTGCTGGCCAGCGGGGAGAAGGACAGGTCCTGGCTGGGCCGGATCGCGGCGGCCAGGGCGGGACCGCCTTCGGCCGCTACCGTGATCCCGCCGTTGCTGGCCACGCCCAGCGGCGTCGCCAGTTTCCAGGCCGCCGCGCCGGCCGGGGCGGACGAACACCTGCCAGAAGTTGTTGTGCTGGGCGGCGGACCCGCCCATGACCAGCACGGCCCAGCTGCCGTCCGGGTAATCGGCGGAGGTGGCCAGGGACAGGCGGACGGGCGGGGCGGACTGGCGCCGCCTGGCCCGCGTGCGCGCTGCCGCAGCTGGCCAGCCCGGCCGCCGTGACGGCGGCCAGCAGAGCCGCGCCGCGCGCCGCGCCGGGGCCGGGTGATCACGAGGAGCCCAGGGTCTGCTGGGCCGCGGTGGACAGCTCGCCCGCGAAGGACGCCTGGGTACTCGACGTGCCCGGGCCCGGGATCAAAATTGAGCTCGGTGCGGGTCCGGCCGGACCGGTCGATGACGTAGGCGATGTCGCTGTGCCCGATCATCCCGCCCGCCGGCAGGATCTGGGCCGCGATCCCGTACTGCCGCCATACCTTCTTGAGCTGGGCGACGCTGCCGGTCAGGTACTGCCAGTTGGGCAGGGTGCTCATGTGCTCCTGCCGGTCGAAGGCGGCGGTGTACCCGGGCTGGGTGTAGACGGGGTTGGTGACCACCGCGACCAGTTCCACCTGCCGGGACTGCCCGCCGAGCAACTGGTCCGCCTGCCGGAACTCCTGGGCGATCAGCGGGCAGTCCGACGTGCACACCGGGTCGAGGAAGGTCAGCAGGACCACCTTCCCGCGCAGGCTGGCCAGGCTGACCGTGCTGGCCGTGCTGGTTGGTCAGCGTGAACGCGGGGGCCTTGAAGTCCAGCGGCGCGCTCGACCCGTCGAGCGCCTGGGCGAGGATCGGCGAGGCACTGGCGCTGGCCGACGCGGCCGCCAGCGGGATGACGCCGATGATGGCCACGCCGAGCGCGCCGACGGCGCCCAGGGTCCGCGGGCTGGCGTTGCCGATCAGCGGAGGCCAGGCGGCGCGGCCGGAGCCGCGTCCCGCCAGCCCCGCTGCTCGGTGGCCGCGGCCGGGGCCGGCGCGGCGTCAGGCGGCCGCCGCGGCGACGGCGTGCGGCACCGGCTGGCGCACGGCCGCCGCACCAGCCGCGGCGGGCCGGCCTCCGGCCGTGCAGGCGCCGGGCCACGGCGAGGTAACCACCCACGGCCACCAGGGCGAACGGGATCATGCTGTTGGGGTCGGTGCCGAGCCCGCCGAACACCCCCAGGTCCTGGACCAGGACCCAGACCGCGGCGCACAGCACCAGCAGCAGGCCGATCGCGGGCCGCAGCACCGCCCGCCGCCCGCTGGCCAGGGCCAGGCCGGTGGCGGCCAGCGCCACCACCAGGACCAGGTTGACCGCGAACCCGTGCCCGGCGGCGAAGGTCCCGAACGCGCTCACCAGCGACGACAGGAAGCGGGGCTGGGAGGTCTGCGCCATGCCCTGGACCATGCTGGCCAGGTTGCCGGGCTTCCCGCCCACGGTGCCCGACCAGAACCCGCGGCCCGGCCACGCCTGGAGCAGCGCCATCCCGGCCAGGAACAGGCCCGTGCCGGCCAGCACCGCCCGGCCGAGCCGCGGCCCGGCCCAGGCCCGGTCGGGCAGCGCGATGAGCGCCCCGGCCACGGCGTACAGAAGCGCCGCTCCCGGGGCGCCGAACAGCCAGCTCAGCCCGGGGGCGAAGATGCCGCCGAACGCCTCGCCGAAGATCCACACCACCAGGCCCCAGCCCACGCTGGCCAGCCCGCCGAGCCTGGACCAGGGACCGCGGGCGGCGGTGACCAGCCAGATACCGATGCCGATCTGGATCCAGACCGCCGCGGCGGCCGCGTTGACCGGGTGATACGTCCATCCCCTGGCGGCGAAGTCCACCAGGCCGCGGACCCAGCCTGGCGCCCCGTCCGCCGACGGCTCGGTCACGTTGGTGGCCAGGCCCAGCGGCATGGCGGGCTGCGCCTGGAGCAGGCCGTCCAGGATCCACAGCACGCCGAACCCGATCCGGATGAGCTGGCGGCCCCGCGGCTCGGCAGGCCAGGCTCCGCCGGCCGCGGGCCCGGACGAGGTGCCGGGACGCCGGGTACCCATTCGCGGACGCTGACCCAGAGCATGGCCAGCAGGAAGAAGATCAGCAGCGCGATGATCCCCTGGTGGATGAGCGCGGAGCGGAACGCCGCCACCACCGTGGGGTTGTTCAGCTGGAGGGTCGAGCCCATCCCGGACATGGCACGTGACTCCTTTATGCACCCCTGTCGGCTTCGCCTGCCACTCCTGATCCCAGAGGGGTGACACAACCGCCTGACGCGGCGGAATTGCGCTGACGCGATCCTACGCCGCTGCCCGCCCCGGCGATCACGCTATCGCCCGGCCGCCCGGCCACGCCTGGCCGCTCCGGCAGACGCACACCCGGAAGGATCACGCAGTCACTCCGGATCGTCACAGGCAGGCAACCTTCAGCATCTTCCCGGGTACCACCTATGGCCCTCGGCGCGGCCCGCCACCCGCACAATGAAGTGGAGGGGCCTGGTTGTTCAAAGTGACGCCTGCGCCCAGGTGGGAGGCCAGGTGAGGGGAAGGATACGGCGATTTGCCGGAAAAGCCCGGTCCTCCCGGCGGGTCCTGCGGGCCAGGCCGGCGGTCTGGGGCGGGACGCTGGCGGCCGCGGTGGCCGTGGGGATCGTGGCGACCTCACCGAGCGCACACGGCGCGGAGCGGCTCGCGGTCCGGCTCGCCGCGGCGGCCAAGGCGCTGCCCCGCGGGGCCCCGGCCGTCCCTCCCGCCCTGCTGCACGGCCGTTTCTACAACGGCACCCCCGCGGTGGGGGCCCTGTTCACGATCAGCGGCGGCCACCTCGGCACGCACTTCTGCACCGCGAGCGTCGTGAACAGCCCGGTCAAGGATCTGGTGATCACCGCGGCGCACTGCATGCAGGGCAAGCAGCCGGGCCAGGTGGCCTTCGTCCCGGAGTACCACCGGCACCAGCGAGCCCTTCGGCACCTGGACCGTCACCCAGGTGTTCGTGGACGCCGCCTGGGCCTCCTCCGCCAGCCCCAACGACGACGTGGCCTTCCTCGTCGTCAGCCAGCCGGGGAACTCCACGCCGGTCCAGGAACTGACCGGCGGCGAGAACCTGGCCACCGGCTGGAAAGCCGCACAGCTCGTCCAGGTCATCGGCTACCCGGACGGCCGGCAGCGGCCGATCACCTGCACCGCGCGGACCCGGCCGTTCGGCACGCGGCAGATGGAGTTCGACTGCGGCGGGTACACCGACGGCACCAGCGGCGGCCCGTTCCTCGCCAACGTGCACCCGGCCACCGGCCTGGGCGCGGTGATCGGCGTCATCGGCGGCTACGAGCAGGGCGGGGACACCCCGTCGGTTTCCTACTCCGCCCGGTTCGGCCAGGCCGTGCGGAACCTCTACAACAAGGCCGTCCGCAAGAACTGAAGGCCAGCTCAGGACGCCGGATCGGGCGGCGGCACGATCTGGTCCAGCTCGGCCAGCGCGTCCTGCGGCGGGATCCAGTCCGCCGCGGCGGCGTTCGCCTTCACCTGATCCGGTGAGGTCGCCCCGGCGATCACCGACGCGCAGCCCGGCTGGGCGGCCAGGCCGCCGATGGCCACGTCCAGCAGGCTGACCCCATGCTCGGCGGCCCACTGGGCGAGCGCCTCGACCCGGTCCAGCTTGGGCTCGGTGATGTAGCCCTCCCGGCTGGCCAGCCTGCTGCCCGGCGGCGGGGCCTGGCCACGCCGGACCTTCCCGGTGAGCAGGCCGTTGGCGAGCGGGTAGTACGGCAGCACCCCCAGGCCGAACGCCCGGGCCGCGGGCACCACCTCGGCCTCGGCCTGACGCTCGAGCAGCGACCAGTGGTTCTGCGCGGAGATGAACGCCTCGCGTGCCGGCCTCCCGCGCCAGGTGCGCGGCGTCGGCGATCTGCCAGCCGGAGAAGTTGGAGTGCCCGAGGTAGCGGACCTTGCCCTCGGCGACCAGCTCGCTCAGCGCGTGCAGGGTCTCGCCGACGGGCGTGACCGGGTCCGGGGTGTGCAGCTGGTACAGGTCGAGATAGTCGGTGCGGAGCCGGCGCAGCGACTGCTCCACGGCGCGGCGGATGTAGGCCCGGCCGCCCTTGGCCCCGGCCGCGGGGCCGTAGCCCATGTCCACCCGTTCGTGGCCGAACTTCGTGGCCAGCACGATCTGGTCGCGCCGGCCGCCGAGTACCTCGCCGAGCATCTCCTCGGAGCCGCCGTTGCCGTAGATGTCGGCGGTGTCGAACAGCGTGATGCCCGCGTCGATCGCCGCGTCCACCACGGCCCGGGTCTGCTGCACGTCCAGCCGGCCGCCGAAGTTGTTGCAGCCGAGGCCGGCCACCGAGACGAGCAGCCCGCTGTCACCCAAGGACCTGAACCGCATGACCCTGCCTTCAGAGCTGTCGACGCATCCTGACCAGTGCTCAGGTTACCGGCCGGTCCCGGTACCGGCGGCCGGCCCGGTCGCGCGCCGCGGGGGTGCCAGGCAATGGCTCAGGCGATACAGTGGCCGGGTCAGCAAAAAGGCGACTCCCCGCGCATTTCTCCCCCGCAAAGAAGCGAGGCACGCTGCGGTAATGCCGAAGCCCACCCGGACGGCTCCTGTAGCCCGGGCGCGCTGCCCGGCCGCCGCTCCCGGAGAGGAAGTGGGTCGATGGCAGATGCGGTGGGTGGCCCGACAGTCCTGCGCCTGCTTCTCGGCGCTCAGCTGCGCCGCCTGCGCGAGTCCCGGGGAATCAGCGCCCAGGAAGCCGCGCGGGCCATCCGCGGCTCGGAATCTAAGATCAGCCGCATAGAACTCGGGCGGAATGCGGTCCGCGAGATCGACATAGCCGACCTGCTCACCTTGTATGGGATAACCGACAAGACCGAGCGGGAGCAGATGCTCCTGCTGGCCAGCCGGGCGAACCAGCCGGGCTGGTGGCACCGGTATCACGACGTCCTGCCCGCCGTGGTTCCAGGCCTACATCGGGCTGGAGGAGTCGGCCCATTCGATCCGCAGCTACGACGCGCAGTTCGTGCCCGGCCTGCTGCAGACCGAGGATTACGCGGCCGCGGTGCTGGCCCTGGATGACTACTCGCTCGACGAGGCGGAACGCCTGGTCGTGCTGCTCAAGGAGCGCCAGCGCCGGTTCGCGGCGGGCGGCATCCGGCTCTGGGCGATCATCGACGAGGTGGCGCTGCGCCGCCCCCTGGGCGGCCCTGGGGTCCACCGCGGCCAGCTGGAATACCTTCGCGACGCATGCCGCCAGCCGTCCCTGACCCTGCAGGTGACCCCGTTCCCCGTGGTCAGCTACGCGGCGCCGGGCTCGTTCAGCATCCTGCGCTTCGCCGACCCCGGCATGCCGGACATGGTGTACGCGGAGCAGCTGACCAGCGCCACGTACATCGACAAGCGGGCCGAGGTGGAGCGCTACCTGCTGGCCATGGAGCGGCTCAGCATCGTCAGTGCTCCCCCGTCCGACTCAGCCCAGCTCATCAGCAGCCATCCTGGAGCAGGCGTCGTGAGCGGGAGCGGATGTGGCCCTTCTCCCGGCGTTTCCGCCGGGAGAAGGGCCACTCCGTTACCACCCCCCGGGTATGGAAGGCTCCAGCAGGCCCGCTGGCTAGTGGACCGGCAGGTCGAACTCGCCGTTGCGCACGCCGGCCAGGAAGGCCGTCCACTCGCGGCGGTTGAAGACGTGCGGGGCCTTGCTCACGTCCTTGGAATCGCGCAGCGCCACCAGGCCATTAGGCAGGTGCGCCACTTCCACGCAGCCCGTCACGCTTGAGGCGCTGCTCTTGAACCAGCTGGCATTGGTGAATTCGGGGGTCATCCCGTCTATCCCTTCTTTGCAGGTAGGAGCATTCATCCTCAGGTGATGTCGCCGGTCTTTCTCTCGATGAATTTCGCTGTATCGGCTGGCGACAACGCTGCTGCCCGGAGCAGGTCGAAGACCTCCGCGCAGAAGCGCACCTCGGCGTCTCTTTCCAGATAAGCGTGGCCCGCGACGCCTTCCGTGTAGACCACGTCCTGATCACCGCGCTCAGGAAACTCGAGAATGCAGAACGGCCCGTTCAGGGCCGGGTGCACGCCGCTGGACAGCGGCAGCACCTGCAGCGTCACATTCGGCTGGTGGCTCGCCTCGAGGAGCCGGGCCAGCTGCTCACGCATGACCTCCGGGCCGCCGATCGCCCTGGAGATGACCGGCTCGTCGAGGATGCACCACAGCCGCAGCGGGTCCGGTCCGGCCAGCACCCGCTGCCGGGCCATCCGCAATTCCACCGCGCGGTCGATCTGCCTGGGGTCCTGCCACCGGCGGACCGAGTTCATGACCGTGCGGGCGTAGCTCTCGGTCTGCAGCAGGCCGTGGACCACCTGGTCCTCGAACACCCGCAACGCCGCCGCCTCGGCCTCGAGGCCGACGTAGACGTCGAACCCGGTCGGGAGCACGTCGTCGTAGACGGCCCACCATCCCTTGCGGTGGCCTTCCCGGGCCATCTCGATGAGGACCTGCCGCTGGCCCTGGTCGACGACGCCGTACATCTCGAACATCGTCGTCAGGTAGGCGGTCCGGGTGGGCGCCTTGCCGGTCTCGATGCGGGAGAGCGTCGACGCGGCCAGGCCCAGCTGATCCGCGGCCTCTTCGAGCTTGAACGAGTGCGCCTCGCGCAGACGCCTTAACTCAGAGCCGAGCCGCCGCCGCCGCACGGTGGGACCGATCGCCACGGGCATCTCGCCTCCTCGAAGGCAGGGCCGACAGCATCCCGTCCCAGGTCAAGGGCAGGATGGACTGAGCTCTTCCGGTACATCAAGTAACGATACCGGACTTGCGAAAGGGATGAGATCTCATCTGAAATTTCGTCTCCCATATTTGTGCTACGCACTTGCGTGAGATGCACGCCCACTCCATCATGGATCTGACACGCCGTATCTGACCGGCTACCATCGCGGACCCAGGACGGCGGGGCGCCACGTTTCCCGGCGGCCCGCTGGCCGCGTCAGGGGGGGAACGCGCGGCCCGGGTAAGGAGCGCACCAGGGATGGGAGCCACCACCTCCACGGCCGCCGGGGGCATACGCACCGGCGACCGGCGGACGGCAGCTACGGACACACCGCAGGCAACTGCGCCGACCGGCCTCCGTGCCGGTCATCGTGGGCAGCCTGACCATCGCGGGCCGGACCAAGAACGTCGCGGAGGCGCGTTCGTTCGTGGGCCGGACCCTCGGCGCGGCACACCCCTGCGCCGACGAGGCCGTTTTACTGTGCTCCGAGCTCGTCACCAACGCGGTGCTGCACAGCGAGTCGGGCCAGCCCGGCGGGACGGTCACCGTGGTCGTGCTCGGCCTTCGCCGGCGCGGTCCGGGTGGAGGTCGTGGACAACGGCTCCGTGCGCAGCACCCCGGTGGTCAAGGCCGAGGTGTTCGAACCTGACGGGCACGGCCTGTTCCTGGTCGAGCAGCTCGCCGACAACTGGGGCTACACCCGCGACACGGTCGGCACCACGGTCTGGTTCCGGCTGACCTGCTGACCCGGGCAGGCGCAGCGGCCGATGAGCCACCGGCCGCCCTCCCCAGAAGCGCTCGACGCGCGGCCCCCGGGGGGAGGGCGGCCGGTTCACGTCCAGCGGCGGCGTGCCTGATGCGCTCCGCGCGGCCGCCGCGGCGCGATCCGCCACCCCGGCCCGCACCCGCGCGCCGTTCGCGCAGCCGCAGTGACAGCCGGATCGGGCTGCCCTCGAAGCCGAACTCCTCGCGCAGCCGGCGCTCGAGGAAGCGGCGGTAGCCCGCCTCCAGGAATCCCGTGGTGAACAGCACGAAGTGCGGCGGCCGGATACCCGCCTGGGTCGCGAACATGATCCGCGGCTGCCTGCCGCCCCGGGACGGCGGCGGGGTGGCCGCGGTCACCTCGTTCACCCAGGCGTTCAGCCGCCCGGTGGGCACCCGCAGCTCCCAGCTGTCCAGGGCCAGCTCGATCGCGGGGACCAGCCGGTCCACGTGCCGCCCGGTGACCGCGGAGATGTTGACCCGCGGCGCCCAGCGCGCCGTGTGCAGCTGCCGGTCGATCTCCCGGTCCAGCTGCTCCCGCCGGTCCTCATCCACCAGGTCCCACTTGTTGTAGGCGATGACCAGGGCCCGCCCGGCGTCGATCACCATCGAGATGATCCGCAGGTCCTGCTCGGTGAGCGGCTCGCTCGCGTCCACCAGGACCACGGCGACCTCGGCCCGCTCCAGCGCCCCGGCGGTGCGCAGCGCCGCGTAGAAGTCCGCACCCTGGCTCTGGTTGGCCCGGCGCCGGATCCCCGCGGTGTCCACGAACCGCCAGGTGATGCCGCCCAGCTCGATCAGCTCGTCCACCGGGTCGCGGGTGGTGCCCGCCACCTCGTCCACCAGCACCCGGGTCTGCCCGGCCAGCTTGTTCAGCAGGCTGGACTTGCCCACGTTCGGCCGGCCGATGAGCGCCACCCGGCGCGGCCCGCCGGACTCGCCGAACTTCTCGCTCGGGGTCTCCGGCAGCGCTTCGAGGATCGCGTCCAGCAGGTCACCACTCCCCCGCCCGTGCAGCGCGCTGACCGGCTGAGGCTCGCCCAGGCCGAGCGACCACAGCGCCGTCGCGGCAGGTTCCGCGATGGTGTCGTCCACCTTGTTAGCCGCAACGACAACCGGTTTGCCCGCCCGCCGCAGCACCGCGGCGACGGCATCGTCGGCGTCGGTCACGCCGACCACCGCGTCCAGCACGAACAGCACCGCGTCGGCGGCCTCCACGGCCACCCGGGCCTGCGCCGTGACCTGCTCGGCCAGCTCGCGCCGGTTCTGGCCTTCCTCGGCCCCCGGGAACGGTTCCCAGCCGCCGGTGTCCACCACCGTGAACGCGCGGCCCCGCCAGGTGGCGTCGTAGCTCACCCGGTCCCTGGTGACCCCGGGAACATCCTGGACCACCGCCTGCCTGCTGCCGAGGATCCGGTTGACCAGGGTGGACTTGCCGACGTTGGGCCGCCCGACCACCGCGAGCACCGGGACCCGGACGTCAGCCGCGCCGTCACCGGCCTCCCCGGCGTCGCTGACGCCGTCCCAGTAGTCCCCGCCGCCGTCCAGGGTGGGCCCGGTCATCGCGACCACGCCGCATCGGCCCGCTGCGCGGGCCAGGCCCACGATCACGCTGACGACCTCATCCAGGTTCAGGGCGGTGGAATCGATCAGCACGGCGTCCCGGGCCTTGGCCATCTGGGCCGCGTCGGCCTGGTCCCGCCGCTGCTGCTCGGCCTGGGTCAGGGCCACCGTGACCGACGGGGTCCGCGGCCAGGTCCGCGCTGCGCCGCGCGGCGCGGATGCTCTCGCTCGCCGTCAGGTACACCTTGACCGGGGCGTCCGGGGCGACGACGGTGCCGATGTCCCGGCCCTCGGCCACGATGCCGGCGCCGCCGGCGCAGGTCCGGGCGATGATGTCCTGCTGCATGGCCACCAGGCGGGTGCGCACCTCGGGGACCGAGGCGACCGCGCTGACCGCGTTGGACACCTGCCGGGTCCGGATCTGGGCGGTCACGTCGGTGCCGTCCACGCCGATGGCCGGGCTGGCCGGGGTCGGTGCTCACCTCGATGACCGGCTGCCCGGCCTGGGCGGCCACCGCCTCGGCGCTGCCCACCGGCACGCCGTGGTGCAGCATCCACCAGGTCAGGGCGCGGTACATGGCCCCGGTGTCCAGGTAGCGCAGGCCCAGGCCACGTGCGACGCCGCGGGCGGCACTGGATTTGCCGGACCCCGCGGGGCCGTCCACGGCAATGATGAGGCAGTCGGTCACGAGGGCGATGCTACCGGCGTACGGGCCATCCATTAGCCGCGAGTGCCTCGGTCAGCCGCCCGACGGCCTCCGGATGGACCGTCAGTTCGGCCACGCCCACCGGCAGGCCGGGCGAATGCTCGATGCCGATGTCCTCGATGTTGACCCCGGCCTCACCCGCCGCCTGGAACAGCCGGGCCAGTTCGCCGGGCCGGTCGGGGATCACGACCTGGACGGCCGCCTCGGCCCGGGCGGGGCCGCCCCGCTTGCCCGGGATCCGCGCCACCCCGGCGCCGCCCTGCTCCAGCAGGGCGGCCAGGACCTTCAGGTCCGGGCCGCCGGGCCCGCCGGGGCCAGCGGCCTGGGCGGTGTCCGCCAGGGCCTCGGCCACCGCCGCCAGGTCGGCCGCCACCGCGGCGAGCACGTCGGCGACCGGGGCCGCGTTGGCCGCCAGGATCTGGGTCCACAGCCCGGTGTCGCCGGCCGCGATCCGGGTCACGTCGCGCAGGCCCTGGCCCGCGAGGGACAGCGCACCGTCGCTGGCGTCGGCCAGCCGGGCCGCCATGGCCGCGGACAGCACGTGCGGCGCGTGCGACACCAGGGCCACCCACCGGTCGTGCTCGGCCGCGCTGACCTGGACCGGCTCGGCGCCGCAGGTCCGGGCCAGGGCCTCGATCGCCGCGAGACCCGCGGCCGGGGCCGGCGGATCGGGGCAGATCACCCAGGGACGGCCGAGGAACAGGTCCGCGCGCGCCGCGGCCGGCCCGGACCGCTCCCGCCCGGACAGCGGGTGCCCGGGCACGAACGAGGCCAGGTCGCAGCCGGCCGCCCGGGCCTGCCTGACCGGCAGCGACTTCACGCTGGCCACGTCGGTGTACCAGCGGGCCAGCCCGGCCGCCTGGGCGCGGGCCAGGGTCGGCGCCACGGCCTGCGGCGGCACGGCCAGCACCGCCACGTCGGCGGGTCCCCCGGGCGGCGGTCCTTCGGGCACGTCACCGGGAAGTACCGTGCCCGCCCCGATGTCGGCGGCCAGCCGGGCCGCCGCCGGATCAGAGTCGGCGAGCCACACGGTCACGCCCCGGGGCCGCAACGCGAGCGCCACCGAGGTCCCGATCAGCCCGGTCCCGATGACGATGACGCTGGCCGGTGAGGTCCGGCCGGTGAGGTCCCGGCCGGTGACTGGCTCACTGGGCGATGTCCAGCCGCAGCGCCGCCGCGCCGCGCAGGTAGACGTGCTGCATGGCCGAGCGCGGCTTGCTGGTCTCGATGTGCATCAGCAGCCGCACCACGCGGGGCAGTGCGTGCGGCACCGCGATCTCCGTGCCGCACAGCAGGGGCACGTCCTGGAAGCCGATCTTCCGGGCCGCCAGGGCCGGGAACTCGGCGGTGAGATCGGGGGTGGCCGTGAACACCACGCTGATCACGTCGTCGGTGTCCAGGCTGTTCCGCGCCATGACCTCGGCCACGAGCTCGGTCGTGCCCTCGAGGATCGCCTCCCGCTCGTTCGCGTCCACCTGGACCGCGCCGCGGATCGCCCTGACCGCCACCAGCCTGCTCCTTCACGCCGTCAGGTCCGAGGACTTCCTCCTGGCCCGCTGCTACCCGCCAGGTTACAGACCGACGGCCGCGTACAGCTCACCTATCTCACGGGTGGTGAGCGGGCGGGTCGTTCCGGGGCGCTGCGACCCGAGCGCGATGGGCCCGACATGGGTGCGGACCAGCCGGCTGACCGGATGGCCGACCTCGGCCAGCATCCGCCGCACGATGTGCTTGCGCCCCTCGTGCAGGGTGAGCTCCACCAGAGCCCGGGACCCGGCCTGCTCGACCACCCGGAACTTGTCCGCGCTCGCCACCCCGTCCTCGAGTTCGACGCCGGACAGCAGCCGCCGGCCGACGTCGCGGGGCAGCGGGCCGGGCACGTCGGCCAGGTAGGTCTTGAGCACCCCGTAGCTGGGATGGGCCAGCCGGTGGGCCAGCTCGCCGTCGTTCATGAGCAGCATCAGGCCCTCGGTGTCATAGTCGAGCCGGCCCACGTGGTACAGCCGCTCCGGGTAGTCGCCCAGGAAGTCGGCGATCGTCGGCCGCCCCCGGTCATCGGACATGGTCGTGAGGACGCCCGCGGGCTTGTTCAGCGCGAGATAGACCAGGTCCTGGCGGGACGGGATGCGCATCCCGTCCACCCGGATGATCTGATGCTGCGGGTCCACCCGGGCGCCGTACCGGCGCACGGTCTCCCCGTCCACCTCGACCCGGCCCTCGCCGATCAGCTCCTCGCAGTGCCGGCGGCTGCCCACGCCCGCCGCGGCGAGCACCTTCTGCAGCCGCACGCCGCCCGGCACGTCGATCAGGCTGTCGCGCTCGTCGTCCTCGCATCGTCCGGCTCCGGGCCAGCATTCGCTGGCGAGGGGGGGCGCGCCGGAGGCGTGTTCCCGCCGAGCCGGCGACTCGCGGGGTGCGGGGGCGCCCCCCGGGCCGCAGAGCCTCGCCGGGCCGGCGACTCCGGGGGTCCGGGGGGCGTCCCCCCGGACCAGCGCCGTCAGGCCCCCTGGTGCTCATCGACCGCATCCTCAACGTCCTCGACATGCTCGGGCAGGAAGGGGGCGAGATCCGGGAGTTCCTCCAGGCTGGCCAGGCCGAGCCGCTCCAGGAAATACCCGGTTGTCCGGTAGAGAATAGCCCCCGTCTCGCTCTCGGTGCCGGCCTCTTCCACCAGTCCCCGGAGCGTGAGCGTGCGCAGCACGCTGTCGCAGTTGACGCCGCGGACCGCGGACACCCGCGCCCGGTTCACCGGCTGCCGGTAAGCCACCACGGCCAGCGTCTCCAGGGCGGCCTGGGTCAGCCGCACCTCCTGCCCGTCCCGGACGAACCGCTCCACCACCGGCGCGCACTCGGCCCGGGTGTAGAAGCGCCAGCCGCCCGCCACCTCGCGCAGGTCGAAGCCACGCTGCTCGGCGTCGTAGGACGCGGCCAGATCGCGCAGGGCCGCCGCCACCTCGCCGCGCGGGCGTTCCAGGACCTGCGCGATGACGACCTCTGCCACCGGCTCGTCCACCACCAGCAGGATCGCCTCCAGGCTGGCCCGCAGCCCGGGGCCGCCAGGCCCATCGACGAGGTCGGCCTCACCGTCCGCCGGGTCAGGTCCGCCTGCCGGGCCGGGTCCGGTCCCGCCGGGCGGATCGGCCGCCGGCGCGGATCCGGCCCGCCGGACCGGGACCGGCGTCGCCGTTACCCAGGCGGCCGCTTCGCCGTCCGCGGGTCCGGCGCGCGTCATCGGCGTCACCCGCCGGGCCCACCTGGTCCTCCATGCTCACCCGTATTCCTCCTCGGCATCGGCGGCCACCCCGGCCCCGGGCGTCCGGTCTCTCGTCCGGGCCGGCTCCGCCACCCAGGTCACGTACAGCTCACCGAGCGGGGTCACCTGATCGAACGAGACGCTGCCTTCCCGGTACAGCTCGAGCAGGGCCAGGAAGCGGGCCACGACCTCGTAGGTCCCCGAGCAGTCCGCGGACAGGCGGCGGAACGTCGCCCGGCCGAGCCGGCGGAGCTGGGCCGCCATGATCTCGGCCTGCTCGCGGACGGTGGTCGTCGGCGAGTGCAAGTGCTCGGTGGATACCTCGGGTACCGGGCGGGGCGCCAGGGCCCGCGCGGCGATCGCGGCGAATTCCGCCGCTCCCAGGCCCAGCAGGACTTCGGGGAGCAGCTCAGCGAACTGCGGTTCCATCGGCACCCGCCGGGCGAACCGGCGGCCCTGGACCGTCATCCGGCCCGCGAACACCGCCGCGACCTCCTTGTAGGCGCGGTACTGCAGCAGCCGGGCGAACAGCAGGTCCCTGGCCTCCAGCAGGGCGAGGTCTTCCTCGTCCTCGACCTCGCCGCTGGGCAGCAGCCGCGCGGCCTTCAGGTCGAGCAGGGTCGCGGCCACCAGCAGGAAGTAGCTGGCCTGATCCAGGTCCCAGCCGTCGGCCAGGGCCCGGATATAGGCGATGAACTCGTCCGTCACCTGGGAGAGGGCGACCTCGGTGATATCGAGCTTGTGCTTGGAGATCAGGCCGAGCAGCAGGTCGAAAGGTCCCTCGAAGACGTCGAGATGCACCTCGAACCCGCCCGGCTCAGTGCCCGGCGCAGCTTCACTCCCGGGCTCATCGCCACTGTGGTCATTACCACCGGGTTCAGCTGTCACCGTACGCATCACCGGCAGTCCGCCACCTCACGTCGTATCTCTCAATCGCCCGGCCAGCAGGCTCGTCTCGCCCTCGGCGTCCAGGTCAGCCAGCAGCACTGCGATGGCCTCCCGGACCAGCCTGCCACGATCCACGGTGATCCCGTAAGCGCGAAGGGCCAGCCGGGCCCGTTCGAGATCAAGAAGTTCACCAGCGGACAGGTAGACCGTGATCTTCTGGGGGTGGGGCTCACGCCCGCTGGCCTCGCGGCCATCCCCGGTGGACGGGCCCGGTGCGGACGGGCCCGGCGTGGCCGGCCGGAGCAGCTCGGCGACGCCCGGCAGGCTTACCCGTCGCGGACGGGACCCGCGCCCCACCCGCCTCCCCGTTCCCGCTTCACGCGCTGCTTACCGTTGACTCTGCCTGCTGTGACTGGTGCCACCGGTCCAGCACCTCCCGGGCCAGTTCCCGGTAGGAACTCGCCCCGTTGGACGAGGGGTCGAAGCTGGTGATCGGCTCGCCGGCCACCGTGGCGTCGGGGAACCGCACGGTGCGGTTGATCACCGTGTGGAACACCTTGTCCCCGAATCCCTTGACCACCTCGGCGAGAACCTCGCGGGAATGCAGCGTCCGGGAGTCGTACATGGTGGCCAGCAGCCCGTCGATGCCGAGCCGCGGGTTGAGCCTGCTCGAGACCTTGTCGATGGTCTCCAGCAGCAGGGCCACCCCGCGCATGGCGAAGTACTCGCACTCCAGCGGGACCAGCACCCCGGCCGCGCAGGCCAGTGCGTTCACGGTGAGCAGGCCCAGCGAGGGCTGGCAGTCGATGAGCACGATGTCGTACTCGGGCAGCAGCGGCTCCAGCACCCCGCCGAGCACGAACTCCCGGCCGACCTCGTGCACCAGCTGAACCTCGGCCCCGGACAGGTCGATGTTGCTGGGCAGCAGGTCCATGCCGTGCATGCCGGTCTTGAACACCACGTCGGCCGCGCGGCAGCCTGCGCTCCATCAGCAGGTTGTAGATCGTGTACTCGAGCTCGTGCGGCTGGATGCCCAGGCCTACGGACAGCGCGCCCTGCGGGTCGAAGTCCACCAGCAGCACGCGGCGCCCGTTCTCGGCGAGCGCGGCGCCCAGGTTGATGGTGGTGGTGGTCTTGCCCACCCCGCCCTTCTGGTTGCAGACCGCGACGATGCGCGCCGGACCGTGGCTGAGCAGAGGTTCCGGATCTGGGAAGGCCGGCAGAGGCCGGCCCGTGGGCCCGATAGAACCTGGCTGAGCCGCCACCAAGTGCGCCCCTGCTACCATCTGCTGCACCTCCCCGGCGGACGGGTGAAAACCTCCGCTGGAACCCGGACTCTAGGCCCTGCCCTGCCCGCCGGCAAGCCGACTCACCGGAAGGCCAGGTAATCGAGGGCCATTCGGAACCGCGCTAGCCGAGGGCGCGGGGGTGGGCGGCCGAGTACACCTCGCGGAGCTTGTCCACGGTCACCATGGTGTAGATCTGCGTGGTGGTCACCGACGCGTGCCCGAGCAGTTCCTGCACCACCCGCACGTCCGCCCCGCCGTCGAGCAGGTGCGTGGCGTAGGAGTGCCGCAGCGTGTGCGGGGAGACCCCGCCCAGGCCGGCCCGGTCCGCGGCCGCCTTGAGCACGCCCCAGGCGCCTTGCCGGGTGAGCCGCCCGCCCCGGGCGTTCAGGAACACGGCCGGGCTGGCGGACGCCCGGCGGGCCGCGGCGGCCAGCGTCGGCCGCGCCCGGACCAGGTAGGCCTCCAGCGCCTCACGGGCGTACCGGCCGACCGGCACGACCCGGTCCTTGCCCCCCTTGCCGGCCAGCCGGACGGTGGCGGGCGGCGCCTGCGGCCCGGCCAGCGCCGGCCCGGCAGGGCCCGCCCGGCCCGGGCGCCTGGCCGCCACGGCGAGGAAGCCAAGGTCGTCCACGTCCAGCCCGACCGCCTCGGAAATCCTGGCCCCGGTCCCGTACAGCAGCTCGAGCAGGGCCCGGTCGCGCAGCGGGCGCAGCGCGTCGCCGTCCGTCGCCGCCGACCGCCGCGGCGGCGATCAGCCGCTCCACCTCCGGCACCCCGATCGCGCGGGGCAGCTTGCGCGGGCTGGCGGGCGGGTGCACCAGGCTGGCCGGGTCGGAGCCGGCCAGCCCCTCGGCGGCCGCGAACGCGTGCAGCCCGCGGACCGCCACCACGGCCCGGCCCGCCGAGCTGGCCGCGAGCGGCGAATGGTCGTCATCGCCTTCGCGCAGCCCGGCCAGGAACGCCGCCACGTCGTCCGTGGTGACCTCGCCGATCACCGTCCGGCCGCGCGCGGCCAGCGTCGCCTCGTAGCGGAGCAGGTCACGCCGGTAGGCCGCCAGCGTGTGCACGGCCAGGCCGCGCTCCACCGTGAGGTGATCGAGATAACGGCGGACCGCGCCCGTGACGGTGGCCGGCCCGGTCGTGGTCAGCTGAGGACCTCGGTGAGCGGCATGGACGGCAGGCCGTGCGCGTCCGCGACCGGCTGGCAGGTCAGGCTGCCCTCGTGGGTGTGCAGTCCGAGGGCCAGCGCGGGGTCGGCGCGCAGCGCGTCCCGCCAGCCCCGGTTGGCCAGCTCCACCACGTAGGGCAGGGTGACGTTGGTCAGCGCGTAGGTCGAGGTGTGCGGCACCGCGCCGGGCATGTTCGCCACGCAGTAGAACAGCGAGTCGTGCACCCGGTAGGTGGGATCGGCGTGCGTGGTCGGGTGCGAGCCCGCGAAACAGCCGCCCTGGTCGATGGCGATGTCCACCAGCACCGAGCCGGGCTTCATCCGGGACACCAGCTCGTCGGAGATCAGCTCGGGCGCCTTCGCGCCCGGCACCAGCACCGCGCCGATGACCAGGTCGGCGTCGATCACCGCCCGCTCGATCTCGTAGGCGTTGGACGCGACGGTCTGGCAGTGCCCCTGGTAGATCGCGTCGGCCGAGCGCAGCCGGGCCACGTTCTTGTCCACCAGCAGGACCTCGGCCTGCATGCCCAGCGCGATGGCGGCCGCGTTCATGCCGGAGACGCCCGCGCCGAGGACCACCACCTTGGCCGCGTAGACGCCGGACACCCCGCCCATGAGCACGCCCCGGCCGCCGCCGTCACGCTGCAGGTGATGCGCGCCGACCTGGGGGGCCATCCGGCCCGCCACCTCGGACATGGGGGCCAGCAGCGGCAGCGACTTGTCCGGCAGCTGGACGGTCTCGTAGGCGATCGCGGTGATACCCGAGTCGAGCAGCGCGTCGGTGCACGGGCCGCGAGGCCGCGAGGTGCAGGTAGGTGAACAGCACCTGGTCCTTGCGCATCCGGTGGTACTCCTCGGCCACCGGCTCCTTGACCTTGAGGATCAGGTCGCCGGTCTGCCAGACGTCGTCCGCGGTGGGCAGGATGACCGCGCCCGCGGTGACGAAGTCCTCGTCCGGGATGGAGGACCCGGTTCCCGCGTCACGCTCGATGAATACCTCGTGGCCGCTGCGGGTCAGCTCATGAACGCCGGCCGGGGTGATCGCCACCCGGTACTCATGGTTCTTGACCTCTTTGGGAACGCCTACCTTCATGGCTGCAAGCCCTCTCTTCGTAACTCCGCACCCGGCCCCATTGCCGGGTGCGCCGAGCCTGACGGACTGAGCGCCCTGGCGGCCCAGTGTCCTGGCAGACCCAGTGTCCTGGCGGACTCGCCACCGATCAGCCGTCACCCGCGTCCGCGGGCCGCAGGCCGGTGAAGCCGCTGCTCCGAGCGGCATACGCGGACAAGATACCCACCGCGGTAGAACCATTGTGCAGGTCGCCCGCGAGGAACCGCGTCCAGCGCCTCGTCCAGGCCGGCCCAGCGGATCTGCAGCTGGGTCTCCTCGTGCCGGGGCACGAAGTCGCGCTGCGCCGCCGGGACCTCCACCAGGTCACGGGCCAGGAAGACGCGGATCCACTCGGTGCTGATACCCGGGGAGGAGTAGAAGTCGACCAGGATCCGCCAGTCGCGGGCCCGGTATCCCGTCTCCTCCAGCAGTTCCCGCTCGGCGGTGGCCCGCAGCGGCTCCCCGCGGACGTCCCGCAGGCCCGCGGGCAGCTCCCAGAGCACGTGGGCCACCGGGTGCCGGTACTGGCGGATCATCAGCACCTGGCCCGCCTCGTCCAGGGCGACGATCACCACCGCGCCCGGGATGCTCCACCACCTGCCGGTCCGCCACCTCGTGATCGGGCATCTGCACCTGGTCGCTGCGCAGCGTCACGATCGGGCCGCGGGCCTGCACCACCGAGGAGAGCACCGGCCAGCTTTCCGGCTACGTCACGCAGCGGAGCCGGTTCCTCCGGCCCGGCCCGGGCAGCGAGGCTTCCTCGCAGGTCATGCGCTGGCCGCGGCCGGGTGGCCGAGAGCCGCGCCGCCGCGGCTGAGCGACCTGGCCCGCTCCCGCGCCGCGGCGACCAGCCCGGCGAACAGCGGATGCGCCCGGGTGGGCCGGGACAGGAACTCCGGATGCGCCTGGGTGGCCACGAAGAACGGGTGGACCTCCCGGGACAGCTCGACGAACTCGACCAGACGCCCATCGGGCGACAGGCCGGAGCAGATCAGCCCGGCCTGTTCCAGGACGGGGCGGTAGGCGTTGTTGACCTCGTAGCGGTGCCGGTGCCGCTCTTCCACCATGTCCGTCCCGTACAGCTCACGCACCAGGGACCCCTGGGCGAGCACGGCGGGGAACAGCCCGAGCCGCATGGTGCCGCCCATGTCGCGCTCGCCCGCGACCACGTCCTGCTGGTCCGCCATGGTCGCGATGACCGGGTCCGGGGTGTCCGGGTCGAACTCGGAGCTGTTCGCGCCGGGCAGCCCGGCCACGTCCCGGGCCACCTCGATGGCGGCGCACTGCAGTCCGAGGCACAGGCCCAGCAGCGGGATGCCGTTCTCGCGGGCGTAGCGGATGGCCCCGAGCTTCCCCTCGATGCCCCGCACCCCGAAGCCGCCCGGGACCAGGACCCCGTCCACGTCGGCGAGCTGGCGCGCCGCGCCTTCCGGGGTCTGGCAGTCGTCGCTGGTCACCCACCGGATGTTCACCCGGGCGTCGTTGGCGAAGCCGCCGGCCCGCAGCGCCTCGGCGGGCGACAGGTAGGCGTCGGGCAGGTCCACGTACTTGCCGACCAGGGCGATCGTGACGCTGTGGGCGGGCCGGTGCACCCGGCGCAGCAGATCGTCCCAGTCGCTCCAGTCCACGTCCCGGAACGGCAGGCCGAGCCGCCGCACCACGTAGGCGTCCAGCCCCTCGGTGTGCAGGACCTTCGGGATGTCGTAGATGGACGGGGCGTCCACCGCGGAGACCACGGCCTCCTCGTCCACGTCACACATGAGGCTGATCTTCCGCTTGAGCCCGTCGCTGATCGGCCGGTCGCTGCGGCACACGATCGCGTCGGGCTGGATGCCGATGCTGCGCAGCGCGGCCACGGAGTGCTGGGTGGGCTTGGTCTTCAGCTCACCGGACGGGCCGATGTAGGGCAGCAGCGACACGTGCAGGAAGAAGCAGCGGTCCCGGCCGATCTCGTGCCTGATCTGCCGGATGGCTTCCAGGAACGGCTGCGACTCGATGTCGCCCACGGTGCCGCCCACCTCGGTGATGACCACGTCGATGCCCGGGCCGCCCATATCGATGATGCGGGCCTTGATCTCGTTGGTGATGTGCGGGATGACCTGGACGGTGTCGCCCAGGTAGTCGCCGCGCCGCTCCTTGGCGATCACGCTGGAGTAGATCTGCCCCGTGGTGACGTTGGCCGAGCCACGCAGCCGCGTGTCGAGGAACCGCTCGTAGTGCCCGACGTCCAGGTCGGTCTCGGTCCCGTCGTCGGTGACGAACACCTCACCGTGCTGGAACGGGTTCATGGTGCCGGGATCGACGTTCAGGTAGGGGTCAAGCTTCTGCATCGTGACGTTCAGGCCACGAAGCTTGAGCAGCCGTCCCAGGCTGGAGGCGGTCAGCCCCTTGCCCAGGCTTGAGGCAACTCCCCCGGTGACGAAGAGGTGTCGTGTCGAAGATTGCCGTGATGCATGCGGTGCCGCAGCCAACAGAAGGCTCCCGTGGTCGGTGTGATGCGGGAATCCCGCCGGTCCACGGACCATCAGGATATCAGCCCTCGTATACCGCCTGACGGCCAGACACGCAAGGGACCCCCGCGGCCCTGCCCAACTCCAAGGTAGACAAGCCTCAGCGTAGAGGCTCAAGCTCGACAGGCTCCACCGTAGAGGAAGGACGGCCGCTCAGCACGCCGTCGAGGTGCTCGGCTCGCCGTCCTTGCGCTGCGGCAGGCCACCGCGCTGGCCGGCGTCACCGTCCTCCCCCGCCTCGCCGAACCGGGCCAGGAGAACCGCGCAGGTCACGGCCAGCACGAACGCCACGACGGCGAGAGCGGTCAGCCCCGGCCGGGTGTGGTCACCGAGGAACAGGATCCCGATGAGGGCCGGCGGCGCGGTCTCGGCCAGGACGACCGCGGCCGTGGCCACCGTGACGCTGCCGCTGTCCAGCGCGGTGGCGTAGAGCATGAACGACACCACGCCCGCGGCCACGAGCGCGTACGTGGCCGGGTCGCGGAGCAGTTCCGGCAGGGAGTACCCGGGCAGCACCCGCGCGGCCACGGCGACCACGCCGTAGCCCAGCCCCGCGATGGCGCCCAGCGCGGGCGTGCGGGCGGGGACGGCGAGCCGGGAGGCCAGCAGCCCGGCCCCGGCCACGCCCGCCACGGCCAGGAGGAGCGCCAGCTTGAACGGCTCGCTGACCGCGCGCGCGCCCTCAGCCCCGGCCGACAGTGCCCAGCAGGCCCACCCCCACCACGACACCCGCCACGGCCAGCCATTCCCGCCAGGCGAGTTGCACGTCGATCAGCCAGGCCGCCAGCACCGCGGTCACGGCCAGGCTGCCGGCCACCATGGCCTGGACGGCGAACACCGGCAGCCGCCGCAGCGCCACCAGCTGGGCCAGGAAGCCGATCAGGTCCAGGCCGAGGCTGGCCACGAACCGCCACTGGCGCAGCATCCGGACGATCAGGCCGGGATCCACGCTGCCGAGCGCCGTGCCAGGCACCCCGCCGCCGGGAGTCCGGCGGCTCGCCGCGCGCACCGCCACGGCCTGCATGACCGAGGCGATCCCGTAGCACAGGGCCGCCACGACCCCGGCCACCAGGCTGACCAACACGACTACGACACTACGCGGGGAGTCCGCCGGGTGCGATGCCGTGCCGGGCCAGGTCGGCGCGGGCGGCGCGGGCGTCGGTGAACTGGAAGCTCACCATGCCCAGCGCGGCGGCCGCCGGCCACGTTGTCGGGCCGGTCATCCAGGAAGATGACGTCCGCGGGTTCCGCGCCCAGCACGCGCGAGGGTGGCCTGGAAGCACTCCGGATCCGGCTTGGCCGACTTGAGCGCGCAGCTGAACACCAGATGCTCGAAGTACCCGGCCACCGGCAAGGCCTGCACGGCCTCGGCCACGTCGGCGGGCGCGTTCGACAGCACGGCGAGCCGCTGGCCCGCCGCGGCCAGCCCGGTGATCAGTTCCACGGTGCCGGGCTGCAGGGTCAGCCAGGACGCGGCGTCCAGCCTGCTCAGCTCGGCGATCTCCGGGTCGCTGTAGGAGCGGCCCAGGTCGGCCGCGACCCGCTGCCAGTACGCGGTGACGTCCAGCGCGGCCCGGTCGTAGTCCAGCCGGTATCGCCAGTAGGCCGCCTCGAAGTCCGCCGCCGGACCGCCGGAGGCGCTGGCCAGCCGGGCCCGGTCGGCCTCGGACTGGGGTTCGCAGATCACGCCGCCGTAGTCGAATAGCACCCAGGTCATGCTCACCCTTCCGGCTGGTAGCAGGCCCTGCGAACCTACCAGCGCGGCGGTTCCTGCCGGCTGGGCCGGTGGCGCTCAGCTGACCGGGCCGCCGCCGCTGGCTGACCGGGCGGGTGCCCTGCAGGGCCGCGCCGCCGGCTGAGCGCCCATGGCGTGGGCCAGGACGGTCCAGAACCGGGCGAGCGGGCCGTCCAGCGCGCCCGGCCCGCGCCCGTCACCCCGCCGCAGCCGCCGGCCGCTGACGGTCACCACCGGGAAGCTCCCGGAGCCCGCGGCGAAGCTGAGCCGGTAGCTGACGCCCAGGTCGGCCGGGCAGCTCATGGCCGCCGTGGGGCATGGCGGGCAGCCCGCAGACCGTCCCGGCCACCGCCCGGGCCCGGGCCGGGGCTGGACACCGTGACCCCGGCCGGGAAGGCGAAGTGCAGGTGGTTCTGGGGCAAGGCGGTGACCCGGCTGACCACCAGCCGGGTCACCGCTGCCTGCTTCGAGCACAGGGCCGCGCCGCCCGTGGACGCGGACCGCCCGGGATGATGCCGCCCGGGCTCGCGGCCTGGGGCTGGCCGACTGGGTCGCACTGGTCGTGGTCGCCACCTGGCTCCCGCAGCCGGCCGCCACGGTCGCGGCACCGGCGGCCGCCGCGATGAGCAGCCCGGTGCGGGTGAGATAGCCGGAAAGGGTAACGGGCACGCCCATGGTGGTCTCCGTTCCTGTTCATGCCGCCAGGGACCAGGCCGGAAAGCAGCGTGCCCAGGGCACTGAGCGGCGGCCTGGACCGCTCAGTGCCCTGGACTACAAACATTCGACGTGTGAGAGGCGCCAGTGGTTCCGCTCAGTTAAAACTCGCCACGATCAGTGGCGCCGAACGCCGACAGCCCGCTCGACCAGCGCAAACCCGGCGGATCAGACGCCGGCGGCCTGCATGCCGCGCAGTTCCTGCTTCAGTTCCCTGATCTCGTCCCGGATCCGGGCCGCGACCTCGAACTGCAGCTCCGCCGCGGCCGTGTGCATCTGCTCGGTCAGCTGGGCGATCAGCGCGATCAGGTCGCCGCGCGCGGCCCCGCCGCCTTCGCCCTCGCCCGCGCCGCTGGCCGAGGCCCGCACCCGCGAGGACAGTCCCGGCACCGGGGTCTTGCCCCGGCTCTGCTGCCGCCCGCTCCCGCCGATCAGCTTCTCGGTGTCCGCGTCCTCCCGGACCAGCTGGTCGAGGATGTCCGCGATCCGCTTGCGCAGCGGGGTCGGGTCGATGCCGTGCTCGGTGTTGTAGGCGACCTGCTTGGCCCGCCGCCGGTCGGTCTCGTCGATCGCCCGCTGCATGGACGGGGTGACCGAGTCGGCGTACATGTGCACCTGGCCGGACACGTTCCGCGCGGCCCGGCCGATGGTCTGGATCAGTGAGGTGCCCGACCGCAGGAAGCCCTCCTTGTCGGCGTCCAGGATGGACACCAGCGACACCTCAGGCAGGTCCAGTCCCTCGCGGAGCAGGTTGATCCCGACCAGCACGTCGTACTCGCCGACCCGCAGTTCGCGGAGCAGTTCCACCCGGCGCAGCGTGTCCACCTCGCTGTGCAGGTAGCGCGCCCGGATGCCGAGTTCCAGCAGGTAGTCGGTGAGGTCCTCGGCCATCTTCTTGGTCAGCGTGGTGACCAGCACCCGCTCCGAGCGTTCCGCGCGGGTCCTGATCTCGTTGACCAGGTCGTCGATCTGCCCCTTGGTCGGCTTGACGATCACCTGCGGGTCGATCAGCCCGGTCGGCCGGATCACCTGCTCGACCACATCGCCGCCGACCCGCTGCAGCTCGTAGGGGCCGGGGGTGGCCGACAGGTACACCGTCTGGCCGATCCGCTCGCAGAACTCGTCCCAGGTGAGCGGCCGGTTGTCGATGGCGCTGGGCAGCCGGAACCCGTGCTCGACCAGGGCCCGCTTCCGCGACACGTCACCCTCGTACATCGCCCCGATCTGCGGGACAGTGTTGTGCGACTCGTCGATGACCAGGAGGAAGTCCTCGGGAAAGTAGTCGAGCAGGGTGTTCGGCGGGCTCCCGGCCTCGCGGCCGTCGATGTGCCGCGAGTAGTTCTCGATGCCCGAGCAGCTGCCGACCTGGCGCATCATCTCGAGGTCGTAGGTGGTGCGCATCCGCAGCCGCTGGGCCTCCAGCAGCTTGCCGGCCTTCTCCAGCTCCGCCAGCCGCTCTTCCAGCTCGGCCTCGATCCCGGCGATGGCCCGCTCCATCCGCTGCGGCCCCGCCACGTAGTGCGACGCCGGGAAGATGTAGAGCTCCTCGTCCTCGCTGATCACCTCGCCGGTCAGCGGGTGCAGCGTCATCAGCCGCTCGATCTCGTCGCCGAACATCTCGATCCGGACGGCGAGTTCCTCGTAGACCGGGATGATCTCGATGGTGTCGCCGCGGACCCGGAAGGTGCCCCGGGTGAAGGACAGGTCGTTGCGGGCGTACTGCATGCCGACCAGCCGCCGGAGCAGGGTGTCCCGCTCGATGGTGTCGCCGACCCGGAGCGGGACCATCCGGTCCACGTACTCCTGGGGCGTGCCCAGCCCGTAGATGCAGGAGACCGAGGCCACCACGATCGTGTCCCGGCGGGTGAGCAGCGAGTTGGTCGCCGAGTGCCGCAGCCGCTCCACCTCGTCGTTGATCGAGGAGTCCTTCTCGATGTAGGTGTCGGTCTGCGGGATGTACGCCTCGGGCTGGTAGTAGTCGTAGTAGGAGACGAAGTACTCGACCGCGTTGTGCGGCAGCATCTCGCGCAGCTCGTTGGCGAACTGGGCCGCCAGCGTCTTGTTCGGCAGCATGACCAGGACCGGCCGCTGCACCCGCTCGGCCAGCCAGGCCACCGTGGCGGTCTTCCCGGTTCCGGTCGCGCCGAGCAGGACGGTGTCCCGGTCGCCGCTGTTCACCCGGCGCTCCATCTCGGCGATGGCCCTCGGCTGGTCGCCGGACGGGACCATGTCCGTGACCACCTCGAACGGCGCCACCCGCCGCTGCAGGTCACTAACTGGTCGCACGATGCCGCCTCCTCCCGGGGACTAAACCGCCTCGCCAGCCCACTGTATTTCCCGGGTCTGACAGACAGCGCCCGCCGGCGCCGCGACCGGTGAGGCTCAGCCTGCGGGCGTTCGCCCGGCGGCAGAGTTCGGTCCAGAGGTCGCCGACTTCGCGGTCGAGCTCGTCCAGGGACCCGGAGTTGTCGAGCACGATGTCGGCGATGGCCAGCCGGTCCTCCCGGCTGGCCTGGGCGGCCACCCGCGCCGCGACCTGCTCGCGGGTCATGCCACGGTCCCGGACCAGCCGGTCTTCCTGGATCCGCGGCGAGACGTCGACCACGATGACGAGGTCGAAGAGACCGGCCAGCTGGTTCTCGGCGATCAGCGGGATGGCCTCGACCAGGATCGCGCCCGGGTCGGCGCCCTGTTCCAGCTGGCGAATGCGCTCACCGACCAGCGGATGGACGATCGCGTTCAGCTTCGCCCGCAGCTCGGCGTCGTAGAAGACGATCTCGCCCAGCTTCTGCCGGTCCAGGGTGCCGTCCCCGGCCAGGACCCCCGTGCCGAACACGCCGATCACCTGGGCCAGGCCGGGGGTGTGCGGCTCGACGACCTCGCGGGCCACCTGGTCCGCGTCGATGATGAGGGCGCCGTAGCCGGCCAGCCGGCGGGAGACCTCGCTCTTGCCCGAGCCGATGCCGCCGGTCAGGCCGACCTTAAGCATGCTGCTCACCGATCCATGATCGCCCGGTGCGGGGCCGCGGCCTCGCAGCACGTGCCCTGAGAAAACGCGGCCTCAGGAAAACAGGGGCGATCATGGATCGGTGCCGGGATGAGTGCGTTAGTTCTGGCCCCCGGAGAGCTTGTCGCGCAGCGCGGCCAGTGCCTCGTCCGAGGCCAGCGCGCCACCGCCGGAGCCGCCCCGGTCCGGGGTGCCCGACGTGTGCGTGCCGCCGGCCGCCGTGGCCGTGTCGCCGCCCTCTTCGCCAGTGTCGCTTTCGGCCTTGCTGCGGGCCTCGGCGACCTGGCGGCGGTGCGCCTCGAACCGGGACCGGGCCTGCGCGTACTGCCGCTCCCACTCCTCGCGCTGGGTGTCGAAGCCCTTCGAGCCACTCGCCGGACTCGGAGTCGAAGCCGTCGGGGTAGACGTAGTTGCCCTGCTCGTCGTAGGTGGCGGGCATGCCGTACAGGGTCGGGTCGAAGTCGTCGCCGACCGCCTCGCCGATCGTGCCCTCGTTGGCCTGCTTGAGCGACAGGCTGATCCGCCGCCGGTCCAGGTCGATGTCGATGATCTTGACGAAGATCTCGTCGCCGACCTGCACGACCTGCTCGGGAATCTCGACGTGCCGGTCCGCCAGCTCGGAGATGTGCACCAGGCCCTCGATGCCCTCCTCGACCCGCACGAACGCACCGAACGGGACCAGCTTGGTGACCCGGCCCGGGACGACCTGGCCGATCTGGTGGGTCCGGGCGAACTGCTGCCACGGGTCTTCCTGGGTGGACTTCAGCGACAGGGAGACCCGCTCCCGGTCCATGTCCACGTCCAGCACCTCGACCGTGACCTCCTGGCCGACCTCGACCACCTCACCCGGGTGGTCGATGTGCTTCCAGGACAGCTCGGACACGTGCACCAGGCCGTCCACGCCGCCCAGGTCCACGAAGGCACCGAAGTTGACGATGGACGACACCACGCCCTTGCGGATCTGGCCCCGCTGCAGCGTGTTCAGGAAGTTCTGGCGCACCTCGGACTGGGTCTGCTCCAGCCACGCCCGGCGGGACAGGACCACGTTGTTGCGGTTCTTGTCCAGCTCGATGATCTTGGCTTCGATCTCCCGGCCCACGTAGGGCTGCAGGTCGCGGACCCGGCGCATCTCCACCAGCGACGCGGGCAGGAAGCCGCGCAGGCCGATGTCCAGGATCAGGCCGCCCTTGACCACCTCGATGACGGTGCCGGTGACCACGCCGTCGTCGTCCTTGATCTTCTCGATCGTGCCCCAGGCGCGCTCGTACTGGGCGCGCTTCTTGGACAGGATGAGGCGGCCTTCCTTGTCCTCCTTCTGGAGAACAAGGGCCTCGATGTGGTCGCTGACCTTGACCACGTCGTGCGGGTCCACGTCATGCTTGATCGACAGCTCGCGGGAGGGGATGACCCCCTCCGTCTTGTAGCCGATGTCGAGCAAGACCTCGTCTCGGTCGACCTTGACGACGGTGCCTTCGACAATGTCACCGTCGTTGAAGTACTTGATGGTCTCGTCGATCGCGGCGAGGAAGGCTTCCTGCGACCCGATGTCGTTGACCGCCACCTTGGGGGTCGGGCTGGCCTCTGTGCTGCTCGTCATGTGTTGGTTGGCTCCGGCGGACAGAAAGTAGTTTGGACGCGCCATACCGAGGGCCCGTCAGGTGGGCCTACAGGGTGCACTGGATTTGGCTGGCCGACCCGGCGAGCCACGGAGGGGCCTCTCGGCCGCCCGTAACTTTGCCTGGCCACGGCGGACTGCACCAGAACACGGCGCAGCGCTCAGGATATGAGAGCTCAGCCACCCGGTCAATCGGAGCACCCGATCGCCGCATGATCGTTATCGCCCGCATCAGCCCTGCACGCTGCAATTTTCAACGCGATTTCGCTGCCTTTTACTCCCGATCTCAATCTGAACACGACCCCCCGCGCGCCCGGCCGCGTGCGCGCGGGGCGGCCCCCGGACAGCTCGCCGGGGAGGGGAGGCGCAGCGCAGCCGTGTCCCCGCCGACCCGGCGACTAACCCCGGCGGCGCAGCAGACGACGTACCGACGGCAGCGGGCAAGCGGGGGTCCGGAGGGTCGCCCCCGGGCCAGCACTCAGTGCCCGGCCTCAGCCCAGGTGCGGCCGGTGCCGAGCGAGACTTCGCAGCGGCACCCGCAGGTCGAAAGCGCCGCACATGATCCGGGGCACCAGCTCGCGCAGCGTGTCGAGCTCGCCGGGGGCGACCTCGAAGACCAGCTCGTCGTGCACCTGGAGCAGCATCCGGGAGCGCAGGCCCTCCGTCGCGCAGCGCCTGGTCGACCCGGAGCATGGCCACCTTGATGATGTCGGCGGCGGAGCCCTGGATCGGCGCGTTGAGCGCCATCCGCTCGGCCATCTCCCGGCGCTGCCGGTTGTCTGAGGTGAGGTCGGGCAGGTAGCGCCGGCGGCCGAGGACGGTCTGCGTGTACCCGTCCTTGCGGGCCTCGTCCACCACGGCGTACAGGTAGTCCCGGATCCCGCCGAACTGCTGGAAGTACTCGTCCATCAGGGCCCGGGCCTCGTCCGGGGTGATGCGCAGCTGCTGGGACAGCCCGTAGGCGGACAGGCCGTAAGCCAGCCCGTAGTTCATCGCCTTGATCCGGCTGCGCATCTCGACGGTGACCTCCTCGGGCGGCACGCCGAAGACCCGCGACGCCGTCTCGGCGTGGAAGTCGTGGCCGGAGGTGAACGCCTCCTCCAGCGCGGTGTCGCCGGACAGGTCGGCCATGATGCGCAGCTCGATCTGGCTGTAGTCGGCGGTGAGCAGCGTCTCGTACCCGTCGCCGACCACGAAGCCCTGCCGGATCCGGCGGCCCTCCTCGGTGCGGATGGGGATGTTCTGCAGGTTGGGGTCGGTGGACGAGAGCCGCCCGGTGGCCGCGATCATCTGGTTGTACGTGGTGTGGATCCGGCCGTCCTCGTCCGCCATCGGGATGAGCGAGTCCACGATGCTCTTGAGCCTGGCCACGTCCCGGTGCCGGAGCAGGTGCTCCAGCACGGGGTGGCCGGTCTGCGCCAGCAGGCTGGTCAGGGCCTCGGAGTCGGTGGTGTACCCGGTCTTGATCCGCTTGGTCTTGGGCAGGCCCAGCTCGGTGAACAGCACTTCCTGGAGCTGCTTGGGCGAGCCGAGGTTGAACTCGTGCCCGATGATCGTGAACGCCGCCTGCTCGGCCGCTTTCACCTCGCCACCCAGGCTGGCGGACATGTCGGCGAAATGATGGGTGTCCGCCGCGATCCCGGCCCGCTCCATCCGGGCCAGCACCCCGACCAGCGGCAGCTCGACGTCGGCGAGCAGCTGGGCGGCTCCGCGCTGCTCCAGGTCCGCGTCCAGCGCGTCGGCCAGCTCCGCGGTGGCCCGGGCGCGCACCACCAGCGCTACCGCGGCCTCCGCCTCGCCATCGTCCTCGCCGTCCTCGGCGGCGGACAGGTCGAAGGCGAGCTGGCCGGTGGCGGTCCCCTCGTCGCGCAGTTCCTTGCCCAGATAACGCAGGACCAGGTCGGCCAGGTCGAACGAGCGCTGCCCGGGCAGCGCCAGGTAGGCCGCCAGCGCCGTGTCGTTGGTCAGGCCGCCCAGCTCCAGGCCCCGGGCGGCCAGCGCGTGCATCGGCCCCTTGGCGTCGTGCAGCGCCTTGGGCTGGTCCGGGTCGGCGAGCCAGGCGGCCAGGGCCCGCTCGTCGTCCTCGGTCAGCGTGACCGGGTCGACGAACGCCCCGCTCCCGTCCGCGGCGGCCAGCGCCAGCCCGTCCGTGGTCCCGGTGCCGCGGCCCCAGGTGCCGTGGACCGCCAGGCCGACCCGGCCGGTCCCGGTGGCGTGCTCGTCCAGCCAGGCGGCCAGCTCATCGGGGCCCGGCACCGACACCTCGACCTCGAAGCCGTGCTCCGGCCCGGACACTCGCTGCCGGGCGAGGCGGCCGGGCTCACGATGCCGTTAGGGAGGGTGCTGTACAGCCGGTCGCGCAGGACCCGGAACTGGAGCGTGTCGAAGAGCTGGTGGATCTGGTCCCGGTCCCACGGCACCGGCTGCAGGTCACCGGGGCCGCGACTCGAGCGGGACGTCCCGGGCCAGCTCGGTCAGCTGCCGGTTGCGCAGCACCGAGCCGAGGTGCTCGCGGAGCTTGTCCCCGGCCTTGCCCTTGACCTCGTCGACCCGGTCCACCAGCTGGCTGAGCGAGCCGAACTCGGCGACCCACCGGGCCGCGGTCTTCTCCCCCACCCCGGGGATGTTCGGCAGGTTGTCGCTCGGGTCGCCGCGCAGCGCGGCGAAGTCCGGGTACTGGGCCGGGGTCAGGCCGTACTTGGCCACGACCTCCTCCGGGGTGAACCGGGTCATGTCGCTGATGCCGCGCCGGGTCATCAGCACCGTGACGTGGTCGTTGACCAGCTGCAGGTTGTCCCGGTCACCGCTGACGATGAGCACGTCCATGCCCGCCTCGGTGGCCGCCACGGTCAGCGTGGCGATGATGTCGTCGGCCTCGTAGCCGGCCACCGACAGCCGCGGGATGCCGAGCGCGTCGAGCACCTCGAAGATCAGGCTGAGCTGGCTGCGGAAGTCCGCCGGGGTTTCCCGCCGGTTCGCCTTGTACTCCACGTACTGCTCGTGCCGGAAGGTCGGCTCGCTGCGGTCGAAGGCCACCGCCACGTGGGTCGGCTGCTCGTCGCGGAGCACGTTGATGAGCATCGCGGTGAAGCCGTAGACCGCGTTGGTCGGCTGCCCGGTGGTCGTGGAGAAGTTCTCCGGCGGCAGCGCGAAGAACGCCCGGTAGGCCAGGGAGTGCCCGTCGAGCAGGAGCAACCGCTCCCGGCGCTCCGCTGGCTCGGGTGCGGATGCGGGTGCCTGGGTCGCCTTCGTCGCCACGCAGGAAGTCTAGTAGCAGGTACCGACACCGGCGGGCGGACATGCCACGCCCATGCCCGGCCCGGCGGCCACCGGGAAGGCGGCGGCCGCCGGGCCGCGGCGGAGCCGGCCGGCTGCCGGCGCCGCTTGCGCGGCGCCTGCAGGCCACCGGCCGGTGGCTTCAGGAGTGGAACGCGAAAATGGTGGTGGAGTTGAAGGTCTTCCCAGGGCCGAGAGTGGTGGACGGGAAGGCCGGCTGGTTGGGCGAGTCCGGGAAGTGCTGGGTCTCGAACGTGTACCCCGCACCCTGCCGGTAGGTGTGGCCGCTGATGCCCACCAGCGTGCCGTTGAGGAAGTTGCCGCTGTAGAACTGCACGCCCGGCTGGTCGGTCCAGACGGTCAGCAGCACGGCCGCTCGACGGGTCGAAGGCGCGGGCGGCCAGGTTCAGCCCATCCGGACCGGTGGTCGCGGCGGTCTGCTGGTTCAGGATCCAGTTGTGGTCGTAACCCTGCGCGATGAGCAGCTGGCTCTCGCCCCCGGTGGCTGGCGAACTGCGCCGGGACGTTGTCCGGCGCGCTCACGTCGCTGATCCGCGAGCCGATGGTGTGCGGCGCACGGAAGTCGAACGGCGTGCCCGCGACCGGGACCCCGTGGGGCAGCGGCAGCGGGATCTGCGTCGTGTCGGTCGGCGAGTAGTTGTTCGCGTTGATCTGGACGAACTGCCGGTAGGCCGAGCCCGCCGCAGAAGCCTCGCCAGCCAGGTTGAAGTAGCTGTGGTTGGTCAGGTTGAGCACCGTGGACAGCTTCGTGTCGTTGTTGGTGGCCTTGTAGTGGATGCCGAGCTGGCCCTGGTTGTTCAGCGTGTAGGTGACCACCACGGTCAGCTGGGCCGGGTAGCCGGTGCAGCCGGACGGGCAGCCGGGGGACCCGGGGCGCCGCTCGAGTCACCGTTCGGGCTGACCAGCGTGAGCTGCACGCCCGCCGTGCCGGGCGCGTGCACCGCCTGGGACGCCCAGATGTGGTTGCCGAAACCGACCAGGCCGCCGTGCAGGCTGTTCACGCCGTTGTTGATCGGCAGCGTGTAGGTCTTGCCGTTCAGCTTGAACGTGCCCTTGGCGATGCGGTTGGCGTAGCGGCCGATCGTCTCGCCGAAGTACGGGCCGCCGTTGGCGGTCACCGGCGGGCTGTCGAACGTCACGTAGTCCTGCAGCGTCTTGAAGCCCAGCGACCACGTCGGCCTCGTGGCCGCGGCGCGGACGGGACGTCGATCGACTGGGTGATGGCGCCGAAGCTCAGGATCCTGACCTGCATGCCGCGGCAGTTGGTCAGCGTGTAGCGGTACACCGCGGTGTTCTTGCCGGTGTACGGCTCGATGGTCTTGCCGAAGAACTGCTTGGACACGGTCGGCGAGCAGCCGCCGCCGCCCGCGGGGCTGACCGGGGCGGACCGCATGGCCGCCAGCGACGCCACGGTCGCGACCGCCAGCGCCGGCCACCGCGCCGACCCGCAGACCTGGTGAGCTGATCTTCCCTCTTAATACTGGACGCATGGAGATTCCCTTCGTTGGGTTCCCGAGGCTGGCACAGACAGCCCCCGGGGCATTGTTAACGCTCACCTGCATGAAACGCCAGTGTTTCGGGGCAGAACATCCGATCTTTTCTCGCTATGTGACGCGATGGTGATCGTGCCGGGCCGGGCAACTCCGGTATCGCGCGCCCAAAGTCACATGAATCGACTCTGGCCACTCAGATCGCTAGGTCCCCGTGGGTCTCGACGTCACACGGGTACGGGCGCCCCGGTACGGGCCGGCCCGGCGGGCCGGCCTAGGCTTCCCCTGCGGCGCGGCCGGGCGCCAGGGTCGCTGACTCCGGAGGCGCGGGTGGACCGGGACGGCGAGACACAGGCCGGCCAGGACGGGCGGCGGGGCGGCCAGGACGGCTCGGGCGCCGGCGACGGACGCAGGACGGCTCGGCTCAGATCATCGAGGGCTTCGCCCGGCTCAGCCAGGGCACCCTGCCGGGCCGGATGGGCATCACCGTCAGCGCCGCCCGCGCGGAGCAGGTCATTGGCTCCATGCCGGTGGACGGCAACATCCAGCCCTACGGCCTGCTGCACGGCGGTGCCTCCTGCGTGCTGGCCGAGACCCTGGGCTCGCTGGGCGCGGCCCTGCACGGCCGGCCCGGGCGGTTCGCGGTCGGGATCGAGATCAGCGCCACGCACCACCGCGCGGTGGCCGGCGGCGTGGTCACCGGCGTCGCCACCCGGCGTGCACGGCGGGCGGACCACCGCCACCTACGAGATCGCGATCAGCGACGACCGGGGCCGCCGGGTCTGCTCGGCCAGGCTGACCTGCCTGCTCCGCGACCAGGTCCCGGCGGGTGGCCACAATCCTGGCGACATCAGCGCGCGGGCAGGCGAGTGAGCCGGGCGGACTGGCCAGGTCAGTCACCGGTGCAGGCAGGGAAACCGCACGTGACCGGACGTTTATCACAAACCGGCCAGGGAATGGCCGCCCCTTTGCGCGGCGCGGGGACTCCTCGCTACCGTGGTGGGGAGAGCCCGGGGAGCTGAGTAGAGAACATGTCGGCCCGGGGAAGGCCGACACGGCACCAAAAGTTCCCCGGGCTCGATCCCGGAACCTCCACGCCGCAGCGCCTGCAGATCCGCGCTAAGGGCCTGCTCAGGCTCCTGAATCCGGCTTGGCGCCGGCTGCCGCGTCGGTACCGCCTGCGGCGCCGCCCGGGACCATGCTGCCCTCGAGCACCCGCTCCGCCACCGCCCGCATGGCCAGCCGCTGGTCCATGGAGGTCTTCTGGATCCAGCGGAACGCGTCCGGCTCGGACATTCCCTGCTCGGTCTGGAGCTTGCCCTTGGCCCGGTCGAGGAGCTTGCGCACCTCCAGCCGCTCCTTGAGCGTGCCGACCTCGCCGGCCAGCGCGGCCACCTCCTGGAAGCGGCTGACCGCGATCTCGATCGCGGGGACCAGATCCGCCTTGGTGAACGGCTTCACCAGGTACGCCATGGCTCCCGCGTCGCGGGCCCGCTCGACCAGCTCACGCTGGGAGAACGCGGTCAGGATGACCACCGGCGCGATCTGATCGGCGGCCACCTGCTCGGCGGCCGATATCCCGTCCAGGACCGGCATCTTCACATCGAGGATCACCAGGTCCGGCCGGAGACTGACGGCAAGGTCGATGGCCTGCTGGCCATCGGCGGCCTCGCCGACCACCGAGTAGCCCTCCTCCTCAAGCATCTCCTTGAGGTCAAGCCGGATCAGGGCCTCGTCTTCGGCGATCAAAACGCGCAATGGGGTCTGACTCACGCCCATGATCGTACCGGTACCAGGTAGATTGACGTTCGGCCGAGCCAGCTCCGCACCGCCTGGCCGCAGCGCCCCGGTAGACCAACAGGCAGAGTCCATGGTCTCAAAAACCATGCAGTGTGGGTTCGAATCCCACCCGGGGCACCCCAGGTCAACCGCCGTGGTCCGCGTCATCCGAGGCCAGCCCCCAGGGCCGCGGCGTCACCGATGCGGTGCACCCGCAGGGCGTTGGTCCGGCCCGGCGTGCCCGGCGGACTGCCCGCCACGATCACCACCATGTCGCCTTTGTCACAGCGCCCGATCTCCAGCAGCGCCTCCTCCACCTGACGGACCATCGCGTCGGTGTGCCGGGCGGGTGGCACGATGAACGTCTCCACCCCCCAGGTCAGCGCCAGCTGGCTGCGCGTGCTCGGCTGGGGCGTGAAGGCCAGCAGCGGAATGGGCGAGCGGTACCGGGCCAGCCGCCGGGCCGTCTCGCCGGTCATCGTGAAAGCGACCAGGGCCTTGGCCCCGACCGCCGCGCCGACCTCGGCGGCGGCGCGGGCGATGGCGCCGCCGGTGCTGGCCGGCTCCGCCGGCCAGCGCGGCGGCGAGGCGCCAGGATTCCCGTTCCGCCTCGCTGATGATGCGGCCCATCGTCGCGACGGCCTGGACCGGGTACTCGCCGACGCTGGTCTCCGCGGACAGCATCAGCGCGTCCGCGCCGTCCAGCACGGCGTTGGCCACGTCGGACGCCTCCGCCCGGGTCGGCCGGGGCGCGGAAATCATCGACTCCAGCATCTGGGTCGCCACGATGACCGGCTTGGCCTGGGCCCTGGCCTGCTCGACGATCCGCTTCTGGGCCATCGGCACCTGCTCCAGCGGAAGTTCCACGCCGAGATCGCCGCGGGCGACCATGATCCCGTCGAAGGCCTCGATGACCTCCGGCAGCGCCTCGATGGCCTGGGGTTTCTCGATCTTCGCGATCAGCGGGAGCCGGACCCCTGCCTCGTCCATGATCCGCCGGGCCGGGACGGCATCCTCGGGACCCTGGACGAAAGACAGCGCGATCATGTCCGCCCGCAGCCGCAGCGCCCAGCGCAGGTCCGCCTCGTCCTTGGCGGTCAGGGCGGGCACGCTGACCTTGACGCCGGGCAGGTTGAGGCCCTTGTGGTCGGAGACGACGCCGCCCACGATGACCCGGGTGCGGACCCGGCCGTCCGCCGCGGCGAGCACCTCGAGGACCACCCGGCCGTCGTCCACCAGCACCCGGTCACCGGCCCGCACGTCGCCGGCGAGGCCCGGCGTAGGTCGTGCCCGCCTCGTGCTGGTCCCCCGGCACCTCGCGGGTGGTGATGGTGAACTCCTGGCCGGCCAGCAGCCGGACCGGCCCGGCCGCGAACGTGCCCAGCCGGATCTTCGGGCCCTGCAGGTCGATGAGCACCCCGACGCTGTGCCCGGCCGCATCGGACGCGGCCCGGACACACTGGTAGGCGGCCAGGTGGCCAGCCTGGGTGCCGTGGCTCATGTTCAGCCGGGCCACGTCGATCCCGGCCGCGACGAGTTCGGCGAGCCGCTCCGGGCTGGATGACGCGGGCCCCAGGGTGGCGACGATCTTTGCTCGGCGGCTCGATCGCTCATGCTCGTCGCCTTCCGGACGAGGCACCCGAATTGGTCTATACCACTGTACGCGGCGACGGTCCGGCCCGCCGAGACCCGCCACGGAACATTCACCGAACAGTCATCCGATGTCACGGACGGCAACATGGCCGCGGCCGAGCGTCGCGGATCTGCGCCGCGACCACGCCGGCCGTCCCGGACCGCGAACGCCGGGAGCGCAGCACCCGCAGGCCGCCTGCACGGCCGGGCCGCAGTCGGCCTTCCAGGCGAGGCACCCGAATTGGTCTATACCACCTTACGTGCGCACGTTCTGGCCTGCCGCAGACCCGCTAGCCAAGATTCACCGAACGGTCACCCGATGTCACGCCGCTGGTCACAGCGCCCGCCGTCCAGCGCCGACCGGATCTGCGCCGCCACCATCCCGGGCTGGTCCCGGACCGCGAACGCCGGGAAGCGCAGCACCCGCAGGCCGCTGATGGTCAGGTCGTTATCGCGCCGCATGTCAGCCCACCACGCCGCGACCTCCATATGCCATGACCCGTTGACCTCCACCACCAGCCGCGCCTCCTCCCAGTAGGCGTCCAGCCAGCGGCGCCACACCGCGGCGTCCAGCAGCGAGCGGGTGAGCCTGGTCCGCGGTGGCCGCCGAGCCGGGTGCACGTCGTCCGCGCCGAGTACCCGCGACCGGTGCACCATCACCCCGCCGGAACCGTCGTCCTGACCTGACGGCCGGCCGGGACCAGGAGGTGAATCGTGCGATCGTCGAATCCGGTGAGGCCATCCGGCCCGGCCGCGGTGAGACCCCGAGCACCGCCTGCGGACCCGCGGCCAGCACGGCGATCCAGCGCCACTCCGGGCGCCGCGCTGGCGAACGTGTGCGGAAAGTGCTGTCCCCGCAGCAGTTTCAGCACACATTCGAGGCAGCCCGGCGCCGGCCCGGCGGGCGGGGGGCGGGTGGTCAGGCCAGGGAGCGGGCGGTGGGGGGGATGGGGGCGGGCAGCACGCTGTCCCCCTCCAGGTAGGTATCCACGGCCGCCGCGGCCGAGCGGCCCTCGGCGATGGCCCACACGATCAGCGACTGGCCGCGGCCCATGTCCCCGGCCACGAACACCCCGGGCACCGAGGTGGCGTACCCGCCGTCGCGGGCCACGTTCCCGCGCGCGTCGAACTCCACGCCGAGGTCGGTCAGCAGGCCCTCCCGCTCCGCCCCGGTGAAGCCCATGGCCAGCAGCACCAGCTCGCACGGCAGTTCCCGCTCGGTCCCCGGGACCGGCGCGAACTTGCCGTCGGCCAGCTCCACCTCGACCAGCCGGAGCCCCTTGACCCGGCCGGCCGCGTCGCCCACGAACTCCTGCGTGGACACGGCGTAGACCCGCTCCCCGCCCTCCTCGTGCGCGCTGGACACCCGGTAGATCATCGGGTACGTCGGCCACGGCTGGTTGTCGGGACGGCTCTCCGTAGGCCGGGGCAGGATCTCCAGCTGGGTGACCGAGGCGGCGCCCTGCCGGTGCGCGGTGCCGAGGCAGTCGGCCCCGGTGTCGCCGCCACCGATGATGATCACGTTCTTGCCCCGCGCGCTGATCGGCGGCTCGGGCACCGGGCCGCCGCCCGTCCGGGCCTGCGACGCGACGACCGCGCGGTTGGCCAGCGGGAGGAACTCCATGGCCTGGTGCACCCCGGCCAGGTCGGCGCCGGGGACGGGCAGCCCGCGGGCCACGGTGGCCCCGCCGGCCAGCACGATCGCGTCGAAGTCCGCCCGCAGCTGCGCGGCCGTGACGTCCCGGCCCGCCAGCACCCCGCAGCGGAACCTGGTGCCCTCGGCCTGCATCTGCCACAGCCGGCGGTCCAGGTGCCGCTTTTCCATCTTGAACTCGGGGATCCCGTAGCGCAGCAACCCGCCGGGCGCGTCGGCCCGCTCGAACACGGTGACCGCGTGCCCGGCCCGGGTGAGCTGCTGGGCCGCGGCCAGCCCGGACGGCCCGGACCCGATCACCGCCACCCGGCGGCCCGCCGCCACCGCCTCGGCGCTGGGCGGCAGCGGCCGGACCCAGCCCTCGGCCCAGGCCCGGTCGATGATCTCCACCTCGACCTGCTTGATCGTCACCGGGTCGGCGTTGATGCCGAGCACGCAGGCGCTCTCGCACGGCGCCGGGCAGAGCCGGCCGGTGAACTCCGGGAAGTTGTTGGTCGCGTGCAGCCGCTCCGCGGCCTCACGCCACTCATGCCGCCAGACCAGGTCGTTCCACTCCGGGATCAGGTTGCCCAGCGGGCAGCCCTGGTGGCAGAACGGGATGCCGCAGTCCATGCACCGCCCGGCCTGCGCCTCCAGCGCCACCGGCGGGAAGTCGGTGTACACCTCCCGCCAGTCCCGGATCCGCACGTCCACCGGCCGCCGGGCGGGCGTCTCGCGCGGCGTGGTCAGGAAACCCTTGGGGTCAGCCATCGCAGCAGCCTCCTCAGCCGTGGGCCGCGGCCATCACGGCCTGGTTGACGTCGCGGCCTTCACGCTCGGCCAGCCGGGCCGCGTCGAGCACCCGCTTGTAGTCCTTGGGCATGACCTTGCCGAACCGGGTCAGCGCCGCGTCCCAGTCGGCCAGCAACCGCGCCGCGACCTCCGACCCGGTCTCGGCGAGGTGCCGCGCGACCAGCTCCCGCAGCCGGGTCGCGTCGTCGTCGTCGAGGCCCTCCAGGTCGGCCATGTCGGTGTTGACCCGGACCGGATCCGGGTCGAGCAGGTAGGCGAGGCCGCCGGACATGCCGGCCGCGAAGTTACGGCCGACGGGGCCGAGCACGGCCACGACACCGCCGGTCATGTACTCGCAGCCGTGGTCGCCGGTGCCCTCGGCCACCGCGGTGGCGCCCGAGTTCCGCACGCAGAACCGCTCGCCCACCACGCCGCGGAGGAACATCTCGCCCGCCGGTGGCGCCGTAGCCGATCACGTTGCCCGCGATGATCTGCTCCTCGGCGATGAAGCTGGCCTCCGGGTCCGGGGCCACGATGATCCGGCCGCCGGACAGGCCCTTGCCCAGGTAGTCGTTGGCGTCGCCGGCCAGCCGCAGGGTGATCCCGCGGGGCAGGAAGGCGCCGAAGGACTGCCCGGCCGAGCCACGGAACCGGACCAGGATGGTGTCGTCGGGCAGCCCCTTGCCGCCCCACCGCCGGGTCACCTCGTAGCCCAGCATGGTGCCGACGGTCCGGTTGACGTTGCGGACCGGGAGGTCCAGGGTGACCGGCTTCGCGTCCTGCAGGGCCCCCTCGGCCAGCTGGATCAGCGTGTTGTCCAGGGCCCGCTCGATGCCGTGATCCTGGGTGGTGGTGTTGCGGGTGGCCGCGCCCTCGGCCAGGGCGGGCATGTGCAGGATCGGCGCGAGGTCCAGCCCGGCCGCCTTCCAGTGCCCCACCGCCCGCTCGCTGTCCAGCAGGTCGGTCCGGCCCGACCGCCTCCTCCAGGCTGCGCAGTCCCAGCGCGGCCAGGTACTCGCGCACCTCCTCGGCGATGAACTCGAAGAAGTTGACCACGAACTCCGGCTGGCCGGTGAACCGCTTGCGCAGCTCAGGGTTCTGGGTGGCCACCCCGACCGGGCAGGTGTCCAGGTGGCAGACCCGCATCATGATGCAGCCCGACACGACCAGCGGCGCGCTCGCGAAGCCGAACTCCTCGGCCCCGAGCAGCGCGGCGATGATCACGTCCCGGCCGGTCTTCAGCTGGCCGTCGGCCTGGACCACGATCCGGTCCCGCAGCCGGGCCCGGAGCAGGGTCTGCTGGGTTTCGGCCAGGCCCAGCTCCCAGGGAGCGCCCGCGTGCTTGAGGCTGGTCAGCGGGGCGGCCCCGGTGCCGCCGTCGTGCCCGGAGATCAGCACCACGTCGGCGTGCGCCTTGGACACCCCGGCCGCGACGGTGCCGACCCCCACCTCGGCGACCAGCTTGACGTGCACCCGGGCCTGCGGGTTGGCGTTCTTGAGGTCGTGGATGAGCTGGGCCAGGTCCTCGATGGAGTAGATGTCGTGGTGCGGCGGCGGCGAGATGAGCCCGACCCCGGGGGTGGAGTACCGGGTCTTGGCGATCCACGGGTACACCTTGTGCCCGGGCAGCTGGCCGCCCTCCCCTGGCTTGGCCCCCTGGGCCATCTTGATCTGCAGGTCGTCGGCGTTGACCAGGTACTCGCTGGTCACCCCGAACCGGCCGCTGGCCACCTGCTTGACCGCGGACCGGCGCAGGTCCCCGTTGGCGTCCGGGACGAAACGTTCCGGGTCCTCGCCGCCCTCGCCGGTGTTGGACCGGCCGCCCAGCCGGTTCATGGCGATGGCCAGGGTCTGGTGCGCCTCGGCCGAGATGGAACCGTAGGACATCGCGCCGGTGGAGAACCGGCGCACGATGGCCGACACCGGCTCCACCTCGTCGATGGGGATCGGGCCGCGCGGGCCTGCCGGGCGCGCCGCCCGGTGCGTCAGCCGCAGGCGGGACCGGCCGCCGGCGGCGGAGCCGCGGGCTTCGCCGACGGGATGCGGGCCGGTCGGGTGCAGCCCGGCCCGGGTCGCTCGCTCCCGGCCGGGCGAGGCGCGCGGGCCGGGAGCGACGCTGCGCCCAGCCCACGCGGGTCAGTGGGGTCATCGACGCCGCGGATGCGCAGCAGGCCGCGCAGCGTCATGAGCCGGGCGGACTGGTCGTCCACCAGGCGGGTGTACTCCTTGAAGACCTCGTAGCGGCGGCTCCGGGTCGCGTGCTGCAGCTTGAACACGGTCTCCGGGTTGAACAGGTGCGGCTCGCCCTCGCGGCGCCACTGGTAGTCGCCGCCGGTCTCCAGCCGCCGGTGATCCGGGGCGGCGCCCCGGGGCGGGAAGGCCCGCGCGTGCCGGGCCCCGGCCTCGGCGGCCAGCACGTCGAAGCCGACGCCGCCCAGCCGGGACGTGGTCCCGGTGAAGCAGGTGCTGATGATCTCCTCGCCCAGCCCGATGGCCTCGAAGATCTGCGCCCCGGTGTAGGAGGCGACGGTGGAGACCCCCATCTTCGACATGATCTTCAACAGGCCCTTGCCCAGGGCCTTGACCAGGTTCTCGGTGGCCTTCTTGGCCGTGACGCCATCCAGCACGCCGCGGCGGACCATGTCCGCCACGGTCTGCAGGGCCAGGTACGGGTTCACCGCGGCCGCCCCGAAGCCGATCAGCAGCGCGATGTGGTGGCACTCGCGGGCGTCGCCGGACTCCACGATCAGCCCGGCCCGGGTCCGGGTCCGCTCCCGGATCAGGTGATGGTGCACGGTCGCCGGTGAGCAGCAGCGACGGGATCGGCGCCAGCCGCGAGTCGGGCTCGTCGCCGACCGCGCGGTCAGACAGCACGATGATGTGCGCGCCGTCGGCGATCGCGATGGACACCTCGGCGCAGATCTCGTCGAGCCGGTCGCGCAGCGCGGCGCCGCCGCCCGTCACGTCATACCGGCCATCGACCACGTACGAGGCGAAGCCGGGCAGGTCGCCGTCGTCGTTAATGTGAATGATCTTGCTCAGCTCGTTGCCGTCGATGACCGGGTAGGGCAGCACGACCTGGCGGCACGAGGCCGGGCCGGGCTCGAAGAGGTTGCCCTCCGGGCCGGTGGAGGACTCCAGCGAGGTGACCAGCTCTTCCCGGATCGCGTCCAGCGGCGGGTTGGTGACCTGCGCGAACAGCTGGGAGAAGTAGTCGAAGAGCAGCCGGGGGCGGTCGGAGAGCACGGCCACCGGCGTGTCGGTGCCCATCGACCCGATCGGCTCGGCCCCGGTCCTGGCCATCGGGGCCAGCAGCACCCGCAGCTCTTCCTCGGTGTACCCGAACAGCTGCTGCTGGGTGGTGAGCTCCGCCGGCCGGGGCAGCGCCCGGACCCGGTCCGGCAGGTCGTCCAGGTGCAGCAGGCCCGCGTGCAGCCAGTCCTCGTACGGGTGCTCGCCGGCCAGGGCGGACTTCACTTCCTCGTCTTCCAGGATCCGCCGCCGGCCGGTGTCGGCCAGGAAGACCCGGCCGGGCTGCAGACGGCCCTTGCGGACCACGTCCGCCGGGTCGATGTCCAGCACGCCGACCTCGCTGGCCAGCACCACGAGACCGTCCCGGGTCACCCAGTACCGGCCCGGGCGCAGCCCGTTGCGGTCGAGCACCGCCCCGATCACGGTGCCGTCGGTGAACGCCACGCAGGCGGGCCCGTCCCACGGCTCCATCAGGGTGGAGTGGAAGCGGTAGAAGGCGCGCCGGGCCGGATCCATCTCGTCGTGGTTCTCCCACGGCTCGGGGATCATCATCAGCATGGCGTGCGGCAGCGACCGGCCGCCGAGGTGCAGCAGTTCCAGGCACTCGTCGAAGCTGGCCGAGTCGCTGCCGGTCTCGTCCAGGATGGGCAGCAGCCGCTCCATGCCGCGCCCGTCCGCGGAGCGCGGGAACAGGTCGCTGGCCAGCATGGCCTCGCGGGCCCGCATCCAGTTCCGGTTCCCCCGGACCGTGTTGATCTCCCCGTTGTGCGCGATGTAGCGGTACGGGTGGGCCAGCGGCCAGGACGGGAAGGTGTTGGTGGAGAACCGCGAGTGCACCAGGGCCAGGGCCGAGACGTAGCGCGGGTCGGCGAGATCCGGGTAGAACGGCTCCAGCTGGGGCGCGGTCAGCATGCCCTTGTAGCCGATGGTCCGCGAGGACAGCGTGACCACGTAGCAGTCGGTCTCGTGTTCCACCCTCTTACGCAGGCAGTACGCGCGACGATCCAGGGCGATGCCGCTTTCACCATTGGCCGCAACGAAAACCTGGCGCAGCGCAGGCAGCACGTCCCGGGCCCCGCGTCCGCAGTGCTCCGGGTCGTGCGGGACGTCCCGCCAGCCGAGAGTGGTCAGGCCCTCCTCAGCGGCGAGCTGCTCCACCACCATGGCGGCGTCACGGGCCGCCTGATCGTCGGCGGGCAGGAACACCATCCCGGCCGCGTAGCTGCCGGGGGCGGGAAGCTCGAAGCCGCACACCGCGCGGAAGAACGCGTCGGGGATCTGGGTCAGGATGCCGGCGCCGTCACCCGTGTCCGGGTCGCTGCCCTGGGCGCCGCGGTGCTCCAGGTTGCGCAGCACGGTCAGGGCCTTGGCTACCGTGTCGTGGCGGGGTAGCCCAGACAGGTCGGCCACGAACCCGACGCCGCATGCGTCGTGCTCGAAGCTGGCGTCGTAGAGCCCCCCGGCCTCCACTGAAGCGGCAGGTGCCATCCGCACTCCTGTCGTCTCGTCCGAATTTGCGTTCTCGCATGCGGTCGGGACGACATTGGCCCTGCCATGAACCCGCGAAGGCGGTATCGCTGGCACCCTCTGAGCTAATAACGCTCGTAGGTTACACGGAGATTACGCCACCAGTGCAATCATCCCCGCTTCGTGCGGTTCGCGAAACACCTGACTCGCTGGGAACATCCGCTTCGCGAGGATTGTCCCCTGGATGTGCCCCGGCCACCCGGCCGGCAAACTCCGGCCGGCCGGGGGATGACGGAGGGGCCGGCCGGGTCAGCACGTCCGGGCCCCGCTTCCCCCTCGTCATGATCAGGTAACTCACCGCGGCGATCCAGACGGCGATCATCGCCCACTGGTCCGTCCGCAGGCCCAGCAGGTGGTGCGCGAAGTCGATGCGCAGCGACTGGACCGCGAAGCTGCCGGTCGCGTACCCCGCCGCGTACAGCGCGAGGACGCGGTCGCCGGTCAGCCGGAAGCGGCCCGCCGCCCAGATCAGGGCGAGGCCCAGGGCCAGGTCCCACAGGGACTCGTAGAGGAACGCGGGCTGGAACGTGGCGTAGTTCTCGTACGGGATCACCCGGTGGGCCGGGTCGATCTCCACCGCCCAGGGCAGGCTGGACGGGCGGCCGTAGAGTTCCTGGTTGAACCAGTTACCCCAGCGGCCGATGGCCTGCCCGATCGCCGCGGCCGGGGCCGCGGCCCCGGCGACGGGCCCGAACCGCACCCCGGCGCGGCGGCAGCCGAGCCAGGCCCCGAAGACCCCCGCCACCACCGCCCCGGGCATGCCGATCCCGCCGTCCCAGACCCGGAAGATGTCGATCCAGTCCCGGCCCGGCCGGAAGTACAGCTCGTAGTCGGTGACCACGCTGTACAGCCGGGCCCCGATCAGGCCGGCCGGGACGGCCCAGGTGGCCACGTCGAGGATTACTCCCCGGTCGCCGCCGAGCTGCTGGTAGCGGCGGCTGGCCAGCCGGACGGCGACGAGGATGCCGAGCACGATGCACAGCGCGTAACCGCGGACCGGCAGCAGCCCGAGATGCCAGGTCCCGGGGCCGGGGCTGGGCAGGAACGCGACGGTCGTGCCGGGGGATCCCACGCGACGTGAGGCTATGCAGCGGCAGCCGGACCGGCCTGCCGGTTAGCCGGTGACTGGCGGCTAGCCACCTGGTCAGCGCACCGTGGTTAGCGGTTAGCGGGCCGTGCCGCGGACCCCGGCGGCGAGCTCGGCGGCCAGGTCGCGCACGGAGTCCAGGCCGGCCGCGGCATCCGGGGCGGCCAGCAGCCGCTTGACGAACGCCGATCCGACGATCACCCCGTCCGCGAACCCGGCCACTTCCGCGGCCTGGGCACCGTCGCGCACGCCGAGGCCGACGGCGACCGGCAGGCTGGTGACGTCGCGGACCCGGCTGACCAGCCCCGCGGCGGCCGCGCCGACGCTGTCCCGGGCCCCGGTGGTGCCCATCAGCGACGCCGCGTACACGAACCCGCGGCAGTCGGCGGTGATCCGCGCGATCCGCGCGTCCGACGAGCTCGGCGCGACCAGGAAGACCCGGTCCAGGCCGCAGGCGTCCGCGGCGTCGAGCCAGTCCCCGGCCTCCTCGGGCGGCAGGTCGGGGGTGATCAGCCCGGCCCCGCCGGCCGCGGCGAGGTCGCGGGCGAAGGCCGCCACGCCGTAGTGATCCACGGGATTCCAGTACGTCATGACCAGCGTGGGCACGCCCGCGGCCGCGACGGTCTCGACGGTGCGCAGCACGTCGGTCACGTGGGTGCCGCGCGGCCAGCGCGCGCTGCGTGGCCTCCTGGATGACCGGGCCGTCCATCAGCGGGTCGGAGTACGGCAGGCCGATCTCGATCACGTCCGCGCCCGCCTGCGCGATCGCCACCGCCGCCTCGGCCGCGCCGGCCACCGACGGGAAGCCGGCGGGCAGGTAGCCGACCAGGGCGGCGCCGGCCGCCTTCCGCGGCCTGCCTTCTCGAAGGCGCGGACGCTGGCCGACCGCCTCAGCGGGCTCCTCCTCGCCGGCGATGCCAGTCGCTGGCCGTCTTCGAGGTGGCCGAACCAGCGGGCGGCGATGTCCACGTCCTTGTCGCCCCGGCCGGACAGGTTGACCAGCAGCAGGGCCCCCGGGTCGAGCTCACCGCCCACCTGGAGCGCGCCGGCCAGCGCGTGCGCCGACTCGATGGCCGGGATGATGCCCTCGGTCCGGCACAGCAGCGAGAACGCGTCCATGGCCTGGGAGTCCGAGATGGCCCGGTAGCTGGCCCGGCCGGTGTCGTGCAGCCAGGAATGCTCCGGGCCGACCCCCGGGTAGTCCAGGCCGGCCGAGACCGAGTGGGTGGGCAGGGTCTGCCCGTCGGCGTCCTGGAGCAGGTAGGTGCGCATGCCGTGGATCACCCCGGCGCGACCCGGCCACCAGGGTGGCGGCGTTGCGCCCGCTGTCCGGGCCTTCCCCGCCGGCCTCGCAGCCGATCAGCCGCACGGACTCGTCCGGGATGAACGCGTGGAACGCCCCGATGGCGTTGGAGCCGCCGCCCACGCAGGCGATCACCGCGTCCGGCAGCCGGCCGGTCATGGCCAGCACCTGCTCCCGCGCCTCGACCCCGATGATGCGCTGGAAGTCGCGCACCATGGTCGGGAACGGGTCCGGGCCCATCACCGAGCCGATGCAGTAGTGGCTCGTCTCGACCGTGGTCACCCAGTCGCGGAACGCCTCGTTGATGGCGTCCTTGAGGGTCCGGCTGCCGGTGGCCACCGGGACCACCTCGGCGCCGAGCATCCGCATCCGGGCCACGTTCAGCGCCTGCCGCTCGGTGTCTTCCTCGCCCATGTAGACCACGCAGTCCAGGCCCAGCAGCGCGCAGGCGGTCGCCGTGGCCACCCCGTGCTGGCCGGCCCCGGTCTCGGCGATGACCCGCTTCTTGCCCATCCGCTTGGTCAGCAGGGCCTGGCCGAGCACATTGTTGATCTTGTGCGAGCCGGTGTGCGCCATGTCCTCGCGCTTGAGCAGGATCCGGCAGTCCCCGGCCCGGGCCGCGAACTGCGGCACCTCGGTCACCAGGGTCGGCCGCCCCGCGTAGCCGCGGAGCAGGGCGGCGAGTTCGGCCTCGAAGGCCGGGTCAGCCTGGGCCGACGCGTACTCGGCCGCCAGTTCTTCCAGCGCGGACATCAGCGCCTCGGGGGCGAACCGGCCGCCGTACGGGCCCGAAGTGGCCGGCTGTCCCGGTTCGCTCCCGGGCCAGCGGTCACGGTCATCCGCGGTCACCGCGCAGCGCCGGGTGCGAGCCGGCGGTGACCAGGTCAGCCACGGCCGACCGCGGGTCCTTGCCGGTGACCAGGCTCTCCCCCACCAGCACCGCGTCCGCGCCGGACGCGGCGTAGGCCAGCAGGTCATGCGGCCCGCGGATACCCGACTCGGCGATCTTCAGCACGCCGTCCGGGATCCGCGGGCGCGAGCCGGGCGAACACGCGTGCGGTCCACCTCGAGGGTGGCCAGGTCGCGCGCGTTCACCCCGATGATCTTCGCACCGGCCTCCAGGGCGCGGTCGAGTTCGTCGTCCGCGTGCACCTCGACCAGCGGGATGAGCCCGATGGAGACGGCCCGCTCCACCAGCGAGACCAGCGCGTTCTGCTCCAGCGCGGCCACGATGAGCAGGACCATGTCCGCCCCGTGCGCCCGGGCCTCCCAGAGCTGGTAGGAGCTGACCACGAAGTCCTTGCGCAGCACGGGCACCTGCACCGCCGCGCGCACCGCCGCCAGGTCGGCGATGCTGCCCGCGAACCGGCGCTGCTCGGTCAGCACGCTGATCACGCTCGCGCCGCCGGCCTCGTAGTCCATGGCCAGCGCCGCCGGGTCGGCGATCGCCGCCATCGCCCCCTTGGACGGGCTGGCCCGCTTCACCTCGGCGATGACCGCCACGTCCTCGCCTTTGAGCACCGCCATCGCGTCCTTCGGCGATGGCGCCCGCCCGGCCATGTCCTTGAGCTGGTCGAGGGTGACTTCCCGCTGCCGGGCAGCGAGGTCGGCACGAACCCCATCCAGGATCTCGTTGAGCACGCTCACGCGGTTTCGCAGTCCCCTCGGGTTGGATTCCTTGCGCCCCGATCGTAGCGAGGCCGCTTCTCTCCGGATGCGGGCCCCCTCCGGGCCACGCTCGCCGAGGGCCGGGCCGGCCGGATCCGGGGCCCGAGACCGCCGGCCGCTCGCCCACGGTGACCGGCCCCGATCTGGCTCGCTGCCGAGTCAGGCCTGACCCAGCTCTCGCCGGCAGCCCGGCCCAGCGCGGTAGCCCAGTCCGCGGTCAGCCCGGCCGGGACCGCGTCTCGTCAGCGGGGAGATCAGAGGGAAGCTCCTGTCCCAACGCCCTCACCTCCCTGGCCAGCGGCTGACCTTCCGTTCAGCCTAACCCGCGCCGCCGCGGCCACTCCCGTTGCCGCCGGATGCGGCCCCGGAGCTCGATGGTGCGGTTCCCGAACTAGGTGGGGCAATCCCCGAACTAGGTGATGCGGCCCCGGGACCGGCGGCTAGGGCGCCGGGGCCCAGGTCGGGCGTCGGTGAGGTCAGTGGGATCGAGTCCCTGGCTCAGCGATTCCCAGAGACTGGCCGGGTCCGTCGCGGCGGGCGGCTTCCGGCTGGCCGGCCGGTCGTAGCGGCTGGACATGACCGGCCAGCGGGTGCCACGCCAGGCGACCAGCATCCCGGCGCCCAGGACGAGGAGCCCGCCGGCCAGCACGGCCCAGCGCCACGGGAACGCGGCCATCTCCACGTGGCTGGCCAGGCTGAGGCCGGCCACCCCGGAGCCGCCGGTGCCCGGCGTGGTGCCGCTGCCGACCGTGCTCCCGCCCGGCACCGAGCCGGCCTGCGCGGTGGTGGCGCCCACGGCGGCGCCCCGCACCTGCGCCGCGGTCACCGGCAGGCTCACGGACGCGATGATGGCCACCCCGAACACGGCGAGCAGGCCGCCGACGATCCGCCGGACGAGGCCGCGGGTGGCCAGCACCGCGGCCAGGCCGGCCAGCGCGGCCAGGCCCAGCGCGCCGGCCGCGGGCACCAGATCCTGGCCGCTCACCGCGACCCGGGAGGCGGGCAGCGGATGCGGCTCGATGGTCACCACCCGGGCCCAGTCCTGGCGGGCCGCGAGCAGCACGACCGCCGCGCCCACCGCGCCGGCGAGCAGCGTGAGCAGGTACTCCCGCCGGGCACCCGCGGCCGGGCGGCGGGTACCCAGCGGCCCGGCCGACCGGCTCCGGAGCGGTCATCCCGCCACCATTCACTCCGCCACCGCTCACTCCACCACCGCTTCACTCCACCACCGTGGCCGGCAGCGGGTCCGCGTCGAAGCAGGTGCGGTCGCCGGTGTGGCAGGCCCCGCCGGTCTGGTCCACCTTCACCAGCACGGTGTCCCCGTCGCAGTCGAGCGCGACGGCCTTGACCTGCTGCACGTGGCCGGATGTGCCGCCCTTCACCCAGTACTCCTGGCGGCTGCGGGACCAGTAGGTGCACCGCCCGGTGGTCAGGGTGAGGTGCAGCGCCTCGTCGTCCATCCAGCCGACCATCAGCACCTCGCCGGTGTCGTACTGCTGGGCCACGGCCGGGACCAGGCCGGCCGCGTCGCGCTTCAGCCGCGCGGCGATCTCGGGGTCCAGCGCGGAGGGGCACCGGGGACCGGTCACCGCGCTCGCTTGGGTGTTCATAGCCCGATCCTCTCAGGTCCGGCCCATTCCGCTGGCGGGCCGGGCTGGCTACCATCGCGGGATGACTCTCGCCCGGGATGAGCGCCTGGCGCTGTGCGCGCTGCTGGAGCAGACTGGCCCCGCCGCGCCCACGCTATGCGACGGCTGGACCACCCTCGATCTGGCCGCCCACCTGGTGCTGCGGGAACGCCGCCCGGACGCGGGGGCCGGCATCATGATCGGTCCGCTCGCCGGGTACACCAGGCGGGTGCAGCAGGGCCTGACCAAGCGGGAATCCTTCGACGGCCTGGTCAGCGCCATCCGCAACGGGCCGCCGCGGATGTCGGTATTCGGGCTGCCGGGCGTGGACGAGCGGGCCAACCTCGTCGAGTTCTTCGTGCACCACGAAGACATCCGGCGCGGCACGCCCGGCTGGGCGGAGCGGAAGGTCACCCCCGCGCTGTCCGAGGCCCTGTGGCGGCGGCTCGGCATGGCCCGGTTCATCCTGCGCAAGGCCCCGGTCGGGCGTGGAACTGGTCCGCGACGACATCACCACGGACCCGGGCCAGGGGCGGGTCCGGATCACGGCGAAGGCGCGCACCCCGGTGGTCACGGTCACCGGCGCGCCCGGGGAACTCACCCTCTGGACGTCGGGCCGCCGGGACGCCGCCCAGGTGCGCCTGGACGGCACCGAAGCGGCGGTCCGCACGCTGACCGGGTTCCGCTGGGGGCTGTAGGCCGTCTCCTCAACGGCAGACGAAGGCAGCCAGATCGCCGGCGGTACGGAACTCCCCCTCGGCGTCGATGACCGCCTGGACCTGCCCGCGGACGTCCTCGGCGATGTCACGCCAGGGCCGGGTGACCCGAGGCTGGTAGTGGTCAGCCAGGCTGCTGCACGTAGTCCGCGGCCACCGCCGCCTCCTCGATGATCACCGGCCCGGCCCCGGCCGGACGGACGCAGGTCACCTCCGGGAAGACCACGCCGAGCTGGGCCACGGCGTTGCCCAGGGTGAACGCGGAGCCGGTCGGCGCGCCCATTCTCCAGTCAGGCGTTCTCAGCCCGACGGCCCGCTCGATCAGGTCCCGCAGGGACCGCAGGTGCCGCGGGCCGGTGGTCACCGCCACGCAGGTCCCCCCGGGCGCCAGGACCCGGCGCAGCTCGCGGATCGCAGTGCTGCGGTCCGGCACGAGGTCGAGCAGGTGGGCCGCGAGCACCACGCCGAACGCGCCATCACGGACAGGCAACGCCGTCACGTCGGCATTGATCAGCGCCGGGTGCACGGCCGCGCGAAGCATGCCCAGCGACAGGTCACAGCCCGACCGCGTTTATCCGCCGCTCACGGAGCGCCCGCAAGTAGATGCCGTTACCGCAGCCAGCATCGAGGACCCGTGCCCCTGGCATCAGCCCGGCCAGATCCAGCACCCACGCGGCGATGTCGAAGCCGGGGACCTGGCCCTGCCACAGGCGCTGCCGGGCCTGCAGGTTGCGGTCGTCGGCGTACTGCCCGGGCGGGTTCAGTTCCACCCGCTCACTATGCCCTCACCGGCGCACCATGCCGCGGCGGCGGGTTACGCCCCGGCAACGCCCAGGTCACGGCGTGATCACGGGTAGGCGGGAGCGGCGGCCTCATCCCAAGTGTTCGCCCCGCAGACCGCCACCCTTCACGGGAAAAGCCGCGCTCAGCCATGAACCGGCCACCTCCCGGTCAATTCCTGCCGCGACGATTCCCCCGTCCGGGCCATCGGGGCGCGGATGCGGGCCACCACGCTCGCGGCTCGGAGGGGGACTAAGTGCCCAGGAGTAAGACAGTCGCGGCTGCGGCCCTCGCGGTCAGCGGCCTTATGTTCGCCGCGGGATGCGGCAGTAGCTCGAACAGCGGTAGTTCAGCCAGTTCCTCCAGTTCCGGCTCGGCGGTCAACGCCGCCACCGCCACGTCCGCCGCCGCGTTCGGCGGGCTGAACGGCCTGGTGGCCGCCTGCAAGAAGGAGGGGACGCTGAACGTCATCACCCTCCCGGCGAACTGGGCCAACTACGGCAACATCATGAAGGACTTCACCGCCAAATACGGCATCAAGATCAACGACGCCAACCCCGACGGCTCCAGCCAGGACGAGATCAACGCGATGCAGCAGCTGAAGGGGCAGAGCCGCGCCCCCGACGTGCTGGACATGGGCACCTCGTTCGCGATCAAGGCGGACCAGGCAGGCCTGCTCGCCCCGTACAAGGTGGCCACCTGGACCGCCATCCCGGCCAACACCAAGGCGTCGGACTCCACCTGGTACGACGACTACGGCGGCTACGTCGCCATCGGCTACGACTCGGCCAAGGTGAAGGTCGCGCCGACGTCGTTCAAGGATCTGCTGAAGCCCATCTACAAGAACCAGGTCGCCATCAACGGCAACCCGACCCAGGCCAGCGCCGCCTTCTCCGCGGTCTATGCGTCCGCGCTGGCGAACGGGGGCTCGCTGGCCAACATCGAGCCCGGCATCCAGTACTTCAAGAAGCTGCACCAGGTCGGCAACTTCGTGCCCGTCACCGCGGGGCCGACCACCGTGCAGAGCGGGCAGACCCCGATCGTGATCTGGTGGGACTACCTGCTCGCCTCCGAGATCTCGAGCGTGGTTCCCACGTTCAAGATCGTGATCCCGACCGATGCGCACTACGCCGCCTACTACAGCCAGGCGATCAGCAAGACGGCTCCCAACCCGGCCTGCGCCAGGCTCTGGGAGGAGTACCTGTACTCGACCACCGGCCAGAACCTCTGGCTGCAGGGCAAGGCGCGGCCGATCGAGCTGCAGTCGCTCGTCAGCGCGGGCACCGTGGACAAGGCGGCCGACGCGGCGCTCCCGGCGGCCCCGGCGGGCGGGCTGAGCTTCCCCACCCAGGCGCAGGAGTCCGCGGCCGAGGCCAAGGTCGCGCAGCAATGGTCGAGTGTGACCGGCTAGCTGATGGCCCAGCAGATTGACACGGTCGTGGCCCCGGACGCCGCTGGCGGGTCCGGGGCCCGGCCGGGCCGGTCCTGGCGGGCCCGGCTGCGCAGTGCGCGGGTACTGATCGGCATCCTGCCCTTCACCATCTACGTGTTCCTGGGCCTCGTCCTGCCCGCGATAGCGATCGCGGTGGGCGCCTTCCAGGACTCGACGACCGGCGACTTCACGCTGTCCAACATCAAGACCGCCGCGTCCGGCATCTACCTGCACGGCTTCGGGACCACGCTCGGGGTCGCGGTGATCACCTCGATCGTGCCGGGCATCGTCGGCTTCCTGGTCGCCTACGCCATCTTCACGGCGAAGCGCGGCGCCGTACTGCGCCGCTGCGTGATCACCGCCTCCGGGCGTGTTCGCCAACTTCGGCGGGGTTCCGCTGGCGTTCCTGTTCATCGCGACGCTCGGCTCGACCGGCATGGTCACCCAGTGGCTGACCGACATCGGCCTCAACCCGTACACGAACGGGTTCAACCTGTACACGTTCAGCGGGATCGTGGTGGTCTACATGTACTTCCAGATCCCGCTCATGGTGCTGGTCATCCTGCCCGCCCTGGAGGGGCTCCGCCCCGCCTGGCGGGAGGCGGCGAACAACCTGGGCGCCGGCGCCTGGCAGTACTGGCGCTACGTGGGCGGCCCCGTGCTGCTGCCGGCGTTCCTGGGCTGCGTGCTGCTGCTGTTCGGCAGCGCGTTCTCCGCCTACGCCACGGCCGAGGCGCTGACCAGCGGGAGCGTCCCGCTGACCGCGATCCAGATCGGCTCGTTCCTGAACGGCAACGTGCTGGCCGGCCAGCAGAACGTCGGCAAGGCCCTCGGGCTCGGCATGATCGTCATCATCGCGATCGTGATGACCGCCTACGCGGTCCTGCAGCGGAAGTCGGCACAATGGCTGCGGTAACCGGCACCACCCTCGTGGAGGGCGCTACGCCCCCGGCCCGCCGGCCCGGCGCGGGATACGGCAGTTCCCGGTCTGGCGCTGGGCGATCCTCATCCTGGTCGGCTCCTACTTCGTCATCCCGCTGGTCGCGGCGCTGCGGTTCACCGGCTTCTCCACCTTCCCGCAGGTCGTCCACCAGGAAGGGTTCTCCGCGGCCTTCGAGCTGTCGGTCAAGCTGGCCGTCATCACCACGGTGCTCACCATCGCGCTCATGCTGCCCACGACGGTGTACGTGCACCTGCGGCTGCCCCGGCTGCGCCGGCTGATGGAGGGGGTCACGATCCTGCCCATCGTGATCCCGCCGGTGGTCCTGATCGTGGGCGTGCTGCAGGTGGCGCCCGGGTTCCTGAAGAGCACGCCGTACCTGCTCGGGCTGATCTACGTGGTGCTCGCGATGCCGTTCGCGTACCGGGCGTTCGACGCGGGACTGCGCGCCCTCGACCTGAGCACGCTGGTCGAGGCGGCCCAGTCGCTGGGCGCGGGCTGGCGGTCCACGCTGTGGCGGGTCATGCTGCCCAACCTGCGCACCGCGATGCTCTCGGCCACCGTCCTGACCGTGGCCCTGGTCCTCGGCGAGTTCACCATGGCCAGCCTGGACCTCTACCAGACGTTCCCGGTGTGGATCGTCGCGTTCGACCAGACCAGCGGGCCGATCTCGGTCGCGGCCTCGCTGCTGGCGCTGTTCGTGACCTGGATCTTCCTGCTGGCGATCACGATGATCGGCGGCCGCGGGTCACGCAGGAAGGGCGGCGCCGAGGTCTCGCTCTTCTCAGTCAGCCGCCAGAACACGAACCCGGGGGGATCCTGATGACGACGAACGCGGGCCAGGCGACCGGCAGCCAGGCGGACGGGGCCTCGCGCAGCACCTCCGGAGCCACCGTCGAGCTGCGGAACCTGTCCCGGTCGTTCGGCACCACGCGCGCCCTGGACGGGCTGACCCTGCGGCTCGCTCCCGGGGAGCTGGTGGCCCTGCTCGGCCCCTCCGGGTGCGGGAAGACGACCGCGCTGCGCATCGTGGCCGGCTTCGAGACCGCCGACTCGGGCACGGTCGAGGTGGACGGCCAGGACGTGTCCCCGGTGCCCGCGGCCAAGCGGGACATGGGCATGGTGTTCCAGAGCTACAGCCTGTTCCCCAACATGTCCGCGCTGGACAACGTGAGCTTCGGGCTGCGGATGCGCCGGCTGGGCTCAGCCGAGCGGCAGCGCCGGGCCGCCGACCTGCTCGACATGGTCGGCCTGGCCGCCCAGGCCAAGCAGTACCCGCATCAGCTGTCCGGCGGCCAGCAGCAGCGGGTGGCCCTGGCCCGGGCGCTGGCCATCGAGCCCCGGGTCCTGCTGCTCGACGAGCCGCTGTCCGCGCTGGACGCCAAGGTGCGGCTCCAGCTGCGCGAGCAGATCCGCTCCCTGCAGCAGCGGCTCGGCACCACCACGCTGTTCGTCACGCACGACCAGGAGGAAGCCCTGTCCATGGCGGACCGGGTGGGCGTGATGCACGACGGCAGGCTGGAGCAGATCGCTACCCCGGACGAGCTGTATGACCGGCCCGCGACGCCGTTCGTGGCGGAGTTCGTGGGGATCATGAACCGGATCCCGGCCGGCCTGCTGGAGCTGCTCGGCGCGTCCGGGCTCGCCGCGGATCTGACGCCGCACCGGGAGCGGCCGGGTAGCGACGTGGACGTGCTGGTCCGGCCCGAGGGACTGCGCATCGCGGCCAGCCCGACCGGGAACGGGATCGTGGTGGGCCGGACCTTCCTCGGCCAGCTGACCCGGGTCAGCGTCCGGCTGTCCGGGGACGTGGTCGTGCAGGTGGACCAGCAGAGCACCGAGGCTGCCGGGATCGCCCCGGGCGACCCGGTGGACGTCAGCCTGGCCGGGGCCCCGGTCATGGTCGCCGAGCGGTAGGACCCGGGCCGCCTGCAGGCCCGCTAGCGCTGCGGCGCTGGCCGCGGCACGGCCGCTGACCGCGCTCTGGCCGGCGCTGACGCCGGCCAGCGGGAGCAGGTCGGCGATCGTGTCCAGCACGTGCGGGGCCTTGGCCGCCTCGAGCTCGTCGCGGGTCGCCCGGCCGGTGAGCACGCCGGCCACCAGCCCCGCCCCGGCGCGGCGGCCGGACTCGATGTCGCTCGGCGTGTCGCCGACCACCGCGAGCTCGCTCACCGCGCCGCCGCCCAGCCGCAGCAGCGCGGTGAGCGGCAGGTCGGGCCAGGGGCGGCCGCGCCCCGCGTCGGCCGGGGACAGGGCCAGGTCGATCAGCGGCTGCCAGCCGAGCCGGTCGATGATCGCGTCCCGGGTCGCCGGGGAGAACCCGGTGAGCAGGCACACCTGGATGCCCGCGTCACACAGCGCGGTGATCGCCTCGGCGGCCCCGGGCAGCGCGGCGACCCGCCCGGCGGCGACCTCCGCGGCGTAGGTGTCCTCGAAGACGTCGTTGGCGTGCTGGGCGGTGGCCTCGTCGCCCAGGATCTCGCGGAAGACCTCGATCTTGGACTGGCCCATGGTGTCGTGCACGATCCGCATCGCCTCGCCGTGCGCCGCGCTGCCCCGGGCCGGGCCGAACCGGTCCAGGGCGGCGGTGAACGCGGCCATCACGCTGCCGTCGTCGGCGACCGTGGTGCCCGCCATGTCCAGGCACGCGATCGTGATGCTGCTCATCGGACCCTCCCGGGGATTTAGCGGCCTGCGGTCAGCCGGACGCCTGCTGGTCAGCCGAACGTCTGCTCGGCGATGGCCGGGGCGCAGGTCATGCCGCGGCCGCCGGGCCCGGTGACCAGGACCACGCCCGGCGCCACCTCGGAGCGGTGGTACAGCCCGGTGCCGGTGACCTGGCTGTACACGCCGGCCCAGCGGCGCCGGACCGGCGGCAGCGGGGTGCCCAGCAGCCGGGTGGCCACGGCGAGCAGATGCTCATAAGCATCCTCCTCGACATCGAACGCGAACGGCTCGGCGTACTCGTGCGTGTCCCCGATCGTGAGGCTGCCATCCAGCCGCTGCACCAGCAGCAACTGGGCGCTGACCCGGGCGGCCGCCGGCGTCCTGCGGGGCCAGCCGCCGGCGGCCGGGCAGGTCGTAGGCGGGGTAGTAGCGCAGCGAGTCGCCGTCCGCGACCGAGGTGGTCAGTTCGGCGTCCAGCGGGGCGGTCTGCATCATCTGCAGCCGGACCCGGCGGACCGGCGGCTGGCGCGAACGCGGCCAGATGCGGCCCCGCGATCCCGGTGTGCGCCGCGCCGGGGCAGAGCACGACCAGGTCGGCGCGGTGCCAGGCGCCGGTATGGTCCCGCACCGCGTGCGGGGCCAGTTCGACGGCCTCCCGGCCCGGCAGCCACTGGTACGGCGGCTGGGCCGACGTGCCGTCGAGCAGGGCGGCGCGCAGCGCCGCGGGGACCAGCCGCGGCTCCACGGCGGCGTCCGCCCGGCAGAACAGCCCGCCCGCGAACTCACCGCGCAGCGCCGGGTTCACCGCCCGGACCGCCGCCGGATCAAGCAGCTCGTAGTCGCGCAGGCCGGCGTCGGGCCGGGCCGCGGCCTCCTTGAGCAGCCCCAGTTCCGCGTCGTCCCGGGCCAGGGTGAGCGAGCCGTTCGGGCGGAACCCGGTGCCCGGCACCTCCGCGGCGATCTCCGCCCAGCGGACCCGGGCCCGGCGGGCCAGGTCCAGCTCGGGGCCGCCCGCGCGGCCGCTGACCCAGATCAGGCCGAAATTGCGGACGCTGGCGCCCCGGGAGCCGGGCTCACGTTCGAGGTGGGTCACCGGATGGCCGCGCCGGCGTGCCTCCAGGGCGTGCATGAAGCCCAGCACGCCCCCGCCCACCACTACTACCGACATCCGCGCGGCCCTCCCGACCAGGCCCACCAGTCAAGCGGCGCCCGATGACGCGGGCCTGAACATCCGGTACCGGGCCGCCCAACGGCGGAAAACATCGCCCTGACGGGCCATAATCCAGGCTGCACGGGTACTACCCGGGCAGCCGATGGCAGACCATGGAGTTGGTCTCTCGCTGCGGCCCCGCCGCGCCGGGGGGGATTCGCAGGTGAACGGAGGGCTGTGCAGTGCAGGTACTCGGCATAGACATCGGCGGCACGGGCATCAAGGCCGCGCCGGTGGACACGACCAAGGGCACGTTGCTCACCGAGCGGGTCAAGGTGGAGACGCCCCACCCGGCCAAGCCCGACGCGGTCGCGGCCGTGGTGGCGCAGCACGTGAAGAACTTCGACTGGACCGGGCCGGTGGGCATCACGTTTCCCGGCGTGGTGGTGAACGGGGTGACGATGACGGCCGCCAACCTGGACCCCGCCTGGATCGGGATGGACACCCGGGCCCTGTTCAACAAGGCGGCCGACGCGTCCACCGTCACTGGTCAACGACGCCGACGCGGCCGGCCTGGCCGAGATGAAGTTCGGCGCGGGCGCCGGGCACCAGGGCACGGTGCTGATGCTGACGTTCGGGACCGGGATCGGCAGCGCCCTGTTCCGGGACGGGCATCCTCGTCCCGAACACCGAGTTCGGCCACATCGAGATCCGCGGCCGGGACGCCGAGAAGCGGGCCTCCGAGCGGGCCAAGGAACTGCACGACCTCAGCTGGGGCAAGTGGGCCGGGCGGGTCGACGAGTACCTGCATCACGTGGAGGCGCTGACCGCGCCGGACCTGATCATCATCGGCGGGGGGATCAGCCGCAAGGCGGACAAGTTCCTGCCCCTGCTGACCTCGTTGCGGGCCACGGTGGTGCCCGCCGCCATGCAGAACGACGCCGGCATCGTGGGCGCCGCCCTCTGGGCCGGCCTGGGCGCGCCCGGCCGGCTGACGAGTGACCGGCTGAGGGTTTCGTAAGCGGTGGACGCCTGGCGGCCCGGCGCGCGGGAGGCCGGGCGGTTCGCGGGCTGCCCGGCCGGGCGCGGACCCGGGCTTACCTGACCGGCTGCCCGGCGCGCGCGCAGCGCGTCCTTGACCTCGCCGATCCGCAGCTGGCCGAAGTGGAACACGCTGGCCGCCAGCACCGCGTCGGCGCCCGCCCCGACCGCGGGGGCGAAGTGGGCCAGTTCGCCGGCGCCGCCGCTGGCGATGATGGGCACGTCCACGACCGCGCGCACCGCGCGGATGAGTTCGATGTCGAAACCTGCCTTGGTGCCGTCCGCGTCCATGGAGTTGAGCAGGATCTCACCGACGCCCAGCTCCGCGCCGCGGGCCGCCCACTCCACCGCGTCGATCCCGGTGCCGCGGCGCCCGCCGTGCGTGGTCACCTCGAACCGGGCTGGCGCTGCTCCGGCGGGCGCCCGCCGACCCGGCGGGCGTCCACGGACAGCACCACGCACTGCGACCCGAACCGCTGGGCCGCCTCCGCCGAGCAGTTCCGGGCGGGCGATGGCCGCGGTGTTCAGCGACACCTTGTCCGCGCCGGCCCGCAGCAGCCGGTCCACGTCCCCGACGCTGCGCACCCCGCCGCCCACGGTGAGCGGGATGAACACCTGGTCGGCGGTCCGGCCGACCACGTCGATCATGGTCTCCCGATCGCCGCTGGACGCGGTGATGTCCAGGAACACCAGCTCGTCGGCGCCTTCCGCGTCGTAGGCGGCCGCCAGTTCCACCGGGTCACCGGCGTCGCGCAGGTCACGGAAGTTGACGCCCTTCACCACCCGCCCGGCGTCCACATCGAGGCAGGGAATCACCCGCACCGCCACCGTCATGGCGTCCCCCGCAGCCGCAGCCACCCGGCCCGCACAGCCACGGCCCGGATCGTGATCAACCGATTGGTGCTGCCCGGCGACACCAATCGTTTGATCACGACGGGACCGCGGGCGCGGGGGCATCAGGTGCCGATCCCGGGGCGGTAGGCGACCGTCTCCACCTCGACCAGCATCCGGGGATCCACCAGCCCGGCAATCTCGATCATGGTCGCGGCGGGCATCGTGTCGCCGAACGCGTCACGGTGCGCCCGGCCGTACTCCTGCCAGCGGGAGATGTCGGTGACCAGGATCCGGGTGCTCACCACGTCGGCCAGGCCCAGGCCGAGCTGGTCCAGGGCGGCCGCCACGTTGCGCAGCGCCTGCGCGGTCTGCGCGTACGCGTCATCCTCGTGCACGAACTCCGCGCCCACGACCGAGGTGCACCCGGCCACGAACACGTAGTCCCCGGCCGCCACCGCGCGGCTGTACCCGACCACCGGCTCCCACTCGGTGCCGGTGAAGACCCGGCGGGTCATGCTGCCACCGCCTTGAGCGCCTCCTCCAGGGTGAACGCCCCGGCGTAGAGGGCCTTGCCCACGATCGCGCCCTCCACCCCGTCCGGCACCAGGCCGGCGATGGCCTCCAGGTCAGCCAGGCTGGACACGCCGCCGCTGGCGATCACCGGCCGCGCGGTCCGGGCGCAGACGTGCCGCAGCAGGTCCAGGTTCGGCCCGGACAGCATGCCGTCCTTGTTGATGTCGGTGACCACGTACCGGGCGCAGCCGTCGGCGTCCAGCCGGTCCAGCGCCTCATCCAGCTCGCCGCCCTCCCGGGTCCAGCCCCGGGCGGCGAGCCGGGTGCCGCGCACGTCCAGGCCCACGGCGATCTTGTCCCCGTGCTCGGCGATGGCGGACCGGACCCAGTCCGGGTTCTCCAGCGCCGCGGTGCCGATGTTGACCCGGGCGCAGCCGGTGGCCAGCGCGGCGGCCAGCGAGGCGTCGTCCCGGATCCCGCCGGACAGTTCCACCGCGATGTCCAGCAGTCCCACCACGGACGCGAGCAGTTCCGCGTTGGACCCGCGGCCGAACGCGGCGTCCAGGTCGACCAGGTGCAGCCACTGCGCGCCCGCGGCCTGCCAGGCCAGCGCGGCCTGCAGCGGCGTCCCCGTAGTCGGTCTCGGTCCCGGCGGCGCCCTGGACCAGCCGGACCGCCTGGCCGCCGGCCACGTCCACCGCGGGCAGCAGGGTCAGCCGCCCGCCGCGGGCACCTGTCCCGACGCGCTCTTCGCCGAGCCACCGGGCGTCGTCATCGCACCATCTCCAGCCAGTTGGCCAGCAACGCGGCGCCCGCGTCGCCGGATTTCTCGGGGTGAAACTGGGTCGCGCACAGCGGGCCGTTCTCCACCGCCGCGATGAACGGCTCGCCGTGTTCGCCCAGCTGATCAGCGGCGCGGTCATCCACTCGCGACGGCGGCATGGGCAGGGCCAGCGCCGCGTAGGAGTGCACGAAGTAGAAGCGGGTCGCCGGGCTCGAGGCCGGCCAGCAGCCGCGACCCGGCCGGCGACGTCGACGGTGTTCCAGCCCATGTGCGGCAGCACCGGCGCGTGCAGCCGCTGCACGGTGCCGGGCCACTGGCCGCAGCCCTTGGTGTGCAGGCCGTGCTCGACGCCCTCGGCGAACATCACCTGCATGCCGACGCAGATGCCGAGCACCGGGCGGGAGCCCGGCCAGCCGCCGGTCGATGACCTGGTCACCGCGCACCGCGCGCAGCCCGGCCATGCACGCCGCGAACGCGCCCACGCCCGGCACCACCAGGCCGTCCGCGTCCAGCGCCGCATCCCAGTCGGCGGTCACCTCGGTGTCCGCCCCGGCCCGCTGCAGCGCCCGCTGGGCCGAACGGATGTTTCCCGGACCGTAGTCCAGGACCGCGACCCGGGGCGGCGTGCCGTCACAGCACGCCCTTGGTGCTGGGGATCCCGGACGCCCGCGGGTCGGGGGCCGCGGCGGCGCGCAGCGCCCGGGCCACCGCCTTGAACTGCGCCTCCACCAGGTGATGCGGGTTGCGCCCGGTCACCTCCAGGTGCAGGCAGATGCCCGCCGTGGAGGTCACGGACTCGAAGAAGTGCCGGGTCAGCGTGGTGTCGTAGCTGCCGATCAGCGGGGCCATGCCGTCCGGCTCGGCGTGCACCAGGTAGGGCCGCCCGGACAGGTCGATCGCGGCCCGGGCCAGCGTCTCGTCCAGCGGGACGGCGGCGTCGCCGAACCGGCAGATGCCCGACTTGTCGCCGAGCGCCTCGCGCAGCGCCTGGCCGAGCGCGAGCGCGGTGTCCTCCACCGTGTGGTGCGCGTCCACCTCGATGTCGCCGGTGGTCCGCACGCTCAGGTCGAGCAGCCCGTGCTTGGCCAGCTGGGCGAGCATGTGGTCGAAGAACGGCACCCCGGTGCCGACCTCGGCCGTGCCGCTGCCGTCGAGGTCCAGCTCGACCAGCACGCTGGTCTCCTTGGTGACCCGCTCGACCCGCCCGGTCCGCCGCCGGCCTGGTCCAGGTGTCGTTCATCGTGACGCCTCCGAGGTTGAGCCGGGCGGCTCGCCGCCGCTCGGCGGGCAGCGGCGACGGCCGGGGTCGTCCCCCGGGCAGCACGAGCACCGCGTCCAGTGCGTCGCGGAAGGCCGCCATCTCGGCGGGCGTGCCCGCCGTGACCCGCAGCCAGCCGCGCGGCCCGGTCTCGCGGATCAGCACCCCCCGGTCCAGCAGCGCCTGCCAGACCGCGTGCCGGTCGCCGAACTCGCCGAACAGCACGAAGTTGGCGTCCGAGTCCGCCACCCGCAGGCCGCGCCCGCGCAGCCAGGCGACGAGCTCGTCGCGCTCGCGCGCGGAGCGCCGCCACGGTGGCCAGCAGCTCCCTCGGCGTGCGCCAGCGCGGCCCGGGCCACCGCCTGGGTCACCGCGGACAGGTGGTAGGGCAGCCGGACCAGCAGCAGCGCCTGCGACACCGCCGGGTCCGCGGCCAGGTACCCGACCCGCGCCCCGGCCAGCGCGAACGCCTTGGACATGGTGCGGGTGACCACCAGCCGCGGGCAGCGGGGCAGCAGGGTCAGCGCGGTCGCCGCGCGGTGTCCCGGGCGAACTCGGCGTAGGCCTCGTCCACGATGACCATGCCCGGGGCCGCCGCGCAGACCGCCTCGATCACCTCGGGAGCGGCAGCGCGGTCCCGGTCGGGTTGTTCGGCGAGGTGAGGAAGACCAGGCCGGGCTGGTGCGCGCGGATCGCGGCCACGCGCGTGATCGGGTTCGAGGCCGAAGTCGGCGTCCCGGGCGCCGCTGACCCACCGGGTGCCGGTGGCCAGCGCGATCAGCGGGTGCATCGAGTACGAGGGCTCGAAGCCCAGCGCGGTCCGCCCCGGGCCGCCGAACGCCTGGAGCAGCTGCTGGATGATCTCGTTGGACCCGTTGGCCGCCCAGACCTGGTCGCGCGGCCAGCCCGTGGCCGAGGTAGGCGGCCAGGTCGGCGCGCAGCGCCACCGCGTCCCGGTCCGGGTAGCGGTTCAGCGTCCCGGCCACCTCCGCGACGGCCGCGGTGATCGCCTGGACCAGCGCCGGGGACGGCGGGTAGGGGTTCTCGTTGGTGTTCAGCCGGACCGGCACGTCGAGCTGCGGCGCCCCGTAGGCGGTGTGCCGGCCGGCCAGGTCGGCGCCGCGAGCGGCAGCCCGGCCGCGACCCGCGGACCCGGGTCCGCGCTCGCGGCCGGCTCACGGCTCGGCCCTGGGGATGCGCACCCGCACCGCGGCGACGTGCGCGGCCAGGTCCTCGGCCCCGCCGAGGGCGTCGATGTGCGGCGCGACCTCGGCCAGCGCGTCCCGGCTCGCATTCGACCACGTGGATGCCGCGCAGGAAGGTCAGCACGGACAGGCCCGCGGTGTGCCGGGCGGTGCCGCCGGTCGGCAGCACGTGGTTGGAGCCCGCCAGGTAGTCGCCGAGCGAGACCGGGGCGTACGGGCCCGACGAAGATGGCGCCGGCGTTGCGGACCCGGCGGGCCAGCGCGGCCCGCGTCCCGGGCCTGGATCTCCAGGTGCTCCGGCGCCCAGGCGTCGCGAGGCGGCCAGCGCCGCGTCCAGGTCGTCCACCAGCACGCAGGCGGACTGGCCGGCCAGCGCCGCCTGCACCCGTTCCCGGTGCCGGGCCGCGGCGACCTGCGGCGCCAGCGCCTTGTCCACCCGGTCGGCGAGGCCCGGGTCCGTGGTGATCAGCAGGCAGGCGGCCAGCGGGTCGTGCTCGGCCTGGGCGATCAGGTCGGCGGCGACGAACTCCGGGTCCGCGGTGTCGTCGGCGATGATCGCGATCTCGGTCGGGCCGGCCTCGGCGTCCGTGCTGACCGTGCCGAGCAGCAGCCGCTTGGCCGCGGCCACGTAGACGTTGCCCGGGCCGGTGACCGTGTCCGCGGCGGCGCAGTCGGCCGTGCCGTACCCGAGCATGGCGATGGCCTGGGCCCCGCCGACGGCGTGGACCTCCTCGACGCCGAGCAGCGCGCACGCGGCCAGCACGGCCGGGCTGGGCAGGCCGTCCGTCCTGCGGCGGGGAGGCCACCGCGATCTGCGGCACCCCGGCCACCTGGGCCGGGACCACGTTCATCAGCACCGAGGACGGGTAGGTGACCAGGCCGCCCGGCACGTACACGCCCGCCCGGCCCACCGGCGACATACCGCTCGGTCACGGTGGCTCCCGGCGCCGATGCTGGTCACGACGTCGGCCGGCCGCTGGGCCCGGCAGACCAGCCGGAGCCGGCGGATGGTCTCCTCCAGCGCGGCCCGCAGGTCCGGGGCCAGCGCGGCCAGCGCCCCGGCCAGCGCGGCCGCCGGCACCCGGGTGGTGGCCAGGTCCACGCCGTCGAAGCGCAGCGTGTACTCGCGGACCGCGGCCGCGCCGCGATGGCGGACGTCGTCGCAGATCGGCCGGACCCTCTCGATCGCGGCCTCGACGTCCAGCTCCGCCCGTGGGCAGCACCGGGGCAAGCTTTTCCCTGGTCAGCTGGGCAGCCGACGATCCGCGCAGATCAATCCTGGAAAGCACCCGCCCAGTGTACGGAGCGGGCCAGGCGCGGGCCGTGCGGCCCCGTCCGCATCGTGGACATTCCGCCCCTCGCGCCGCGGGCTCGGCCGTCCGGGGCTCAGGCCGCCGGGCCCTGGCCGGTCATTCCGGGGCCAGGGCCGAGCCGGACGCAGCGACCCGCGCGGTCACGCAGCACCGCGGCCAGTTCCATGCCGCCCGCCACCAGCCCGGCCGCCAGCGGCCAGAACGCGATGGCGCTCCGGGCCCCCAGGGTCAGGGCCGCCCGGAGCCGGGCGCCGGCCGGCAGGGTGGCGAGCAGGTGATGGTAGCTGGCCAGCCCGGCGTGCTCGCCGATCCAGAGCGTGATCAGGGCGGCGGCCAGGGCGCTGACCAGGACCATGACCATGGCCACCGGGCCGTAGCTGCGGACCGCGAGCAGATACCCGGCCAGCCCGGTGATCACGCCCGCCGGCCAGGCAGATGAAGCAGTACCAGCCGTCCGCCGCGATGAAGGCGCTGGTCTCCGCGTTGATCACGGCGGCGGTGCCGTGGCCGGTCATCACCAGCAGCGGCCGCGGGGCCACCACGGCCCAGAGGAACCCGGCCACCACCCCGAGCAGCGCGGTCCCGGCCGCCACGGCCAGGCAGGCCACGACGCCGCGGCGGATCCCGGGGCGGCGCGCCCGGCGGCCGGGCGGGCAGGAGTGGCATTGGCTCGGTCATACTCCGCAGCAGCGTACGTGACCGCCGCCGCCGGCGCGCACCGGCCGCGACGCCGCGTGCCCCGCACGCCACGGGCGGGCGCCGCCGAGCGCAGGCCCGGAAAATCGGCGGCGCGCAATTGCTTGGTACCTTAGGTTGTGGGGGCGTACGGCGCAACCAAGTCGGCCAGGCCGTCTCAAGGGGAAATAGATGATTGAGGCACGGGACCTCACCAAGCGCTACGGGGATAAACTCGCCGTTGACCATTTGTCCTTTACCGTGGAGCCGGGCCGGGTGACCGGGTTCCTCGGGCCGAATGGCGCAGGCAAGTCCACGACGATGCGGCTGATCCTCGGCCTGGACCGGCCGCACTCCGGCAGCGCGACGATCAACGGCAAGCGGTACGCCGACCTCGCCCAGCCGCTGCGCACGGTGGGCGCGCTGCTCGAGGCCCGGGCCATGCACCCGGGCCGCAGCGCGTACAACCACCTGCTGTTCCTGGCCCAGACCCAGGGCCTGCCCGCGGTCCCGGGTGGACCAGGTGCTCGAGCTGGTCGGGCTGCACGAGGTGGCGCGCAAGCGCGACCGGCGGTTTCTCGCTGGGCATGAGCCAGCGGGTCGGCATCGCGGTGGCCATGCTGGGCGACCCGCAGGTCCTGATGCTGGACGAGCCGGTCAACGGGCTCGACCCGGAGGGCATCCTGTGGATCAGGAACCTGATGAAGCAGCTGGCCAGCGAGGGCCGCACCGTCTTCGTGTCCAGCCACCTGATGAACGAGATGGCCGTCACCGCGGACCACCTGATCGTGATCGGCCGGGGCAAGCTGCATCGCGGAAACCAGCACGCAGGACTTCATCGAGCGCAGCTCGGAGAAGTACGTGCTGGTGCGCTCGCCCGACGCGGCCAGGCTGGCCGAGCCTGATCGCCGCCGAGGGCGGCAAGGCCGAGCCGGGGAGCGCGGCCCGGCGGCCAGGCGGCCGCCGCTGCGGGTCACCGGCCTGGACGCGCCCCGGATCGGCGAGATCGCCGCCGCGCGACCGCATCGTGCTGCACGAGCTCACCCCGCGGCTCGCCTCGCTGGAGGAGGCCTACATGGAGCTGACCGCGGACAGCCTCGAGTACGGCGCCCGGCCGCGCCGCCGCCGGCACCAGCCGCCGGCCAGCACGGCACGCGCAGCACGCCGGCCACCGCCCAGGAGAGGCCCAATGACCTCCGCCAGCCCGCCGGCGCCGGCCACCGGCCCGGCCGTTCGCGCCCCGGCCGCGCCGGCGCCGCAGGGTTCGGCCGCCTGCTGCTCGCGGAGTGGACGAAGATCCGCTCGGTCCGCTCGACGGTCTGGACGCTGGTCGCTGTTCGTCGTGGTCACCTTCGGCTTCACCGGCCTGTTCACCTGGCTGACCATGCAGCACTGGACAAGGGCCGGCGCCGCGCGCCGCGCGCGCAGATCATGGCCGACCCGGTCAGCTTCATCCTCGGCACCGGGCTCGGGCTCGGCCAGCTCGCCATCTGCGTGCTGGGCGTGCTGGTCATCACCAGTGAGTACTCGACCGGCGCCATCCGGTCGTCGCTGCTCGCCGTGCCGCGGCGGCTCCCGATGCTGGCGGCCAAGGCGGTCGTGTTCGCCGCGCTGGTCCTGATCGTCGGCGAGATCGTCGCGTTCCCGCTCGTTCTTCATCGGCGCGGCGCATCCTGCACAGCCACGTGCACGGTGTCGCTCAGCGACCCGGGCGTGCCCCGGGCGGTGGTCGGCGCTGGCCTGTACCTGACCGTGCTCGGCCTGTTCGCGCTGGCCATCGGCGGGCCTCATCCGGCACACCGCGGGCGCCATCACCGCAGTCATCGGCTTCGTCCTGGTGCTGCCCCCGCTGACCGAGCTGCTGCCCGGGCAGCTGGGCACGCACGTCCACGCCTACCTGCCCGACCGCAGGCGGGCCAGCTGATCGGCCAGGCGCACCAGCAGGCCAGCCAGCTGCTGTCGCCCTGGCAGGGGTTCGGCGTGTTCTGCCTGTGGACCGCCGTGCTGCTGGCCGTCGCCGGCTACCTGCTCAAGCGCCGCGACGCCTGACCTGGCCCGGGCGGCACTCCGGGCCCGCCCGGCGCGCCTCAGCTGCCTGGCGCGGGCAGCGATCAGCCCGGCCAGCTCGGGCCTGGACGGCGAGGACTGCCTCGTACTGCCGGCGCACGTCGGCCCGGTCCGGCTGCGTCGGGCACCGATTCCTCGCTCGGCCTGGATGATCATGGCAGCCTGGTCGAGCAGCACCTGCGCGCTGTCGTCCGCTGTCGTCCGTTCCATGATCCTGGCCAGCGCGTCCAGCTGGCGGATCAGCACGGCCGGGCTGCCGCGGGCACTCTGCCGGATCTTCTCGAACGACCGCTGCACCAGCCGGTCGTACGTCGGCTCGGTGGTGATCACCCGCACGGCACCGGCCCGGTCCCGGTGCACCCGGGCCGGCTGCCACCGGCCGGCCACCTTGCACAGGCTGTCGACAGCCAGTCGATGCAGGTCAGCGCCGTGAAAGTGTCGTTCACCGCGGTCGACAGCGCCCGGATCGCGATCTCCACCAGCTGGTCGATGCCGAACGAGACGTCCTGGGCCAGCGTCCGGTACGGGCCGGTGACGTGAGCGCCGGGTCAAGCTCGCCGGGCCACCTCGGCCGCCGCGCTGGCCGGCCACACGGTGGCCAGGCGGGTGCCCTGGACCAGGAAGTGCCCGGGCCGGTATCCAGGTAGATCACCGCGCCGGCCTCGCTGCGGCGATGCCGCAGCAGCGTCCGCCGGTGGATGTACTGCAGGTACCCGCTGCCTCGGCGCTCGACCACGCCGCCCGTGCCCGGCCATGCTGGCCAGCACCTGCGCGGCCGCGCGGGTCACCGCGGCCGGGCTGCCCCGTCGCCCACCTGGTCCTCGATCGCCGCGGACAGGTCGGCGGAGATCCCGGCGATCACCTCCGGCAGCTGGATCTGGGTGGCGATGTGGTTGATGAAGTAGATCAGCACCGCCAGGTCAACCACGCGTCAGCGCGAGCGTGACGGTGATGCCGATGTGCGGCACGAACGTGCCGCGCGGCCCAGGACCGCCGATCGACACCAGGGCGAGCACCGCGTAGACGAACGTGGCCACGAACGTCCCCAGCGTCAGCTGGGTGCCCCGGTCCCGGATGAAGGTGCGCAGCATCCGCGGGCCGAACTGGGTGGAAACCAGGGTCAGCGCGACGATCACGATCGGAGAAGACCACGCCCACCACGGTGATGATGGCGGCGGCGATCGTGGTCAGGATCTGCCGGGCCGCGTCGGCCGAGCCGCTGATCACCCAGCGACGGCAGCGTGAAGTCGCCGTCGGAACGCGGCCTGGTCCAGCCACGTAGGTGACCACGAACAGGCCGATCGCGGCCACCACCTGGAGCGCCGGGACCAGCCACAGGTTGGTGCGCAGCAGTTCCTTGTGGTGGCCCGACACGTGGAATCGGCGTATCACCGGCGAGCGCCCTCCAGCATCGGCCGGATGTACTGCCGTCCAGTCTTCCCGGCTCACCTGCGCGTAGCTCGCACGCGGGCGTGCGGCTCAGCCGACGCAGGCGGGGCCGAGCAGTTGTTTCAGGTCGGCCAGCAGCGCGGGTGACGGCTTGACCCGCAGCTTGTCATCCAGCCGGACGATCGTCGCCCGCGGGCCATTGCAGAGTTTCAGGTGCACCTCGGACAGCGCCCGGGTGGGTGCACAGCACCTCGCGCAGCCGGTCCACCACGGGCGCGACGCACCGCTGGACCGGCATCGACACCACGAAAGGGCCGCCCTGGTCCACCGTCAGGTCCGGCGCGCTCACCTCCTGCGCGATCAGCTTGGGCGTCTCCTCGCGCCGGTCCAGCCGGCCCTTGACGATCACGATCGCGTCCTCGGCCAGCAGCAGCGAGCACTGCTGGTAGGCGGCCGGGAAGAACAGCACCTCGATGGCGCCTTCCAGGTCCTCCAGCGTGGCCGTGGCCCACGGGTTGCCCTGCCGGGTGACCTTCCGCTGCACCCCGGACAGGATCCCGCCCACGGTGACCATCTGCCCGTCGGCGCGGCCGCCCCGGGCCGCGCGCTCGGCGGTTCCTCGCCGGCGGAGCTGAGCAGCTCGGCCACCGAGCAGTCGGTGTTCGCGGCCACGATGTGCTCCACGCCCGAGCAGCGGGTGGTCGGACACGTACAGGCCGAGCATCTCCCGCTCGAAGGCGAGCAGGGTGGTCTTGTCCCACTCGCCGTCCGGCACCGGGACCTCGAAGGTCGGCCTCGGTCTCGGCGTCCCCGCCGAACAGCGAGTCCTGGCCGATCGCCTCGTTGCGCTTGACGTCGATCACGGTGTCGATGGCCTGCTCGTGGATGATGGCCAGGCCCTTGCGCGGCATGCCCGAGCGAGTCGAACGCCCCGGCCTTGATCAGCGACTCGATGACCCGCTTGTTGCACACGTTGACCGGCGACCTTGCGCAGGAAGTCGGCGAAGCTGGTGAACGCGTCCTTGGCCGTGCGCGCCTCGACGATCGCGTCCACCACGTTGGTGCCGACGTTGCGGATCGCGGCCAGGCCGAACCGGATGTCGCTGCCGACCGGGGTGAAGGTGGCCGCCGGACGCGTTGACGTCCGGGGGCAGCACGGTGATGCCCATCCGGCGGCACTCGTTCAGGTAGAGGGCGCTCTTGTCCTTGTCGCCGGACACCGAGGTGAGCAGCCCGGCCATGTACTCGGCCGGGTAGTTGGCCTTGAGGTAGGCGGTCCAGTAGGAGACCAGCCCGTAGCGCGGCGCTGTGCGCCTTGTTGAAGGCGTAGTCGGAGAACGGGACCAGGATGTCCCACAGCGTCTTGATCGCCGACGCGGAGTAGCCGTTGGCCTTCATCCCGGCCTCGAACGGCGCGAACTCCTTGTCCAGGATCTCCTTCTTCTTCTTGCCCATGGCCCGGCGGAGCAGGTCCGCGCTGCCCAGGCTGTACCCGGCCACCTTCTGCGCGATGGCCATGACCTGCTCCTGGTAGACGATCAGCCCGTAGGTGTCGCCCAGGATCTCGGCCAGCGGCTCGGCCAGCTCGGGGTGGATCGGCACGACCGGCTTGCGGTGGTTCTTGCGGTCGGCGTAGTCGTTGTGCGCGTTGGCGCCCATCGGGCCGGGCCGGTAGAGCGCGCCGACCGCCGAGATGTCCTCGAAGTTGTCCGGCCGCATGCTGCGCAGCAGGGCCCGCATCGGGCCGCCGTCGAACTGGAAGATGCCCAGCGTGTCGCCGCGGGCCAGCAGGTCGTAGGTGGGCTTGTCGTCCAGCGGCCAGGGTCTCCAGGTCGATGTCGATGCCCCGGTTGGCCTTCACGCCGCGGACCGCGTCGTCCAGCACGGTGAGGTTGCGCAGGCCGAGGAAGTCCATCTTGAGCAGGCCGAGCGACTCGCACGCCGGGTAGTCGAACTGGGTGATGACCGCGCCGTCCGCCTCCCGCTTCCAGACCGGGACGTGGTCGATGATCGGCTCGCTGCTCATGATCACGCCGGCCGCGTGCACGCCGGCCTGGCGGATCAGCCCCTCCAGCCCGCGGGCGGTGTCGATGACCTGCCGCACCTCGGCCTCGGCCTCGTACAGGGCGCGGATCTCGCCGGCCTCGCCGTACCGGGGGTGGGCGTCGTCGAAGATCCCCGACAGCGGGATGTCCTTGCCCATCACGGCGGGCGGGAACGCCTTGGTGATCCGGTCGCCGAGCGCGTACGGGAAGCCGAGCACCCGGGCCGAGTCCTTGACCGCCGCCTTGGCCTTGATGGTGCCGTAGGTGATGATCTGCGCGACCCGGTCATCGCCCCACTTCTCGGTGACGTAGCGGATCACGTCACCCCGCCGGCGTTCGTCGAAGTCGATGTCGATGTCGGGCATGGACACGCGCTCGGGGTTGAGGAACCGCTCGAAGATCAGCCCGTGCTTGAGCGGGTCCAGGTCGGTGATGCCCAGCGCGTAGGCGACCAGGCAGCCTGCGGCCGAGCCGCGGCCCGGGCCGACCCAGATCCCGTTCCGCTTGGCCCACATGATGAAGTCGGCGACGACCAGGAAGTACGAGCAGAAGCCCATCTGGGTGATGATGCCCATCTCGTACTCGACCTGCTCGCGGCGGCGCTCGTCGTACCCGTCCGGGTAGCGGCGGTCCATGCCGCGCCGGACCTCCTGGCGCAGCCAGCTCTCCTCGGTCTCCCCCTCGGGCACGTCGAACAGCGGCATCAGGTTCTTCGGCTGGAAGGCCACGTCCGCCCGCTCGGCGATCAGCAGCGTGGAGTCGCAGCCGGACTGCCATTCCTCGTCGGGGAACGCGGCCCGCATCTCCTGCGGGGTCTTCAGGTAGTAGCCCGATGCCGTCGAACTTGAACCGGCCCGGGTCGGCCATGTTGGACCCGGTCTGCACGCACAGCAGCACCTCGTGCGCCTTCGCGTCGGCCTCGACCGAGTAGTGCGAGTCGTTGGTGACCACGAACGGCAGGTCCAGCTCCTTCGCGATGCGGCGCAGGCCGTCCCGGACCCGCTGCTCGATGCTCAGCCCGTGGTCCATGATCTCGACGAAGAAGTTGCCCGCGCCGAAGATGTCGCGGTAGTCGGCGGCCGCCTGGAGCGCCTGCGGGTACTGGCCGAGCCGCAGCCGGGTCTGCACCTCACCGCTGGGGCAGCCGGTGGTGGCGATGATGCCCTTGGCGTGCTCGGCGATCAGCTCACGGTCCATCCGCGGCTTGCGGAAGTAGCCCTCCAGCGAGGCCCGGGAGGAGAGCCGGAACAGGTTGTGCATGCCCTCGGTGGTCTCGGCGAGCAGCGTCATGTGCGTGTACGCGCCGGCGCCGGACACGTCGTCGTCCTTCTGGGCCGGGGTGCCCCAGCGCACCGGCTGGCGGTGCCGGCGGTGCTCGGGGGCGACGTAGGCCTCGATGCCGATGATCGGCTTGATCCCGGCCTTGGTGCGCCTTGGACCAGAAGTCGTAGGCGCCGTAGAGGTTGCCGTGGTCGGTCATGGCCACGGCCGACATGCCCACGCGCTCGCACTGCGGCGAACATGTCCTTCAGCCGCGCGGCCCCGTCCAGCATCGAGTACTCGGTGTGCACGTGGAGGTGCACGAACCCGTCCTGGTGGCCGGTGTGGTCCGCTGCGGCTGCCGTCACGAACTACCGCCTCCTTTAAGGCATGCAACGAAAACCCTCGCGGGCGCTACCAGCCAGGGCCGGGGGAAGTGGCCGGTTGCCTCAGGTCAAGGGCCTGCCCGGCCGGAGAATTCCCCGGCCGGAGGACGCCGCGGCAGTGGCGCACCGGCCCGGCGAAGTCGAGCCTACCGAGGCCGTGCAGGCGCGGCGACCCGCCACACCGGATGACCGGTTATCCCCTTTTGGGCCGAGGCCGCGACGCGCCGGACAGCGAGGCACCCTCTTAACGACTTAAGTAGTGTTAATACTACCTAAGAGTATATCAAGAGATATTTCCGGGCCGCCATCTGGAGAGGGACGCAAGCGCGATGCGCACCAGCAGCATCAGGCGGGCCGGGGCGGTCGCTGCTCACCGTCGCGGCCGGGGTCAGCCTGCTGCTGGGGGCCACGCCTGCGCTGTCCGGCGCACCGCGGGACCGCGACGCCCGGCCAGGCCGACATCCGGCCAGTCCGCACCCGGCCGGGCCGCGGGGCCACCCCGGGCAGTCGTCGGCGCGCCTACCAGTTCCTGAATCAGATGATGGACACGCGCGCGACCGGCACGGTCCCCCGTGCTGGTGCAGAGCTACCCCGGCGGGGTGCTGGGTACCCAGAACTACACCTCCTCCAGCATCTACGACGATGCCCTCGTTATCGACGCCTATCTGGCTGAGCGCACCGCCGACGGGCGGGCCCGCGCGCAGGCCATCGGCAACGCGATGCTTTCCGCGCTGGCGCAGGCCGCACCGCCAGGGCGGCGGCCTGTATGACGAGTACGCCCCAGCCCCGCTCTACCTCCCGGCCGACGTCCAGCCGGTCAGCGGCAGCCGCACCACCGGCGACGCGGCGTGGGCGGGGAACGCCCTCGCCCAGCTCTATGCGGCCACCCGGGTCGCGTCGTACCTGAGCGGCGCGGAGAACATCGGCCGGCTGGATCCAGGCGAACTCAGCCGACCACCCGCGGGCCGGGCGGCTACACCGGCGGCTATGCGAACTCCGGGACCAAACTCCAGTGGAAGTTGACCGAGCAGAACATCGACGTGTACGCGTTTTTCAGCCTGCTGGGCCGGGAGAGCGGGCTGGCCACCTGGGCGGCCCGGGCCGCATGCGGCGCGGACGTTCATCGTCTCGATGTGGGACCCGGCCGCCGGGCCGGTTCGAGCCTGGGCACGCTGAACGACGGCGTGACTACCAACGACAATCCCCAGACCGAGGACGTCAACAGCTGGTCCTACCTCGCGCTCGCGATCCCCCGCGTACGCGGCCTCGGTCGGCTGGGACGTGCGGAACCTGGCCTCAGCCACGGGGAAGCTGCAGCGGGGTGAGTATCTGCCCTGGTGACCGGCGGGCGTCTGGTTCGAGGGCACCGCGCATCTCGCCGAGGCCCTGACGACCCGGGCCCGGCCAGGAGACTCCGCGCAGGCCGCTGCCTACCTGGCCGACATCGCCTACGCCAGGCCCACGGCCCGGACGAGGACGGTCTCGGGATCATGGCCGCGTCGAAGGACGGGCTGACCGACTGCGAGGGTGACTCCGTCTACGCCTCGCTGCACACGGGCACGACCGCCTGGTACATCCTGGCCGCCCGCCGCATCAATCCCCTGTCCGCGACCACCCCCATCTCCGCGCAGTAGCGGTCCGCGTGAGACGAGTGGGAGCCCTCGCCGTGGCCACCGCCATCGGCATCGCGGTCCTCCTCGTCGTCGTCCTGCATCCCGGGCCTGCGGGGGGTGGGGTGCGGGCGGGCGGGACCCGCGCACCTCGACGACGCGGACCAGCCCGCGGCCCCGGCCGCCCGGCCCGTGGCCCGGCAGCGATCGGCCAGCGTGGACCGGGCCTACCAGTTCCTGGACCAGATGATGGACCTGCGGGCCAGCGGACCGGCCCCGCGGCTGGTGCAGAGCTACACCGGCGGGCTGCTGGGCCAGCAGGGCGACACCAGCGCGAGCACCTACGACAACGCGCTGCTCATCGACCCTACCTGGCCGAGGGCACCGCCGGCGGGACGGCCCGGGCGCAGGCCATCGGCCGCGCCCTGGTCTACCTGCAGGCCCACGATCGCGCCCCGACGGGCGGCTGCGCAACGGGTACATGCCGGCCCCCCTGAACGCCCCGGACGACATCCAGGCCACGGACCCGGCCAGCAGCACCGGCACGCTCGCCTGGGCCGGGCAGGCTCTCACCCAGCTCTACGCGGTCACCCGGATCCGGGCCTACCTGCGGGGCGCGGTCGCGCTGGGCGACTGGATCCAGTCGCAGTGCCGGGACGGGCGCGGGGCGGGCGGGTACGCGGGCGGCGATGACCGCGGCCGGGGCAAGGATCGGATGGAAGTCGACCGAGCACAACATCGACGTGTTCGCGTTCTTCCGGCTGCTGGCCCGGGAGACCGGCGACCCGGTCTGGTCGCAGCGGGCCGGCCTGGGCCCGGCGGTTCGTCGTGTCGATGTGGAACCCGGCCGCAGGGCCGCTTTGACCTGGGCACCACCGACGATGGCGTCACCCGGAACGACCCCGCGCAGGTCGAGGACGTGAACAGCTGGTCCTACCTGGCCCTGCGGGATCCCGCGTATGCGGCCTCGGTGGGCTGGGACGTGTCCACCTGGGCGTGCCCGCGGGTGGGTTCCGCGGGCGTGAGCTACTGCACCGGTGGCCGCACCGGGCGTCTGGTTCGAGGGCACCGCACAGGTCGCGGACGCCTTGCGGCTGCGGGATCAGCCCGGGGACTCCGCCGCGGGCCAGGTCCTACCTGGCCGACCTCGGCTACGCCCCGGTCACGGGCCCGGACGCGGACGGCCTGGGCATCATGGCCGCCTCCCACGACGTGCTGTCTGACTGCCAGGGCGGCGACCTGTACGCCTCGCTGCACACCGGGACGACCGCCTGGTACATCCTGGCCGCCAGGCGTTCGACCCGCTGTCCGGGACGTCCCGTCCCGGCCCAGCGGGGCTGAGCCGGGCTGCGGCCCAGCGTCCGTGCCGAGCGTCCGGCGTCCCTAGCGTGCCTACCGCGGCGGGCCTGGCGGGCCTGCCGCACGCGGCGATGACGGGACCTCCGGCTCCAGCCCTCGCGCGGCGAGATCACGCTCGCAGCGCCGGAGCAGCGCGGCGCTGCCGTGGGCCGCGGCCAGCTGGGCCGCGGAGCGCAGCCGGGCGACGGCGGCGTCCGGGTCGTCGTGCGCGGCCCGCATCCGCATCACCTCGGGCAGCCACCACCGGTCGTCCCGGGCATGCGCCGGTCAGCGACGGCGGCGTCCAGGATCGCCCTCGCGAGCGCCGGGCTGGCCTTCTGCGCTCCGACAGGTCGGCGAGCAGTGACAGCCAGTACGGCATGCGGGCAAACGAGCCCTGGGCCCTGAGGTGGTCGATACCCTCGCCGGGCCAGCGCGATACCCGACCCGTCCGTGCGGGACCAGCCGTCCAGGATCAGCGCCCACTCGCGGTAGTAGGCGAAGGCATACCGCTCGCAAAGCTCACGCGCTCCGTATGTCTCAGTCCGGAGCATATGGCCGCTCAGCCCGGGGGCATCCCGCGCATCGCGCACCACCATGGCTGATCTGGTACGTGATGCCCGTAGGCCAGGGCCACGGCCAGGTTGTACGGGTGATCGATCGACCGGGCCAGCTCGATGGCGTCGCGGGCGGCGGACAGGGCCGCGTCGTCGTCGCCCAGCAGCCAGTGGGCGTGGGCCGACCAGGCCGTGCCGTGCACCCTGGGCCGGGTGCCGATGCTCAGCGATACAGCATCACTGGCCAGTTCCGGGGCGATCTCGAGGTGCCGCAGGCCGCTCCGCGGGCATGCCCAGGCTGATGGACGACCCGCCGACGCCGAAGTGAGCCGACGCCGCTCAGCTCGGAGCCGGGGTCGGCGAGCTCCAGGGCGCGGCTGGCTGTCCGGTATCCCTCGGCCGTCCGTCCCTGGACGAACTGTGTCCCCACAGCGCGACCATGCCGTTGACCCGGGAGCCGGTGCGCCCCAGCGATCCGGCCAGCTCGATCGAGCGCTCGAGCGTCTGCTCCAATTCGCGGGAGGAATAGCCATATCGCGCGTTGAGCGGCGCGGCCATGCCTTCGAGAACGGCGAGTTCCTGGCTGTCCCGGTCCTTCCCGGGGGCAGGTCGCCGCACGATCGATAGCGCCTCCTTGTGCAGGCGGACCGCCTCAGCGTGGGCGAACATCGGCCGCCGCGACGTCGGCGGCCCGGCGGTAGTAGGCCACTGCCCGCCCGGCCGCGGCCGCCCGCCGCGGGCATACTGCTCCGCGAGCTGAGCCGCGACCAGAGTCCGCGCTCTCGGCGTGCAGCAGCTCGAGCGCCTGGGCGATGCGCCGGTGCAGCAGCCAGCGCTTCGGGGGGCTGACCTGCGCGTAGGCCGTGTCCCGCGCAGCAAGTCGTGGGAGAAGTCGTAGCCGTCACGGAACTCGTGCATGATCCTGCGCCGCCACAGCTCGTTGACCGCCCCCACCACGACGTCAGCGTCCAGGTCGCTGGCCTCGGTGAGCAGGTCGAGGGTAAAGTCCCGGCCGACCGCGGCGGCCAGGCCGGCCACCTCACGGGCGGCGGCCGTGGCCTGCTCGAGCCGGATGCGCGAGCACCGCGGTGAGATCGCCAGGGGGCCGGAGGCGCGGCCGCGGTCCGTGGTACCGCGCACGGCCTCGACCACGTAGAGCGGGAATCCTCCCGTCGTCGCCTGGAGCAGCAGCGCGTCAGACTCGGCCAGAGGCTCGCCCGCGATCGCCTCGGCCAGGCGGGCGGTGTCCACGGCCTCGAAGGGGGTGAGGGTGAGCTCGGTCAGCAGGCCGGTGGCCCGCATCCGGTCGGTCCAGTCCGCGGGCACCGGGTCGGCACCCGGTTGTCGTCACGGACCGTGCTGGCCACCAGGAACTGCGCCCCGCCGGCCAGGCCCAGGCAGAACGTCGAGAAAGGCCAGCGTTTCCTGGTCGCACCACTGCATGTTGTCCAGGATCAGCAGCATCGGGCGGCCCACGGCCAGCAGCGCCCGGGCGAGGCCTTCGAAGAAGCGCAGGCGCTGCCAGGCGTCGGCCATCGCCCTGGCGGCCCCCGGCCCGCTGCGCCCCCCGGTGGGGACCAGCCGGTCCACCTCGGCTCGCCAGGCCTCGTCCAGGGTCGCCGTCGCAGCCTGGATCACCGGATTGCGGAGCCAGTCGGCCACCGGCGCCAGCGCCAGCCGCCCGGCGGTCCCGAAACACTGGCTGCCCGCCACGACCGCGCCCTGCGCCCGGGCCTGCCCCGCGGTCTCCGTCACCAGGCGGGTCTTCCCTACACCGGCGCCCCCGCGGACCACGACCAGGCCCGGCTGCCCCGCCATGGCGCGCCGCCACAGATCCTGGAGCACGCCGAGCTCGCGGGACCGTCCGACCAGCCGGGCCGAGGCGATCCCGGAGCGGCCGGGGGGCGGCCCGGCCCGCGGCGGCCGCAGCCCTTCCGGGGCGGACCCCGGCCGGGCCATCAGGCGCTCGAAGGCCTGCCGCGTCGCCCGGTCCGGGGTGATGGCGAGCTCACGCTCCAGGACCGACGCGCAATGGTGATAGGTGCTCACCGCGCCGGCCCGGTCGCCCAGGTCCGCCAGGAGCTGCATCAGGGTGCGGTAGCCGACCTCCTCAAGCGGCTGCAGCGCGATCCGGCGGCGGGCGGCATCCACTGCCCCGGTCAGGTCGCCATGCCGGGCGCGGGCGGCGCACACCAGATCGCACAGGTCCACGCACTGGCGTTCCAGCTCTGACCTGGCCTCCAGTACCCAGTCCTCGTACAGGCCGGGCAGGAGGTCACCCCCGTACTGGGCGAGGGCCCGGGCGCCGTGGGCCAGCACCCCGTCGTCATCGCCGGCCGCGGCCGCCTCCAGGGCCGCTGCCGCGCTCGAGGTCGAAGGTGCGCACGTCAACCTGGCACGTGCCGCGTGTCACACCAGCACAGATCCCTGGATGTCACGACGAGCGACGGCTCATCGCCGAGGATCTGGCGCAACTGATGCAGTTCCCGCCGCAGGTTGGTGAGCGCCTGCCCGTCGGCCGATTCCGGCCAGAACAGGCCGGCGATCCGCTGGCGGGCCTGGGGTGAGCCAGCGCGGGTGACCAGGAAGCCGATCAGGGCGATCGCGCGTGACGAACGGGCCCGGATCCCGGTCCCGTCGTCGGTGATGGACTGCTCCCCCAGGAGAGACACGTGCAGCATTCCGACCCGGCCTCCTGGGACACCACACTAGGAGCGGGCCAAGCCTGAGCAAAGCCAGGTAAAATTCGGGGCTCACGATGCCATCCGGGGGCGGCGGGCCCGGGCGGCCGCACCCCTATCCCTCCGGCCCGGGTGTGGCGTAGCGTTCTGGGTCGTGCCGCACTCGCTGACCTTCGGGCTGTTCCCGCTCGGCCTGGCCGGCAGTCCGGACGGCGTGGCCTCGGGGCCACCGGATGACTTCGATCAGATCGGCAGGGCCGTGCAGTACCTTCAGGGCGACGGCCCGCCGCTGCTGCCCCGGATGTACGTGAGCTGGACCGGGGCCGCGTCGACGGCGTCCGCGCTGGCCCAGGTGCAGGAGCTGGCGCGGCCGATCCCCTGGGACCTGGTGCTGTGCTATCGCGATCCGCGCGGGCGACGTGGCGGGCTGGGCCGGGTTCGCGGCGGAAGTCGTCCGGGGTTTCGGGCAGCAGCTGGCCGCGGTCCAGGTGACCGGGGAGGCCAACCTGACCGGCATCCCGGATGCCGCCGACGGCGCCTTCCCCCGCGCGGACGAGGCCCTGGTCCGCGGGGTGCTGGCCGCCGCGGCGGCCAAGCGTGAGTCGGGCGGCACGGCGGCCATCGGGTTCGCGGTGAGCCCCGAGGTGAACCCGGCCGGGGGCGTGTTCTGGCCGGCCGTGGCCCGGCTGGGCGGCCCGGAGTTCGCGGCCGCGGTGGACTACGCCGGGCTGGACATGTACCCGGACGTGTTCGGGCCGCGCTTCACGCTGGATCAGCTCGGCGGGGCGGTCGACTGGCTGCTGCGCAGTTTCCGCGAGCGAGGCCCTGCCGATCGCCGGCCTCGGCCCCGGGACTCCCATCCGGATCTGCGAGAACGGCTGGCCCACCGGGCCCGGGCGCAGCCCGGAGCAGCAGGCGGACGTGCTCGAGACCATCGTGCGGGCCGTGCACGCGCGCCGGGAGGAGCTGAACGTCACGCACTGGGAGCTGTTCACCCTGCGCGACGCGGACAGCTCCAACGACGGGCTGTTCCACCAGTTCGGCGTGCTGCGTGACGACTACTCCCCCAAGCCGGCCTTCGAGCGGCTGCGCGGCCTGTTCAGAGAACTCCGGTAGATCCGCCGCGCCCGGCTCCGCCCGGGCCGCCGAGACCAGCGGCGGCCCGCGCCGTCCCGCCCGGGCGGGCCCAGCTCGGCTGCGGAGGGCCCGCAACGCCTGGCGCCGCTCGCCGTCCGGCAGCCGGTCCAGGAACAGGTGCCCGTCGAGATGATCGACCTCGTGCTGCAGGCACCGGGCCAGCACCCCGGTCCCCTCGACCGTGACCGGCTGGCCGTCCAGGTCGACCCCGGTGGCGACCGCGTGCCCGGCCCGCGGGGTGGGCAGGTAGAGGCCGGGTATCGACAGGCAGCCCTCCAGGTCGTCCTGGTGGCCATCGCAGGCCTCCAGCCGGGGGTTGATCAGGTAGCCCTCCTCGCCGTCGACGTTGTAGCAGAACACGCGCAGGTCCACGCCGATCTGGGGGGCGGCGAGCCCGGCCCGGCCGGGCAGCCGGCAGGTGTCCATCAGGTCCGTGACCAGCCGCGCGAGCCCCGGGCCGAAGTCGGTCACGCCGCGGCAGGCCTCGCGCAGCACAGGATCGCCGAACAGGCGGATGTCCCGGACGGTCATCCGGCTGCCGCCGGCCCGGCGAGCTTGGGAATGGCGTCGAGCACCTGGTCGTGCCAGCGGATCTCCGCGTCCAGGCGGTCGATGGCGTGCTGCAGGATCAGGCTTTCCGCCACCGTCTGCTCGGCCCAGGTCCGCTCCCGCTCGTGCCGGAAGAACTGGAGCTGGGCGGTCAGGGCCCGGTGCCGGTCCTCGACCATCCCGCGCAGTTCCTCCTCGGGCAGGTCGCCGCTCATCGCCACGGCCAGGTCCACCGGGTCCGGGCGCAGGCCAACCTGGCGGAAGGCCTCGGCGCGCAGGGCCAGCAGCTCCCGGCGCCCCTCGCCGGTGATGGCGTAGACGGTCCTGGCCGGCAGGTTCCCCACCTGCTCGGTGCGCACCGCCTCGATCAGCCCCTCGGCCGCCATCCGGTGCAAGGCCCCGTACAGCGAGCCGGGACGCACGTCCGACCACAGCTCGGCCCGGTCCACCCGGGCGCCGCGCCGGATCTGGTGCCCGTACATGGGCCCGTGCCGGGCCAGCGCGCCGAGCACGAACAACCGGGTCGGGTTCATGTGACTAGTCAAACATGAGTACTTAAAGATGACAAGACGGCCGGGACTCCTGACACCGGGTCACGGGTCAGCTCACGCCGGGCAGGCCCGGCTAGCTCTCCTCGTGCGAGGATGGCCAGCGCGTGCGCGAGGTCCGGGGAGTACTCACTGGTGAACTCGACCCGGCGGCCGTCCGCCGGGTGCGCGAAGCCGAGCCGGACCGCGTGCAGCCACTGCCGGGTCAGCCCCAGGTGGGCGGCGAGCACCGGGTCCGCCCCGTAGAGCCGGTCGCCGACGCAAGGATGCCGCAGCGCCGCCATGTGCACCCTGATCTGGTGGGTCCGCCCGGTCTCCAGGATGATCTCTTCCAGGCTGGCCCCGCGGAAGGCTTCCACCGTGTCGTAGTGGGTCACGCTCGGGCGCCCGCCCGCCACCACCGCGAACCGGCCGTCCCCGGCCGGGTGCCGCCCGAGCGGCGCGTCGATGGTGCCGCGCAGCGGGTCTGGATGGCCCTGCACCAGCGCGTGGTAGCGCTTGTCCACCTCGCGGTCCCGGAACGCCTGCTTGAGCACGCTGTAGGCGCGCTCGCTCTTGGCTACCACCATGAGCCCCGAGGTGTTCGCGTCCAGGCGGTGCACGATGCCCTGGCGCTCGGCGGCACCGCTGGTGGCCAGGATCTGCCCGGCCCCCAGCAGCCCTTCGAGCACGGTCGGCCCGGTCCAGCCCGGGGTGGGATGGGCGGCCACCCCCGGCGGCTTGTCCACCACCACGATGTCGGCGTCCTCGTACACCACGTCCAGGCCAGGCACGGTGCGTGGCACCGGCGCGGTGGACACCGGGGCGGGCAGCGTGACGTCCAGCCACTCCCCCGCGGGCACCCGGTCCGACTTGGCCGCGGTGCGGCCACCGATCAGTACCTGGCCGTCGGAGATCAGTTCCGCGGCACTCGTCCGGGACAGCCCGAACATCCGGGCCAGTGCGGCGTCGACCCGCTCACCGTCCAGCCCGTCGGGCACCGGCACCCGGCGCTGGCCCGGCCCGGTCACGGCGTGCCGTCGCCAGAGGCGCGGGGCGCGGCCGGCCGGTCAGGCCCGGGCGTGGCGCCGTCCGTGGCCGCGCTCCGCGAGCCAGGCGGCGCCTCGCCGACCGTGGCTCCGGTCCCGTGGCCGTGACCGCCGGTGCTCGCCAGCCGCGGCGGCAGCTGTCCGCGCCTGGCCGGCCTGGTGCCGGCGGCCGTCCAGGGAGATGCCCCGGGCGGCCAGCAGCACGGCCAGCACGCCGCCGCACACGATGGACGAGTCGGCCACGTTGAACACCGGCCAGTGCGGCAGCTCGATCCAGTCCACCACGTCGCCGCGCAGGAAGCCCGGCGACCGGAACAGCCGGTCCCCGAGGTTCCCGGTCGCCCCGCCGAGCAGCAGCCCGAGCGTGATCGCCCAGGGAATGCTGCGCAGCCGCCGGGCGGTGCGCAAGATGGCCACGATGACGCCGAGGGCGATCAGGGTGAAGACGACGGTGACCGAGGTGCCGATGCTGAACGCGGCGCCGCTGTTACGCAGTTCGCGCAGCGTCAGCAGGCCGCCGAGCAGCCGGAGGGGGGCCCGATCCGACAGGGTCGCGACCACGATGGTCTTGGAAACCAGATCCGCAACGAAAACCGTCACGGCGATGATGAACAGCAGCCGGACCCGGCGCGGCCGGGGCGCCGGTCCGGGGCTGACCGCAGCCCCGGGATCCGGGTCGCCAGCAGTTCCGGCCCCGTTCAGCGCCGTTCCTCGCGTTGCTTGCAGGCCACGCAGAGGGTGGCCCGGGGGAACGCCTGCAGGCGGGCCTTCCCGATCGGCTTGCCGCAGGACTCGCAGACGCCGTAGCTACCGCCCTCAATCTTGGCCAGCACCCGCTCGGTCTGGGCCAGCAGCTCGCGCGCGTTCTCGGTCAGGGCGAGCTCGTGCTCGCGCTGGAAGGTCTTGGCCCCGGCATCGGCGGAGTCGTCCCCCGCGTCACCGACCGCGTCACTGAGCCGGGCCGCGATCTGCGACTCCGCGCTGGAGATGTCCTCGCGCAGCCCGTTCGCCTCGGCTTCGAGCTCCTGGCGAACCTCCGCCAGCTCCTGCTCGGTCCAGTGCTTCTCCCCGGGCCGGACGGGTAGAGCCGCGGCACCCGAACGCGCGGTTGCGGTCATCTCGGCCCCCTTTTGCACAACTTGTCCACTATGCCAGCTGCCACCAATCGATCTTGAACTGTGCGGCAGTCACCGGAGGATAGATCGGCCTGCCCGGCACTGCAAACACATCTGGGCCCGGCGATAATCCGCGGCTCCGGCGCTGACGTCAGCTGCCCGTCCGGTCATCACGCCGCCCACGGCCCAGCCCGTCCCCGGGACGGCCGGCCAGCTCCCCGACACGGCCGGCCAGGCCCGGGACGGCGCAGCCGTGGTCACCCGGCCGCGGCAGCCAGCATGGCCGCGCCAGGAATGTCCCCTGATACTAGGGAACAGAAACCCCGCCTCCCGGATGGAGACCACCGATGGCCCAGGCCACCGCCGGCTCGCCGCGCACCTCGGTCCGCCACCCGCTCGCCCCGCTCACGCCCGGCGAGGCTGGCCTGGCCAGCCGGCTCGCGCTCGCCGCCGCAGGTCCCGGCAGCCGGCTCGTGTACTGCGCGCTGGCCGAGCCCGCCAAGCGCGCCGTCCTGGCCTGGAACGGCGGCCCGCTGCCCCGGGAGGCGCGCTGTGTCCTGTACCAGCGGCCCGCCCGGCAGACCTGGGTCATCACCGTCTCACTGGACGACGCCGCGGTGATCAGGAAGGTCCTGGTCCCCCGGCGTCCAGCCGCCGCTCATGGCGGAGGAATGGATGGCGAACACCGACCAGATCAAGGCCGATCCGGGTTTCCGGGCCGCGCTGGCCCGGCGCGGCATCACCGATATGTCGATGATCCAGGTGGACCCCTGGCCGGCCAGCAACTTCGGGCTGGAAATCGACGCCTCCGGACGGCGCCTCGCGCGCGGGGTGGCGTACCTGCTCGACGGCCCGGGCAGCAACCCGTACGCCCGGCCGATCGAGAACCTGGTGGCCTTGCTGGACCGCGACACCGGGGAGGTGCTGGAGATCGAGGACGGCGAGGTGGTGCCCGTCCCCGGGGACGCCGGCCGGTACGACGCGGCCAGCGTGGGTGAACTCCGCCCGCTGGCGGCGCTGCATATCGTGCAGCCCGACGGGCCGGGTTTCACCGTGGACGACGGGTTCCTGACCTGGGGACCCTGGCAGATGCGGGTCTCGCTGCACCCGATCGAGGGACTCGTCCTGCACCAGATCGGCTATCTCGACCACGGGCGGCTGCGGCCCATCATCTACCGGGCCAGCCTGTCCGAGATGATCGTGCCGTACGGGTCCACCGCGATGAATCACTGGTGGAAGAACGCCTTCGACGCCGGTGACGTGGGCCTGGGCAAGATGGCCAACCCGCTCGAACTCGGCTGCGAGTGCCTGGGCGAGATCGTCTACCTGGACGCCGTGGCCGTAGACGAGGACGGCGCGGCCCGCGACCTGCCCCAGGCGATCTGCCTGCACGAAGAGGACTACGGGGTGCTCTGGATGCACCGGGACGCGGCGAACCAGCGCCGCGGAAACGCGCCGCTCCCGGCGGATGGTGGTGTCGTCGATCGCCACGGTCGGCAATTACGAGTACGGCTTCTTCTGGTACTTCTACCTGGACGGCACGATCCAGGCCGAGGTGAAGCTCACCGGGATCATCCAGACCCAGGCGGTCCGGCCGGGGACCCGGGTCAGCTACGCCAACCCGGTGACCCCGGAGCTGGCCGGCCCGCATCACCAGCACCTGTTCAACTTCCGCCTGGACATGTGCCTGGACGGCCCGGCCAACTCCGTCTACGAGGTGGACGCGGTACCCGTCCCGGCCGGCCCGGCCAATCCGTACGGGAACGCGTTCACCGTCCAGGAGACCCTGCTGGAGACCGAATCCGCCGCCCAGCGGATGGCCGCCGCCGGAGCGCAGCCGGTCCTGGAAGATCGTCAACCGCGAGGCCCGGAACGCCTGCGGTGAGCCGGTCGGGTACACCCTGGTGCCCACGCACGCCAGCGCGCCGCTGCTGGCCCAGCCGACCGCGGCGATCACGTCCCGGGCCGCGTTCGCCACCCGGCACCTGTGGGTCACCCCCGCCCGCGACGACGAACTGCGCGCGGCCGGGGAATTCCCGAACCAGCATCCGGGCGGCGCCGGGCTGCCCGCCTGGACCGCCGCGGACCGCCCGGTCACCGACACCAGCATCGCGCTGTGGCACACGGTCGGGGTGACTCATTTCTGCCGGCCGGAGGACTTCCCGGTGATGCCGGTGGAGTACGCCGGGTTCACCCTGCGCCCGGCGGGCTTCTTCGACCGCAACCCGGCCCTCGACCTGGCCCCGCCCGGCCCCGGCCCCGCCCACTGCGCCCCTGACCCCGCTCAGTAGGCATCCCGCGCGTCCCGGCTCCCGGGACGCCGGGCTCCGCGGGGCGGGCCGACGGGAGCTGGGCCGGGCTCGGGGCAGGGAAATGGCGTCGGCCGGGGCAGGGGGATCGGCTATCGTGGTAGCGGCAAAGGCGTTGATGGGGACAGCTGCCGCAGCGGGCAGCCAGGAGCGACCCGGGGATGGTGCGAGCCCGGGGGCAGGCCAGCGGACCAGATCACCCCAGAGCCGCCGGAAGAACAGCACCGGGCCAGGCGCGGCAGTCAGCGCGCAGCGTGGCCCGCGAGCCCAGTAGAACCGGCCGCGAGACATGAATGAGAGGGTCGCGCTCCGCCCCGCCGGGGACCGCGGCCAAGGAGGGTGGTACCGCGGGGCCGCCGCCGGCGCGCCTCGTCCCTCCAGCGAAGCCGCGCGAACGGGCCGACGTCCGGCCCGGCGAGCGCCCCGCAGGAGGACCACCAGTCATGGCGCCCACAGACGAGGCGAACACAGCCGACGCGCACCCAGGTGACGCGCACCCAGGCGACACCGCGCAGGCAGGCAGCCAGCGCTACTTCCCTGACCTGCCGCCCGCCATCGACCTGCCCGCCATGGAACATGACGTGCTGGCCCGCTGGCAGGACGGGAAGTTCTTCGAGCGCTCGCTGGACGACACCGCGGGGCGGCCGCTCTGGACCTTCTACGAGGGCCCGCCGACCACCAACGGCATGCCCGGGGTGCATCACATCGAGGCGCGGGTGTTCAAGGACGTCTTCCCGCGCTTCAAGACCATGCAGGGATTCCACGTCCCGCGCCAGGCCGGCTGGGACTGCCACGGGCTCCCGGTCGAGGTGGCCGTGGAACGGGAACTCGGGCTGTCCGGCAAGAAGGCGATCGAGAGCTACGGGATCGCCGAGTTCAACGCCCGCTGCCGCGAGTCGGCCCAGCGGCACGTGGACGCGTTCGAGGAGCTGACCGTCCGGCTGGGCTACTGGGTGGACCTGCAGCACGCGTACCGGACCATGGACACCAGCTACATCGAGTCGGTGTGGTGGTCGCTCAAGGAGATCTTCACCAAGGGCCTGCTGGTCAAGGACTTCCGGATCAGCCCGTACTGCCCGCGCTGCGAGACCCCGCTGTCGGATCACGAGATGGGCCAGCCGGACGTGTACCGGCAGGTGTCCGACCCCGCGGTCACCGTGCGGTTCCCGCTGCTCACCCTGCCGGACGGGGCGAACCCGCTGCTGAACGGGGCCGACCTGCTGGTGTGGACCACCACGCCGTGGACGCTGGTCTCCAACACGGCGGTGGCGGTTCACCCGGACGAGAGCTACGCGATCGCCCGCAAGCCCGGCGACGGCGACACCGTGGTGGTGGCCGAGAAGCTGGTCCCCAAGGTGCTCGGCGAAGGCTGGCACGTGGTGGCCACGGTGCCGGGCGCGTCTCTCGTCGGGGCCACCTACCGGCCGCCTTTCACCCTGGTCGAGGTCGTCGGGTGCGCACCGGGTCGTGCCCGGCGGCTTCGTCACCACCGAGGACGGCACCGGCCTGGTCCACCTGGCGCCGGCCTTCGGCGCCGACGACATGGAGACCGGCCGGGCCCACGGCCTGCCGGTGGTGAACCCGGTCCGCCCGGACGGCCGGTTCGAGGAATGGATCCCGCTGGTCGGCGGGATGTTCTTCAAGGACGCGGACGAGCCGCTGGTCCGGGACCTGACCGAGCGCGGCGTGCTGTTCCGCGTCGAGCCGTACGAGCACAGCTACCCGCACTGCTGGCGGTGCCACACGCCGCTGCTGTACTACGCGCTGCCGTCCTGGTACATCCGCACCACCCAGATCAAGGACCAGATGCTCGCCGAGAACGAGCGCACCAACTGGCAGCCGCCCACCATCAAGCACGGCCGGTACGGCGAGTGGCTGCGCAACAACGTGGACTGGGCGCTGTCCCGGACCCGGTACTGGGGCACCCCGCTGCCGATCTGGGAGTGCGGCGAGGAACACCTGACCTGCGCCGGGTCGCTCGCCGAGCTCAGCGAGCTGGCCGGGCGGGACCTGTCCGAGCTGGACCCGCACCGCCCGTACGTGGACGAGGTGACGCTCGCCTGCCCCGAATGCGGCGGAGAGGCCCGGCGGGTGCCGGAGGTGATCGACGCCTGGTACGACTCCGGGTCGATGCCGTTCGCCCGGCTCGGCGCTCCCTGGCAGAACCTCGAGCAGTTCCGAGCAGACCTACCCGGCGCAGTTCATCTGCGAGGCCATCGACCAGACCCGCGGCTGGTTCTACTCGCTGATGGCGGTCGGCACCCTGGTGTTCGGCCGGTCCTCCTACGAGAACGTGGTCTGCCTCGGCCTGGTGGTGGACGAGGACGGCCGGAAGATGAGCAAGCACCTGGGCAACGTGCTCGAGCCGATCCCGCTGATGGAGGCGCACGGCGCGGACGCGATCCGCTGGTTCTTCGCCGCCTCCGGCTCACCCTGGTCGACCCGGCGGATCGGCGCCGGCACGCTCGACGAGATCGTCCGCAAGGTGCTGCTCACCTACTGGAACACGGTCTCGTTCCTCGTGCTGTACGCCAACGCGGCCGCCGCCCAGGGCCGGGCGTGGGGCCCGGCGCAGGCGGCCGACGCGCCGCCCGCCCGCGACCGTCCGCTGCTGGACCGCTGGCTGCTCAGCGAGCTGCACGCCACCACGCAGGAAGTCACCTCGAGCCTGGAGGGCTTCGACACCGCGGCCGCGGGACGGCGCCTGGCCGCGTTCATCGATGACCTGTCGAACTGGTACGTGCGCCGGTCCCGGCGGCGGTTCTGGGAAGGGCCGGACACCCCGGACGGGTCGTCGGCGTTCGCCACCCTGTACGAGTGCCTGCACGTGCTGACCCGGCTGATGGCGCCGATCACCCCGTTCCTGGCCGATCACGTGTGGTCCGTGCTGCGCGGCCCCGGCGACCCGGACTCGGTGCACCTGGCCAGCTGGCCGGCCGCGGACCAGACGCTCGTCGACTCCCGGCTGTCCGCGCAGATGGCGCTGACCAGGCGGCTGGTGGAACTGGGCCGGTCGGCCCGCGCGGCCGCCTCCGTCCCGGTCCGCCAGCCACTGCCCCGCGCCGTGGTGAGCGCGGCCGGGTTCGCCGAGCTGGCTCCCGAGCTGCGCGCCCAGGTCAGCCACGAGCTGAACGTCCGGGCGCTGGAGCCGATGGCCGCGGTCGGGGAAGACCTGGTCGACTACGTGGTGAAGCCGAACTTCCGTACCCTGGGCCGCCGGTTCGGGAAGGGGACCCAGGCGGTCGCGGCGGCGATCACCGCGGCCGACCCGGCCGCGCTCGCCGCCGAACTGAGGTCGGCGGGCAAGGTCTCGGTCGAGGTGGACGGGGCCGCGGTGGCCCTCGGGCCCGGACGACGTGATCGTGACCCAGACGCCCCGGACCGGCTGGACGGTCGCGGCCGAGGGCGGCGAGACCGTCGGCATCGAGGTGGACATCACCCCGGAACTGCGCCGCGAGGGGCTGGCCCGGGAGGTCATCAGGCTGATCCAGGACGCCCGCAAGTCCGACGGGCTGCACGTCAGCGACCGGATCACGGTGGCTTGGGAAGCGGCCGGCCCGGAATTGGCCGCGCGCGCTGACCGAGCATGGGCAGCTGATCGCGGGCGAGGTGCTGGCCGACGAGTTCGGCCCGGCCACGCCCGCGGACACGGACCCGGCCGGGGGCGCACACCAGCACACCGAGCCGGATCTGGGCCTGACCTTCTGGCTGGCGCGGGCCTGACCACCGGCGGGCGGCTCTCCCGCCGGACAGGCGGGCCGCCCGCCGGGAGCCGGCCGGGCCCGGCTAGTCCTCGAGCTGGTCGGGCTGGCAGGCGCGGCAGGCCACGAACTTGGCGTCCACGGCTTCCTGCCTGGTCATGATCTCCAGGTCGCCGTCGCCGAGGAACCTGATCAGGATGCATTCGCTGCGGTGATAGCGGGCCACTCCGGGTACCACGGTCACCTCGACCCGCCCGGCGCTGGCTTGGCCGCCGCGCCGTCGCCGGATGGTTCGTCAGCCGCGGGCTCCGCGGCGCCGGGCGCCGGCTCCTGCAGCCGCGGGCTCCTCGAGCCGGCGGGCTCCTCAGCGCGGCAGGCTCCTCAGCCGGTCAGCCGGCTCCTCAGCCTGCCGGCCGGCTCCTCAGCCGCGGGCTCCGCGCCGGCCGCGGCCGGTTCCCCAACCGCGGGCCGCGACGTCCTCAGCCGCGGGCTCCTCAGCGGCCGGGGCGCTCGGCGCCCGGGTCTCCGCCGACCGGCGGCTCCGGCCGCGCGACTCCTCGACCGCAGACCGCCCGCGGCGCGCTCTGCACGGCGGGCTCGGCGGCCGCGTCGTCCGCCGCCTCATGATCCTCGGCGTCCGGGGGCCGCCTCGTCGCCCGGGACCGTCTCATCGTCCGGGACCGCCGCCATCCTCCGGGACGCCGGCGTCCGGGACCCGCCATCGTCCGGGGCCGCGTCATCGTCCGGGACCGGCGTCATCGTCCCAGGCCAGCGTCGGCGTCCTCAGCAACGTCAGCGTCCTCGGCGACGCTCGTCTCCAGCAGCGTCAGCGTCCTGGGCGACTTCAGCGCCGGCGGCGGGTTCGGCCGCGATCTCGCCCGGAACCGGAGTGCCACCGCGCGTCCCGGGACCGCCCGGCGCGGCAGCGGCAGGCTCCGACCACGCGGCCCCGGTGCCAGCCGGCGCCCGGTTCCGACCGCTCCGCGCGGGTTCGGAGCGGCCTCGATTCCGCGGGCTGCAGGCTGCACCGGCGCTCCATGGCTGCCGCAGCTCCCGAGCCCCATAGCCAGGCGCTGGCCCCGGCGCGCGGCTCACCCGGAGGCTCGTCCGGCGGCCGGCCTCCGGGGCTGGAGCCGCCGGTTCAGCGGGCACCGGCACGTCGGGCGGTACGGGCGGGAACACGGTGCCGGGCCAGCTCAGGGCGCCCGTATCCCGCTTGGCCGCGGATCCGAGTTCCTCTTCGACCCGTTCCCACAGGTCGTCACTCCGCCTGGGGGCGGGGAACTCGTCGCCCCGCCCCGCGACCTCCGCCGGGGACGGGACCACCTCGGCGGGCGTTCGGGCGCTCGCCCGCCGTCCGGCCGCGCGCCGCCTACCCGCGTACCGGCCGGCCGCCCGGCACCGAGCGTGCGCCGTCCGGCCGGACGTCGGCTTCCTCGCGCCCGGGGCGGCCACTCGCCCGGGCCGCGGCCACCGCCTGGATGCTGGCCAGTACCGGGGCGGTGACGTTCACCTGCGGCTCTGACCAGGCCCCCTGCGTGGCCGGCCGGGGCTCGCGCCGGCCGAATATCTCCGACCAGTGCGAGAGGACCCCGGCCGCCAGGAGCAGCGCGGCTACCGCACAGACCCCGATGGACACGTACACCATCAGCAGGCTGCTGGCCGACGACACCGGCCACGAGCAGGCCGATCGCCAGAACAACCAGGAGAGCACTGGCTTTGATCACGTGCGCTCTCCACGGGCTGTGCGGGTCATGCTGCCAACCGAGAAGGAAACGCTGTTAAGCGGTGGAACGACTACCGGACTGGCTAACCGGCTACCGGTGGTCGTGCGGCCCATCCGACGGGTGGAACCCGCCGTGGGACACAGGCTCCGGCGCGCCAGCATAGGCACTGGCGATGGACGGCTGGCCATTCCTGGCCTCCATCCGGGACATGCCCGAGGAAACGGACGAGTCAGGCCCGCTACCCATGGCCGGGAAGGCACCACTGTCAGTCGCGCCTGCTTCCAGGTCACGCATCTGCCCTTCCAGGTACGCCTTCAGCCTGCTGCGGTACTCCCGCTCGAAGGCACGCAGGTCGTCAACCCGCCGCTCCAGCTCTTCACGCTGCTGGACCAGGGAGCCCATGGCCTGACGGTGCCGCTCCTGGGCGTCCCGCTCCAGGCTTTCCGCGCGGGCCCGGGCATCGCTGGTGATCTGCTCCGCCTGGCGGCGGGCCTTGCCCAGGATGTCGTCGGCCTCACGGCGAGCCCGGCCGAGCGTCTCGTCGGCCTCGCGTCGCGCGTCGGCGATCGCCTGGTCGGCGGTCTGCTGCGCGAGCGCCAGCACGCGCGCGGCCGTGTCCATGTTGTCCTCGGCCGGGGGCATGCCCATCATCGGCGGCTCTGGCCTGCGCTCAGGCTCAGGGCGCGGCGGCTCGGGCGCCATCATCTCAGGAGCCGGGTCGGCCAGCGGCGAGCTGAGCGCGGACATCGGTACCTTGCCCCCCCGCAGGCTCTCCGCCAGCTTCGCCCGGAGCTCTTCGTTCTCCTGGATCAGCCGGTCGAGCTCGACCTCGACCTCGTCGAGGAAGGCGTCAACCTCTTCCTCGTCGTAGCCGGGCCGGAGCCTGGTGGTACTGAACTGCTTGTTCCGCACATCCGCGGGCGTCAGCGGCATCTCGTCTCCTCGGCACGCCTTGAACGGTGTTCCTGTCGGACGCTACCTGATCAGAGCAGCTGCACGGCCTGCATCGCGAAAATGACCACGAAAAACAGCACCATGAAGCTGAGGTCCAAGGCCACACTACCGATCCTGACCGTGGGGATGACGCGTCTTAGCAATCTCAGCGGAGGGTCGGTAGCGGTAAAGACCAGTTCGGCCAGGATGAGCACGATGCCCTTGGGCTGCCAGCGGTCCGGCCCCCGCGAGAACGCCTGGATCCAGCTGAGGATCAGCCTCCCGATGAGAAGCACGAAGTAGATCGTGAGCACGTAGAACAGAACGATCTTTACAATCCCCACAACCCTGCCCTGCCTTCACCGGCGCTGCCTTGATGGGCACCGGGATGACTACCGCGGGTGCCGCTGCCGCGGGTGCTCGCCACCGCGCGTCGTCACGCGGTGCCGGCGCGAGCGTCTAGCTCTGGTTGAAGAAGCCTCGTTCAGCTATCCGCGCCTTGTCCTCCGCCGTCACCTCGACGTTGGCCGGGCACAGCAGGAACACCCTGTTCGTCACCCGGTCGATGCTTCCGTGCAGGCCGAAGATCAGCCCTGCGGCGAAGTCGACGAGCCGCTTGGCGTCGCTGTCAACCATCTCCGTCAGATTCATGATCACCGGAGTGCCCTCACGAAAGTGCTCTCCGATGGTACGAGCTTCATTGTACGTGCGCGGGTGCAAGGTGGTGATCCGGGCGAGATCGGTGGCATGGGTCGGTCCGGGCACGTGCGTGCTGGGCCGCGGGGCCGCGGGCGGCGGCGGGGCCGGGTCCACGACGAACTCGCTGCGGGCGCGGGGTACCGGGCGGTCAGCTTCCGGCTGCCGGCCGGCTCGGCCTGCTCGCCGTACTCGTCCTCGTACTCCTCATAGGAGTCATAGCCCTCGTCGTACCGCGGATCGTCCTCGACGAGGCCGAGGTAGACCGCCATCTTGTGCATCGTGCCGGCCATCGGTCAGACCTCCGTCATCACTGTGCATGCAGCCCCGGTGCGTCGGACATTACCTGACGAAGCCCGGCCGGCCGCCGAGCAACGCCGTACCGACCCTCACGTGTGTCGCGCCCGCGCTGATGGCGGCCTCCAGGTCACCGCTCATTCCGGCGGAGATCATCGTGGCCCCGGGATGCGCCACGCGGACCTGGGCCGCGATCTCCGCCAGCCGCCGGAACGCCGCCGCCGGGTCCGCCGCCCTGCGGCGCCACCGCCATGACCCCGCCCAGTTCCAGGCCCGCTTCCCCGGCCACCGCCGCCGCGATGACCGGCACCTGGTCTTCCCGTAACGCCGCCCGCGGCCCGGGTCGCCGTCCAGGCTGACCTGGACCAGGCAGGTCAGCGAGCGCCCGGCCTTGCGGGCCGCCGCGCCCAGCGCGGTCACCAGCCGGGGCCGGTCCACCGAATGGACCACGCCGGCGTAGCGGACCACGCTGGCCGCCTTGTTGGTCTGCAGCTGCCCGACGAAATGCCAGGTGAGCCGATCGCGCAGGTCCGCGCAGGCGGCGGCCTTGGGCGCCGCCTCCTGGTCCCGGTTCTCCCCCACGTCCCGCACGCCCAGCGAGCTGAGCACCCGGACGTCGCTGGCCGGGAAGGTCTTGGTGATGGCGATCAGGGTGACCTCGCCGGGCGACCGCCCGGCGGCCTGGCAGGCCGCACCGATCCGGGCCCGGACCCGGGCGAGCGAGGCGGCCACCTCGGCGGCACGGCCACGGCCCGGGCCTGCTGCCCGGCTGGCCTGGCGGGCCCGTCACCAGGTCCGGCCGGTCGCTACTTGAGGAAGTCGGGGACGTCGAGCTCGTCATCCTCTTCGAACACCACCGAGCGGCGCCGGGTGGTGGCCGCGTCGAAGACCCGGGCCGCCGCGGCGGTGTCCGGGCCGGGACGCCGGCGTGACCGGGCCGGAGTCGGCCGGACCGCGTGTCGGCCGGGCGGGGAGCGGGCACGGCGTCGATCCCGTTCTCCTCCGCGGCCGCCGGTGCCTGCTGACGCCGGCGCGCTCGGCCGCGCGGTCCTCGGACGCCCTGCTCGTCTGACCATGGGGAATCCGCCGCGGTCAGGCTGCCGTTCTCGGCGCTCCCGAAGGACACGGGCGCGGGCTCCGGCTCGCTGACCGGCTCGGACGGCGCGGCCCACACGTCAGCGGGCACCGGAGGGGCCGGGGCCCGGTAGGTGTCCGCGGCGGGCGCCGCGGCCGGGGCAGGATCCGCCGCGAAGCTGGACGTGGCCCGGGCCGGCCGTGGCCCGGCGGGTACCGCCCTCGTCGAACCCGGCCGCGATGACCGTGACCCGGACCTCGTCACCGAGCGCGTCGTCGATGACCGCGCCGAAAATGATGTTGGCGTCCGGCGCCGCCGAGTTGGAGACCAGCTGGGCCGCCTCGTTGATTTCGAACAGGCCCAGGTCGGAGCCGCCCTGGATAGACAGCAGCACCCCATGCGCCCCGTCGATGCTCGCCTCGAGCAGCGGGCTGGAGATAGCCATCTCGGCGGCCGCGACGCTGCGGTCGTCGCCGCGCGACGATCCGATTCCCATCAGCGCGGAGCCGGCCCCGGACATGACGGATTTCACGTCGGCGAAGTCGAGATTGATCAGCCCGGGCGTGGTGATCAGGTCGGTAATTCCCTGGACACCGGAGAGGAGAACCTGGTCAGCCGCCTTGAATGCGTCCAGCACGCTGACGTGCCGGTCCGAGATAGACAGCAGCCGGTCGTTCGGGATGACGATCAGCGTGTCCACCTCGTTGCGCAGCCGCTCAATGCCCAGTTCAGCCTGGGCCGCCCGGCGCTTGCCCTCGAACCCGAACGGCCTGGTGACCACGCCAATGGTCAGCGCGCCCAGCGAACGGGCCACGTTGGCGACGATCGGCGCACCGCCGGTGCCCGTGCCACCGCCCTCCCCCGCGGTGACGAAGACCATGTCGGCCCCCTTGAGGACCTCCTCGATCTCCTCCCGGTGATCCTCGGCGGCATGGGCCCCGACTTCGGGATTGGCTCCCGCGCCGAGACCCCGGGTGAGTTCCCGGCCGACGTCCAGCTTGACGTCCGCGTCGCTCATCAGGAGCGCCTGCGCGTCGGTGTTGATCGCGATGAACTCAACGCCTTTGAGCCCCTCTTCGATCATCCGGTTCACGGCGTTGACGCCGCCCCCACCGATACCGACGACCTTGATGACCGCCAAATAGTTCTGCGGTGCTGCCACGAGGAGGGACCTTTCCGCTCGTTTGCCTCTGTCGCGTTTCTGCACACGGCCTTTTTCGCCGGAGAGAGCGCCCTTTCCTGGAAACCACCGCCGAAACCACTGTTTCAGCAACACCGGCTCAGCATCCACCGGCTAAGCACCCTGCCGAAAATCGCCCCCAATTGATCCGGCCGGGCACGTTCCGTGATTTCCAGTGAGTTAACCCTCACTCTCAAGTTGAGATTTACAGTTATGTCATCCTGGCGATTGATACGGACAGTAGGGATCGGCGGGGGCAGGGTCAACTAGCCACGCGCGAAGCGGGCCGGCGTGTCGCCGCTGGCCCTGGTATTCCCGGCCGCCATTCAACCGCCGGTCACCGCCGTCCCGGGCGCGCTCACGTTGTAGGTGCGCGCATGCGTCCGCATCAGCACGGCGAGTTCCCTGCTCTTCTCGCGCCGCCCGGTCCGTGCCGCCCCACACGATCGTGATCCCGCGGGCGAGCCTGAGGGTCACCTCGGTGGCGCTCGGTGCCTGCACGCTGACCACCGACCGGGCCAGGTACCGCGGCAGTTCGTGCAGGACCACCGCCGCGGCGTACACCGCCGGGCTGCCGCGCAGCTCCGGCACGGACACCGGGCCTGAGCCCGGCACCGCCGACAGCTCGAGGCTGGGCAGGGCGGGCGGCCGCCGGGACGACGACTCCACGACGACGCCGTACTTGTCGATCAGCTGGTACCCGCCGCCGCTCGGCACGGCCAGGACGGGCGTGCGCTCGGTGACGGCGATCGTGACCCCGTCCGGCCAGTCCCGGCTGACCTGCGCGGACTGGACCTGGCGGATCTGCTCGACCCGGTGGGCGATCATGGCACTGTTCACCCTGATCAGCGGCAGCCCCGGCGGGATGGCCGCCGCCGACCGGACCTCGGCCCCGGTGACCAGGTGCGTGCCGGTCACCGTGACCGAGCGGACCACGAAGAACCGTGAATCGAGCAGGGCCCAGCCCACCCCGACCACGATGGCCACCGCGGCCAGGGCGAAGAAGGCCGCCCGCCACGGCTGGTGCCCGCCCGGCCGCGAACCCCGGGCGGCCGCGGCCGGGCCGGGGTCCGCGGCGGCGCGGCGCGGTGTCCGCGGCCGGCCCCGCCGGGAACCCCGGCCCCCTGGTCGCGGCCCTGGGTGACGTCCCCGGCCTGACTGCTCATCCCGCCGGGCCGCCGCGGGCGCGGAGCGCGTCGAGGACCGGCTGGCCCAGCGCGGTGACGTCACCGGCGCCCATGGTCAGCACCAGGTCGCCGGGCTTCGCGGTGGCCGCCACCGCGGCGGGCACGGCCGCGCGGTCCGGCACGAAATGGGCCCGGCCCCCGGGCACGGCCGCCACGACCAGCTCCCCGGTGACGCCGGGCTCCGGGTCCTCGCGGGCCGGGTAGACGTCCAGCACGAAGGCCTCGTCGGCGCGGCCGAGGGCCGCGCCGAACTCCGCCGCGAAGATCCGGGTCCGGCTGAACAGGTGCGGCTGGAAGATGGCGAGGACCCGGCCGCCCTCCGCGATGTCCCGCGCCGCGGCGAGGTCGGCGGCCAGCTCGGTGGGATGGTGCGCGTAGCTGTCCAGGACCCGCACCCCGTCGGCCTCGCCCTTGAGCTCCAGGCGGCGCCGGGCGCCGCGGTAGGCGGCCAGCCCGCGGGCCACCCCGTCCACACCGAAACCGAGCTCCAGGCAGGTGGCGAGCACCGCGGTGGCGTTGAGGGCGTTGTGGCGGCCCGGGACGCGCGAGCTGCACCTGCGCGGTGAGCCCGGCGCACCGGCGCCGCGGGCCCGGCACTGACCTCGAAGCCGACCGTCATGCCGCGCGGGACCACGGCGCCCACCCGGTAGTCCGCGTCCGCGGCCTCGCCGTAGGTCCGCGACCCGCAGCGGGAGCTCCCGGGCCGCCTGCGGCCAGGGCCCGGGCGCCCGGATCGTCGGCGCACGCGACCAGCAGCCCGCCCCGGGCGATGCGCAGGGCGAATCCGGCGAACGCGGCCTCGATCTCGGCCAGGCCCGCGTAGTTGTCCAGATGATCGGCTTCCACGCAGGTCACGATGGCCGCCTCGGGCGAGAGCATGAGGAACGAGCCGTCGCTCTCGTCGGCCTCGGCCACGAACAGCTCGCCGCTGCCCTCGTCCGCACCCAGGCCGGTCTCGGTGAGGATGCCGCCGATCACGTAGGACGGGTCGGCGCCGCAGTCCCGCAGCACGGTGGTGAGCATGGAGGTGGTGGTGGTCTTGCCGTGCGTGCCGGCCACCGCCACCGCCCGGCGGCCGAGCATCACCGAGGCCAGCGCGGCCGCCCGGTGCAGCACCCGCAGCCCGCTGTCGCGCGCGGCCACCAGCTCGGGATTGTCCGGCCGGATCGCGGTCGACACCACGAGCGTGTCGGCCCCGGTCACGTGCGCGGCGTCGTGCCCGACCCGGATGTCCGCGCCCGCGCGCGGCCAGCTCGTCGAGCAGCGCCGAGCCGGCCGCGTCGCTGCCGGACACGCTGACTCCGCGGGCCAGCATGATCCGGGCGATGCCGGACATGCCCGCCCCGCCGATGCCGGTGAAGTGCACCCGGCCCAGCTGGTCGACCGGGACCGGGTCCACCGGGGTTACCAGGCCCATCGCGGCATCCTCATCTGCTGCTGGTTCATGCCCTGCGCCTGCCCCGGCCGCCGCTGGCGTGCCCCGCCGCTGGCATGCCCCCGCCGGCGTGCCCCCGCCGGCATGCCCCGCCGCCGGCATGACCGCCATCGGGATAGCCCGCGCCGCCCCGGCCGCGGGGCCGGTCCTGGGCCCGGGCCGCGACGATGCCCAGGACCTCGGCCGCCAGCCGGACGTCGGTGTCGCGATGGCCCATCGCCGCCGCCGCCTGCGACATGGCCGCCACGAGCTGCGCGTCGACCAGGATGGGCAGCAGGTCGGAGCGGATCCACTCCGGGGTCAGGTCCGCGTCGGCGACGATGAGCCCGCCGCCGGCCGCCTCGATCGGCACCGCGTTGAGCCGCTGCTCGCCGTTGCCGTGCGGCAGCGGGACATACGCCGCGGGCAGGCCCACCGCGGTGAGTTCCGCGCAGGTCATCGCGCCGCTGCGGCAGATGGCGAAGTCAGCCGCGGCGTAGGCCAGGTCCATCCGGTCCACGTACGGCAGCGTGATGTACGGCGGGCCGGCCGGCGGGCAGCTGGACGTCGATATCGCTGCGCGGCCCCAGGATGTGCAGCACCTGGAGGCCCGGCCGCGCGGATCGAGTCGGCGGCGTCGAGCACCGCGTAGTTCAGCGAGCGGGCGCCCTGCGAGCCGCCGGTGACCAGCAGCACCGGCAGGTCCGGCCGGAGCCCGAAGTGCGCCCGGGCCTTGTCCGCCAGGGCCAGCCGGTCCAGGCTGGCGATCTCGTGGCGCAGCGGGATCCCGATGTAGCGGGCGTGCGGGAGCTTGGTGTCGGGCTGGCCGGTGAACACGTGGGTGGTGAACCGCGCGCCGAGCCGGTTGGCCAGCCCGGGCCGGGCGTTGGCCTCGTGGACCACGATCGGCACGTGGCGGCGCCGCGCGGCCAGGTACCCCGGCGTGGCCACGTAACCGCCGAACCCCACGAGCACATCCGCCCGGGCCTGCTCCAGCACCCGCGGCCGCGGCGCTCACCGACGCGCCCAGCCGGCCGGGCACGCCGAGCAGCTGCGGCGTCAGCTGGCGGGGCAGCGGGACGGGCGGGATCAGGGCCAGCTCATAGCCGCGCAGCGGGACCAGCCTGGTCTCCAGGCCGCGCTCGGTCCCGAGGCACACGATGCTGAGCTGGGGGTCAGCCCGGCGCAGCGCATCGGCGAGGGCCAGTGCGGGCTCGATATGGCCCGCAGTCCCCCCGCCTGCGAGTACGACGCTCATCGCCCGGCACTCCCTCTCTCACCGACGGCGCCCGGGCGCGGCTGGCTTCTCCCGCCGGCCGGCCAGGCCCAGCCAGCTTAGGACGCGCAGCGGCACGCCGGGGCCAGCCTCGGCAAGGGCCTGGCTGGCGCCGGGCTCACGCTTGGCGAACGACATCAGCATGCCGAGCGCCACCATGGTCACCAGCAGGGAGGACAGGCCCTCGGAGACCAGCGGCAGCGGCACCCCGGTAATCGGCAGCAGGCCGATGACCGCGCCCATGTTCACCAGCGCCTGGACCACGATCCAGGCGGTGGCCGCCCCGGCGGCCAGCCGCATGAAGGTGTCCTGCACCCGGCGGGCGATCCGCAGCCCGGCGTACGCCAGCCCGCCGTAGAGGAACGTCACGCACAGCGTGCCGACCAGGCCCAGTTCCTCGCCCAGGATCGCGAAGATGAAGTCGGTCGTCGATTCCGGGACCCAGCCCCATTTCTCCCGGCTGGCGCCGAGGCCCACGCCGAACCAGCCGCCCGAGCCGACCGCCCACTTGCCCTGGATGCTCTGCTGGTTCGGGCCGACCGGGCTGCCCGCGGGGCCCAGGTAACCGGTCAGCCGCTTCAGCCGCCAGGGCTCGACCACGACCATGATCAGCAGCACCAGGCCGATCAGCCCCAGCATGCCCAGCATCAGGCGGCCCGGCGTGCCGATGATCCACAGCAGCGCCAGGAAGATGATGAGCAGCATGAACGTGGTGCCCAGGTCGTCGCCCAGCATCACCAGCATGGCCAGGATGGCCGACCCCGGGCAGCAGCGGGATGAGCAGCTGCCGCCAGTCCTCGAGCTGACCCAGCTTCTCCTTGCGGGCCAGCAGATCCGCGCCCCACAGCACGAACGCCAGCTTGGCCAGCTCGGACGGCTGGAACTGGACCGGGCCGATCTGCAGCCAGCGGGCCGCGCCGCCGGTGGTGACGCCGATGAACGGGACCAGCACGAGCCCGAGCAGCGAGATGAACATCAGCGGGTAGGCGGCGGCCCGGAACCGGGACGGGCGAGCACTTGGCCGCCACCCACATGCAGGGCAGCCCGATCAGCACGCCGAACAGCTGGTGCTGGAGGCCGGACCACGGCGAGACGCCCTCATCAGGCCGGTCGCCGACGAGGTGGACAAGACCATGACCAGGCCGAGGGCCAGCAGCAGCGTGGTGATCCCGAGGACCAGGTAGAAGGAGGTCAGCGGCCGGTCCAGGAAGGCGAAGCCGGGCCGACTACCCGGTCCCGCGGCCGTCTCGCTCCACGACCCCGCGCCGCCCGCGGCCGGGCGTGACTGTCCGTGATCCCAGTCTCGCCTACGCCTCAGAGACCATTACCCAAGTCTCGGTCCGCGCGGAGCCGCCGGGCCGGGGACATCCGCCGCGTCGTCCGCGCCTATTTAGGCATCCACTCCACGTAGAAAATGCCAAGCCCGAGCGCGACGAACATGGCGGAGATCAGCCAGAATCTGATCACGATGGTAGTTTCCGCCCAGCCCTTCAGCTCGAAATGGTGCTGCAGCGGCGCCATCCGGAACACCCGGCGGCCGGTCATCTTGAACGAGCCCACCTGGATGATCACGGACAGGGCGATGACCACGAACATGCCGCCCAGGATGGCCAGCAGCAGCTGGGTCTTGGTGCACACGGCCAGCCCGGCCAGCACCCCGCCCAGGGCCAGCGACCCGGTGTCGCCCATGAAGATCCGGGCCGGCGGCGCGTTCCACCACAGGAACCCGAAGCAGGCGCCGAGCACCGACGCCGCCACCACCGCCAGGTCCAGCGGGTCGCGCACGTCGTAGCAGTGCGGGGCGAGGAAGGCGTGCAGTCGTTGCGCAGCTGCCAGTTGCCGATCAGCACGTAGGCGGCCAGCACGAGGCAGGCGCAGCCGGTGGCCAGGCCGTCCAGGCCGTCGGTCAGGTTCACCGCGTTGGAGGTGCCGGCGATGAGGAAGACGATCCACAGCATGAACGCGGTGACCCCGATCGACGGGCCGAAGTCGCGCAGGAAGGACAGGTGCGCGTCGGCCGGGGTCAGGTCGTACCCGTCGGCGAAGTGCTGCTGCACCACGAGCAGCGCGAACACCGCGCCCACCACGGCCTGGCCGGCCAGCTTGGCCCCGCTGCGCAGGCCCAGGCTGCGCTGTTTGTAGATCTTGATGAAGTCGTCGAGGAAGCCGACCACGCCCAGGCCCACCATCAGGAACATGACCAGCACGCCGGAGACGGACGGCTCCTGGCCGGTGAAGATGTTGCCGACGAAGTAGCCGACCACCGCCGCGATGACGATGACGGTCCCGCCCATGGTGGGGGTGCCGCGCTTGGTCGCGTGCCCGGCCGGCCCCTCCTCCCGGATCAGCTGGCCGTAGCCGCGCCGGGAGAAGATCCTGATGGCCAGCGGCGTGCCGAACAGCGAGAGCAGCAGCGAGACCCCCGCCGACAGCAGGATGGTCCTCACGGTGCCGTCTCCTCTGGTGCCGCCGGTCTGTCCGGAGACCACCGTCTGCCCGGGGACCATGCGGCCCCTCCCCGGTCAGGGCGAGCGCGACCCGTTCCAGGCCCGGCCGAGCGTGACGCCTTCACCAGCACAACGTCCCCGGGCGCCAGCCGGTGCCCGAGCTCGTCCAGGGCGGCGCCCGCGTCGGCGGCGTAGATCAGCTCGCCGCCCCAGGACGGCTCGGCCTTGGCCCCGGTCAGGATGGGGCCCGCCTCCTCGCCGACCACGATAAGGCCGGTCAGGCCGGCCCGCGCCGCGTACCCGCCGATCTCCTCGTGCCGGGTCCGGGAGTGCGCGCCCAGCTCGCTCATCGGCCCGAGCACCGCGAACGCAGCGGCCGCCCGCGGGCCAGCACGGCCAGCGTGTCCAGCGCGGACCGGACGGCCTCGGGGTTGGCGTTGTAGGCGTCGTTGAGCACGATGACGCCGTCCGGGCGCTCGGTGACCTCCATCCGCCACCGGCTGCGGGGCTCGGCCTCGGACAGCCGCTGCGGCGATCTCCGCCACGGGCATGCCCAGCTCACCGGCCAGCGCGGCCGCGGCGAGCGCGTTGTAGCACGTTGTGCCCGCCGTACAGGCGCAGCTGGACCGGCGCCGGATCCGGCCGGGCTGACCAGCCGGAACCCGGGCCGCCCGCGCTCATCGAGCCGGACGTCCTCGGCGCGCACGTCGGCCTGGCCCGTCGGCCGAACGTCACCACCCGCGCCGCGGTCCGCGCGGCCATGGCCATGACCCGGCGGATCGTCGGCGTTGAGCAGCGCGACCCGCCGTCCGCGCGGCAGCGCGGCGGGCAGCTCGCCCTTGGCCCGGGCCACCTCCTCGATGCCGCCGAACTCGCCCTCGTGCGCGTGGCCCACGCAGAGCACCACGCCGAGCCGGGGCGGGGCGATCTGGCACAGGTGGGCGATGTGCCCGGGTCCCCGGGCGGACAGCTCCAGCACCAGGTAGCGGGTGTCGGCGGTGGCGCGCAGCACGGTCAGCGGGTGGCCGATCTCGTTGTTCCAGGACGCCCGCGGCGCCACGGTGGGGCCGAGGGCCTCGACGAGCTGGGCGGCCAGGTCCTTGGTGGTGGTCTTGCCGGCGGACCCGGTGATCCCGGCGATCTGCAGGCTGGGCAGGGCGTCCACCACGGCGCGGGCCAGCCGGCCCAGGGCCTGCGTGACGTCGGGCACGATCAGCGCGGGCGCCCCGCACGGCCGGGTGGCCAGCACCGCGGCCGCCCCGGCGGCCGCGGCCTGCGCGGCGAAGTCGTGCCCGTCCGCCCGGGTCCCGGGCAGGGCCGCGAACAGGGCGCCCGGGGCGGCGGCCCGGGAGTCGATGATCACCGGGCCGGTGACCAGCGCGGCCGGATCGGCCTGCCTGGCCCGGGGCGGCGCCCCGACCAGCTGGGCCCCGGTGAGCTGGGCGATGGCCCCGAGGGAGAGCGGGATCACGCGTCCTCCCCCAGCCGGACCCGGGCCGCGTCCGGGCCGCCTGCGGTCTGGCCGCCCGGTCCGGCACCACGGGCGGCCAGCACCTCGGCGACGGCGTCCGCGGCGACTTCCCGGTCGTCGAACGGGGTCACCTGGCCCGCGGCGTACTGCCCGCGCTCGTGGCCCTTGCCCGCTACCAGCACGATGTCCCCCTTGCCCGCGGCCGCGACGGCCAGGCCGATCGCGGCGGCCCGGTCCGGCTCGATGATCATCCGTCCGCGGCGCTCGGGCGGGACGGTCAGCACCCCCTGCAGCATCTCGGCCAGGATGGCCAGCGGGTCCTCCGAGCGGGGGTTGTCACTGGTCAGGATGGCCAGGTCGGCGAGGCTCACGGCGGCCGCGCCCATCAGCGGCCGCTTGGCCCGGTCCCGGTCACCGCCGCAGCCCAGCACGATGGACAGCCGCCCCTGGGTGACCGGCCGCAGGGCGCGGCAGCACCGCCTCGACCGCGCCGGGTTTGTGCGAGTAGTCCACCAGCACGGTGAAGTCCTGGCCGCGCTCCACCCGCTCCAGCCGGCCCGGCACGCCCGGCGCGGACGCGACCCCGGCGACCGCGGCCGCCAGGCTGACCCCCGCCTCGACCAGGGCGACGATCGCGCCCAGCGCGTTGGAGACGTTGAACGGGCCGGGCAGCGCCACCGACGCGTCGGCCTCCACCCCGCCCGGGCCGACGACCCGGAACGTGCTCCCGTCCGCGCCGCCCCGCACGTCAGCCGCGCGCCAGTCGGCGGCCTGGTCCCCGGCGGCGGAGATGGTGGTGACCGGGATCTGGGCCCGGCCGGCCAGCTTGCGGCCCCACTCGTCGTCGGTGTTGACCACGCCGACGCGGGCGAAGCCGGGGGTGAACAGGCCCGCCTTGACCTCGAAGTACTCGTCCATGCTGGCGTGGAAGTCCAGGTGATCCTGGGACAGGTTGGTGAACACCACGACGTCGTAGGTGGTGCCGGTGACCCGGCCCAGGGCCAGCGCGTGGCTGGAGACCTCCATCGCGGCCGCGGTCACCCCGCGCCGCACCATCTCGGCCAGCAGCGCCTGCAGGTCGGTGGCCTCGGGCGTGGTGAGCTGGCTCGGCGCGACGGTCCCGGCCACCCGGGTCTCCACCCCGCCCAGCAGCCCGGTCACGTGACCGGCCCGGCGCAGGCCGGACTCCAGCAGGTAGGTGGTGCTGGTCTTGCCGCTGGTGCCGGTCACGCCGATGAGCGTCAGCCGGCTGGACGGGTTCCCGTAGATCCAGGATGCGATCTCGCCCAGCCGGGCCCGCGGGTCGGAGACCACGAATACCGGCAGCCCGCAGTGCCGGGCCAGGCTCTTGCCGTCCGGGTCGGTGAGCACGGCCACCGCCCCGGCGGCGGCCGCGTCGTCACAGAAGCGCGCGCCGTGATGCTGGGCTGCCCGGGAGGGCCGCGTACAGGTCACCGGGCCGCACCCGGCGTGAGTCGTGGGTCACGCCGGAGACCGTGACCGGGCCGCCCGGCCCGGCCAGCGGATCGGGGCCAGCCCGTCCGGTGCTCAGTCCGAGCAGCATGGCCAGTTCGGACAGCGGACGCGGCGGGACATCGCGTGGAAGGAGAGCCGCAGGCACGGGCCGAGGTTACCTCTGATCACGGTGCCGTGAGCCTGACGTTGGGACGCTTGCCATGATCAGGCGGGATCTTCATCGTCCGCAAGCGCGAAGCTCATGACCTTATAGAAGACAGGGCCCGCCACCTGGATGCCGAAGTAGCCGCCCTTGCGCGGGTTCTGCACGTTTACCGCCACGACCAGCTTCGGGCTCCCGGCCGGCGCGATCCCGATGAGGCTCGACCCGTACAGGCACAGGCAGCCGCCCTTCTTCGGGTCGGCGATCTGCGCGGTCCCGGTCTTGGCCGCGATCGAGTACCCCGGTATCTCCGCCCAGGGCTCCGCCGACCTGGGCGTCGACCCAGGGCACCTGCTGCAGGATGCCCATCAGTTCGATGAGCCGTCTTGGCCTGGATGACGCGGTGGGCTGGCGGGCCGCGGCGCGGGCACGAACCGGCCGCTGGCGCCGGTGGTGCCCGCCACGACCGAGGGGGTCACCCGGACCCCGCCGTTGGCGATCGTGGCGTAGACGCTGGCCATCTGGACCGCGGTGACCGCGACGCCCTGGCCGAACGCCAGGGTGTACCGCTCGTCCCCCCACCACTTGGACGCCGGGTACAGGATGCCGTTGCTCTGCGCGGGCAGGCCGGGCACGCTCGGCTGGCCGATGCCGAAGTTCCGGAAGTACTGGTACTGCGTCTTCGGGCTGACGTGCTGGGCCACCTGGACCATGCCCACGTTGCTGGAGTGGGCGATGATCCCGGCGATCGTCCATCTCTCGGTGGGGTGGTACTCCGCGTCGTGGAAGGTGAAGCCGTCCATGTACGATCGACTCGGGCACGGTGTAGGCGCTCATCGGCGTCTGGCCGCCGTGCTCCATGGCCGCCGCCGCGGTGATCACCTTGGCCGTGCTGCCCGGGTCGAACACGTTGGCCACGGGCATGTCCGTGGTGTCGGCCACGCTGGCCGGGTGGGCCGGGTTGAACGACGGCGACTGCGCCATGGCCAGGATCTTCCCCGTGCTGGGCTGCATGATGACCACGGTGCAGTTGCTGGCGTCGGTCTTCTTCACCTCCTGCGCGCAGGCCTGCTCGGCCTCCCACTGCAGGCTGGCCAGGATGGTGAGCCGGACGTTGTCGCCCGGCACCATCTGCCGGGTCGTCTGCCCGGCCACCGGGATGGGCTGGTCGTTGGTGCCCACCTGGACTTCCTGCTGGCCGGCCCGGCCGGCCAGCAGCGAGTTGTCCGACTGCTCGATGCCGGCCTCGCCGGTCAGCACTCCCGCGCCGTTGGTGTTGGTGAAGCCGATGAGGTTGGCGGCCAGGTCCCCGTTCGGGTACTCCCGGGTGTAGGACGGCGTCATCGCGATGCCCGGCTCGTTGAGCGCGGTGATGGCGGCGGCCGTGGTCGCCGGGACGGCTCTTCTTCAGCATCACGTAGTCCTTCGACGTCGGGGACCTGCAGCTTGGCCAGGATGGCCGCCGAGCTCATCCCGAGCGGCCCGGCCAGCGCGCTGGCCACCGAGCTGAACGACTTCTTGGCCTGGGTGATCAACGGCGGATCGGCGTGGACCAGGTCGGTCTGCACGGTCATCGCCAGCGTGGTGCCGTCCGCGCTGGTGATGCTGCCGCGGACGGCCGGCACGGGGATCGTGGTGAGCCGCCAGCTGATCAGCCTTGGCCCGGTAGATGGAGCCCTCCATGGCCTGGAGCTGGACCAGCCGCCCGGCGATCAGGGACAGCACGAAGCCGATGCAGAGCATGGTGATGCGCAGCCGGCGGGGCGGGCTGCCGCGGGTCAGCGTGCCGCGGCGGCGGCGAGCTGCGGGCCTGGCTCCCTGATCCGCCCCGGCCCCGGGCGGCCCGGCCCGGGCGGCACCGCCCCAGGCCGCAAAGCCCCGCGCCGCATCACCCCGGGGTGAGCCACTCGGGCCGAGCCGCCCGGGCCGGACCGCCCGGGCCGGGCCGCGCTGCGGGACCGGCGGGCGGCCCGGCGGGCCGCCCGGTCCGCGGGCCGGGCCGGGCTGGCCGCCCGTCCGGCGCGGAACGCGGCGCCCGGCCGTGCCCGGCCTCACCACGGCCGCCCGGGCCGCCGTCGCGGGTCCGCCTGCCCGCGGCGGGCCGCCGGGCCCGGTCGCGGCCGGCGGCCGCCGGCCCCGCGCGCCGGGACGGCCGTCGCCCTGACCATCCCTCACGGGGTGTATCCCGGGACCGCGGGAACGCCCGGCTCGGTGGCGGGCTGGCGGTTGATCTGGCCGGTCTTGAGGTTGAGGAACTTGGTCAGCGGCGGTTCGACCATGCCGAGCTGGCGCGCCCGCTTCGCGATCACGGAGGGAGCGGACTCCTCGGCGACCTGCTGCTTGAGCGCCTGCACCTGCTGGGCCCGGGCGGCCTGCGCCTGCTGCAGGCTGGTGATCTGATACGAGCCGGTGGCCAGGATCGTGTTGATCACGAGCAGGCAGATCAGTCCCCCGCCGAGCAGCGCGGTCACGAAGACGATGAACGGGGTCCGCGCGATGGCCGCGGACGACGCACCGGCCCAGCGCCCCGGCCTGGGCCCCGGCGCCCGGCGGGCGTGGCTGCCCGGCGGCACGTTCCGGGGCGGGGGCGGCCGGCGTCCCTGGCCTGGCCTGGCCGGACGGCCCGGGCGGGCCCGGTGGCCCGGCGGCGGGCCGGCCTCGACCGGCCCGGCAGCACCGGGGACGGCGATCCGGCCGGCGCCCGCGCCTCCTGCCCGGCTGGTGCCTGGCCCCCCGGCCCGCGGGCACGCTTACCCCGGACGCTGGCTCCCGGGCGCCCGGCTCCCGCGCACGCGCGCTCCCGGACGCCCGGCTCCCGGGCACCCTGGCTCCGCAGCCGGTGGGCGGCCGCGGCCGGGCCCCCGTCTTCACGTCAGTGCGCACGCTCACTCCCGCGTCCCCCTTGCGGCCGGATAACTGGGCCCCACCCCGTGGTGCTCTGTGCTTCGGTGCTCTGGTTTCTGGTGCTCTCTTGGTGCTCTGGCGTGCTCTGGGCCGCCCCATCGGCCCAGGCGTCCCCGGCGCCGGTCACGCGGCGTCCCTGATCCGCTCGGCCGCGCGCAGCCGGGCCGGCGCGGCCCGCGGGTTGCGGGCCAGTTCCGCCGCGGAGGGCCGCTGCGCCCCCCGGGTGAGCAGCCTGAACCTGGGCCGCGCGGACTCCAGCGGCACCGGCAGTCCCGGCGGCGTGGTGTCCGCGGACGCCTGGGCCAGCGCCGTCTTGACCGCCCGGTCCTCGAGCGAGTGATAGGCCAGCACCACGATCCGGCCGCCCACGGCCAGCCGGTCCAGGGCGCCGGGCAGCGCGGCGTGCAGCGCCTCCAGCTCCCCGTTGACCTCGATGCGCAGCGCCTGGAAGGTCCGCTTGGCGGGATTGCCGCCGGTGCGCCGGGCCGGGGCCGGGATGGACTCCCGGACGATCTCGGCCAGCTGAGTGGTGGAGGAAAGTGGAGCGCGGGCGCGTTCCCGCACCACCGCGTCGGCGATCCGCCGGGCGAAGCGTTCCTCGCCGTAGTCCCGCAGGATCCGGGCCAGCTGCCCGGCCGGGTAGGTGTTGAGCACCTCGGCCGCGGTCAGCGGCCTGGTCTGGTCCATCCGCATGTCGAGCGGGGCGTCATAGGAATAGGCGAAGCCGCGGGCTGGATCATCCAGCTGCGGTGAGGAGACGCCCAGGTCGAACAGGATGCCCTGGACGCGCAGGTCACCGCGGCGGGACAGGAGCTCGGGAATCTCGTCGTAGACCGCGTGCACCAGGGTCACCCGGTCGGCGTACGGGGCCAGCAGGCGCCGGGATTCCTCCAGCGCCTGGGTGTCGGTGTCCACCCCGATCAGCGCGAGTCCCGGGATGGGCTTCCAGCAGCGCGCGGGCGTGACCGGCCCGGCCCAGGGTGGCGTCCACCAGGATCGCGCCGCTCGGCTGCAGCGCCGGAGCGAAAAGGCCGAGGACTTCATCGACCATCACCGGCAGATGCCCGGCCGCCGACTCGCCCATCGGACCCCCTCTCACCCCGCCGCACCCGCCCGGGATGCGGCGGGCGGCGTGCCTGCCCGTGTCCCAGGCCGCCGTGCTGTGCGGCCAGGCCAGGCCCCTGCTGGCCAGGGCTGTGCTGCCCGGCCAGGTCCCCATCCGCGCAACGCGCGGGCCTGGACGTCTCCTGGCGCCGGGGAAGTGACGCCAGCCGACGTGATCGCCCAGGCGCGGGTGGAGACCTCGCCGAGCACGCGGCACCGGAGAACCGGCACCGCTTACAGCACCCCTGGCAATACCTCCTCTGACGCTGCGGAGAAGGCGTCTTCCTGCTCCGCCAGGTAGGACTCCCACGCGGCCGAGTCCCAGATCTCCAGGCGCGTATTGGCCCCGATGACCGCGCAGTCACGGGTCAGCGCCGCGTAGTCGCGCAGCCCGGGCGGGATGGTGATCCTGCCCTGCTTGTCGGGGATCTCGTCCGAGGCACTGGCGAAGAACACCCGGCTGTAATCCCGTACCGCCTTCGCGGTGACCGGCGCGCTGCGCAGGGCGTCCGTGATCCGGCCGAACTCGGCGACCGGGAAGACGTACAGGCAGCGCTCCTGGCCCTTGGTGATCACTAGCCCTCCAGCGAGCTCCTCGCGGTACTTGGCCGGCAGGAACAGCCGGCCCTTCTCGTCGAGGCGTGGCGTATGAGTGCCCAGGAACACAGGCCCTCACCTCCCGCCCCCCGGAGTAGCGTGCCCCATTGGCCTCCACTGTACTCCACATTCCCCCACCGTCAACGTCGCCGAGAGCCCAGATATCGGATAATCGCGCAGTATCCGCAGGTCAGAGGCAGGGGAGCAAAGTGGGGGAACGGGAGGCGGCCGCCGCCGGGCGCGGCGGCTCCGGTTCTCCGCATCGCGCGCTGGGCCGTCCAGGACGTACTGTCGGTACGCACCAACACGTCGGCTGCGGGCGGCCCAGCAGCCCGGCAGCCCACGCGGCTGTCGGCCACGGGCCCAGCTGACCAAGGAGGACAGGTGGTCTTGGATATGGGGGCCGGCGCCGAGCGGACGCTCGACGACCTGGTGAAGGTCGCTCATCGCATCGGCGCCGCGATCGAGTCGGTCATCGAGGGAAAGCCGGACGCGGTCCGGCTGGCCCTGACGGTCCTGCTGGCCGAAGGGCATGTGCTGATCGAGGACGTGCCCGGCGTGGGGAAGACCATGCTGGCCAAGGCGCTGGGCCGGTCCACCCAGTGCGCGGTGCAGCGGATCCAGTTCACCCCGGACCTGCTGCCCAGCGACATCACCGGGGTGAGCGCGTTCAACCAGGAGCACCGCGAGTTCGAGTTCAAGCCGGGCCCGGTCTTCGCGAACATCGTCGTCGGCGACGAGATCAACCGCGCGTCCCCGAAGACCCAGTCGGCGCTGCTGGAATGCATGGAGGAGCGGCAGGTCACGGTGGACGGCACCAGCTACCCGCTGGAACGGCCGTTCATGGTCATCGCCACCCAGAATCCGGTCGAGATGGAGGGGACCTACCCGCTGCCGGAAGCACAGCGGGACCGCTTCACCGCGCGCATCTTCATGGGCTACCCGAGCACCGAGGCCGAACTGGCCATGCTGGACCTGCACGGCTCGAGCTCGCCCGCTGGACTCCCTGGAGCCCGGTCGCCTCGGCCAGCGACGTGCGGGACCTGATCGCCGCGGTGCGCCGCGTGCACGTGGCCGAGAGCCTGAAGCAGTACGTCATCAGCCTGGTCAGCGCCACCCGCTCGGCCCCCGAGCTCCGGCTCGGGGCCTCCCCGCGGGCCACGCTGCACCTGCTCCGGGCCAGCCGGGCCCGGGCGGCGCTGGACGGCCGCGACTTCGTGATCCCCGATGACGTGCAGGCCCTGGCCGGCCCGGTCCTCGCGCACCGCCTGCTGCCGACCGCCGAGGCCATGGTGGAGCGCCAGCTGCCGGACCGGGTGGTGGCGGGCATCGTCGAGCAGACGCCGCTGCCCCGCATGCGCTGAGCCCCGGCTGCGCCGCCGTCCGAACCGGTGGCGCTGTTCCTGACGTAAGTTAGGACAACGGGGCGGAGGAAAGGTCCAGGATGCGGGCGCTGTTCGCCGGGTTGACCACACGTGGTAAGTCATTCCTCGCGGCGGGCCTGGCCGCGGGGGCGTTCGGGCTTGGCCTCGGCGAGCGGGCCCTGCTGAGCATCGGGATCGTCCTCGTGGCGCTGCCGCTGCTCGCCGCGCTCGCGACCAGCCGGGCCCGCTACCGGATCCGCTGCACGCGGCGGATCAGCCCGCCGCGGGTGTCCGCGGGCCAGACCGCCGCCGTGTCGCTGCGGCTGGAAAACATCTCCCGGCTGCCCACCGGGTTGCTGCTGGCCGAGGACGCCCTGCCCTACTCGCTCGGTACCCGGCCGCGCTTCGTGCTGGAACGGATCGAGCAGGGTGGCTGGCGGGAGCTGACGTACCCCATCCAGTCCGGCGCCCGGGGCAAGTACACCATCGGCCCGCTGCAGGTGCGGGTGGCCGATGCGTTCGGCCTGGTGGAGCTGAACCGCTCGTTCGCCGCGCGGAACACCCTGGTCGTGACGCCGGCGATCATCCCGCTGCCGAGCCTGCCGCTGGCCGGGAACTGGCGCGGGGAGGGCGGCGGCGCACACCAGGACCGCGGACACGGCCGGCGAGGACGACGTCATCCCCCGCCCGTACCGGGACGGTGACGAGCTGCGCCGGGTGCACTGGCGGTCCACCGCCCGGCACGGCGAGCTCATGGTCCGCCGCGAGGAGCAGCGCTGGCGCAACCGCGCGGTGCTGTTGCTCGACACCCGCGCCCGGGCGCACAGCGGCGCCGGGGCGGGCTCCTCGTTCGAGTACGCGGCGAGCGCCATCGCGTCCATCGGCGTGCACCTGGCCCGCAGCGGAATCGACGGGCAACTGGTCACCGACACCGGGCCCGCCACCGCGCCCGGATCCTTCGAGGACTCCCTGCTCGACTCGCTGGCGGTCATCAAGCAGTCCAGCGGGTCGGGACTGGCCCGCGGCATGGACCTCGCGCACGGCGGGACCGGCGGGCTGTTCGTGGTGGTGGCCGGGCGGCTGACCGCGGACGAAGCCAGAAGGCTCGCCGCGGGCCGCCGGGACGCCGGCCCGGCGATGGCGCTGCTGCTCGCGGTATCCACCTGGGCGGGCGGCCGGGCGGCCGCAGGACCCGGCGGAGGAGACGGACGGCCCCGCCGGGGTCCTGCGCGCGGCGGGCTGGCGGGTCGCCACGATCACCGCGAACACCCCGCTCACCACGGCCTGGGACCAGCTGCGCGCCACCTCCGGCCTGCTCGGCGCGCCCGGGCACGAGCAGGGCCGCTTCCGGGCCGGGGCCAGCCAGTGAGCCAGCGCCTGACGATCGCCGCGGCCATGGCCACCATCGCGGCCTCGCTGTCCCTCTACCCGCTGGTATCGGGCTGGCTCTGGTTCTGGGAGGGAGCCGGGGCGATCGCCGTGGCCGCGCTGGCCGGCGCGCTCACCAGGCTGCGGGTCCTGCCCTGGGTGCTGTGCGCCGTCATCGGCCTGGCGGCCCAGGTGCTGTACCTGAACGTGCTCCTGTCCAGTGCGCACTCGGCAGGCCGGCTCATCCCGACCGCCGCCTCCCTGCACCACCTGTGGCGGCTGGCCCAGCTGGGGCTGGACGGGACCGCCCGGTTCGCGCCGCCCGCCCCGGCCACCCCGGGCATCCTGCTGCTGACCGCGGCCGGCATCGGGGTGGCGGCCGTGGCCACCGACCTGCTCGCGGTGCGGCTGCACCGGCCCGCCGTGGCCGGGCTGCCGTTGCTGGTGCTGTTCTGCGTGCCGCTCACCGCCAGCGTGCACCAGAGCGTGTTCGGGGCCATGACCGTGTTCATTCTGGGCATGGCCGGTTACCTGGCCATGCTCGCCGTGGACGGGCGGGAACGGCTGCGGCTGTGGGGACGGCTGGTCACCGTGTGGCACCGTGGCCAGGACCCCGCGGTGGCCCAGCGGGGCGGCCCCGAACACCAAGGAACTCGCCGCGGCCGGCCGCCGGATCGGGGTGGCGGCCGTGGTGATCGCCCTCTTCATCCCGCTGATGGTGCCGGGGCTGCGCGACCATAAGCTCTTCGTCGGGCGGGCGGCGGCGGTGGCCGCGACCTGGTCGCGCTGCCCAACCCGCTGGTGCAGATGAACAGCGAACTGCGCCAGAAGGTGCCCGTGCACGTGCTCACCTACCAGACGACCGACCCGAGCCCGCAGTACCTGCAGGTGTACGTGCTGAGCAACCTCACCACCAACACCTGGACGCTGGCCCCCGCCGCGGGCGAGCCGGTGAAGGACGGGAAGCTGCCCGTCACGCCGGGACTGAGCCGGACCACCCGCACCTCCACCGAGACCACCAGGATCACCCTGGCCAAGGGGCTGACCACCGGATCGCGCCAGGCCAGCTTCCTGCCGCTGCCCTACCCGGCCCGCAGCGTCAGCGTCGGCGGGGACTGGCGCAGCCGACCCCCGCACGCTCACCATGTTCTCGGCCCAGAGCCTGTCGGGCCTCAGCTACACGGCGACCAGCCGCGAGGTCTCCCCCACCGCGCGGCAGCTCCAGCAGTCCGGCGAGATCCCCGACAGCATCGCGACCAACTACCTCAGCGTCCCCGAGTGCCTTCCAGCCGCTGAGCAAGCTCGCCGAGCGGATCACCCGCGGGCAGACCACGTTCTACGGCGAGGCGGTGGCCCTGCAGCGCTGGTTCACCGAGTCGCGGCAAGTTCACCTACAGCCTGAACGTGCACGAGCCGGACACGGCCCAGGCGCTGATCAACTTCCTGACCAAGGACCGGCAGGGCTACTGCCAGCAGTTCGCCTTCGCCATGGCCGTGCTGGCCCGGTTGCTCGATATCCCCTCCCGGGTCGCCGTGGGGTACACGGAAGGCTCGCCGATCGGGCACGACCGGTGGGACGTCCGGACCAGCGACGCCCACGCGTGGCCGGAACTGTACTTCCAGGGAGCGGGCTGGCTGCGCTTCGAGCCCACCCCCGCCGGAGCCGATGGCCAGGCCACCGCGCGTCCAGCCGGCCTACACGCTGCCGCCGCTGCTCGCCGTGCCGGGCGGGCCGCAGAGCGCGCCAACCCCGCAGGCCACGGCCTCCGCGCCGGGCGCCAAGCAGGGCGACTCCGGGGCGCTGGCCAAGCTCGGCCACCTCAGCGCCCGGGGAGCCGGCGGGGGCGCCGGCGCCGGCCACTCGGGACCGATCTGGCTGATCGCCGTGGTGGTGGCCATCGTCCTGCTCATCGCGCCCCGCCTGGTCAGGTCGCTGACCCGGCGCCGCCGCTGGTCACGCGCGGCGGGCGACGGGCCGCGGGCCCAGGCGGCCTGGCTGGAACTGCTGGACGACCTGACCGACCACAAGGTCGCCTGGTCGGCGAGTGAGTCGCCGCGCGCCCTGGGGAGCAGGCTGACCCGGACGTTGCGGCTCAGCCCGGAGGCGGCGGCGGCGCTGGCCCGGATCGTGCAGGCCACCGAGCGGGCCCGGTACGCCAGGGATCCCGCCGACTCGGCCACGCTGCGGGCCGACACTGACCTGGTCCGCCGGTGAGGTGTCCGCGAACTCGGGCCGGGCCGCCCGCTGGCGGGCCCGGCTGGTGCCGCCCTCGTCGCTGCGGCCGGTGCGCGCCGCCGCGCAGCACGCGCTGGACGTGTTCAGCTGGATGGACCTGGCCGCGCACCGGACGGGAGCGTGGTCCCGCCGCGGCCCGCACCAGCCCGGGGAGGCCGGCTAAGCCGGGTGAGGCCAGCCCGGCCATGAGGCCACCCGGGGCCGGCCAGCCAGGTGGGGCCGGAGCCTACCGGTCCCGCTCCTGACGGCGGCGCCAGCGCTCCTCGAGCCGTTCCATGAACCGGGACCGGGAACTCGACCTGAGGCCGCACCCGGCGGTCACGCGCCACGCCAGGCCGCGCCGGTCGAGCCGCCGGACATGTGCCGCCAGCTCGACAGGGCCCACATCGAGCAGGCGAGCATGACCACGAAGCCAGCCACGCCGATGAGGGTCAGCTTGGAAATGACGCCGGCCAGCAGGAGGCCCACGCCGAGCAGAAAGCCGATCGCCGCCTCAACGACCCGGCGCTTGTAGTGCACCCGCGGATCCTTCGCGCGCACCGCCTGCGCGAACTTCGGATCCTCGGCATAGAGCGCACGCTCGATCTGATCGAGCTGACGCTGCTCGTGCTCAGACAGCGGCACGGCGCCTCCCATGAAACCTCGCGCGCGGGGACGGGTGCGATGAGTTCATCTCACGGTCCAGGGTTCTTCTTCCAGAATACGAGTCCGGCCGCACTGGGTGGAAGGGTAGTGGGAGGGTAAAGGATTTCCGGGCTCCTGCCTGCACCCCGGACCTCCTCTGGCGCCTGCCGCAGCCACCTGCCCGGCGAGCCGGACATCAGCCAAACGCAATTTCGAATTAGATCCGCTTAAGCGCGAGCATATCAGCCTTCCACGGGTGGCTGCCGGGCTGGCGCGGCGGGCCTGCGGGGATCTGACCCGGCGGGCTGGCGCGGGGCTGGCCCGGCGGGCCCGCGGGGATCTGACCCGGCGGGCGGCCGCCGGACGGGCGCGGCGGGCCCGCGGGGGGCCTGCTCCTCCTGCCCGGTCACCAGGGCGGCGGGCCGGACCGTGTCGGCCCCGAAGCGCCCGCTGATCTGGTCCAGGGCCCGCTCGGCATCGCGCCAGCCGGCCGGCCGTTCCCCGAAGGCGAGCTGGGTGGCGGCCCGGGAGGCGGGCACCAGGCCGCTCGCGCGCACCCCGACCAGGCGGAGCCGGGCCCGGGAGTCCAGCCCGGCGGCGCCGTACAGGGCGCAGGCGGTGGCGTAGATGGTGCGCGCCACATCGGTGGGCTCGGGAAGCGTCCGGGACCGGGTGATCGTGGTGAAGTTGGCCAGCCGGAGCTTGATCACCACGGTCCGGGCCAGGGCATCGGCCGAGCGGAGGCCGCGCGCGGTCCGCCCGGACAGCCGGAGCAGCTCGCGGCGGATGACCTCCGGGTCGTCGATGTCGCTGGCGAACGTCTCCTCGGCGCCGATGCTCTTCTCCGGGGTGCTGCTCACCACCGGCCGCTCGTCCCGGCCCCAGGCCAGCGCGGCCAGGTGGGCGCCCAGCGAGGCGCCCAGCTCACGCTGCAGGGTGCCGACCGGGATCTCCGCGATGTCCCGCACCGTGCGCAGCCCGAGCCGGGCCAGCACCTGCCCGGTCTGCTCCCCCACCCCCCACAGGGCGGCCACCGGCAGCGGGTGCAGGAACTCCAGGACGCCGTCGGCGGGCACGATGAGCAGCCCGTCCGGCTTGGACCGGGTGGACGCGAGCTTGGCGATGAACTTGGACGGGGCCACGCCGACGGAGCAGGTGATGCCCTGCTGCTCGGCGATCGTGGCCCGGATCATCGCGCCGATCCCGGCGGGCCGCCCGAGCCGCCGGATGGCCCCGGACACGTCGAGGAAGGCCTCGTCGAGGGCGAGCGGCTCCACCTCGGGGGTGACCGACCGGAAGACCTCCATGACCTCCCGGGACACCGCCGCGTATTCGTGATGCCGGGGCGGGATGAAGACAGCCTGCGGGCACAGCCGCCGGGCCCGCGTCACCGGCATGGCCGAGTGCACCCCGAACGCCCGCGCCTCGTAGGTCGCGGACAGGACCACCCCGCGGCTGGCGGTCGCGCCCACGATCACCGGCCGCCCGGCCAGTTCGGGCCGGTCCCGGATCTCGACGCTGGCGTAGAAGGCGTCCATGTCCACGTGCAGGATGTGGCAGCCGGTGTCGGCCGGCTCGTGGCCCGGCCCGGGGCTCGCAGGCTCAGGGCTCGCAGGCCCGGAGCTCATCGGTACCCGAGCACGTGGAACTGGGCCGCGAAGTCGTGGAAGGCCGGGTGGGTGGAGGCGGCCTGCTCCAGGGCCAGCAGCGCGTCCGCGGCGCCCGGGTCCACGTCCGCGAAGGAACCCGGCACCAGGTCGGTGAACACCCGGATGCCGTGCGCGGCGCCCGGGCGCAGCCCGGCCCCTTCGATCAGGCCGGTCACCTCGGCCAGGGTGAACCGGCGCGGCCCGGCCTCGGGCTGGCCATCGGCCCCGCCCCCGCGCCGCCGCCGGGCCAGCCGGGCCGCCAGCCGGGCCACCGGCCGCGGCCAGCAACCGCCGGGCCTCGTCGAAGCGCCCGGCCAGGGCCCGGTGGATGACCGCCGCGACCGCGCTGGTCGCCAGCACGCTCACCGCGCCGCCCGGCCGCAGCACGCTGGCCACCGTGGTCATGGCGGCCGCCGGCGAGTCCACGTACTCCAGGACGCTGTGGCAGAGCACCAGGTCGGCGCCCTGTTCCCCGATCACGGCGGCCAGGTCGCCGACGTCACCCTGGACGGCCCGCAACTGCACGCTCATCTCCGCGGCCCGGCGCTGCGCGGCGGCCAGCGAATCCGGGCTGGGGTCGATCACGGTCACCGTGTGCCCCTGGCCGGCCAGGGGCACCGCGGACCCCCCGGTCCCGCCGCCGGCGTCCACGATGTCCAGCCGGGACCGGCCGGTCTCGGCCACGAGCCCGGTCACGACGGCCCGCAGTACCTCCCGGATGACGGCCGTGCGCGCGTCGTCGTAGCGGTTCCACCGCGGCGCCGCGCCCATCCCGGGTGGCGCGCCCGTCCTGGCCGGCACCCCCAGCCCTCCGCCACGACGCTCGCTGGCCACGGCCCCTCCTCGCTCACGGTCGGTCCCAATCTAGTGCGCGATCACGACAATCCCCGGTCTTCGCCACGGACGCGGGGCGAGGAGGGTGGCCTGGGCGGCCGGACGAGGGTGGTCCTGGCCAGCCGCGGTGAGGGTGGTCCCGCCGGCCGGATGCGGACGATCCCGGCCGCCGCCGCTGAGCAAAACCTGAGAGAACGCTTTATAAATGCTACGAGTTTGTTACCGTGCTCTACACCGTCTCCTGGCCGCTCGTTCCCTGGTCAGGCAACGAGCGTTCTGGCGGCCCGAAATTCACCCGCCTGGCCATGCCGGATTCCGCGATTACCACCCTCTTCGCTGGGCAATACATAGTCAGTGCCCTGCGCCATGAAGCGGCGCGGGCGCGTCTCCACCGGGGTGGGCGGGCGGGTGGGTGCGCAGCGGTAGACCCGCTGGGCCGATTCGCTCGGCCGATTCCCCTGGTTAGGCGGCGCGTACCGCCTGTTCTGCGCGGGGCGCCGGGCGATCTGGCTCCGCGTGGGGCTGGGAGCTGCAGCGGGCTGGAGGTCAGCGCCGACATGACGGTCCATGAGGTACGAGTGATAACTGAGCCAGCCTCCGGTTGCTGCAACAATGCTTTTACTTGCAGCTTTGCTCTGCAGAACCTCTGCGAATGGTCATCCATATCCAAACGGGTCTCACTCACGAGACTCACCGCCTAGGCTCTCCCCCATGGTCGAGCACTTGGAGCTCCCCCGTCCGCTGCGACTCATTCGCTGCACCGGGTTGAGCTTGAGCGAGTCCCTTGGTCTGCCGCTCGCCGCCTACTTCCTGGGCGCCTGGCTGGGCGGCCGGAACGACGGGCTCATCGCCGGGGTGGTGGCGATCTGGCTCACCGCCGTGATCCGCAAGATCGCCTGCGGCTCGGTGCCCAGCCTGCTGACGATCTCGGCCATCGTGCTCACCCTGCAGACCGTCGTGGTCCTGGCCACCGGGGTGTTCTGGATCTTCCTGCTCCAGTTCCCGCTCGGCTACGCGGCCATGTTCATCCTGTTCGCGCGCACCGCCCGCGGCCCCAACCCGATCGTGGCCAAGCTCGCCGCCGAGGTGGTGGCGCTGCGCCACCCGGCGCACCATCCCGGGCTGCACCGCTTCTTCCAGGGCGCGACCTGGCTCTGGTCCGGCATCTTCCTGGTGCTCACCGCGGGGCTGGGCGTGATGATGTGGACCGAGCCGGCCAACACGTTCCTGTGGCTGTCCACCGTCGCCACCATCGCCGGGACCGTGGCGGGCATCGGCGCCTCGGTGCTGTGGTTCTGGTCCGTTCTCCGCAAGCACGGTCTGCGGGTGCAGTTCGCCCCGGCCTAGCGGTTTTCGTTGCGGCGAATTTGAATGTGACCTTGACCTTCAGGCGGTCAGCGTCGGCTTCAGTTCCAGCAGATGGGCCAGCAGGCCGTTCACGAACGCGGGAGACGCGTCGGTGGACAGGTCGCGGGCCAGCAGCACGGCCTCGCTGATCGCCACCGCATCCGGGACGTCGTCCGCCCAGAGCAGCTCGTAGAGGCCGATGCGCAGGACGTTGCGGTCCACGATCGGCATCCGGTCCAGCGTCCAGCCCTCGGCGTGCTCTTCCAGCAGCTCGTCGATCCGCTCGCGGTGCGCCTGGACGCCGCGGACCAGTTCCGCCGCGTACTCCCCGACCGGCGGGCTGGCCGCGATGATCCGCTGCTCCAGCATGTCCAGCACCGGCTCGCCGCGGACCTCGGCCTCGAACAGGATGTCCAGGGCCCGCTTGCGGGCCTTGCTACGGGCGGGCACGGAACCGCATCGCGTCGTCGGCGGGCCAGATCACGGCCAGAGGGGCCGGATCCACGCGGGGCACGAGGTTCACGCGCGGCCCATGTAGTCGCCCGTGCGGGTGTCCACCTTCACCTTTTCGCCGGTGGTGATGAACAGCGGCACGCTGATCTGGGCGCCGGTCTCCAGCGTGGCGGGCTTGGTGCCGCCGGTGGACCGGTCGCCCTGCACGCCCGGGTCGGTCTGGCTCACGGTCAGCTCCACCGAGGCGGGCAGCTCGACGTACAGCGGGTTGCCGTCGTTGAACGCGACCGTCGCGGTCTGCTCCTCGAGCAGGTAGTCCGCGGCGCCGCCGACCGTCTGCCGGGGGATGCGCGGCTGGTCGTAGTCCTGGGTGTCCATGAAGACGAAATCGTCGCCCTCGCGGTAGAGGTACTGCATCTCGCGCTTGTCGACGTTGGCGACATCGACTTTGACGCCGGCGTTGAAGGTCCGGTCGACGACCTTGCCGGACATGATGTTCTTCAGCCGGGTGCGCACGAAGGCGCCGCCCTTGCCGGGCTTGACGTGCTGGAAGTCGACGACGTTCCAGAGCTGGCCGTCGATGTTCAGCGTCATGCCGTTCTTCAGGTCGTTCGTGGTGGCCACGTCTGCGTGTCTCCTGCGTGCGGGTGAGCCCGCCCCGTGGCGCCGGTGACCGGCTACAGGACGAGCAGTTCCCGGGTGGTAGTGGTGAGTAGCTCCTGCGGTGCCGCCGTCCCCGTACCAGCGCGCACCACCAGGGTGTCCTCGATCCTGACGCCGCCCTGCCCGGGGAGGTAGATCCCGGGTTCGACGGTGATGGGGACCCGGTCCCCGAGTGTACCCGTCCTGCCGTACCCCAGGATCGGGGCCTCGTGGACTTCCAGGCCCACGCCGTGGCCGAGCCCGTGCTGGAATTGGCCGCCGTACCCGGCGCCCTCGATCAGGTCCCGGGCCGCCGCGTCCACGTCCCGCACGTCCGCGCCGGGCACGGCCGCGTCGATCCCGGCCGCCTGGGCCTCGGCGACCAGGGCGTAGATGTCCCGCTGCCAGGCGGCGGGCGCACCGAGCACGACCGTCCGGGTCATGTCCGCGTGGTACCCCTGGTACCGCGCGCCGCAGTTGACCGTGATCATGTCACCGGCCGCGAACGGGCGGCCGGACGGCACGTGATGCGGGATCGCGCCGTTCGGCCCGCTGGCCACGATGGTGTCGAAGGCCAGGCCGTCCGCGCCCAGGTCGGTCATGGCCCGCTCCAGGGAGATGGCCAGCTCCCGCTCGGTCACGCCCGGGCCGGATCAGCGGCACGATCTCCTCGAACGCGCGCGAGGTGATCTCGCAGGCCCGGGCGATCAGCGCGATCTCCTGCTCGTCCTTGGCCATCCGTATTTCCTCAACGGCGCGGCCCAGGGGCACCAGCTCGGTCCCGGGGACCGCCGCGGCGAACGCCTCGTAGCGTTCCACGGTCATCTCGTGCGCCTCGAACGCGAGCCTGCGGACACCGAGCGTGGCCGCCACGCGGGCCAGGGCGGGCTCGATGTACCGCTCGATGAGGATCTCCAGGTCGGGGCAGTCCTCCCGGGCCGTGCCCGCGTAGCGCGAGTCGGTGGCCAGGACCGTGGCGCCTGTGCGCCGGTGCCGGCGCTGGCGCCCGTGCTGGCGTCGGTGCTGGTGGCGGGGGCGCGGCGGGCACCAGCAGCGCCGCGTTGGAGCTGGCCAGGCCGCTCAGGTAGCGGACGTTGGCCGGGCTGGTGATCAGGGCGGCGTCCGCGCCGAGCGCGGCGACGGCTGGGCGCAGCCGTTCCCGGCGGCGCAACTGGGCGACAGGCATGCCCCGACTGTAACCGTGACGCCGCCCCGCACCCACCCCCGGCGGCCCGGCCTCCCGTGGCCACTTTTCAAAGACCGTGATTGCGTGCGCCGGAACCGGGCGAATCCCCCGGCGAAGGCGCACGATCTCGCGGGAGATGGTCCGGGACGCACGCGCTGCAGGAGTCGAGTCACCGGGCCGGGTTAGACGGGCCGCGGAATGGTGGCGCGGGCCAGGACGGACAGGTCGGCCGGGCGGAGGGAGTCGGTCCGGTCCCACAGCGCGGCCGGGACCGCATCTCGCTGCCGGACGTGCTCGACCGCGCCGAACCCGTGCCCCGCCAGCAGCGCCGACATGTCGTCAGGGGCCAGGAACGTGAGCCACGGCTCGCCGCGCTCCGCGGCCGCGGGTGCGACCAGGCCGGCGTAGGCGTTGCCGGTGTCGTCGCGCAGGGCGGCGGGGAGCATGTAGTCGGTGACGAGCTGCGTGCCGGGCGCGAACCCGCCGATCTCCGCGAGCGTCTGGCCGATCGCGGCCTCGGTCAGGTACATCGTCACGCCGAGCCAGCTGACCAGCGCCGGCCGGGACGGGTCGAACCCCGCCTGGCGCGAGGCGGCCGGCCAGCTGGTCGCGCTCGAAGTCCATGGCCACGAAGCTCACGCGTGTCCGGCACCGGGATCCTGGCCGCCGCGAGTTGCGCGCGTTTCCACTGCTGGGTGGCGGGGTGATCGACCTCGAAGACCCGGACCGCGGACTCCGGTCGGCGGGGCGGTAGGCGAACGAGTCGAGGCCGGCGCCGAGGATCACGTACTGGGTGAGGCCGCCGCGGACGCAGGCGGCCAGGTGGTCCTCGGTGAACCGGCTCCGGCAGAGCACCTGGGCCCGGGCGCAGGACAGCACCAGGTGGGTGCCGTGCGCCCGGTGATAGCTGATCAATTCCTCCGCCTGCTCGCCGAGCAGCGCGGCGGCCAGCTCGTCGGCGAAGATGACCGGCTCGTGATCGACGATCAGGTGGGCGGCGCGGGCGGCGGCCGCCATCAGGGCGGTCTGGCTGGGCAGATCCGCTGACTTCCCGGCGTCCGCCTGACTTCTCAGTGGTTTCCACGCCGCGGACAATAGCCGACCATTCCCTTAACAATACCACGTAAACAAATTTTTCGGAAGCATATTCGAATAACAATTGGACGTCATTCGGGTCCGGCTGGCGCCGTCCCCGGCGGCTACTCACCCGGCCGCGGAGAGCGCGGACGCGACGACCTGCCGCTAGCGCGGGATGGCTCAACGCCGATCTTCGCGGCACCCGACGCGCGCAGCAGGGCGCGGCTATCGCGCTCGGTTCTGGCCACGCTGGGCGAGGACGGGCCGCCGGCAGCGTTCTCGCACGACCGCGGGGCCCTAGCCGCGGTGCAGCTGGCCTGGCTGTCCGCGGGCGGGCCGGTCAGGTACTTGGCCAGCAGGATGTCGTCAACGTACTGGCCCCCGATCAGGAACTCGGCCCGCAGCAGCCCCTCCTGCTCGAACCCGAACCTGGTGTACAACCGGATCGCCTGCGGGTTCGTGCTGAAGGTCCGCAGGCTCAGCTTGCGGGCACCGCGGGTCGCGGGCGCGCTGCTCGGCGGCGGCCAGCAGCGCCGTGGCCACTCCCCGGCCCCGCGCGTCCGGCGACACGGCGAGGCCCAGCACGGCGACCACGTGGGCGTTCTCCGGCAGCGGCAGCGGGGACCCCAGGCGGATGTACCCCACTACCGCGCCGTCGATCTCGCCGACCAGGAAGGCTTGCGGCGGGCTGTCGGTCAGGAAGAAGACCGTGCCCGCCTGCTGGATCACCGACGGGAACCCGCTCTGCGGCGACCACGAGATCCTGTCCAGCCGGGCCAGTTGGGCCTCGTCGGAGGCCCGCGCCACCCGGATCCGGACCGGGCTGCCTGATGCGGTCATGCGATCATCTTTTCGCACCCGCCGCTGCCTCATCGCGCCGAGGCCGGGTCCGCGTACCGGGCCGAGCGGCCCGGTCCGCGCGCCGACGAGCCCAGCGCCGGCCGGGTTCGTCGGTGCCTGATGGCAAGATCGGGGAGATGACGAACCCAGCCGCTCCGCCCCGTGCCGGCGCGGGCGCACGCGAGCCTGACGGCGGCACAGGCCGGCGTCACTGCGGAGCGGGCCGTCGCCCAGCTGCTGTCCGGACCGCCCGCGGCCCGCGCCGAGCAGGTCGCCGAGCGGCTGCTGGCCATCCAGGGCCAGGACCCGCGCGGGGCCCGGCTGGCGGTCCGGGTCCGCAGCCAGGGATTGTCCGCGGCCGACGTCGATCATGCGCTCACGGTGGACCGCTCGCTGGTGATCAGCTGGCTGAACCGCGGCACCCTGCACCTGGTGCGCAGCGCGGACTACTGGCCGCTGCACCGGCTCACCACCCCCCAGCTGGAGACGGCCTGTGCCCGCCGGCTCGCCCAGGAGGGGATCCCGCCCGCGGCGGCGGACCGGGCGGCCGGGCTGATCGAGCGATTCCTGGACCGTGACGGGCCGCTGACCCGCGCGCAGCTGGCGGAGCGGCTGGAGTCGGCGGGGGTCCGGACCCAGGGACAGGCGCTGGTGTTCCTCACTGTTCCTGGCGTCGTTGCGGGGCATCTCCGTGCGCGGGCCCATGATCGGCAAGCAGCACGCCTACGTGCTGGCCCGGGACTGGCTGGGCGCGCCGCCCGCTGCGCCCGACCGCGACGCCGCGCTGGCCTGGCTGGCCCGCCGTTACCTGGCCGGCCACGCCCCCGCCACCGAACGTGACCTGGCGAAATGGGCCGGCCTGCCGCTGCGCGACGCCCGCCGGGGGTTGCGGGCCATCGCGCCCGAGCTGGACGAGGGCCAGGACGGCCTGGTCCGGCTGGCCCGCCAGCCGGATGGGACCGCCCTGGCCGCGGGGCCGGAACCTGCGCTCCCGCCGCCCCGGCTGCTGGGCGTGTTCGACCCGCTGCTGCACGGCTGGCAGTCCCGCGCGACGGTGCTGGGCCCGCACGAACCGGAGATCGTCCGGGGCGGCATGTTCGGCTCGTTCGCCCTGGTCGGCGGCCGCGCGGTCGGCACCTGGGGCCTGCCCGGCGGCCAGGTCTCGCTGACCCTGCTGGAACCGGTGAGCGCCGCACACCGCAGGGCCCTGGAGACCGACGCGGAGGACGTGCGCCGCTTCCTCGGCCTGGCCAAGCCAGCCACGCGGTAGCCCACTGCCCGGTGGGCACCAGAAGCCCGCCAGCACCGCTGGCCTCCGCGTGGACGCGAGGGCCGCAGCCGGGCGGTGAGACGCGGCCGTGGCGCCTGGCTGAGCGGCTAGCCAGCCAGGTCGCGGACCTGCTCGATGAGCCGGACCCGCTCGGCGTGGCTGCCGGCCAGCGGGGTGACGTTGAGCGTGGTCACCCCGGCCTCCTTCATGGCCGCGACCCGCTCCGCGACCAGGCCTTCCGGGCCGATCAGCGACGTGCCCGCGAGCAGCTCGGCGGGCACCAGGGCGGCCGCCTCGTCCTTGCGGCCGGCCAGGTACTCGTCCTGGATCCGCGCCGCGGTCTCCTCGAACCCGAACCGCACCGCGAGCTCGTAGTAGAAGTTGTGCCCCTTGTCCCGGTGCGGCCCCATCCCGCCGATGTACAGCGCGAAGACCGGCCGGGCCAGGTCCAGGTAGCCGGAGACATCCGGGCCGATGGCCAGCGGCGCGGACGCCACCACGTCCAGCGGGCCGAGCGAGGGGTCCCGGCGGGCCCGGCCCGCGGCGAGCGGCTCCGCCCAGGCGATGGCCGCCTTCTCCGGGTAATAGAAGATCGGCTGCCAGCCCTCGGCCAGTTCGGCCGCCAGCGCGACGTTCTTCGGCCCGAGGGCCGCGACCATGATCGGGATGCGTTCCCGGACCGGGTGGTTGATGAGCTTGAGTGGCTTGCCGAGCCCGGTCCCCTGCTCGGGCGGCAGCGGGATCGTGTAGTGCTTCCCGGCGTGCACCAGCCGCTCGCGGCGCCACACCTGGCGGCAGATCTCGATGATTTCCCGGGTGCGGCCGATCGGGGCGTCGTACGGCACGCCGTGCCACCCCTCGATCACCTGCGGACCGGACGCCCCGAGGCCGAGCGTGAACCGGCCGCCGGACACGTAGTCCAGCCCGGCCGCGGTCATCGCGGTGAGCGCGGGGGTCCGGGAGTAGAGCTGGAAGATGCCTGAGCCGATCTCCAGCCGCTCGGTCTTGGCCGCGATGAAGCCCAGCTGGCTCACCGCGTCGAAGCTGTACGCCTCGGGCACGAAGACGATGTCCAGCCCGGCCTTCTCGTAGTCGGCGAGCTCGGTCACCGTCTCGGCGAAACCGCCGGCGTAGTTGAGGTGCATCCCGATGCGCATGCTCCGGCCTTTCGCGGGCGTGACAGCCGAATGCCGTTCGGCTCAGGTGATGTCGAGAGTAGCGGGCACCCGCGCGGGATCAAATATCAGCCGGCGCCCGGCACCGCTTCCTCGGACACCGTGTCCTCCCCGGCGGCCGCCTGGACCGCGGCCAGTTCCGCGATGGCCTGCAGGGCGAGCTGGTAGGACATCAGGCCGAAGCCGGCCACCGTCCCGTCCGCCACGCCGGCCACCACGGACGTGTGCCGGAACTCCTCACGCCGGGCCGGGTTGGTCATGTGCACCTCCACCAGCGGCGCGGTGCGCATGGCGAGCGCGTCGCGCAGCGCGTAGGAGTAGTGCGTGAACGCGGCGGGGTTGAGGACCAGCGGCATCCGGGCCGCGGCCGCCTCCTGCACCCAGGCGATCATCTCGGCCTCGTCGTCGGTCTGCCGGACCTCCACGTGCAGGTCCAGCGTGCGCCCGGTCAGCCGGCAGGTCTCCACCAGGTCGTCGAACGTCTGCGTGCCGTACACGTCCGGCTCCCGCGACCCCAGCTGGGCGAGGTTGGGCCCGTTGAGCACGAGTACCTGCTTCATCGTTCGCTTACCTCCCGGTAGGCCCGGCGCAGCAGATCCTCGGATGGCGCATCCAGCGTGCCGGGCCGGGCGAGCCCGTCCAGCACGACCAGCCGGAGCCGGGCGCCGCGGGCCTTCTTGTCCACTGACATGGCCTCGCGCAGGTCGGGCCACACATCTGCGCGGTAGACGGTGGGCAGCCCGACCGCCTTGAGCACCCTCCGGTGCCGCGCGGCGGTCCCCGCGTCGAGCCGGCCATCCAGCCGGGCGACCTCGGCCGCGAACACCATGCCGATGGCGACCGCCTCGCCGTGCCGGATCTGGTAGCCCTCCACCCGCTCGATGGCGTGGCCGAGCGTGTGACCGTAGTTCAGGATCTCCCGGCGCCCCGCCTCGCGCAGGTCCCCGGAGACGACGTCCGCCTTCATCCGCACGGCCCGCTCGACCAGCTCCCGGGCCGGCCGCCCGTGCGGGATGACGGCTTCCGCCGGGTCCGCCTCGATCAGCTCGAGGATCGCCGGGTCGGCGATGAACCCGGCCTTGATCACCTCGGCCAGGCCGCTCACGTACTCGGCGCGCGGCAGCGATTCGAGCACGGTCAGGTCCGCGAGGACCCCGGCGGGCGGATGGAACGCCCCGACCAGGTTCTTGCCCTCCGGGATGTCCACCGCGGTCTTGCCGCCGACCGCGGCGTCGGTCATCGCGAGCAGCGTGGTGGGCACCAGGACCACCCGCACACCGCGCAGCCAGCGTCGCCGCCACGAAGCCGGCCAGGTCGGTAGCCGCCCCGCCGCCCACGCCGACGATGGCGTCGCTGCGGGTAATCCGGCTGGCGGCCAGCTTCGACCACAGCGCGGCCGCGACGCTGATGTCCTTGGCCGCTTCACCCGCGGGCACCTGCGCGGTATGCACCTCGTATCCGGCGTCCCCGAGCGCCCGGCAGACCGGCCGCGCGATCTCGTCCAGGCCTTCGGGCGCGATGACCATGACCGACGTGGCGTGCTTGCCGACCAGGGACGGCAGTTCGCCGAGCACCCCGGTGCCCACGACGACCTCGTAGGGATGCTCGCCGCCGACCGGGATCCGGGTCACGCTCACGGCTGCGCGGCCGCCGGGCCGTGACCGTTGCCGTTCCTGGCGCCGGGCGCGAGCCGCGCGGCGATCTCCTCGGCGATCTCCTCCGGCTCACGGTCGTCGGTGGGCACGGTGATCCAGGCCAGCGACGCGTACACCGGGAGCCGTTCCTCCAGGAGCGTCTTCATCCTGGCCCGCGGGTTGCCGAGGAGCAGCGGGCGCGGGGCGTCGAGCCCGGTCCGGCGCACCGCCGAGGCGAACCCGGTCTCCAGGTAGACCACCCGCTGCCCGGCCAGGAGGTCGCGGGTGCCCGGGTCGAGGATGGCCCCGCCGCCGAGCGCGAGCACGCCGGGATGGCCGCCGATCAGCCGGGCCGCGGTGGCGCGCTCGAGGGCCCGGAACGCCTCCTCGCCGTCCTGGACGAAGATGTCGCCGACCGGCTTGCCCGCCGCCTCCTCGATGACCACGTCGGCATCCACGAAGTCCAGCCCGAGCAGCGCGGCGACCAGGGCGCCGACGGTGGTCTTGCCCGCGCCGGGCGGCCCGATCATGATGGCGGCCGGACTGGCCGGGACCGGGCCGGCCGGGCTCGGCGGCGGTCACTTCATCACCAGCGAGTTCAGGTAGCCGGACCAGTTGCGGTGCGCCTCGGCCACGGAGTCGCCGCCGAACTTCTCCGCCGCCGCCCCGGCCAGCACCAGGGCGACCATGGCCTCGGCCACCACGCCCGCGGCCGGGACCGCGGTCACGTCGCTGCGCTGGTTGATGGCCTTGGCGGGCTCGCCGGAGCGCACGTCGACCGTGTCCAGCGCGCGCGGCACGGTGGAGATGGGCTTCATCGCCGCCCGGACCCGCAGCACCTCACCTGTGCTCATGCCTCCCTCGATCCCGCCTGCGCGGTTGGTCCGCCGCCGGATCCCGCCCTCATCCAGCTCGATCTCGTCGTGGGCCTGCGACCCGCGCCGCCGGGCGGTGGTGAACCCGTCCCCCACCTCGACACCCTTGATGGCCTGGATGCTCATCAGGGCCGCGGCGAGACGCCCGTCGAGCCGCCGGTCCCAGTGCACGTGACTGCCGAGCCCGGGCGGCAGGCCGTAGGCGACCACCTCGACGACCCCACCGAGGGTATCGCCGTCCTTGCGGGCCGCATCGATTTCCGCGACCATCGCCGCGCTGGCCGCCGGATCCAGGCAGCGCACCGGGTCCTCGTCGATCCGGGCCCGGTCGGCAGGCTCGGGCAGGGTGCCGTCGGGCACGTCCACCGGCCCGATCGCGACCACGTGGCTGAGCACCTCGATGCGGTACGCCTGGCTCAGGTACTGCCTGGCCACCTCGCCCAGTGCCACCCGCGCGGCGGTTTCGCGGGCGCTGGCCCGCTCCAGCACGGGCCGGGCGTCATCGTGACCATACTTCTGCATCCCGGCCAGGTCGGCGTGCCCGGGCCGGGGCCGGGTCAGCGGGGCGTTGCGGGCCAGGTTCTCCAGGTCCTCGGCCGGGACCGGGTCCGGTGACATCACCGTCTCCCACTTCGGCCACTCGGTGTTGGCGACCCGGATCGCCACGGGCCCGCCGAGCGTGCGCCCATGCCGGATCCCCCCGGTGATCTCCACCTCGTCCTGCTCGAACTTCATCCGGGCCCCGCGGCCGTACCCGGCCCGGCGGCGGGCCAGCGCGGCGGCGATGTCCGCCGTGCTGATCTCGACGCCCGCGGGCACTCCCTCGCAGATGGCCACCAGGGCACGCCCGTGCGACTCCCCCGCGGTCAGCCAGCGAAACATGTCCCGATCCTCCCACGCGCCACTCTGGGCAGGCCGGTCTTTGGCAGGCCCGTCCTGGGCAGGCCGGTCACGGGCAGGCCGGTCGCAGGCCAGCACGGGCAGGCCGGTCACGGCGACCCAGCCGTCCGGCCGCCCTGGGCCACCGATACTTCGACGCCGCGCCTCAGCCGGTCACCGGTGGCGGCCAGCAGGGCGTCCGCCGCCCGCCGGACCGCGGCCCCGGCGGCAGCCGGGTCGCACCCTGGTGCCAGCGTCACCTGCAGCGCGAGGTCAGCCCCGGGCGAGGTGCCATCCGCGCCCTCCTCGGCCGCACGCCGTCCTCGGCCGCACCGGCCGGCTCCCCGGCCAGCCCGTCCGGATCCAGGCCCGGATGGCCCGGATCCGGCCCCCGGTGGCCGTAACCCGCTGATCGGGGGAAGTCAGGGCGGCCGCCACGATCAGCGGCTCGCGCGCCAGCGCCGCCTGCAGAGCCGCCAGCACCTCGGGATCCTGATGCGGCAGCGGGACCGGCCGCCCGGCCGCGAGCGCCGCGAGCCGGGCGCCGTCCACGGCGAGCGTGACCGGGCCGGCCACGTCGATGAGCACCGCGCTGGCGCCGTCCTGGGTCCCGGCCAGCCAGGCGCTGGCCGCGGGCACCGGCACCGGGCGTGCGTCGCTGCGCCACTGCTTGAGCGCATCGAGGCAGGTGAAGGCGAGGACGGCGCGGCGGCCGTCCCGGCCGACCAGGGTGGGCAGCGCCATCTCCGTGGACTTCTCGGAGCCGTCCTCGGCCGGCCTCGCCCAGCACGGCGACCACGGGCACCAGCAGGCGGGACCGGGCCAGGGCGGTCAGCGCGGCGTGCTCACTTCCCTGACCAGCCGCGTACGCGGCCAGCGCGGCCCGCACCGCCGGATCGGCGGTGCCGTCGTCTCCCGGGAATTTCGGCTCTGCCACGGTCAGCCCTTGCACGCCCCAACCCTAGGGCATCTCCCACGACACCCAGACGGCTGACGCGATCCCCCGTAAGCTCTAGCGCTGACGGCCCCCGCCGTGGCGCAGTCGCGCCGGGCCCGGATGCGCACCATGGTGTCCCGGGCCAGCCGCGAGCGTCACCCTCGACGACGCCCGGACAGCTCAGCAGGCGTGTGGCTCCCGGCCATTACCGAGCCGGAACGCCCACTGCAGGCGAAGCAGTTGAGGGGGAAATCGCCGTATGAGAGTCTTTTGAACGCCGCCGTAGGCCGACCGGAGGGGAGCGTGTGACAGAGGCTGAGCACATGGTCAGGATCATCGAACCGGGAACCCCGATGCAGAAGGTCATCCCGCCCCGCCTGGTCGAGCCCTATCTCACCGGGCGGCGCTCGGTGATTGCCGGGTATGTGTACCGGGCCAGGGACTGCGCCTTCCACGGTCCCGCCAATTTCTATGATTCGCTGAACCTTGGCTATGAGGGCTCTGACTTCACCGCCGAACTCGCGGAGATCTACGTCATGCGCTGGCTGGCCCTGGACATGGATTCCTCCCTGGCACCTCCCCCGGCGGACAGCCAGAACAGCCTGGCCCGCAACTCCATCCCCGAGTTCTACACGCTGCCCATCCCGGTCCCGGTGGGAGCGGAGATCCACCGGATCGTGCTCGGCGGGGAGGAGTTCATCGCCCGCTACGACGGGCAGTCCTGGCTGCGCCCGTCCAGGGGGCTGTGAGCCATGCGCTTCAGGCTGATGGCGACCTACCGCGGGGTGCCGTACGAAGTAGGAGTCGGTCCGTCCAGTTCCGATGTGGTCTTGTTCGCGGCCTGCCCGCCCCCGGAGGAACTGGGTTTCGAGCCCGCTCCCGGGCACTGGCGCAAGCAGGTCATCCGGGCCGAGGTCGACGTGCTCTGGGAGTCCCGGCCGGTGGGCCGTTTCCACGGCGAACCCTGCCTCGTGCTCGATGACCTGGGTGACCGGCTGCACATCGCCTACCTCGGCAAGGACGGCCGCCGGGCCCGGGAACTCGGCTTCTGGCAGGTCGACCGGGGCGTGTACGAGCTGCTGACCCCCCGGGAGGAAGTGACCGGCCTCAACGAGGAGAAGGTGGAAAAGAACCTTCCCCGCCGGGGGCCCGTGAACGGGGCCCAGCCGCTGCCGTCCTATCCCTATGACTCGCCCCAGTGGCCGCCGGCGCCCGCCGCCCCCGGCAGCCCGCTGGACCCGCGCGCGCGGGACGGCGGCCCGGGCTACCTCAGCGAGCCGGCCATGGCCCCGGCTGGCGCCTGGAACGGCAACGGCCCTCCGCCCGGGACCGGGCGCTGGAACGGCACGGGACCGGCCGAGCTGGAACGGAACCGGGACTAACGCCGCGCCGGGACAGGCGGCTGGAGCGGCCAACGGCTCCCCCGCCGACACCGGGGGCTGGAACCGCAACGGCGCCCCGGCCAGCCCCAGCGGCTGGAACCGCAACGGATCGCCCGCCGACACCGGGGGCTGGAGTCCGCAGCGGCGGACCCGGAACGGCAGCGGGGGCGAACGGGCACGGCCTGGCCGGCTGGAACGGCATGGCCGGCCCGGACGGGATGCTCGGCGCCCCGGCCCCGCCCGTGCCTGGCCGCAGGCGGCAGGCACCGAAGACCGGCCGGCGGTCCGCCCGCAAACAGCGGATTCCCACCCGGGCGATCTTCTCCGAACTGGCTGACCTGGCCGCGATCCCGAGGTCGGCTTACGCGCTGGAGCAGGAGTCCGACGGCGCCATCTGCCTGCTGCGGACCGAGGAAGGGTTCGAGGTCTTCAGCGCGGCCGACGGCGCCCGGCACGAGGTGCGCTCTTTCGATGACGAGGAAGCGGCGTACTTCTACCTGTTCGGCGTCCTGGCCGCGGAAGCCGTGCGCAACGGCTCGCTGACCCCGCCCCGCTACCGCCCGCTAGCGTGCCGCCGCAGCCCGGCCGGCTGGATCCATAAGATCGTCGCGGGCGAGACGATCAGCGCGCCCAGCCGCCGCAAGCCCCGCGCCGTCCGGGCCTTGATGGTGCCCAGCGGCACGTCCAGCCGCTCGGCGATCTCCCGCTGGGTCAGATCGGCGTAGTAGGCCATCTCGATGGCCTCACGCTGCAGATCGGGCAGCCGGGCCAGGGCCACCTGCATGTCCCGCGACCGCTCGACCTGGCTGGCGATGTCGCGGCCGTCCGGCCCGGCCATGGACAGCGCGTCCTCGAGCGGCACCGTGTCGCGGCGCCGGGAACGCAGGTGGTCGATCGCCCGCCGGCGCGCGATGGTGAGAACCCATGCCTCCAGGCTCCGCGACGGGTCGAAGCGGCTGCGGAACCGCCACACCTCCACGAATACCACCTGGACTACGTCGTCGATGTCCGCGTCCGGGACCCTGCCGCGCAGATAGCGGCGCAGGATCGGCCCGAGTTCGGCGTAGCAATCGTCGAACGCGTCCTCGCGGGCCCCGGCCAGGCGAACCCCGAGTTCCCTGATCCTGTCTGTGCCCACCCCTGCCACCGTCCCTCTCAGCCGGCCCTGTTCCGAGGTCTACCCGGCTATCCCATTCAAAATCGCTTCAAAAGTTATTCATAGCCGAGATCGAGGCGGCGCGCAACCGGAGACGCCACGATCGCCGAAAACAGGTGAGCCGGGAAGCAGGGAACCGGGCCGGTAGCGCACGAAGGAGTGAGCGGTGCGGCGGGATTCAGCGAGGCAGCCGGGTCAGGCCGCAACCCGCCGGGCGGAAAAATCAGCAGGCCCCAGGCCAGCAGCCCGGCCAGGCCGGCCGGGAGGAACTCAGTAGCCCAGAGCCGCCGCGACTTCGGACAGGGCGTCGGGCAGGGTGCCCACGAGCCGGGCCGAGGCCGGAATCCGGTCCCGGTCCCAGCCCGGGCCGCCGAGGATCAGCCGCGCGCCCGGGCGGCGCGGGAACAGGTCAGGCAGCACGGCCGGATCACCAGTGGCCGGCGCCTGGGACCAGAGGAAGACCACCCCGGGGCCGATGCGCCGGACGGCGGCCGCCAGCGCGAAGTACGGCAGGTCAGGGCCGAGCACCCGGCTGTCGATGCCCCGCTCGGCCAGGGCCGCCGCCAGCGCGTGCAGCGGCAGGCTGTGCTGCTCCCCCTCGGCCGAGGCGAGCAGCACCGCCCGGTGCTCCACCTGGCCGGGCAGATCAGCCGCACGCCGGGAGAACTCGGCGATGGTCGCCACCGACAGCAGGTGCTCGGCCTCGACGCACGTGCCCGTGTGCTCGAACCGGGTGCCCAGCCCGGACAGCACCGGGACCAGCAGATCCTCCCAGGTGCGGACGCTGCCGTCCCGGGCCAGCGTGGCCCGGATGGCCTCGCTGATCCGCTGCCCGTCCAGGGCCAGCGCGGCCCGGGCCAGGCCGCGGGCCGCCGGCGACGCACCGGGCAGGGCCAGCCGCTGGCCCCCGGAGCCGTGCCCCGGTCCCGGCCGGGCCGGCCGGGAGTCCCTCAGCGGCCGAATCCGCGGCGGCTCCGCCCGCCGGCCCCCGGCCCGGTCCTCCGCTCCCCCGGGCACCAGCACCGCCGCCCGCCCGCCGGGCTCCCCGCCCGCGGTCCGGGCCGCCATCCCGGCCCCGGCGCTGTCCGGCCCCGCCTGGGCGGCCGGGACCAGGCCACCGGGGCGGTCAGGGCGGCCCGGGCCGCATCGGCCGGGGCCGCGCCGCGCAGGATCAGCTTCTGCATGTGCTCGAGGCGGGTGATGTCCTCCGCCGTATAACGCCGGTGCTTCCCGGGGCTGAGTTCCCGGGCGCCGATCCCGTACCGCCGGTTCCAGGTGCGCAGGGTAGACGGCGCCACCCCGAGACGGCGGGCCACCGCTCCCACACTGAAACCGACTGTGTCTGTCATGACCTTCCTGAAGTGACTTATGCCACCAACCGCCGCCGGTAACCCCGGGCCGGGTCCGGGCACCAGAACCGCTATTCAACTCCGACCGGGCGCCGCCGGACAAACCAGGCCCAGGCCGCGCAATCCGCACCGCGTGGCCGCGGTGGCCGGCTGGGTCGCGCTCGCGGCCATGGCCGTGGCCCAGGTGGTCTCCTCCCGGGCCGGTCACCTGGAGATCTTCGTCACGCTGATCGTCGCGGCGCTGGCCGTGGCGAGCGTGTCGTTCACGGCCGCTCGGCTGGGGCTGGCCGCGCGCCGCCGGCGCGGCCGCCGCCGCGTTCGCGCTGGGCCTGGCCGCGGAGTGGGCCGGGACCAGGACCGGGTTCCCGTTCGGGGCCTACCGCTACACCGGGCTGCTGCGCCCGGCCGCGGGGACCGTGCCGCTGGTGGTCCCGCTGGCCTGGGCCGCGATGGGGCTGCCCGGCTACGCGGTCGGCGCCACCGCTGGCCCGCAGCCGCGCCGGGCCGGATCGCCGCGGGCGCCGTCGCGCTGACCGCCTGGGACCTGTTCCTGGATCCGCAGATGATCCGCAACGGGTTCTGGCGCTGGGCTCACCCCGGCCCGTACCAGGGCGTGCCGCTGAGCAACTTCGCGGGCTGGCTGCTGGTGTCCGCCGTGCTGATGGCGGTGTTCGACGGCCTGCTCAGATCAAAATCACGGCAGATAACGCCCCACCACCCCGGGCTGCTCACCACCTACACCGTGATGGGCGTGATGGAAACGGTGGGGTTTGCCGTGATCTTCCACCACGGCCGGGCGATCGCGCTGGCCGGAGCCCTGGGCATGGGCATCCCGGCCGCGCTGGCCTGGGCCCGCCGTATCCGCAGCCGACCGGAGGAACGCAGCGCCCATGAGTGATGTCGTGGTGATCGGCGGCGGGGTGGGCAGCATGGCCACCGCGATCCGGCTGGCCGCCCGGGGACACCGGGTCCAGCTGTTCGAGCGCCGCCATGAGCTGGGCGGCAAGCTGACCGAGCGGCACCGGGACGGCTTCGCCTTCGGGCTCGGCCCGTCCCTGCTGACCCTCCCGGACCTGTTCGGCGCGCTGGCCGCGGAGGCGGGCCGCAAGCTGGACGAACTGGTGACCCTGACCGAGGTCGATCCCGTGTGCCGGTATCACTTTCCCGGACGGCAGCGTCCTCGACGCGCGCAGCGATCCCGGGGCGATGGCCGCGGAGGTGGAGCGCTTCTCGCCGGGGCAGGGCCAGGCCTGGCAGCGCTACTTCGAGTGGGGGGAACGGTGCTGGGCGGCGAGTGAGCGGGCGTTCCTGTCCGGCCCGCTGGACCTGCGCCGGGCTCGCCCGCCGCCAGGCCAGCCTGTCCGACCTGTTCGCCAGCGCCCCCGGGCAGACGCTGGCCGGGCTGGCCCGCCGCTTCTTCACCGACCCCCGCCTGATCCAGTACGCGTGCCGGTACGCGACCTACTCGGGTTCGGATCCGTACCAGGCGCCCGCGGCGGTGGGGTGCATCCCGTACCTGGAGCACGCCCGGGGGGCCTGGTACGTGGAGGGCGGGCTGGCCCGGCTGCGGGACGCGCTGGCCCGGCTGCTGGCCGATCTGGGCGTGGTGGTGCACACCGGGGCCACGGTGTCCCAGGTCCTGACGGCCGGCGGGCAGCCCGCCGCGGGGCCGGGCCCGGGCTGGCCAGCCGGGGCCGGGCGGCCCGCGGCCGGGTCGGCGGGGTGCTGGTGGCCGGCGAGCGGGTGCCCGCCGACATCGTGGTCTGCGGCGCGGACTCGGCCCGGCTGTACCGGGATCTCTACCCGTCCCGGGCGATGCGCCGCCGGATCGCCCGGATCGGGCCGTCCTCCTCGGGATTCCTGGTGCTGGCCGCGCTGCGCGGGCGCACCGCCGGGCTCGCCCACCACAACGTCATCTTCTCCGCGGACTACCGCGCCGAGTTCGCGGACATCTTCGACCGCCGCCGGCCGCCCGCCGACCCGACGATCTACGTGGGCTGCCCCGCGGCCCAGGACCCGGCGACCGCCCCGCCCGGGCACGAGAGCCTGACCCTGCTGGTCAACGTCCCGGCCGGGAGCCCCGGGAACTGGGGCCGGTCCGCCGCCGACTACGGGGAACTGCTGCTGGGCAAGCTGGACGCCGCGGGCCTCGGCGTGCGCGACCGGGTGCTGTTCACCGAGACGCTCACCCCGGCCGACTTCGAGCGCCGCTACGACGGCTGGCTGGGCTCGATCTACGGGACCTCGCACAACGGCCGGCTGGCGCCGTTCCGCCGGCCGGGCAACCGGGGCCCGCTGGCCGGGCTGTACCTGGTCGGCGGGTCGGTGCACCCAGGTGGCGGGCTGCCGCTGGTCGTCATCGGGTCGCGCATCGTGGCGGATCTGGTCACCGAGGATCTCGCCACCGGGAGGATCTGACCATGAAGCTCATCACGGCGGCCCAGGCGGCCGCCGCGGCCGTGGTGGCGACCCGGCTGGCCCGGGGCCGCCAGATGCGGCCGCCGCTGCGGGCCGGAGTGCCGCTGCCCCCCGGGACCACGGTGTCGGCCGTCATCCCGGCCCGGGACGAGGCCGGCGCGGATCGGCCCCTGCGTGATCGCGGCCCGCGCCGACCCGGGGATCAGCGAGGTGATCGTGGTGGACGACGAGTCCACGGACGGCACCGCCGCGGTGGCCGCCCGGGCCGGGGCCCGGGTCATCCCCGGCCTGCCCCTGCCGCCCGGGCTGGGTCGGCAAGCAATGGGCGCTGCAGCAGGGCCTGGAGGTGGCGTCGGGCGAGTACGTGCTCACCCTGGACGCCGACGCGCGGCCCCGGCCCGGCCTGGCGGCGGCGCTGGTCACGGCGGCCGCCGGAGGGCCTTTCGACCTGGTCAGCGCGGGCCCCCGGTTCGTCTGCGACAGCGCGGCCGAACAGGGCCTGCACGCGGCCATGCTGGCCACCCTGGTCTACCGGTTCGGCCCGATCGGGCCGGCCCGCCAGCCGCGCCCGCACCGCGTGGTCGTCAACGGGCAGTGCCTGCTGGCCCGCCGGGCCGGGCTGGCCGCGCGCGGGCGGCTTCGCGCCGGTCCGCGGGCACCTCACCGACGACATCGCGCTGGCCCGGGACCTGGCCCGGCGGGGCTGGCGGATCGGCTTCCTCGACGGGCGTGACCTGCTGGACGTGGACATGCACGCGTCCGTGGCCGAGGTGTGGCGGGAATGGGGCCGGTCGCTGCCGATGACCGACGTGACCAGCCCGGCCGAGCCAGGCCGCCGACCTGGCGGTGCTCGGGCTCACCACGGCGCTGCCGCTGGCCCGGCTGGCCGCCGGGCGGCCGACCGCGCTGGACCTCGGCCTGCTCGCGCATGCGGGTGTCCCTGCTCGGCCCGCTGCGCGGCTGCTACGCGTCGCCGGGCCCGGGGCTGTACCTCTCGCCGCTGGCCGACGTGGCCGCGCTCATCCGGATGACGGGCGGGACTATTCGGCCGGTGCGGTCCTGGCGGGGCCGCCGCTATCCGGTGCCCCCGGCTCCGTCCGCGGCGCCGGCGCGCCGGGCGCGGCTGCGTCTCCGGCCGGACCGCCTGCGGGCCGGGCGGCGCCTCCGGGCGCGGGCGGCGCCTCCGGTGCCGCGCGGCCAGCGCGGCCATCGCGAACCGCACCCCGATGAGCGACATCAGCGCGCCCGTGGCCGCGACCTCCAGGGCCGGAGTGAAGATCAATTGCAGGAACGGGACCGCGAACACGCCGGCCCGCGCGCCGATCGCGAAGGAGCGGGTGAGCAGGGCCACCCCGGCGCAGAGCGCGACGCCCAGGACGAAGGCGGGCGGGCAGATCACCGCGAAGCCGCCGGCGAACGTGAGCACGCTCCGGCCGCCGCGCAGCCGGGCGAAGACGGGCCAGGCGTGGCCGATCATGGCCGCCGCGACGGCCGCGTACACCAGGGCCACGCCCCCGGGTGCCCGGCCGCCCAGGCAGCCCGTGGCCGCCAGGACCCCGTGCGCCAGCATCAGGCCGAGCAGCCCGGCCGCGGTGCCCTTCAGCGTGTCCCCGGCCAGCACCGGGAGGGCCCCGGCCCAGCCCAGCTGGTCCTTCATGTTCCAGAAGCCCGGGTTCTGGTCCCCCACCTGGCGCGGGTCGAACCCCCGCGCGCGGCCGGCCAGCACCGCGACCGGAATCGAGCCCAGGAGGTAGCCGCCGGCCACGGCAGCCACCCAGGAGTCAATCATGATCGCCTCTTTTCACCTCACCAGATACCCGCGGGAGCACGCCCAGCGGCGCGATCAGCCGGATGGCTTTCGACCGGCCGGTGCTGGCCAGGACCGACGGGCTGCGGTTCTGGCGGCTGCTCGGCACCGCGCGGGGCAACGCGATGAGCCTGAGCGCCGACCTGCGCCGCTGGGCGATGTTCGCGGTCTGGCAGGACGACGCGGCCCTGGACCGCTTCCTGGACCAGTCGCCCATCGCGGCCGAATGGCGGTCCGCCGGCCAGGAAACCTGGACGGTCCGGCTCGGCTACGCGGGCGGGCACGGCCAGTGGGGCGGCCGCGACCCCTTCGACGGCATGACCGCGCAGGCGGTGGCCCCGGCCAGCGGGTGGCGGTGCTGACCCGGGCGGCGATCCGGCCCCGGCGGCTGGTCCGCTTCTACCGCGCGGTGCCCGCGGTGGACCAGGCGCTCGCGCGCGCGGACGGATGCCTGCGCGCGGTAGGCATCGGCGAATGGCCGGTCGCCCGGCAGGCGACGTTCAGCCTGTGGCGGGACACCAGCGCGGTGCGCGGCTTCGCGTACGCGGGGGCCGCGCACGCCGCGGTGATCACCCGGACCCGGCAGGAGGGCTGGTTCAGCGAGGAATGCTTCGCCCGGTTCATCCCGTACGCGTCGGCCGGCTCCTGGGACGGCGCCGACCCGCTGGGCAGCGCCTGAGCGGTCGAGCGGGCTGCGCGGTCACAGGACACGCGCCGGTGCTCACCACGGGGCTGGTCACCACGGGCGCCTGGTTCATGACAGGGCGCTGGCCGGTGAGCCGGCGACTGCCTGCCCGACCTGCCCGGTGATCCCGGCCCGGACCAGGTCGCGGGCCAGCAGGCAGGCCCGGGTGATGGCCCGGGCCCGGGCCGAGCCGTGCGCGATGACGACGGTGCCGCCCAGGCCGAGCAGCACCGCCCCGCCGTGGGCGTCGGCGTCGAACCGCTCGGCCAGGCGGCGCAGCCGGCCCCGGTTGGCGAACTGGGCCACCGCGCCGGCCGGCCCGGCGGTGAGCGCGGCCCGCGTCTCGGTGACCGCCAGGCGCAGGCTGCCCTCGATCGTCTTCAGCGCCACGTTGCCGGTGAAGCCGTCGGTGACCACGACGTCCACGGCGCCGGCCAGGGCGTCGCGCCCCTCCACGTTGCCGGTGAACCGGACCGGCGCGGCGCAGAGCAGGGGCTGGGCCCGGCGGGCCAGCCGGTTGCCCTTGCCCGGCTCGGAGCCGATCGTGAGCAGGCCCACGGTGGGCGACTCGACACCCAGGACGGCGCGGGCGTAGCCCGTCCCGAGCACCGCGAACTGGGCCAGCATCTCCGGGGTGGGGTCGGCGGTGGCCCCGGCGTCCAGCAGCACGGTGCCCCGCCCGGCCGTCGGCAGCAGCACCGCGATGGCCGGGCGGAGCACCCCCGGCGCGCAGCCCAGCGTGGCCACCGCGGTGGCCACGGTGCCGCCGGTCGAGCCCGCGGACACCAGGGCGCCAGCCTGGCCGCTGGCGACCAGCCCGCAGGCGACCGCCGCGCTGGTGCCGGGCAGGCCCGCGCATCCGCACCCCGCTGTCCCCCATCGGGATCACCTCCGGCGGCGTGCACCACCTCGATGTCGGCCGCCGCGCCGTGCTCGTCCAGCAGCGGCCGCAGCGTCCTGGCGTCCCCGGCCAGGACGACCCGGACACCATGCTCGCGCACCGCCGCGACCGCCCCCGCGACCTGCTCGCGGGGCGCGTGGTCGCCACCCATGGCGTCCAGCACGATCGGTGCGTCGGATCCCGGCATCGGCCCCTCCTCGCGGGGTGTGGGTGGTAGGTGGCTCATCCGGCGGCGCGAAGCGCGGGCCGGCCAGCTCGGCGGCGGCCTCCTCCAGGGAGCCGGCCAGGTGCGCCGCGGGCCCCGGCCGCCGGTCCTGCCATCCGGGGCCGCCGACCACGATCCGCGGCCCGGCAGGCAGGCCCTCCAGCAGACCGGGCTGGGCGGTCGCCGGCACCTGGGACCACACGAACACCGCGGCCGGGCCGACGGTGCTGACCGCGTGGGCCAGCGCCTGCGCGGGGAACCCGGCCGCCGAGCTGGCGCACGTCCACGCCCTGGCCGGCCAGTTCGGCGTGCAGCGCGTACACCGGGAGCACGTGCTGCTCTTCTTCGGCGCAGGCCAGGATGACCGGCCGGACCGTGCGGGCGGGCGGCGCCAGCGTGATGATCGCGAGCAGGGTGGTGAGCAGCGAGCCGGACAGCATGTGCTCGACCGCCCCGTGCCCGGCGACGGCGGGATCGTGGCGGCCGAGTTCCCGCAGCGCGGGGACGGCCAGCCCCTGCCAGGCGGCGATGACCCCGTGCCGGGCGAAGGCATCGCCGAGCATGGAGCACAGCAGCGGCGCGTCCAGGCTCACGGCGGCGCGGATCAGCAGCTCAGGCGAGATCATGGAGTCCGCGGCCGGCGTGGCCGGCCGGGTCACCGGCCGCCAGCGCGGCCAGCCCGGCGGCCTGGGCCGGGGGCACGCCGGTCTCCACCAGGGTCCGCATGGCCCGCAACCGGATCAGGTCAGCCGAGGTGTACCGGCGGTGCCCGCCCGCGCTGCGGCCGGACGGGCCGATCCCGTGCCGGCGTTCCCAGGTCCGCAGGGTCGCGGCGGGGATGCCGAGCCGCCGGGCGGCGCCACTCACCGTGAACACCGGCTCGGGCGGCGAGGCCGCGGCGGAGCTCACGATCCGGGCAGCCGGACGTCGACCCGCCGCTCGCGGCGGGCCGCCCGGGCGGCGGCGGTGAGGTGACGCGCGAAGATGGCGGCCCGGCGGCGGCGGGACAGCCGGACCCGGCCGCGGAGCACCTGGTAGTCGCGGCGCACCAGCTCGTCCAGGATGCCGCCGTACAGCTCCAGGGCCGCCCGGATGCAGGGCTGTGAGGACGGCGCGAGCAGCTCCACGCCGGGCAGCGCGGCCTGGTAGTGGGCGCGGGCCCGGGCGCACTCGAAGGCGAGCAGGTCCCGGACCGCGGCGCTGGGTTCCGGGCGGGCCAGGTCCGCCGCGGCCACCCCGAACCGGTCCAGGTCCGCGGCGGGCAGGTAGATCCGGCCGCGGCGCAGGTCCTCGCCCACGTCCCGGATGAAGTTGGTGAGCTGGAAGGCCAGGCCGAGCTGGCGGGCGGGCTCGCGGGCCCGGGCGGGGTCGGCGGACTCCAGCACGGGCAGCATCATGGTGCCGATCACCGCGGCGGACCCGTCCATGTACTCGAGCAGGTCGTCGTAGCTGGCGTAGGACGTCACGGTGAGGTCCATGGCCATCGAGGTGAGGAAGGCGCGGAAGTCAGCCTGGTCGATGCCGAAGGAGCGGACGGTGTGCACCACCGCGGCCAGCACCGGGTCATCGCAGCGGCCCGCCCGCAGGTACCCGAAGAAGCGCTCGCCCCAGTCCGTCAGGGCCACGGCGCGCTGGGCCGGGCTCAGGCCGTTGTCCAGGTCATCCACGATCTCGTCGGCGTACCGGGCGAAGCCGTACAGCGCGTGCACGTGCGGCCGCTTCCAGTCCGGGAGCAGCCTGGTCGCCAGGTAGTAGGAGGTGCCGTGCCTGCGGTTCAGCTGGCGGCAGCGCTCATAGGCGGCGGTCAGGGTGGCCGGGCCGGGCGCGGCGGAGCGGCGGAGCCGCGGCGGCGGTCCGTGGCCCGGCCGGGCGGGCCCGGCCTGGCCCGGCTCGCCGGGGCCGGACCGGAGCGCCCCGGTACCGGGACCGCTCGCCGCTGTTCCTGGGGCGCCTCGCTGAGCTCGGTCATCGCTGGCCGTCCAGCACGGCGCGGGCGGCCAGGCGGCCGGAGATCAGCACCATGGGCACGCCGATGCCGGGGGCGGTGCCCGCCCCCGCGAAGTGCAGCCCAGGGACCCGCCGGGCCGAGCGGCGTGGGCGCAGCCACGCGGTCTGCGAGAGGCGGTGATCCAGGCCGAACGGGGTGCCGGCGGTGTGCCCGCGCGCCGCCCAGCCGGGCGGGTCCACGACCAGCTCGGCGGGGGCGAGGTCCAGGTCGCCGTAGCCGAGCCTGCCCAGCCGGTCCAGCAGCCGGGTGCGCAGCCGCGGCGTGGTCTCCGCCCAGTCGTGCCCGCCGAGCAGGTTCGCCGTCGGCTCCAGCACGCTCAGCGTGGCGTGGCCCGCCGGGGCCGCCTCCGGGTCGTGGCTGGGCGCGGTGACCAGCAGGCTGGGATCCGGGCCGGGCTGGACGTCGCCGCGGCGGGTCAGCGCGTCGAAGGTGCCCGTCCAGTCCGGCCCCAGATGCAGCGTGTGGTGCGCCTGCCCGGGCAGCTGGTGATCCAGGCCGAAGTGGGCGACCAGGCAGGAGGGTGCGAAGTGCGGGCGGCGCAGCCGCCAGTCCGCCGCACCCGGCGGCAGCAGGCCGCGCTGCGCGGCGGGCAGGTCACCGGCCACGATCACGCTCGACGCGGGGAGCAGCTCGCCGCCGGCCAGCCGCACGCCGGTCACCCCGGACGTCCCGGCCAGCACCCGTTCGGCCCTGGTGCCGTACCGCAGCCCGGCGCCCGCCTTGGCGGCCACGTCCGCGAGCGCGAGCGGCACGGCGTGCATCCCGCCGCGGGCCGGGATGTGCACCCCGCCGACGGTGTCCATGGTGGAGACGATCGAGTAGATCCCGGGCGCGCGGGCCGGGTCGAGGCCGACGTAGAGGGCCTGGAAGGTGTGCGCGCGGATCAGCCGCCAGTCGGTCAGGTAGTGCTCCGCCAGCCCGTTCATCCGGCGGAGCGCACCCAGCCGGGCCAGCCGGATCACCGCGCGGACCTGGACGAGGTCGCTCAGGTGGCGGAAATCGCGGGCCACGAACGGCGCCCACTCCGCTTCCAGCAGCAGCTCCAGCTGGCGCCGGAAGCGCAGGTAGCGCGCGGCTTCGCGGGCCCCGGACAGGCGGCTCACCTCGGCCGCCATCCGCTCCGCGCCGGGCAGCACGTCCAGGTGTGATCCGTCGTGGAAGGCGAGCCGGTAGTAGGGATCAAGCTCGGTCAGCGGGAGCCAGCTGGCCAGGTCCTCCCCGGCCGCGCCGATCGTCTCCTCGATCACCCCGGGCATCGTGAGCACCGACGGGCCGGTGTCGAAGCGGTAGGGCCCGACGCTGGCCGTGCCGCAGCAGCCCCCCGGTCCGTCGCTGGCTTCCACCACGGTCACGTCGCGGCCCGCCGCGGCCAGGTGAATGGCGGCCGCCAGGCCAGCCAGCCCGGCGCCGATCACGACCACGGGCCCGGTCATCTCAGCGGCCCAGCCGTCTCAGGCCCGGTCACCAGGCCTCAGTCATCTCAGCGGCTCCCGGCGGGTGGCCAGGCCGGCCAGCTGGAGCAGGGCGGCCCGGGCGTCGTCCGGGACGCCGGCCTCGGCCTCCAGCGCGGCCCGGGCCTGCCGGGCCAGGCCGGCGATCCGCCGCTCGACCGCGTCCAGGGCCCCGCAGTCGGCCAGCGCCGCGCGGACGTCGGCGATGTCCGCGTCGGTGGCGGCCGGGTTGCCGGGGACCGTCTCGATGACCCGCTGCTCGGCCGGGCCGGCCATCTGCCTGGCCAGCACCAGCAGCAGGGTCTGCTTGCCCTCCCGGATGTCCTCCCCCGCGGGCTTGCCGGTCGCCCCGGGGTCGCCGAAGACGCCCAGCACGTCGTCGCGCAGCTGGAACGCCTCCCCCAGCGGCAGGCCGTACCCGGACAGGAAGCTCTCGTCTCCGGCGGCCCCCGTGACCGCGGCGCCCAGCTGCAGGGGGCGTTCCACCGTGTACTTGGCGGATTTGTAGCGGATGATCCGCTCGGCGGTCCCGATCTGCTCCGCGACCGGGAGGACCTCACCGGCCGGCCTGGTCCGCGGGCCGGGCCAGGCCGCGCTGGGCGTGGACCAGGTCGAGGTACTGCCCGCCGATCACCTCGGTCCGCAGCGTGGTGAACAGGCGGAGCACCGTGGCCAGCCGCTCCGGGCGCAGTCCCGCGTCACACAGGGCGGCGTCGGCCCAGGCGAAGGCCTGGAGGCCGAGGACGAGCGCGGCCGCACGGCCGAACCCGGCACGTGGTCCCGGCCATCCGTGCCTGCCATCCGGGCCAGCCAGCCGGATGTGCGCGGCCGGCTCCCAGCGCCGGACGGCCGAGCCGTCCATCAGGTCATCGCAGATCAGCGCGCAGGCGTGCAGGAACTCGACCGCGCAGCCCACCCGCAGGGCGGCGTCGGCGTCGGGTCCGGTCGGCGCGCCTCCGGCGGCCCGGTATCCCCAGTAGACGAAGGCCGGGCGGAGCCGCTTGCCCGGACCACGGACGAGGCCGCCCAGCACGTCGTCGAAGGCGGCGATGTCGGCGCCAAGGAAATCAAGCTCAGCCAGCCGCCGGCCGAGCATCGCGGCCAGCTCGGCCTCGATGAGCTGGCCCGGCCAGGTCACGTCGGTCGCTGCGGCGGGAATCTCACCGACCTGCACAGTCACGATCCGGCGGTCCTCTCTGCGGAGGCTGCGGGGAATGCCATTACCGGAAGATTCGGCCCGCACCGGCCCGGGCGGTTGCATGCCCGTGCGCCCGGCAGCGCCCACGTCCAGCCGGCCCGATGCCAGCTCGGCCACCCGCGGCCGCCCGACCGGGTGCGCTCACGGCCGGCCCGGGGAAGGAGCCGGGGAGAGCGCGGCCGGCCAGCGGCCGCCGGAAAAGCTGCCACTTACGGAACGAAAGCTAAGAATCCCGGATAAAACGACCAAAGACCATCAACCACATTGACCGCACTGTTCCCGGCAATTCCTTACGGCCCTATTACCGCGGCGCCGCGGCGGCCACGCCGGCGCCCCGGGGACGCCAGCGAACCCGCGTTTTGGTGGGATACCCTCAAGCCGCCTACCTGGTAATCGCCGCTTAGAGTTTCCGAGTGATTACCAATCAATACGAGAAGGTACATGTGAGCGCACTACAACCGGGGTTGATGAACTTCGCCCGCATGCGCGGCCCAGGCCGCTATGGTTCAAGTGCCGGCGGGGCTGACGGTCCCCCGCTCCCCAAGCAGCCCCGCCGGCACTCAACCGCAACCCGCCCGCCGATGCCCCAGCGGCCCGGATACCACGGGCCCGCGGACATGCAGGGAAGCTGATCATGGTTCCGCTCACCGGCGCCCAGGTCCCTCTGACCGGCGCGCAATACGACCTCTCCGCGGGCGACTTCAGGGCCACCATCACCGAGCTCGGTGCCGGGCTCCGCCGGCTGGAGCACCGGGGCCAGCCCGTCATCGTCGGGTACGAGCCGGACGTGCTGCCCCCGGGCGCCGCCGGGCAGCTGCTCTGCCCCTGGCCGAACCGGGTGGACGGCGGCCACTACGCCATCGACGGTGCGCACTACCAGCTGGATCTCAGCGAGCCGGCCAACGAGAACGCCATCCACGGGCTGACCCGCTGGTCCTCCTGGGCGCCCGAGCCGGGCTCCGCGGCCGAGGATGAGGTCACCCTCCGGCACGTGCTGCTCGGGCACCAGGGGTACCCGTTCTGCCTGGAACTTGACGCTTCCTACCGGCTGGACGCCGACCGCGGCCTGGAGGTCAGCATCAGCGCCCGGAACGTCGGCTCGGCCGCGGCCCCGTACGGCACCGGGTCACATCCCTACCTGACCGCCGGGGCGGCCACGGTGGACGAGTGCGAGCTGGAGCTCCCGGCCGGGCTATGGCAGCCGATCGGCGAGCGGGGCATCCCGTACGACACCCCCGAGGACGTGACCGGCACCGAGTTTGACTTCCGCGCGGCCAGGCGGATCGGCATCACCCAGCTGGACAGCGCGCTGACCGGCCTGACCCGGGAGGCTGACGGCCGGGCCCGGGCCCGGCTCAGCGGTGCGCGAACCCAGGTGACGCTGTGGGCCGGGCCGGGCTACGAGTGGCTGCAGGTGTTCACCGGCGACACGCTCGACCCGTCGCACCGCCGGAAGGCCGTGGCCATCGAGCCGATGACCTGCCCGCCGAACGCCTTCGTCTCCGGCGTGGACCTGCTGATGCTCGAACCCGGCGACAGCGTGACCCACACCTGGGGCATCGAAGTCACCCCCACCTGACCCCATCCCACGCCCCACGCCCCGCGCACCGGTTTGTCCAGCGGGCACGTCGAGCGTGACATGTCGGCGGCCGGGCCGAGTGCTCGTGGGACCTGGAGCGGGCGGCCTGGCGGGTTGCTGGTGGGGAGTGCCGGGGCGGGTGAGGCGGGCCAGGTCGTCGGGGGTGTCCACGTCATCGGGGCGGCCGGTGTCCGCGCACTCGACCAGCGTGACCAGATCCTGGTGCGCGCGCAGGAACGGCCGGGCCCCCACGTCGCCCACGGCCAGGTCGATGACCTCCGGCCAGTACTCCCGGGCGATCAGCACCGGGTTCCGGGGCTGGCCGTCGTAGGCGGCCACGGCCACCTGGGCCCCGGCGGCGTACGCGGAAATCAGGCGGGCCACCGCGGCGGGCCCGACCAGCGGCTGGTCCACCAGGGCCAGCACCGCGGCCACGCAGTTCTCCGGGACCGCCCGCAGGCCCGTGGCCAGCGAAGAGCCCATGCCGCTGGCCCAGTCCGGGTTGACCACGCTGATCACCCCCGGAGGCAAGGTGACCGGTGCGGCGCCGGTGACGACCACCAGCGGGGCCGCGCCGCCCGACTGCAGCAGCCAGATCCCCCGGTCCACCAGCCGGACCCCGTCCACCTCGACCAGCGCCTTGGGGCGGCCGAGCCGGGACCCCGCCCCGGCCGCCAGCAGCACCCCGGCGACCGGGCCAGCCGGGCACGGGCCAGCCCGGGCCAGGCCTGGCGACGAGCCAGCCGGCGACGGGCCAGCGGACGAAGGGCCGGCCGCGGCTCAGTGATGGATCCGCCCGGAGGTCGTGGTCAGCGGCCTACCGGAGCCACCCCAGCGGAGCTGGATCAGCTCGGCGGCGACCGACACCGCGGTCTCCTCGGGCGTTCTCGCCCCGAGATCCAGGCCGATCGGGGAACGGAGCCGGGCCAGTTCCTCCTCACCCAGGCCGGCCTCGCGGAGCCGGGCGAGCCGGTCCTCGTGCGTCCGGCGGCTGCCCATGGCGCCGATGTACGCCGCGGGGGTGCGCAGCGCCACCTCCAGCACCGGCACATCGAACTTGGGATCGTGGGTGAGCACGCAGATCACCGTGCGCGAGTCCACCGGCGTCCGGGCCAGGAAGCGGTGCGGCCACTCGACCACCACCTCGTCGGCCTCGGGGAAGCGGGCCGGCGTCGCGAAGATGCCCCGGGCGTCGCACACGGTCACCCGGTAGCCGAGGAACTTCCCGGCCCGGGCCACGGCGGCGGCGAAGTCGATGGCGCCGAAGACCAGCATCCGGGGCGGCGGCGCGAACGAGTGCACGAACACGGCCAGTTCGTCCCCGAGCCGCTCGCCGTGCTCGCCGTAGCGCCGGACGCCGGTCAGGCCCTGGGCCAGCATCCCGCGTGCGTCGTCGTCCACGGCCGCGTCCAGCCGCTCCCCGTTGCCGAGGGTGCCGCTGGCCAGTTCCTCGGCCCAGATCACCCGGCGCGCGCCCACCTGGCCGGGGCCCTCGATCACGCTGGCCACGGCGACCGGCTCGCCCGCCGCGATGGCCGCCGACACCTCCCCCAGTTCGGGGAAGACCTCGCGGCTGACCGGCTCGACCAGCAGATGAAGGATGCCGCCGCAGGTCAGGCCCGACCGCGAACGCGTCGTCGTCGCTGACCCCGTAGGTGGCCAGGACCGGCTTCCCGGTCTCGCAGACCTCGCGGGCCAGTTCGTAGACGGCCCCCTCGACGCAGCCGCCGGACACGCTGCCAGTGACCTCACCCTCGGCGGATACCGCCATGGCCGCCCCGGGCTCGCGGGGCGCGCTGCGGAAGGTACGCACCACCGTGGCCAGGCCGAACACCTCGCCCGTATCCCACCACTTCGTGATCGGGTCCAGGATGTCTCGCAACCAGCTTCACCTCGGCACGTTGCGGTCGATCCTACCGCGCATCCGGGCCGCTGCCGTCATGCGCCAGGCAGGACGGGCACGGGGCCGCCGCGCCAGCCTGGCCGGGGCATGACCTCAGGGTACGTTCACGTAACCGGCTCAGCGCCACGCCCGGACCCGGGGGCGTGATCAGCGTCGGCGGCGACGCACCATCGCTGACCGAACGTGCGGACCCAGGCCAGCCGCGCACGCAGGCCCACGCACCGGGCTAGCCGCCGAACCCAGGCCAGCGGCGCTCGGCTGCCCAGACTGGCAAGTTAGGTTAGCCTAAGCTATCGTCGGTTCCCGGTTCAGCGGCGATCCCTGCTCCCGCGAGCAGGGCCGCCGGCGGCGACGAGGAAAGGCGACTGGTGATGGCAAGGCGATGGGGCCGGGTTTCCGAGAAGACCGCGGCGCCCCGGCATGGGTGGCCCGGCGCAGCGCATGATCACAGGCGGCGCACGGCACGGCGGCGAGGCCGGCACCACGAGGCCTGACAGCACCGGGCGCACGACCGGCACCGGGCAGCGCGGCCCGGCGCATGACCGCCCTGGCCGTGGCGGCGCTGGCGGCGGTCGCGATGACGGGCTGCTCAGCGTTGTCCGGCTCGGCGTCGGCGCAGCGACCCGAAGTCCACTCACCCTCTACAGCGGCCAGCACCCGCAGACCACCCAGAAACTGGTCGCCGCGTTCGAGAAGCAGACCGGGATCAAGGTCAGCGTGCGCAGCGACGACGAGGACGTGCTGGCCGACCAGATCGTGACCGAGGGCGAGCCACTCCCCGGCCGACGTGTTCTACACCGAGAACTCCCCGCCGCTGGAGTTCCTGCAGGGCAAGGGCCTGCTGTCGGCGGTGCACAGCAGCACGCTGGCGGCGACCCCGGCCAAGTACAACTCCCCGCAGGGCGACTGGGTGGGCGTGTCCGCCCGGGTCAGCGTGATCATCTACAACCCCAGCCTGATCAGCAAGAGCCAGCTGCCCACCTCGGTCATGCAGCTCGCCGACGCCGAAGTACCAGGGCAAGCTCGCCCTGGCCGCCGGGCGAGACCGACTTCCAGCCGATCGTCACCTCGGTGCTGCGCGCGCACGGCGCCGCCGCCACGGTGAAGTGGCTGACCGCCCTGAAGGCGAACGCGGCCGGGCACCTCTACCCGGACAACGAGACCATCGCCAGCGACGTGAACAAGGGCAGCGCGGCGCTGGGCATCATCAACCAGTACTACTGGTACCGGCTGCGGGCCGAGATCGGCGCCGGGGCCATCCACTCGAAGATCACCCATTTCGCGCCGCACGATCCCGGCTACGTCATCGACGTCTCGGGCGCCGCGATCCTCAAGTCCAGCCAGCACCAGGCCGCCGCGCAGCGGTTCCTGGCCTTCCTGGTCAGCAAGCAGGCCCAGGAGATCATCGGCGGCCATTCACTCAGCTACGAGTACCCGATAGCGTCGGGCGTGACCACCGCGGCCCCGGAAACCCCGTTCAGCCAGCTCCAGCCGAACTCCATCACGATCGGCGAGCTCGGCACCGGGGCAGACGGCCATCGCCCTGCTCCGCCAGGCCGGCCTGCTGTGACACCCGGACGGCCCCGGCCTGGAGGATACCGATGACGTCATCCCCCGTCCTGGACCGCAGCGACCCGGGACCCGGGGAGCCGCGGACTGCACCGGCCGGGTTTCGTTGCGGAAAAAAAGCGGCGGCGGGCGCGGCGCCCGCGCGCGCTGATCGCCTCAGCCGTGCTGATCGCGGCGGTCCTGGCCCTGCCGCTCATCTTCCTGCTGATCGAGGCGAGCGCGCAGCGGCGCGGCGGCGGACGCGCGGCTGATCTTCCGGCCGCTGACCGCGGAGCTGCTGTGGAACACGGTCCGGCTCACCGTGGTGGTCACCGCCCTGTGCGCGGTGATCGGCACCGCGGCCGCGTGGTGCGTCGAGCGCACCAACGTCCCCGGCCGCAGGATCTGGGCCGTGCTGGTGGTCGTCCCGCTGGCCATCCCCGACTTCGTGGTCAGCTTCGGCTGGGCGTCGCTGTGGTCGTGGATCCACGGCTTCCGCGGCGCGGTCATCGTCATGACCCTGGCCGTGTACCCGCTGGTCTACCTGCCCGTCGCGGCCAGCCTGCGCGGCGCCGACCCCGGGCAGGAGGAGGTGGCGCGCAGCCTGGGCTCCGGCCGGGTGCGCACCTTCGCCCGGATCACCCTCGGCCAGGCCCGGGGGGCCATCCTGGGCGGCTGCCTGCTGGTGGCCATGGTGATGCTGGCCGAGTACGGCGCCTTCGAGATCGTCGGCTACCAGACCTTCACCACCGAGATCTTCACCGAGATCAACGTGGCCTTCAGCCTGCCCGCGGCCTGCGCGCTGGCCCTGGTCCTGGTGCTGCTCAGCCTGATCGTGCTCGCGGCCGAGGGGCGGGCCCGCGGCCGCGGCCGGGTCAGCCGGTCCGGCGCGCTGGCCCAGCGGGTCGTCCGCGCCGCAGCGGCTGGGCAAGGCCAGGATCCCGGTCCTGGCCGGGCTGGTCGCGCTGACCGGGCTGTCGCTCGGCGTCCCGGTCGGCGTCCTGCCTCTACTGGATCGCCAGCGGCCGGCCAGCCCTCGCTCACCGGGGTGTCGATGCCGAGCGCGGCGCTCACCACCGCGCTGTACGGGCTGCTGTCCGGGGGGCTGGCCACCCTGATGGCGCTGCCGGTGGCCCTGCTCGCGGTCCGCCATCCCGGCCGGCGCCCGCCGCTTCCTGGAGCGCAGCACCTACCTGGTGCTGGCCGTGCCGGGCGTGGTCATCGCGCTGGCCCTGTCCTACTTCACCGAGCGCTACCTGGGCGGCTTCGGCTACCAGACCGCGCCGCTGCTGATCCTGGCCTACGCGATCATGTTCTTCCCGCTCGCCCTGGTCGGGGTCAAGGCGTCGCTGGCCCGGGCCCCGGTCAGCCTGGACGAGGTGGCCCGGTCGCTGGGCCAGCCCCGGCTCGCGGTGCTCTTCCGGGTCACGCTGCGGCTGACCGGGCCGGGCCTGGTCGCCGCGTTCTGCCTGGTGTTCCTGTCGGTTATCACCGAGCTGACCGCCACCCTTATCCTGATCCCGACCGGCGTGCAGACCCTGGCCTCGCAGTTCTGGGTGTACGAGACGAACCTGTCCTACGGGCAGGCCGCCCCGTTCGCCCTGGTGATGATCGCCGTGGCGGCCATCCCGAGCTGGGTGCTGGGCCGGTTCTTCGATCGCGGCGCGACGGGACCCGAGGATGATGACATGACCCAGCTGGCGGTCGCCGGGCTCGACAAGAGCTTCGGCGCTCACCAGGTGCTGAGCGGGCTCGACCTGGAGGTGCCCGCGGGCTCGCTGACCGCGATCCTCGGCCCGTCCGGCAGCGGCAAGACCACCCTGCTGCGGATCCTGGCCGGGTTCGAGCACGCCGACGCGGGCACGGTGCGGATCGGCTCCGCGGTCGCCGACGGGCCGGGCGTGTTCCTGCCCCCGGAACGGCGGCGGATCGGCTACGTGCCGCAGGAAGGCAGCCTGTTCCCGCACCTCACCGTGGCGGCCAACGTCGCGTTCGGGCTGAGCCGCCGCAAGTGGAGCCGGGAGCGGCGCGGCAAGCGCTGCGCGGACCTGCTGGAGGCGGTCGGCCTCGGCGGCCTGGACCGGCGCTACCCGCACCAGCTCTCCGGCGGGCAGCAGCAGCGGGTCGCGCTGGCCCGGGCGCTGGCCATCGCGCCGGAGGTCGTCCTGCTCGACGAGCCGTTCGCCTCCCTCGACGCGAACCTGCGGGCCAGCGTCCGGGCCGACGTGCAGCAGCTGCTGAAGGAGTCGGGCACCACCACCGTCCTGGTCACCCACGACCAGGACGAGGCGCTGTCCACCGCGGACCGGGTGGCGGTGCTGCGCGACGGCGGCATCGCCCAGTGCGCCGCCCCGCAGGAGCTGTACTCCTGCCCGGTGGACGCGGACATGGCCCGGTTCATCGGCGAGGCCAACCTGATCCCGGGCACCCTGAACGGCTCGTCCGTGCAGACGCTGCTGGGACGCCTCGCCGTGACCGGCGCTGACCCGGCCGCCGGGAACGGGGAGCGGGCACCGGGCCGGAACGGCCATGGCGGGAACGGGCGCATCGCCCGGCCATGGTGCTGATCCGGCCGGAGCAGGTCGAGCTGATCCCCGGCACCCCGGACCCTGCCCTGACGGCCGGCACTGGCCCGGAAGCACGGCCCGGAAGCACGGATCCTGGAAGCACGGGCCCGGACGGGCTGACCGGGCGGATCACCGGCTACGGCTACCACGGGCATGACGCGGTGGTGACCGTGCAGCCGGAGCGGGATCCGCAGGGGCCGCCGCTGACCGTGCGGACGCTGGGCGGCCAGGCGCTGTCCCCTGGCTCCCGGGTCACCCTCCGCGCGCACGGCCCGGTGATCGCCTGGCCGCAGCGCGGCGACCGGCCGAGCTGACCCGGGCCGGCTAGCCCGGGCCGGCTCGGCCGCGCCTACTCGACGATCTTGGAGATCGGGATCTCCAGGATGTCCCGGGCGCCCGCGGCCTTCAGCGCCGGGATCAGCGTGTTGACCCCGCGCTTGGGCACCACGGTCTCCACCGCGTTCATCCCGCCCCGGGCCAGCGCGGTGATGGTCGGGGAGGACAGCGCGGGCAGCATGGCCGTCACCGCCTCCAGCTGGGCCGCGGCGACGTTGAGCTTGAGCAGGACGTGGCCGCGGGCCTGGATGGCCCCGCGGAGCAGCAGCGCGATGTCATCCATCGCGCCGCGCTTCTCGGCATCCGCGTACGCCTCGGTGTTGGCGACCAGCTCGGTGTAACTGGTGAGCAGCGTGTCGAGGATGCGCAGGCCGTTGCGGCGCAGCGAGGAGCCGGTCTCGGTCAGGTCGACGATGGCGTCCACGATGTCCGGCACCTTGGCCTCGGTGGCCCCGTGCGACGGGATGACCATGGCCTTGACCCCGTTGGCCTCCAGGTACCGGCCGGTGGTCGCGGGCAGCTCGGTGGAGATCCGGACCCCCTCGGGCAGGTCGGTCACGGACTGCCACGGGGAGTTCTGCGGGACCGCGAGCACGACCCGGATCGGCTGCGAGGTGGCCTTGGAGTAGTGCAGCTCCCCCAGGGACGCGACCTCGGCGCCGGTCTCGGTGATCCAGTCCCGGCCGGTGATGCCGAGATCGAACAGGCCCCGCTCGATGTAGGACGGGATTTCCTGCGGGCGCAGGAAACGCACCTTCTCGATCCGCGGGTCATCGATGGAGGCGTGGTAGTCACGGTCTGAGGAGCGGCGGACGGTCAGATCCGCGGCGTCGAACAGGTCGAGGGTGGCCCGCTCAAGCGAGCCCTTAGGCAGGACCAGGGAGAGCACAGGAAAAACCTTTCCGCAACGAAAACCGGCCGGGGCAGCTCATCGCACGCCCGGTCAATGTCGCTGGGCCGTGGCTGGCACTGTCCCGGCTGCCCGCGAGGGAGCGCAGTACGAGCGCCGTCTCGAGCGCGGCCACGACCGCCTCCCATCCCTTGTCCTCGCGGCTGCCGTCCAGCCCGCAGCGGTCGCGGGCCTGCTCCAGGGTGTCACAGGTCAGCACCCCGTTGCCAACTGGTTTGCCGGCGTCGAGCGCGACCCGCGCGATCCCGTAGGTGACCGCGTCGCAGACGTACTCGAAGTGCGGCGTGCCGCCCCGGATCACCGCGCCGAGGCAGGCCACCGCGTCGTGGCTGCGGGCCAGCTCGGCGGCGACCACGGGCAGCTCGACCGCGCCGGGCACCCGGACCACCAGCGGGTCGTCGACGGAGCACGCCTTCGCCGCGGCCAGCGCCCGGTCGGTCAGCGCGTCGGTGATCTCGGCGTGCCAGCGGGTCACCGCGATGGCCAGGGTGAGCCCGGCGGCGTCCACGGTCTCGGCGGCGGGCCGCCCCTCGCCGCTCACCGGTGCCTGCCTTGAGGCTCGCGCCGTCCGGCGGGACCGGCGCTCACCGGGCGCCCGCCAGGGCCGTGCCACTGCCGCTGGCCGGGGTACCGCCGCTGGCCGGGGTCCCAGCCGGGGCCGTGCCGGTCCGCTGCCATTGATCGCGGCGGGCAGGCCGTCGATCAGGTGACCGAGCCGGTCCCGCTTGACGGTCAGGTAGCGGAGGTTCTCCGGGGTGGGGGTGACGGGCAGCGCCACCCGCCCGGCCACCTCGATGCCGAACCCGGACAGCCCGCTGACCTTGGCCGGGTTGTTGGTGAGCAGGCGCACCGAGCGCACCCCGAGGTCGGCGAGGATCTGGGCGCCGGTCGAGTACTCCCGCGCGTCGGCGGGCAGGCCGAGTTCCAGGTTGGCGTCCACGGTGTCGGCGCCGGCGTCCTGGAGCTGGTAGGCCCGGAGCTTGCTGAGCAGGCCGATGCCCCGGCCCTCATGGCCGCGCAGGTACAGCACGACGCCGCGTCCCTCGGCGGCGATCGCGGCCATCGACGCCTCGAGCTGGTCCCCGCAGTCACACCGGCGGGACCCGAACACGTCGCCGGTCAGGCACTCCGAGTGCGCGCGGACCAGAACGTCCCGGCCGTCGCCCAGGTCGCCGAGGACCAGAACCACGTGCTCGGTCTGGTCCACCGAGTTCTGGTAGCCGAGGGCGCGCCACTGGCCGTGGGCGTTGGGGAGCCTGGTCTCCACCACGCGGCGGACCTGCCGCTCGCTGTGCCGCCGGTACTCGATGAGCTGGGCGATGGAGATGAGCGCGAGCCCGTGCTCGTCCGCGAAGGCCCGCAGCTGCGGGAGCCGGGCCATGGTGCCGTCGTCGTTGACCACCTCGGCCAGCACCCCGGCCGGGGTCCAGCCCGGCCAGCCGGGCCAGGTCCACCGCCGCCTCGGTGTGCCCGGGCCGGCGCAGCACGCCGCCCTCGGCGTAGCGGAGCGGGAAGATGTGCCCGGGCCGGACGATCTCGTAGGGCTCGGTGGCCGAGTCGACCAGGGTCCGCACGGTCCGCGCCCGGTCCTCGGCGGAGATCCCGGTGGTGACGCCGTCCCGGGCGTCCACGCTGATGGTGAACGCGGTGCGCATCCGCTCGGAGTTGTGCGGGGTCATCAGCGGCAGCTGCAGCCGGTCCAGGTGCGCCCCGGGCAGCGGGACGCAGATCACGCCGCTGGTGTGCCGGATCATGAACGCCATCAGGGCCGGCGTCATCTTGCTGGCCGCGACGATGATGTCGCCCTCGTTCTCCCGGTCGGCGTCGTCCACCACGACCACCGGACGGCCGTCCGCGATGTCCTGGATCGCCCGCTCGACTTCGTCGAGCACGGGCTCGTCAGACCGGCTCCAGCGGGCTCGCCGAGCATGTTTTCCTCGCTCATGAGCTGACTCCCTCGTTCCCGCCCTGGCTGGCTGGGCCCGGCCGCCAGCAGGCTCTCCACGTACTTGGCGATCACGTCGACCTCCAGGTTCACCCGGCTGCCCGGCTGGAGCCGGCCGAGCGTGGTCATCTCCAGCGTGGTGGGGATGAGGCTGACCTCGAACCAGGGCTCCGGCGCCGTGCCGGCGTGCGCCGTGCTGCCCGGCGGCGCGCCGAGGGCCGAGACGGTCAGGCTGACCCCGTCCACGGTGATCGAGCCCTTCAGCACGATGTACCGGGCCAGGCCGGGCGGGGTCGCGATGCGCACCACGTCCCAGTGCTCACCCGGGGTGCGGGACAGGATCTCCCCGGTGCCGTCGGCGTGACCCTGGACCAGGTGCCCGCCCAGCCGGCCGCCGAGCTCGACCGGGCGCTCCAGGTTGACCGGGGACCCGGGACTGAGCCCGCCGAGCCCGGTCCGGTGCAGCGTCTCGGCCATGACGTCGGCGGTGAAGGTCTTGTCCGAGGAGTCGGTCACGGTCAGGCAGACGCCGTTGACGGCGATGGAGTCACCATGCGAGGCCTCCGCGGTGACCAGCGGGCCGCGCACGGTCAGCCGGGCCGCGTCAGGCAGCCGCTCCACGGCGACGACCTCGCCGAGTTCTTCCACTATCCCGGTGAACATCCGCGGTTCCTCTCCTCGGAGCCGTTAGGCCAGCCGGCTCCGGGGGTTGCGCGGACGCGCAAGCGCGACCAGGCAGCTACCGCTGCCGTCGCGCGCGTGCTGCCTCCCATCCGGACTTTAACCGTCGGTCCCGGAATTTCACCGGATCAGCCGGCCGCTGGCGCTTGGCGCCTTGGCCGGGTCGCGGACTGTCACCGCCGGCTCGGAATTTCACCGACCCCGGAGCACGCTTCACTGCTGGAACCAGTGTGCCATGGGAGGTATTCCGCAGCCCAGCCGGCTATCCGGAGCCGCTCGCTGGCGACCGGGCCGGCGGTGTGCCATCGGCCAGCCCACGCAGGCCGCCGCAGCGGCCCTGCACCGGCCGTCAGGGTGCGGCCGGCGGCTGCCGGTGACCTCGGTGAGGCGGCGGGCCAGGAACGACCGTTCGGCATCGTTGGCGGTGAGCTCCAGGGCGGCCTGGTAGGCCTGCGCCGCCTCCTCCGCCCGGCCGAGCCGGCGCAGCAGGTCGGCTTTGGCGGCGGGCAGGTACCGGTAGCCGGCCAGGCGGCCGTCACGTTCCAGTTCCCCGATCGCCGCCAGGCCTGCCCCGGGCCCGTCCGCCATGGCCAGCGCGACCGCGCGGTTGAGCGCGACCACGGGCGAGGTCCACGCCTGCGCGAGCAGGTCGTAGATACGCAGAATCTGCCGCCAGTCGGTCTCGTCGTAGGTCGGGGCCTGCGCGTGCAGGGCCGCGATCGCGGCCTGCAGCGCGAACCGGCCCGGGCGGCCGCCCCGCAGCGCCTCACGGACCAGCGCGGTTCCCTCGTCGATGGCGGGCCGGTCCCACTGCGAGCGGTCCTGTTCCTCCAGGAGCAGCAGCCGGCCGTCCGGCGCACACCGGGTCGCCCGCCGGGCGTCGGTCAGCAGGAGCAGCGCCAGCAACCCCCGGACCTCGGGCTCGTCCGGCATCAGCAGGCGCAGCATGCGGGCCAGGCCGATCGCGCGCTCCACCAGGTCGTCGCGGACCAGGCGGCCGCCGCCGGGCGCGGTGTGGCCGGTGGTGTACAGCAGGTGGACCACGGTCAGCACGGCGTCCAGCCGGTCCGGCAGTTCCGCCGCTCCCGGCACCCGGTAGGCGATGCGGGCGGCGGAGATCTTCTTCTTGGCCCGGGTGACCCGGGCCGCCATGGTCGGCTCGGGCACCAGGAAGGCCTGCGCGATCTCCGCCGTGGACAGCCCGCACACCAGCCGGAGCGTGAGCGCCACCTGCGCCTCCCGGGCCAGCGCCGGGTGGCAGCAGGTGAAGATCAGCCGCAGCCGGTCGTCGGGGATCATGCCGCCGCCCTCCCCCGCACCCGCCGGGTCACCCGGCCGGTGCGGCGCTGGCTCGTCCGGCTCGACCAGAAGCGGCAGCTTCCGGCGCAGGGTCGTGTCCCGGCGCAGCACGTCGATGGCGCGGCGCCGCGCCGCGGTGGTCAGCCAGGCCCCGGGATTGCGCGGGACACCCTGCCGCGACCAGGCTTCGAGCGCGGAGACGTAGGCGTCCTGCACGCATTCCTCGGCCAGGTCGAGGTCACCGGCGACGCGCGCCGTCGCGGCCAGCACGAAGGCCCACTCGCGACGGTGCGCGTCCGCCACGGCCCCGGCCACGGCCCCCGGCGCGGCCTGGGCCCCGGATCCGGCGGGGCAGCCCGTCCCGGCCTCCGGCCCGGCTGGCCCGGCGCCCGGCCGGGGGAAGCGGGACGGCCGCCCGTGGTGGATCCGGTCACATGCCGTCGAAGACCATGATCGGCCGGACCTCGACGCCGCCGAAGCGCGCCGGGCAGAGCTTGCCGATCTCGAGCGCGTGGTCCAGGTCGCGCGCCTCGACCAGGTAGTAGCCGCCCAGGGCTTCCTTGGTCTCGGCGAACGGGCCATCGGTCACCACGTCACCCCGGATGGAGGTGGCGGTCATGGTGGGCTGCAGGGCCCGGCCCGAGACGATCGATCCGCCGGTCTCCTCGACCTGCTTGGCGAAACGGTTGTGCGCGTCCATCACCTGCTGCAGGACCTCCGGCGACGCGGTGGCGTAGGCGCTCTCGTCTTCGTTGATGAGGATCAGGTACTCAGCCATAACGGCATCTCCTTCAGGTTCTCGACTCGTCCGTCACCAGTCCGACGAACGGCCCCCGCGATATCGACAGCCTGCGCGCGAGTTCTTCCGTTGATTATGAGTGACGGCCGGTCAACGGTCAGCAGTCACGGCCGGCGCCCGGCCGCCCGGCTCGGACCAGGTGACTCAGCAGGACCAGGGGGCGCGCGCGGTGGCCCGCTCGGCCTGGGCGCGCAGGGCCTGGACCGCGGCGGCCGGGTCGTCGGCGTCGTACACCGCGGAGCCGGCCACGAAGACGTCCGCACCCGCCTCCGCGCAGCGCTCGATGGTTTTCTCGCTCACCCCGCCGTCCACCTGGAGCCACACGGTCCCGCCGTGCCGGGTCACCAGGTCACGGGCCCGCCGCAGCTTAGGCAGCACCAGGTCGAGGAAGGGCTGGCCGCCGAACCCGGGCTCGACGGTCATCAGCAGCATCATGTCGATCTCGGGCAGCAGGTCGGCGTACGGCTCGACCGGGGTCGCCGGGTTGATCGCCAGGCCGGCCCGGGACCCGGCGGATCTGATCATCCGGAGGGTGCGCACCGGCGAGGTGGCCGCCTCGGCGTGGATGGTGACGTTCCGCGCCCCGGCCTCCGCGTAGGCGGGTGCCCAGCGGTCGGGTTCGGTGATCATCAGATGACAGTCGAGCGGCAGGCCGGCGTGCTTGAGCAGCGCCTCGACCACCGGCAGCCCGAGGGTGAGGTTGGGCACGAAGTGGTTGTCCATGACGTCGACGTGCAGCCAGTCGGCCACGCCGGTGACCGCGGCCGCTTCGTCCGCGAGCCGGGCGAAGTCAGCGGACAGGATGCTGGGTGCCATCTGGACGGCCATGGGGCCGAGTGTAGGACCCGGTGCCGCATCCGCGTGGGTGGGCTCCGGGTGAGCCTGCCGCCGCCCGGGCCCGGTGGCCGGGGCCGGTGACCGGGCCGGGCGGTAGTAGGGTGCGGCGAGGGACAGCACCCCGGCAAACTGTCGCAGCGTCCGGATACGGTTCGATTCTGCATTCGATACCGCGTTCCGGACAGGAGGCTACTTTCGTGAATCCTCAGGGAGCAAGCACCGGCGCAGCAGGCCCCGGCCCAGCGGTCCGGGCGCGGCAGGCCCGGGCCAGGGCCAGGACGGGCCCGGCCAGGCGGGCGCCCGGCCACCGGATCTGAGGCCGCCGCCGCCCTCCTGGATCGGGTGCGCAAGCTGCTGACCAAGGCGGAAGCCGACGGCGTGACCGCCGCCGAGGCGCAGGCCCTGACGGCCAAGGCGGCCGAGCTGATGGCCAAGTACGGCATCGACCGGGCGCTGCTCGCCGCGCGGCGGCCGGAGACCGATCGCCCCGCCGACCGGAAGGTGGACATCGACAACCCGTGGGCCCGGGTGCAGGCCCACCTGCTCTGCGGCGTGGCGGCCGCGATGCGGTGCCAGTGCGTGCTGCTCCCCCGGCCCGACCCGGGGACGCGCATCCATATCTTCGGGTTCGCCTCCGATATCGAGCGCACCGACGTGCTCTACACGTCGCTGCTGCTGCAGATGTGGCAGGGCCTGGGCACGGCCCAGATCCCCGGCTGGAGCCGCAGCCCGCGCGCGTGGCGGCGCAGCTGGCTGCTCGGCTTCATCTCGGCCGTGGTCTCCCGGGTCCGGGCCGCCGAGCAGGATGCCACGACCAGGGCCACCGCTCCCGCCGCCGCGGAAGGCGAGCGGATGACGCTGGTCCTGGCCGACCGGCGGCAGGTCATCATGCGGAACATCGAGCACGCCTACCCGGTCACCCGCAAGACGCAGATGACCTACTCCGGCTCGGGCTACGGGGCCGGGTACACGGAGGGCCAGCGGGCCGACATCGGCGCGGCCCGGCTGCGCAGGAGAACCGGGCGCTCGCTCACCAGTGCCAGCTAACGCGGGGCCAGCCGGCCTCTAGCTGCCAGTGCCAGCTGAACCGTGCAGCTGACCGGCGGATGAGCGTGCAACGGGACAGGCACGCCTCGCAGTGCCAGCCGGTCCCGGGGTGAGTTTTTACAGGAGGCGCGACCAGGCGGGGGCCGGTACAGCACTCGCGTCGGTCCGGCTAGCTGGGTCCGGCGGCGGCGCGGCGGCGCAGCAGGGCCAGGAAGATCGCGTCGGTCCCGTGCCGGTGCGGCCAGAACTGGGCGTACCGGCCGTCCGGCTCCGGGCAGCGCAGACCCGGCACCTCAGCCAGGACGGCGGGCGCGTCGAGCACCTCGATGTCGTCCCGGCCGCGGAGCACGTCCGCCAGCACGTCCCGGGTCTCGGCCCGGTGCGGGGAGCAGGTGACGTAGCCGACCACGCCGCCCGGCCGGACCGCGTCCAGCGCGCTGCGGAGCAGGCTGCGCTGCAGCCCGCCCAGGCCCGTGACGTCCTCCGCCGACCGGCGCCAGCGGGCCTCCGGGCGGCGGCGCAGGGCCCCGATCCCGGAGCACGGGACGTCGGCCAGCACCCGGTCGAACGCCCCCGCACGCCAGGCAGGCGCGGTCGCGTCGACCGCCGCCGCGGACGCCGCGCCGGTGACCGCCACCGCGTCGCGGGCCAGCCGGGCCCGGTGCGGGCGGGCGTCCGCGGCCAGCACGTGCGCCCCGCGCTGCGCCGCCAGCCCGGCCAGCAGCCGGGCCTTGCCGCCCGGGCCGGCGCACATGTCCAGCCAGCGGCTGTCCCGGCCGGCCAGCTCCCCCGGGCCGGTCAGCTCCACCCGGGCGACCGCGATCGCGGCGAGCTGGCTCGCCTCGTCCTGGACGGCCGCGCGCCGGGCCCTGACCGCCTCGATCGCGCCCGGGTCCCCGCCCGCCAGGTACGCCCCGAAGGGCGACCAGGCGGCGGGTTCGCCGCCGGCGGCCAGCAGCTCTCCGGGATCGGCCAGCCCGGGCACCACGCACAGGGTGACCCGGGGCCGGGTCCCGTCGGCCGCCAGGGCCGCCTCGGTCTCGGCCAGAGCGCCGCCGGTGTCCTCGCCCAGCGCGCCGGCCACCACCTGGACCATCCACCGGGGGTGGCTGTAGCGGACCGCCAGATGCCCGAGCGGATCGGTGTCGCGGTGCGGGGCGGCGACCCCGATCCAGGTCTCCAGATCCCGGGTGGCCACCCGGCGGAGCACGGCGTTGACGAAGCCGGCCGAGCGCTGCCCGGCCAGGTCACGGGCCAGGTCCACGGACGTCGCCACGGCCGCGTGCGGGCGCACCCGGGTGGCCAGCAGCTGGTGGGTGCCGAGCCGGAGTACCTCGCGCAGCGGCGGGTCCACCCGGTTGAGCCCCCGGTCGCTGCACAGGCCGAGGATCGCGTCGTAGCTGCCCCGGCCGCGGAGCGTCCCGTAGGTGAGCTCGGTGGCCAGCGCGGCGTCACGGCCCGTCAGCCCGCGCTCGGCGAGCATCGACGGCAGCAGCAGGTTGGCGTAGGCGTCCCGCTGCTCGACGGCGATGAGCACGTCATAGGCGAGCCTGCGGACCGGGTCGGCGCGCCGCCCCCGGCCGCTGCCGGAACCGCCAGCGCGGGAGGCCCCGTCGCGAGGCGCACGGCCGCGCGGGGTGCTGCCACCGGGAGGCTGCACCGGGCGCGCTGCGGTGGCCGCCGGCGCGGGTGCTCCGCCGCCGGGAGCCGTCCGCGGCCTGCGGATGGGTGCGGTCATCTCAGCCCAGCACCCTCAGCCCAGCATCGCGGCGTCTTGGCGGAGCCCGCGGGCCCAGTCGGCGGCGCGCATCCGCCGTTTGCCCGGCGGCTGGATGTCGCCCAGCCCGACCGGCGTGGTCGCGGTGCCGGCCAGGACCGCGGACCGCAGGATCCGCACCTCACCCGGGGCGAGCAGGCCGCGCCGGAGTCCGCGCTGTCGCGGGGCCGGGTCGACCGGCCACAGCTTCAGCCGCGCCTCCCCCAGCATGGTCCAGGCGCCCGGGCTCGGGGGTGCAGGCCCGGATCTGGCGGTCCACCGCGATGCGCTGGCTGGTCCCAGCGCACCCGGGCATCCTCGGCGGTGATCTTAGGGGCGAGGCTCACTCCCTCGGCGGGCTGGGGCCGCGCCTCGAGCTGGCCGGACTCGATCCCGTCGAGGGTGGCCACGAGCAGTTCGGCGCCGGATACCGCCAGCCTCCCGAGCAGGTCTCCCGCGGTGTCCTCGGGCCGGATGGGCTCGGTCACGACACCGAAGACCGGGCCCGCGTCCAGCTCCTTGACCAGCCGGAAGGTGGTCGCCCCGGTGATGTCGTCCCCGTGCAGGATGGCGTGCTGCACCGGGGCCGCGCCCCGCCAGGCGGGCAGCAGCGAGAAGTGCAGGTTGACCCAGCCCTGGGCGGGGATGTCCAGCACGGACTGCGGGATGAGCGCCCCGTAGGCCGTCACCGGGGCGCAGTCCGGGGCGATGTGCCGCAGCCGGTCGATGAACTCCGGCTCCCGGGGCCGGGCGGGCTTGAGCACCTCGACACCGGCCTCGGCGGCGCGCTCCGCCACCGGGCTCGGCACCAGATGCAGCCCCCGGCCCGCGGGCGCGTCGGGCCGGGTGATCACCGCGGCCACCTCGTGCCGGGACTTCAGCAGCGCGTCGAGCGCGGGCACCGCGGCCTCCGGGGTCCCAGCGAACACCAATCGCATGAGGGAACCTAGCGGGCCTGTCCGCCGGTCGCGTGCGGCGAGGCCCGGATCTCCGGCACGGGCTCGCCCCACCATTCCGCCTCGCGGATGGCCCGCATGGCCAGCTTGCGCTGCTGCGGGTCGAGCCGGTCGATGAACAGCACCCCGTCGAGATGGTCGGTCTCGTGCTGCACGCACCGGGCCAGCTGGCCGGTGCCCTCGACGGTGACCGGCTCGCCGTACATGTTGAAGCCCTTGGCCACCGCCCCGAAGGCCCGCTGGGTCGGGAAGGCCAGGCCGGGAAAGGACAGGCAGCCCTCGTCGTCGGTCTCGGTGTCGGCCGACAGGTCCAGCGAGGGGTTGATCAGGTGCCCGAGCTCGTCGTCCACGAAGTAGGTGAAGACCCGCAGGCCCACCCCGATCTGGGGCGCGGCCAGGCCGAGACCGGGCGCCTCCAGCATCGTGTCGGTGAGGTCCTTGACCAGCTTGCGCAGCTCGGCATCGAAGTCGCGGACCGGCTCAGCCGGGGTGCGCAATACCGGGTCGCCGAAGATGCGGATCGGCTTGACGCTGATGGCGCACCATCCTTCCGTCTGGACGCTCACCGGGGCCGGTCACCGGGAGCGTTAACCCGACCAAGTCTATGAACTGCCGGAGCCCGAACCGGCCGATACCGAGCGAGCCTTGAACGCGGCCTTCCGCGCCGCCCGCGACACGCCGGGATCGGGGTGGTGATCGCTCAGCGCGGTCAGCAGGTCGGTCACCCCGGGATGCCGTACCCGCCACAGTCCGGCCACCAGCTCCGCCTGCGCGTCCGGGGGCACGTCGGGCAGCAGCTCGGCCACGACGTCCTGCGGGTCCGCCTCCTCCAGCAGCCCGGCGCCCAGGTCGACCAGCAGCCAGGCCCGGTCCTCCCGGTCCAGCTCGGCGTCCTCGCCGTGCTCGTGCAGCCAGACCGCCGCGTGGGCGCGCAGCACGGGATCCGCCAGGGCTTCCCGGACCGCGGCCACCGCGTCCGCGCCGATCCGGTCGAGCACCGCGAAGCCCGCGCCGCGCAGGCCCGGGGAACCCTGGCTGGCCGCGCTGATCAGTTCCGCCGCGGCCTGCCGCGGGGTCCGTCCCGCCGAGCCAGCTGGCGATCTCCGCTTCCCCGTCCTCCACGTCGCAGTTGGCCAGGGTGGCGAGCAGGGCGGTAGCGTCGCCGCGCGCGCCGCCGCCGACGACCGGGACATGCCACCCCTGGGCCCGCAGCCGCCGGTGCACGCCCCACACGCCGAGCGGGGACAGGGTGACGGTCAGGGCGCCGCCGTCCTCGTCCACGCCCGGGTCGTCGGCGCCCAGCTCCACCACGCCCAGATCGGCCAGCATCTCCAGGGCGACGGACAGGGCCGCGCTCTCGTCCTGCAGCACGCCGCGGTCGGTGGGCAGCTCACCGTCCGGCCCGGGCTCAGCGCCGGGCGCTCCCCGGCGCCGGGTGTCCGCCGCGGCCAGGTACGCGTCGAACAGGGCGTCCATCCGCACCGGGCCACCCACGGTGTAGAGGGCGGTCGCCATCCCGTCCAGGTCCTCGGCCTCCAGCATGGCCGTGAGCGCCGCGTCCCAGACGGCCAGCACGTCGTCGGCAGTCCCCGACGCGAGCACGTCGAGCCGGTCTCCCGCCTCCGCGCGGCGTCGTCGCCGGCTGACCAGGCCCGTGCTGGCCGGGTGGAGCACCAGCATGCCGGTGGCGACCGCGACCCGCCAGGCCGCGTCGAACTCGGCGGGAATCAGCTCCAGGTGCGTAGCGGCCGCCACGGCGTCGCTGCGGCGCAGCCGCCCGGCCTTGGTCAGCGACCGGCCCGGCCCGATCCACCTGGCCACATCCCGGGCAGCCCGCAGCAGCGGGGCGACCCGGGCCGCCGCGGCCAGCTCCTCGCGGGGCGCCAGGCGCACCGTGGGAAGCCGGGGCGGACCGCCGGTATCCGTCCCACCCTGCGCGTTCCCGTCTGCGTTCCCGCGCGGACCCGGCGTGGTCCGCGACGGCGTACTCCGTCGTGAGGTGGCCACCCCAGCACCCTATGGCCTCCCCGGGGGAACTCAGATCAGCTCGGCCGGGTCGAGCTGCACCCGGACGGCTCCCGGGGCTTTGCGCGCGCTGCGCGCGGCCTGCGCCCCGTGCAGCGCCCCGGCCAGCATCATGCCCTCTGACCTGGGCACACGCACCAGCATCCGGACGCTGTCCGGGGGTTCTTCCACCGGGCCGAGCAGTTCGGAACCGGGCGGCAGGTCCGCGGCGGCCAGCAGCGCATCCACCGCGTCCTGGGGCCCGCTGAGGGACGCTATCCGCACCGCGGGCGGGAAGCGGAGCTCCGCCCGCTCGTCGAGTTCCCGTTCCGAGTGGGTGACCGGGTCCCAGCGGATCAGTGCCTGGACCGCGGGGATGCCTGAGTCGGCCACCACCACCACCCGGCCGCCGGCGGGACCGGGCCGGACCAGCGCCGCGGCGTTCATCCAGCGGCGCAGCGTCTCCTCGGCGGCGCGCAGGCTGGGCCGGCCGAGCAGCATCCAGCCGTCCAGCAGCAGCCCGGCCGCGTACCCTCCGTCGGCGCGCGGCTCGGCCCCGGGCGTGGCGACCACCAGCGCGGGCGACCCGGGCACGACGGGGATCATCGCGGCGCCGCCCGAGGTGAGCAGGGGGACCCCGGGGAAGGCCCGGCCGAGTTCCTCCGCGGTGCGCCCGGCCCCGGTGACCAGGGCACGGACGGCGCCATGCCCGCAGCGCGCGCATCGCCACCGCTCGTCTGCGGCTCCGCACCATCCGCAACGAGGCGCCGCGCCGACGCTGGCCAGGGCGAGCGGGCCTCCGCAGGCCGCGCACCTGGCCCTTTCCCGGCAACGGGCGCAGCCGAGAGCGGCCACGTAGCCGCGGCGTGGCACCTGGACCAGGACGGGGCCGCTGTCCAGGGCCTCGCGGGCGGTGCGCAGCACCAGGCTGGGCAGCCGCGCGGTCTGGGCCGCCTCGTCCCGGGCGAGTTCGGCGTCACCGCCCGCGGCGCGGACCGCGGGTGCGTGGTCACGCAGCACGGCGCGGTCCGCGACGACCGGCCGCGCCCAGCCGCTGGCCACCAGGCTGGTGGACTCGGCGGTCCGGGCGAAACCGCCGATCAGGACGGCCGCGCCGGTGCGGTGGGCCCGCAGCGCCAGCACCTCGCGGGCGTGCGGGTAAGGTGCGCGCGGCTCGGCGTGCAGGTCGTCGCCGTCGTCCCAGAGAACCACCAGCCCCAGGTCGCTGACCGGCGCGAACATCGCGGCCCGGGTACCCGCCACCACTCGCTGCGCGCCCCGCCGGATGGCCAGCCAGCGCCGGTAGCGTTCGGCGGGCCCGAGGTCCGCGGACAACGTGACGTGCCCGCCCGGCCCGAGCTGCGCGGCGAGCGCCTCGTCCAGCAGGCTGAGGTCGCGCGCGTCGGGCACCACGACCAGGGCGCCGCGCCCGGTGGCCGCGACGGTGGCCACCGCCCGGGCGATCTCCTCCGGCCAGCGCGGGCCGGGCAGCGCCGACCACACGGCCCGCGGCCCGCGCCGGCTGGCCAGGGCGTCGAGGAACGCCGGGCCGGCCGGGTAACGGGCCCAGGGCCCGGGCCCGGGCCGCCCGGCCGGCGGCCGGGTCCCGGCGGGATCCGGGAGCGGGGCGGCCGCTTCGGTGCGGGCATGCCGGGGCGGGATGGCCAGCCGCAGCACGTCGGCCATGGTGCCCGCGCAACGGTCCGCGACCTCACGGGCCAGGGCCATGATCTCCGGGCTCAGCACGGGCTCGGGTGACACCACCCGCTCCAGGCGGGCCAGCCGCCCCTGGTGCTCGCTCACCGCCGCCCGCTCCAGCAGGTAGCCGTCCACGAGCTGGCCCGCGAAGCGGACCCGGACCCGGCAGCCCGGCACCGCCTGATCCGACAGCCGCTCGGGGATCAGGTAGTCGAACGGCCGGTCCAGGTGGGCCAGCGGGATATCGACGGCCACCCGGGCCACCGGCAGGACCGCGGCGACCGGCCCCGGCTCGCGGGTGGCCCGGCGTCCCGCCCGCGCCGCCGGCCGGGCGGCCGCCTGCTGACTCGCTGCCCCGGCCACGCTCCTGTCCTACCAGAGCGCACGGACACCCCGGGCCCGCGCCGCGTAGGAGCAGATCACCCGGGCCCGCCGGTTAGGGTGCGGCTACAGGCGTACGGTGCCGCAGGCGGCATCGGCGGCCCTGGTCTCCCGGTTCAGGGACAGCAGCAGCTGGCGCGGGACAACGCGGCCGGCCCGGACATCCGCGCGCATGGTCCGCAGTTCACCAGACAGCGCGGCCAGCGGCCGGCTGGCCGCCGCGCTCCGGGTGTCCGACCGGGCCTCGCCGACCGTGGCGATGGCGGCCGTCAGGTCCTGGGCCAGCCGGGCCCGGTTGACTCCGTTGCTGACGTCTGCGGCCACCCGGTTGTAGGCCGTGAGCGCGGTGTTCTTGTACGCCACGCAGCCCGGGTCGGCGGCCCGGATCAGATGGGGCACCAGATAGCCCGCCGCCCCCGCCCAGGCCAGGCTGAGGATCACCGCGGCCCAGCAGCGGACCCGGCCCCGGCTCCCCTGGCGGGTGCGGCGGAAGCCGAGCACGGCCAGCAGCAGGGCGGCCGGGATGGTGATGAGCGCCCCGCCCAGGATCCCGCAGGCCAGCGCGGCCGTGGCGGGCCAGTTGGCGCCTTCCGGCGCCGGGACTGGCCGCCCGGGCGGGGCCTGGCTCACCGCCGGGCGGTGCGGCCTGGGCCGGCTCAGGCGGCCTGCTCAGCGGGGGCACCCGGACCGGGCGGCCCTGGGAACCCTGCCCGGTCTGCGGATGATGGCACTGGCTCACCGGCTCACACGTGCGGGCACGAACGCCCTGAACGGAACACCGAGCGCTACCGAGCGTAATTTCCGGGCCCAGACGATGTCCAGCACCGGAGCGTCAGCGGTGCCGCCCGTCCGGCCTGCCGCCTGAGCCCCGGCGGTCCGGCGAACGAGCGTTACAGGCCAGCGGCCGACCGCAGGCTGTCGGCCCGGTCGACCCGCTCCCAGGAGAAGTCCGGCTCCTCGCGGCCGAAATGCCCGTAGCTGGCGGTTTGCGCGTAGATCGGGCGGAGCAGGTCGAGATCCCTGATGATCGCGGCCGGCCGCAGGTCGAAGACCTCCAGCACCGCGTCCTGGATCTCCTCGACGGGCAGCCGCTCGGTACCGAAGCACTCGACGAACAGGCCCACCGGCTTGGCCTTGCCGATCGCATAGGCGACCTGGGTCTCGCAGCGGTCCGCCAGGCCGGACGCGACCACGTTCTTGGCCACCCAGCGCATGGCGTACGCCGCGCTGCGGTCCACCTTGGACGGGTCCTTGCCGGAGAACGCTCCGCCCCCGTGCCGGGCCATCCCGCCGTAGGTGTCGATGATGATCTTCCGGCCGGTCAGCCCGGCATCGCCCATCGGACCGCCGATCTCGAACCGGCCGGTGGGGTTGACCAGGAGCCGGTACGCGGTGGTGTCGATGTCCAGGCCGTCGAGCACCGGGGCGACCACGAGGTCGCGCACGTCGGGGGCGAGCAGTTCCCTCAGGTCGATGTCCGGCGCGTGCTGCGCGGACACGACCACGGTGTCCAGCCGGACCGCCTTGTCCCCGTCGTATTCGATCGTGACCTGCGTCTTGCCGTCCGGGCGCAGGTAGGGAACGTCACCGCTGCGGCGCACCTCGGACAGCCTCCGGGCCAGCCGGTGCGCGAGCATGATCGGCAGCGGCATGAGCTCCGGCGTCTCCCGGCACGCGTAGCCGAACATGAGGCCCTGGTCACCGGCCCCCTGCCGGTCGAGGTCGGAGGAACCCTCACCCTCGCGGTGCTCGAACGCCTGCAGCACGCCCTGGGCGATGTCCGGGGACTGGGCCCCGATCGACACGGACACGCCGCACGACGCGCCGTCGTATCCCTTGAGGGAGGAGTCGTAGCCGATCTCGAGGATCTTCTCCCGGATGATCCCGGGGATGTCCACGTAGGTCTCGGTGGTGACCTCCCCCGCCACGTGCACCTGGCCGGTCGTGATCAGCGTCTCCACAGCCACGTGACTGTTGGGGTCATCCTTGATCATCGAGTCGAGGATGGCGTCACTGATCTGATCCGCCATCTTGTCCGGATGACCCTCCGTCACTGACTCGGAGGTGAAAAGACGTCGGGCCACCTGAATCCCCGTCCTAGTAAGCGGCTGAAACCTCGTAAGCGGCTGAAACCTCGCCGAAGTCTAGCCGGGCTCCCTGGCCTGCGGGACCAGAAACCGTGCCTGGCCCGGCCGGTTGGCGAGGTTGGACGGGCTGATGGAGGCAGCTGCCTGCCGGCCCGTCACCGAGCGTGGCTAACCGGGGAACCGGGCGGCGGCGAGGTCCCACACCACGTCGGCGAGCACTTCCTTGGGCCCGCGCGGTACCTGGGCCACGGTCCCGTCGGCGGCCAGCACGATCGCCTCGTTGTCGGTGGTGCCGAACGCGAGCCCGGCCCCGACCTGGTTCACGACCAGCAGATCGCATCCCTTCGCGGCCAGCTTGGCCTGGCCGTTGCGCAGCAGGTCCTCGGTCTCGGCGGCGAAGCCGACGATGACCTGGCCGGGCCGGGCCCGGTGGGCGGACAGCCCGCGCAGGACGTCGGGGTTTTCCACCAGGCGCAGCGGCTCGGGGGCCAGCCCGGCCTTCTTGATCTTCGAGTCGGTCCGGGTCTCGGGCCGGAAGTCAGCCACCGCCGCCGCCATGACGACGGCGTCCGCGTCCGCGGCGGCGGACCTGACCGCGGCCTCCAGGTCGCGGGCCGAGATGACCCGGACGACCCGCACGCCCGCCGGGTCGGGGAGCTCCACGTTCGCGGACACCAGGGTGACCCGGGCGCCCCGGGCGGCCGCGGTCCGGGCCAGCGCGTAGCCCTGCCGCCCCGAGGACCAGTTACCCAGGAACCGGACCGGGTCGAGTTCTTCCCGGGTGCCGCCCGCGGAGACCAGGACATGCCGGCCGGCCAGGTCGGGGCGCAGCCCGGCGGTGCCGCGGGCCAGCACCCGCAGGGCCGTCTCGTACAGCTCAGCTGGCTCGGGCAGCCGTCCCGGCCCGCTGTCGGCGCCCGTGAGGCGCCCGGCGGCGGGATCCAGGACGAGGCAGCCGCGGGCGCGCAGGGTCGCCACGTTGGCCTGGGTGGCCGGGTGCTCCCACATCTCGGTGTGCATCGCGGGCGCGAACACCACCGGGCAGCGCGCGGTCAGCAGCGTGGCGGTCAGCAGGTCATCAGCCCGCCCGGTGGCCGCGCGGGCCAGCAGGTCGGCCGTGGCCGGGGCGACGAAGACCAGGTCGGCGTGCTGGCCGAGCCGGACATGCGGGACCTCCTGCACGTCGTCCCAGACGCTGGTGGTGACGGGCTGCCCGGACAGGGCGGCCCAGGTGGCCTCGCCCACGAAGCGCAGCGCGCTGCTGGTGGGCACGACCCGGACCTGGTGGCCGCCCTCGGTGAACCGCCTCAGCAGCTCACAGGCCTTGTAGGCGGCGATGCCGCCGCCCACACCGAGAACGATGCTCGACGGCACGTCCTCACCGTCCCCGTTCCCGGCCGCTCGGTTGGGACGTCAGGAGGTGGGTTCCGCCGTCTCCTGGGCGGAGAGCAGCCCCTGGCGGATCTCGCGCAGCGCGATGGACAGCGGCTTCTCCTGGACCCGGGTCTCGACCAGCGGGCCGACATACTCCAGCAGGCCCTCGCCGAGCTGGGCGTAGTAGGCGTTGATCTGCCGCGCCCGCTTCGCCGCCATGATGACCAGGCGGTACTTGCTGTCTACGACTTGGAGCAGATCGTCGATGGGCGGGTTGGTGATGCCCTCTGCGGCGGGACTCCCTGCCACTATGTGCCTTCCGTTTGGGAGAAGAGAAAATCATGGGGCAACTAGGCCCACGGTCAAGGCTACCAGCTGGCGGCAGACATCCCCGACCGACGTATTGATCAGCGTCAGATCGAACTCGTCCTCCGCGGCGAGCTCCACCCGGGCCGCCTCCAGCCTGCGCTGCGATCACCTCCGGAGGCTCCGTGCCGCGGCCGGTGAGCCTGCGCACCAGTTCCTCCCAGTTGGGCGGGGCGAGAAATATCAGCAGGGCGTCCGGGACCGCGCTGCGCACCTGCCGCGCACCCGCAAGATCAATTTCCAGAAGCGCGGGAACTCCGGCCGCCAGTTTCTCGGCCAGCGGGCCGCGCGGCGTTCCATACCGGTGGCCGGCGAATGCCGCCCATTCGAGCAGATCCCCGCGGGCCAGCATCCGGTCGAACTCGGCATCACTGACAAAGTGATACTCCCGGCCGTCGACTTCACCGGGTCTCGGTGCCCGGGTGGTCACCGAGACCGAGAGCCAGATTTCCGGGCTTTCCTTCCGCAGCCCGGCCACCACGGTGCTCTTGCCGACCCCGGAAGGGCCGGAAAGAACGGTTAGCCGGGCTGGCACCCCGCCCCCCCGGACAAGCGCGGTACCGCATGCGCGATCAGCGGACGTCATGGCCGTTGGCCTGGGTCCCCCGCGCCCGCCCCTGGGGTGATCAGACTGCCTCAGATAACACCACCGAACTCGTTTTCCAGGGCGGCGCGCTGGTTCGCACCCAGGCCGCGGACCCGGCGCGATTCGGCGATGCCGAGCCGCTCCATGATCTGCCGGGCACGAACCTTGCCGATCCCTGGCACGGCCTCGAGCAGAGCCGAGACTTTCATCTTTCCAAGGATGTCATCTGTCTGGCCATCCTTGAGAACTTGGGACAGGGTCAGCTCGGCCTTCTTCAGCCGGGCCTTGACCTCGGCCCGTTCCTTGCGCGCGCGAGCCGCCTTCTCTAGGGCTGCGGCGCGCTGATCGGGAGTGAGGGGAGGAAGAGCCACTCCGGGTCACCTCGGGTTTCAGAATCGAAAACTGCGGACGGGAAGGGAAAGTAGCGAGTTCAGCCCGCCAGGGCAACGCAAACACCCGTTTGTTACGTCATAAATTGGCCGATATTACTCTCCGGATGAGACCGAATACTTAACGTAGTCAAACGGGCTATCCCCATGGCCCTATCATCCAGCCCGCGGCAGAGTGCTCGAAACATGCCGGCCGCCGCCACCTGCAGCCAGATGGCGTGATCAGCCAGCACGTTTCATGATCATCTAGGCGGGCCGGACGGCACGTCCGGGGGCGGCGCCGCCGCACGCTCAGTCGGCCGGCGCGAGCCGGCGCAGCGGGGCCGCGATGGCCGATGCGGCCGCACCCGGATCCGGCGCACCGGTAATGGGCCGCCCGATGACCAGAAGATCCGCCCCCTCCCGCAGCGCCTCCTCGGGCGTGGCCACCCGCGCCTGGTCGTTACGGTCCGCACCGGCCGGCCGCACGCCCGGAGTGATCAGCTTGATGTCCGGGCCGACTTCGGCGCGGACCGCGGCCACCTCGCGCGGGGAGCAGACGAGCGCCCGCGCGCCGGCCCCGACCGCGAGGACGGCGAGGCGGCGCACCGCGTCCGGCACCGGGCCGCGCAGGCCGATCGCCTCCAGGTCCGCAGGGCTCAGGGAGGTGAGCACGGTGACCGCCGGCGATCACGGTGTCCGGTGCGGCCTGCACGGCCGCCCTGATGACCTCAGGGCCCGCTGAGGCGTGCACGGTGACGATGTCCGGCCGCAGCCGGGCCACGGCCCGGGCCGCGCCCGCCACGGTCGCCGGGATGTCGTGCAGCTTCAGGTCGAGGAAGACCCGCACGCCGCTGGCGCCCCTGATCGAGGCGACCACGCCCGGGCCGTACCGCAGATACAGCTCGAGCCCGATTTTCACGGTGCTGACGTGCGGCGTTACCAGCCCGGCCCAGCGAGCCGCGGTCTCCAGGTCGGGTGCGTCAAGCGCCACGGCGATCGGCGCTGGCTGGCTCAACTCTCCTCCTCGGGTACGGGTGGTGACGGGCGCGTGCGGCGCCCGCTAGTGGACGGTCCCGGACAGCCGGCGCAGCGGAGCGCCCCTCGGCTCGTGCGCGAGCCCGATCACGTCGCCCAGCCGCTCGATGCCGCGCTGCCCGAGTTCCTCGTCGAGTTCGCGCAGGATGCGGACGCAGGCCGACGGATCATGGAAGATCGTCGTGCCGACGCTCACCATGGACGCCCCGGCCAGGATGAGCTCCAGCGCGTCCCGGCCGGTCCGGACCCCGCCCATGCCGATGATCGGGACATCGGGCAGCGCCTTGCGGACCTGCCAGATGCAGCGCACCGCCACCGGCCGGATGGCCGGGCCGGACAGGCCCCCGGTCACGCCGGCCAGCACGGGGCGCATGGTCTCGGTGTCGATCACCATCCCGAGCAGGGTGTTGATCATCGAGAGGCCGTCCGCGCCCGCGCCGACGCACGCCCGGGCGATCGCGACGATGTCCGTGACGTCCGGTGACAGCTTCGCGAACACCGGGATGTCGTACCGGACCCGGGCCCGGACCGCCTCGATGACCGCGGCGGAAGCGCCCGGATCGCAGGCGAACACCTGCCCCCGGTCCTCGACATTCGGACAGGAAATATTCACCTCTATGGCAGTGATTCCTGCCGCGTCGGTCAGCCGTGCGGCGAGTTCCGCGTACTCGTCCACGCTGCCGCCCGCGATGGACACCACGGCCCGCGCCCCGCGCGAGAGCAGCCACGGCAGGTCCCGCTGGAGGAAAGCGTCGATCCCGGGCCCCTGCAGGCCGATGGAATTCAGCATCCCGCTGGGCGTCTCCGCCATCCGGGGCGTCGGCCGGCCCGCCCGGGGCGCGACCATCACGGACTTGGTGACGACCGCGCCGATCTTGGCCACGTCGAAGAACTGGGCCAGTTCCCGGCCTGCCCCGGCGCAACCCGACGCGGTCAGGATCGGGTTCGGCAGTTCGACGTGGCCGAGCCTGGTTCGCAGGTCAACTGCCATGCTGCTCCCTCCGCGCCGGGCCGGGCCGGCGACGCGGCCCGCTCCGGCCGCCCGGGCGTCCCGGCCGGCCCGCTGGCGCTGGCGGGCGGTGCTCCGGCCCGTGACGAGCCGCCCGCTGACGACCCGGGGACCGGGGACACCCGGCCGGCCGGGCCGCGGCGCCGCTGTTCCCCGCGTGCTGCCGCGGGTTCCAGCCCGGGGCGCCCAGCGCGTCGAACGGGATGGTGCCGATGTCGTCCCAGCGCACCGTCTCGCCCCGGAACACCGGGCCCGCCACGCAGGACCGGACCATCCGGGTCACGCCGTCGTCGCCGACGACGGGCAGCACGCAGGTCATGCACACCCCGATGCCGCAGGCCATCGACTCCTCGACCAGGGTCAGCACCGGGATGTCGTAGCGGCCGGCCAGCGCCGTCACCTGGCGGAGCATCCCCATCGGGCCGCACGCGTAGATGACGTCGGTGCGCGCCTCGTGGATGATCTGGGTGAGCCGGTCGGTGACGAGCCCGCGCACCCCCATCGAGCCGTCCTCGGTGGTGACCGCCGCGGTCCGGCCGGTCCGGCGCGCGGTGAGCGCGCCGAACACCCGGTCCGCGCTGGCCGCGCCGAGCAGGAAGTCCACCTGGCAGTCCCGGCTGCGCAGCCGGTCAGCCAGCGGGAACAGCGGCGCGCTCCCGTAGCCGCCGCCGACCAGCAGGCAGCTCACCGGGTCCCGGGGCACCGGGAAAGGCCGGCCGAGCGGCCCGGTCAGGTCGATGACATCACGGGTGCGGCGCTCAGCCAGCCACCGGGTCCCCGGCCCGACCGCGGCGAACACGAACTCCACGGTCCCGCCGTGGTCCGGCCGCACGTCATGGATGGAGAACGCGCGGCGCAGCAGCATGGACGTGTCCGGCCCGCCGACCGCGACCGCGACGAACTGGCCGGGCCGGAACCGGGCGGCGATCCCCGGGGCGACCACGGTCATCGCGTAGTAGGCATCGACCTTCCGGACCGTGAGCACGGTGCCGCGCACCTGGACCTGGACGGCATCCTGCTCGCCGTCCGCGGCGGTCATGGCGCTCCCGGGGGGACCGCGGGGTCGCCCCCCGGACCAGCACGGGGGCGCCCCGGAGGGGTGTTCCCCCGGAGCCGGCGCTCCCGGGGGGCCGCGGGTTGCCCCGCCGGGCGAGCAGAGCGTACTCCTGCAAGGATCGCACCCCCACCTCGCCGCGCTGAATGGCCTCGATGCCCTGCACCGCGGCGCCGAGCCCCTGCACCGTGGTGACACAGGGCACCCCGCGCCGCACCGCGGCGGTCCGGATCTCGTAACCGTCCAGCCGGGGACCCGACTGCCCCGGGCTGCCGAACGGCGTGTTCACGATGAGATCCACCTGCCCGGCGAGGATCCTGGCCACGATATCGGGCTCGCCGTCCGGTCCGGGGCCGTCGCTGTGCTTCCGGACGATCGTGGCACGAACGCCGTTGCGCCGCAGCACCTCGGCGGTTCCCTCGGTCGCCCAGATCTCAAAGCCCAGGTCGGCCAGGCGCTTGACGGGGAACACCATGGACCGCTTGTCCCGGTTGGCCACCGACACGAACACCCGGCCCTTGACCGGCAGCGGCCCGTACACGGCCGCCTGGGACTTGGCGTAGGCGGTGCCGAACGCCTCGTCGATCCCCATCACCTCGCCCGTGGAGCGCATCTCAGGGCTGAGGACCGTGTCCACGCCCTGCCCGCGGGCGTCACGGAACCGGCCGAACGGCAGCACCGCCTCCTTGACCGCGATCGGCGCGTCCAGGGGAAGCGTGCCGCCGTCGCCCGACGCGGGCAGGATGCCCTCGGCGCGCAGGTCCGCCACGCTCGCGCCCAGCATGATCCGGGCCGCCGCCTTGGCCAGCGGCGTGGCCGTGGCCTTGGACACGAACGGCACGGTCCGTGAGGCCCGGGGGTTGGCCTCCAGCACGTGCAGCACCCCGGCCGCCATCGCGTACTGCACGTTGAGCAGCCCGCGCACCCCCACGCCCCGCGCGATGGCCTCGGTCGATTCGCGGATCCGGGCGATATCCGAGCGGCCCAGCGTGATCGGCGGCAGCGCGCAGGCCGAGTCGCCGGAATGGATGCCGGCCTCCTCGATGTGCTCCATCACCCCGCCGAGGAACAGCTCCTCCCCGTCGTAGAGGGCGTCCACGTCGATCTCGATCGCGTCGTCGAGGAAGCGGTCGATGAGGACCGGGTGCCCGGGGCTGGCCGCCGCGGCCCGGCCGACGTAGTCCTCCAGGGTGGCGTCGTCGTAGACGATCTCCATGCCCCGGCCGCCGAGCACGTAGGAGGGCCGGACCAGCACCGGGTAGCCGATCTCGTCCGCGACCACCTTGGCCTCGTCGTAGGACAGCGCGGTGCCGTACCGGGGCGCGGGCAGCCCGGCCGCCTCCAGCACCGCCCCGAACTCGCCGCGGTCCTCGGCCAGGTGGATCGCGTCCGGGCTGGTCCCGACGACCGGCACGCCCTCGGCGGCCAGGGCGCGGGCCAGCCCCAGCGGGGTCTGGCCGCCGAGCTGCACGATGACCCCGGCCACCGGCCCGCTCTGCTGCTCCGCGTGGACCACCTCGAGCACGTCCTCCAGCGTCAGCGGCTCGAAGTACAGCCGCCCGGACGTGTCGTAGTCGGTGGACACCGTCTCGGGGTTGCAGTTGACCATCACGGTCTCGTAGCCCGCGGCGGTCAGCGCGAACGACGCGTGCACGCAGGCGTAGTCGAACTCGATGCCCTGGCCGATCCGGTTCGGCCCGCTGCCCAGGATGATCACCTTCGGCGCCCCGCCCGGGGGCACCTCGGTCTGCTCGTCGTACGTGGAGTACAGGTAGGGCGTGCGGGCGGCGAACTCCGCGGCGCAGGTGTCGACCGTGTGGTACACGGGGCGGATGCCGAACGCGTGCCGCAGCAGCCGCACCTGGTCTTCGGGCAGGCCCTGGAGCTGGCCGATCTGGGCGTCGGAGAACCCGGCCCGCTTCGCCGACCACAGCGCGCCGGTGTCCAGTTCCGGGCCGGGCGCCGTGGCCGCGGGCACGCCGGCGGCTCCCGCGAGCCGCTCGGCGATCTCCTGGATCCCCTGGATCTGGTCCACGAACCAGGGATCGATCCCGGTCACCCCGGCCACGTCGGCGACGGTCGCCCCGGCCCGCAGCGCCTGGTGCACGGTGGACATCCGGCCGTCGTGCGGCATCGCGCAGCGCGCCAGCAGCTCAGCCCGGTCCCCCGGCGGCCCGGCCCAGCTGAACGGCGCGGCCCGGTCCTCCAGCGAGCGGAGCGCCTTCTGCAGCGCCTCCGGGAAGCTCCGCCCGATGGCCATGGCCTCACCGACCGACTTCATGTGCGTGGTCAGCTCGGGGTCCGCGCCGGGGAACTTCTCGAACGCGAACCGCGGCACCTTGACCACCACGTAGTCCAGCGCGGGCTCGAAGCTGGCCGGCGTCTCCCCGGTGATGTCGTTGCGGATCTCGTCCAGCGTGTAGCCGATGGCCAGCCGGGCGGCGATCTTGGCGATCGGGAAGCCGGTCGCCTTGGAGGCCAGCGCCGAGGACCGGGACACCCGCGGGTTCATCTCGATCACGACCATCCGGCCGGTCTGCGGGTGCACGGCGAACTGGATGTTGCAGCCCCCGGTGTCCACCCCCACCGCGCGGACCACCGCGATGGCCACGTCGCGCATGTGCTGGTACTCGCGGTCGGTCAGGGTCATCGCCGGGGCCACGGTGACCGAGTCCCCGGTGTGCACGCCCATGGGGTCGATGTTCTCGATCGAGCAGACCACCACCACGTTGTCGTGGCGGTCGCGCATCAGCTCGAGCTCGAACTCCTTCCAGCCGAGGATGGACTCCTCCAGCAGCACCTCGGTCACCGGGCTGGCGTCCAGCCCGGCCCCGGCGAGCCGGCGCAGGTCGCCCTCGGAGCGCGCGATGCCCGAGCCCGACCCGCCCAGGGTGAAGGACGGCCGGATGACCACCGGATAGCCGAGGTCGGCCGCGGCCGCCAGGCACTCGTCCATGGTGTGGCAGATGTGGCTGCGCGGCACCTCGCCGCCGAGCCCGGTGACGATGTCCTTGAACCGCTTCCGGTCCTCACCAGCCTTGATGGTCTCGATGCCGGCCCCGATCAGCTCGACGCCGTACTTGGCCAGGATGCCCGCCTCGTGCAGGTCGACGGCCGCGTTCAGCGCGGTCTGCCCGCCGAGCGTGGGCAGCACCGCGTCGGGCCGCTCCTTGGCGATGACCTTCTCCAGCACGTCCTGGGTGATCGGCTCGACGTAGGTGGCGTCGGCGAACTCCGGGTCGGTCATGATCGTGGCCGGGTTGGAGTTGACCAGGCTGACCCGGATGCCCTCCTGGCTCAGCACCCGGCAGGCCTGGGTGCCCGAGTAGTCGAACTCGCAGGCCTGCCCGATCACGATCGGCCCGGACCCGATGACGAGTACCGAGCGCAGGTCCTCACGCCTGGGCATGCGCACCTCCCCTGGCGCCGTCCATCAGCGCGCAGAACTCGTCGAACAGCCCGGCCGCGTCGTGCGGGCCCGGCGCGGCCTCGGGGTGGTACTGCACGCTGAACGCCGGGCGGTCCAGCAGCCTCAGGCCCTCGACCACGCCGTCGTTGAGGTTGACGTGGGTGATCTGGGCCGGGCCGAAGTCGGTGCCGAACGTCGCGCCCGGCCCGGTGCCGCCGTCCCCGCTGGCCGGCCGGGCCAGCCTCGGCGCGGCGGCATGGCCACCGCGAAGCCGTGGTTGTGGCTGGTGATGTGCACCTGCCCGGTCGCCAGGTCCTTGACCGGCTGGTTCACCCCGCGGTGCCCGAAGCGGAGTTTGTAGGTGCCCAGGCCGAGCGCCCGGCCCAGGACCTGGCTGCCCAGGCAGATGCCGAAGACCGGGACGCCGCGGGCGAGCACGCCGCGGACCGCGTCCACCGCGTAGCCGGCCGCGGCCGGGTCGCCGGGCCCGTTGGAGAAGAACACGCCGTCCGGCGCCGAGGGCGAGGATGTCCTCGGTGGTGCTGGCCGCCGGGAGCACGGTGACCTGGCAGCCCCGCCGGGCCATGGCCTGCGGCGTGGCGGTCTTGATGCCCAGGTCCACGGCCGCGACCCGGTAGCGGACCGGCACCCCGTCCGGCGGGGAGACCGTGTAGGCGGCCTCCGTGGACACCTCCCGGGCCAGGTCCGCGCCGGCCATCTGCGGGCTGGCCAGGACCCGCTCGCGGAGCGCGTCCGGGTCCGCGGTGCCGGTGGCGATGCCGGCCCGCATCGCCCCGCGGTCGCGCAGGTGCCGGGTCAGCGCCCGGGTGCCGGTGATCGCGATCCCGGTGATGCCCTGGGCGCGCAGTTCCTCGTCCAGGCTCCGCTGCGACCGCCAGTTCGAGGCCAGCCGGGCCGGCTCGCGGACCACGTACCCGCTCACCCAGATCCGCCGCGACTCGGGGTCCTCGTCGTTCACCCCGGTGTTGCCGATGTGCGGCGCGGTCATCGCCACGATCTGGCGGGCGTAGGACGGGTCGGTCAGCGTCTCCTGGTAGCCGGTCATGCCGGTGTTGAAGACCATCTCGCCGAAGGTCTCGCCGTCCGCGCCGAACGCGGTCCCGCGGAAGGTGGTGCCGTCCTCCAGGACCAGGATCGCGGGGGCGCCCGCCCCGCTGGACCCCGCGCTCAGGGACCCGGCCATCAGGCGAGCTTCCCGTCGAGGACGGTGGGCGTCCCGCGCAGGAACGTGGCGACCACCCGGCCCGGCAGTTCCATCCCCCCGAACGGGCTGTTCCGGCTCCGGGAGGCGTGCGCGCGCGGGTCCACCGTGTCGCGTGCCGACGGCGTCGTAGAGCGTCAGGCTGGCGGGCAGGCCCACGGCCAGCGCGCGCTCCGGGCCGGGCAGCCGGCCGATGCGGGCCGGGCGCCGGGCCATCCGGTCAGCCACCCCGGCCCAGTCGAGCAGGCCGGTGTCGACCATGGCCTCCTGCACCACGCGCAGCGCCGTCTCCAGGCCGGTCATGCCGAACGCGGCCGTGTCCCACTCGGTTTCCTTGTCCTCCACCGGATGCGGCGCGTGGTCGGTGGCCACGCAGTCGATGGTGCCGTCGGCCAGGCCCTCGCGCAGCGCCGCCACGTCCGCCGGGGTGCGCAGCGGCGGGTTGACCTTGTAGACGGGGTCGTAGCCGGCCGCCAGGGAATCGGTCAGCAGCAGGTGGTGCGGGGTCACCTCGGCGGTGACCCGCCAGCCCTTGCCCTTCGCCCAGCGGATGATCTCCACCGATCCGGCCGTGGACACGTGGCAGACGTGCAGGGCCGAGCCGACGTGCGCGGTGAGCAGGCAGTCGCGGGCGATGACGGCCTCCTCGGCCACGGCCGGCCAGCCGGTCAGCCCGAGCCGCCCGGACATCTCCCCCTCGTTCAGCTGCGCGCCCTCGGTGAGCCGGGGTTCCTGCGCGTGCTGCGCGATCACCCCGTCGAACGCCTTCACGTACTCCAGGGCGCGGCGCATCAGCACGGCGTCGGACACGCACCGCCCGTCGTCGGAGAACACCCGGACCCGCGCCGCGGAGTCGGCCATCGCGCCCAGCTCGGCCAGCCGCGTCCCGCCCAGGCCCAGGGTGACCGCGCCGACCGGGTGGACGTCGCAGTGCCCCGCCTGCCGCCCGAGCCGCCAGATCTGCTCCACCACGCCCGCCGTGTCGGCCACCGGGTCGGTGTTGGCCATCGCGTGCACGGCGGTGAACCCGCCCAGCGCCGCCGCCCGGGTACCGGACTCCACGGTCTCGGCGTCCTCGCGGCCCGGCTCGCGCAGGTGGGTGTGCAGGTCCACCAGGCCCGGCAGGGCGATGAGGCCCGCCGCGTCCAGCACCTGGGCGCCGGGCGGCGCGGGGCCGTCACCGATGCTGTCGATCACGCCGTCGCGGATCACGATGTCGGCGGGGCCGCCGCCCAGCGGCCGCGCGCCCCTGATCAGCCAGACCCCCTGGCTCGTGCTCATGCCGCTCTCCTCCGGTCCCTGCCTGCGCTCCGCTTCCGGCCTGCCCGCGGACCGGGTCATGCCTGCACCTCGGCCCCGCCGAGCAGCAGGTACAGCACGGCCATCCGCACGCTGACCCCGTTGGCCACCTGCTCCACGATGGTGGACCGGGCCGAGTCCGCCACGTCGGCGGCGATCTCGACGCCGCGGTTCATCGGGCCCGGGTGCATCACGATGGCCTGGTCGGGCAGCTGCGCCATCCTGGTGCCGTCGAGCCCGTAGCGCCGGCTGTACTCCCGCACGCTGGGGAAGTACGCGGCGTTCATCCGCTCCTGCTGCACCCGCAGCATCATGACCACGTCACTCTTGGGGATCGCGGCGTCGAGGTCGTAGCCGACGGAGCACGGCCAGGCGCCGACGGCTACCGGGAGCAGGGTGGGGGGCGCGACCAGGGTGACCTCGGCGCCCAGGGTGCTCAGCAGCAGCACGTTGGACCGGGCCACCCGGCTGTGCAGGATGTCGCCCACGATGGTGACCCGCAGCCCGTCGAGGGCCTCGCCGCCGGGGCGGCCGAACTTGCGCCGGATGGTGAACGCGTCCAGCAGGGCCTGGGTGGGATGCTCGTGCGCGCCGTCGCCGGCGTTGACCACGGTCCCGCGCACCCAGCCCGCGAGCCGGTGCGGCGCGCCCGAGGCGCTGTGCCTGACCACGACGGCGTCCGCGCCCATGGCCTCCAGGGTCAGCGCCGTGTCCTTGAGGCTCTCGCCCTTGGCCACGCTGGACCCTTTGGCCGAGAAGTTGATCACGTCCGCGGACAGCCGCTTGGCCGCGGCCTCGAACGAGATCCTGGTCCGGGTGGAGTCCTCGAAGAAGAGGTTGACCACCGTGCGCCCGCGCAGCGTGGGCAGCTTCTTGATGGGCCGGTCGGCCATCCGGGCCAGCTCGTCGGCGGTGTCCAGGATGAGCAGCGCGTCGTCCCGGCTCAGGTCGGCCGCGGAGATCAGGTGACGGTTCACGCGCCGCCCCCGGCCTGCCCGATGATCACTGCATCCTGGCCGTCCACCTCGGTCAGCAGCACCCGCACGACCTCCTGCTTGGAGGTGGGCAGGTTCTTGCCGACGTAGTCCGGCCGCACCGGCAGCTCGCGGTGCCCGCGGTCGATCAGGACGGCCAGCTGGACCGCCCGGGGCCGGCCGAGGTCGTTGAGCGCGTCGAGGGCCGCCCGGACGGTCCGGCCGGAGTAGAGCACGTCATCGACGATCACCACGACGGCCCCGTCGATGCCCTCGGCGAGGCACCTCCGTGCGGCCGAGCGCCCGGGCCGGCCGCAGCCGGAGATCGTCCCGGTACATGGTGATGTCCAGCGACCCATGGGGTACCGGGCGTCCCTCGACCCGCTCGATGCGCTCGGCCAGGCGCCGGGCCAGCGGGACGCCGCGGGTGGGGATGCCCAGCAGCAGCACGTCGGCTGCGCCGTCGGTACGTTCGAGGATCTCGTGCGCGATCCGGGTCAGCGCCCGGCCGATCTCGGCGGGCTCCAGGACCGTCTTCGGGATCGCCGTCTTCGGATCAGGGGGGCCGGGCCGGGCTGGGCCGCCGCCCGCCGCGCCGTCCACCCCTGCGGCCTGATTCCGGGCAGGATGCACTGCATGCATGCCACGGACCTCCTTTCCCGCCTCACGGGACGGGTCTTAAAGGACGATCTGTCCGGCCCACGGTACCAGGAGGGAGGGCTGTGACGTGGGACGCCACGGCGCGGCGGCCAGCCGCGGCAGCCGCCGGAGGCGGCCGGCCGGGCGCACGGCGGGCCGGCCTGGCGGCGCCCGGGCTGGCGCCGGGCCGCGGAAAGTGAGCTGCCCGTCTGCGGCGTGGATTGGGTGACGATGAGTGATTCGTGTCACACTGAGAGAAGACGGATCAGCGATACTCGCGAAAGCCAGCCGGGCGCGGCCGCCAGAACAGCCAGAACGCCTGTCCCAGCGGGCTTCCCGGGATCTGTGTCTAGACGTCTGGGCGATCAGCACCGGCCTCGGGCGCAGGTGGCAAGACGCGTAAGTTGACCCGCTTTTTGCTATTCGGCTTGACCTGGTCGCGGTTGCGGCCTACCGTCACTGTCCGTAACCGTTACTGAAAGCGACGATCTGGCCGGGGGGCCGACGACATGCCATCTGAATACGCCAAGACTCTCGGCGCACGCCTGCGTGCCATCCGTACCCAGCAGGGACTGTCCCTGCATGGGGTGGAGGAGAAGTCACGCGGCCGGTGGAAGGCCGTGGTCGTGGGCTCGTACGAGCGCGGCGACCGCTCGGTCACCGTGCAGAAGCTCGCCGAGCTGGCCGAGTTCTACGGCGTGCCCGTGTCTGAGCTGCTGCCCGGCGACTCGACGCCCGCCCCGCTGGCGCCGTCGCCGAAGCTTGTCATCGACCTGGAGCGGATGGCCCAGCTGCCCAAGGACAAGGCTGGCCCGCTGGCGCGCTACGTGGCGACGATCCAGAGCCAGCGCGGCGACTACAACGGCCGGGTGCTGTCCATCCGGCAGGAGGACCTGCGGTCACTGGCGGTCATCTACGACAAGTCGCCGATCGACCTCACCGAAGAGCTGATCAGCTGGGGTGTCCTCGACTCCGAGGCACGAGGCGCAGTCGAGGCCTTCTGACCCAGGGTTGGCCCCCTTGGGCGGCCTGCCGGCCATTGGCTGGCAGGCCGCTGGCGTCCTCGGACTCAGCGCGCGCCAGCGGCCCCGGGCCAGCACGCCAGGACGACCCGGCCCGGCTGGCTAGCCTGGCCGGGCGCGGGCGCAGGGGCAGGGCCGGCTGGCCCGGCAGCCCCAGCGCTTCCTCGGCCAGGTTCAGGAACGTCTCCGCGTCCCTGAGCAGATCGTCAGCTTCCCGGGCGGACACCGCCCGGAGCAGCCCCGCTTCCGCGGCGGCCCGCTTGCCCGCTCCCGCGGCGAAGAACGCCGCCCATTCCGACAGCGCGGGCTCCACCCGCGGCAGCAGCTCCCAGACGCTGTGCGGCGCTTTCCGCCGGGGGCTCTGCCCCGGGCCCATCTTCACCGCCACGATCGCGGCCGCGGCCCGCAGCGCGGCGAGGTGCGCGCCCACGTACCGGGTGCCCGGGCTGGCTTCGCTCGCGGCGTCGGCCAGCCCGCGGCGGGCCGATTCGATGAGGTTCAGCGCCGCAGGCGCTATACGGCAGCGTGGCTGGCCTGGTCGTACTGACATGACCGTACTCATGGCCTTCCTTCCGTCGCGGAGCCAGGATCAGGCGGGTGCTTCGCTGCACGCCGCCCGACCCCGGCCCGGCCGCCCAGGATGAGGGGGGACGTCCCGGCGGTCCCGCTAGTTATTCGAACATAGGTTCGCTTCAATGTCCAGCTAGTTGTATCTGAGTTCGAAGGTAGCGAGCGGGTCCGACAAAACGCCGCGCCCGGCCTGCGCCAGCCGCTGGCCTGCCGCGCTGGCGCCGCCGCAGCCCGGGGTGCGCCGGCGCGCGCCCAGCCGGGTGCGGCGCACGGCCGGGGCGCCGCGCTCGCGTACGCTTGCGCGGGTGCGCGCTGGCCCGGAGCTGCTGGAATTCGGCAAAGCACGCTTTCTTGCCGAACTTGGCGTCCTGACCAGCGTCTACGCGGCCGCCATGCGGCCGCCGCAGCAGCAGTTGCCGGGACGCCAGGCGATCATGGAACGGCACGCGGATTCCCCTCGTTCCGCTGCGTGGTGATGACCCTCCCGGACGATCCCGGGAACGCGCCTGCCGGACTGCGGACCGCAGTCGGGCCGCGACCGGCTCACGGTCATCGGCTTCGCCTATGGCTTCCACGGCACCAACGGCCAGTGGTGGCACGACCTGGTGCGCAGCGCGCTGACCTCGGCAGGCGGCCGCGACCTGGCCCAGGCCTGGCTGGCCGACTCGTTCGAGGTGGCCGAGGTGCACGTGCATCCCGCCTACCAGGGCCGCGGGGTCGGCCGGGCCATGGTGCCCGCGCTGATCCACTCCCGGCTGGAACGCACGGCGCTGCTGTCCACCCAGGACACCGACAGCCGGGCCCGCCGTCTCTACCGGGGCCTGGGCTTCAACGACCTGCTGACCGGCTACCGGTTCCCGGGAACCGACCCGCCGTACGCGCTGATGGGCGCGGCGCTGCCGCTGCGGCCGGGCCGCCCGCCCGCGTCAGGTGGCTGACGCGGGCTGCTGGCAGCGGGCGTCCGCCCGCACCGCCGGGCACCGGGCCGGGTCAGCCTTCCGCGGCCAGCCGGACCGGGGCGGGATGCGCGCGGCCGCCGGCCGCGCGCCCGGCCAGCCCGAGGCGCTCGTAGATCTCCCGGGTCGCCCGGGAGCCGTTGAGCGTGCAGAAGTGCAGCCCGGGGGTGCCCTCGGCCAGCAGGCGCTCGCACATGGCCGCCGCGTACTCCACGCCGATCTCCCGCACCGCCGCCCCGTCGCCGGCGGCCGCCCGCACCTGGTCCCCCAGCGCGCCCGGGAACCGGGCGCCGGACAGCACGACGATCCGCTCCAGCGTGCGCAGGCTGGTGATCGGCATGATCCCGGGGATGATCGGCACCTCGCACCCGGCGGCCGCCACCCGGTCCCGCAGCCGCAGGTAGTCCTCCACGTAGAAGAACATCTGGGTGATCGCGAAGTCGGCGCCCGCCCGGCACTTGCGCACGAAGTACTCGGTGTCTGAGTCGAGGTCGGGGGACCGCGGGTGCCCTTCGGGGAACGCCCCCACGCCCACGCAGAAGTCGCCCGAGGCCCGGACCAGCCGGACCAGGTCCTCCGCGTACTCCACGCCCTGCGGGTGCCTGACCCACTCGGCGTTGGGGTCGCCCGGGGGGTCCCCGCGCAGCGCCAGCACGTTGCGCACGCCGACCGCCGCGTACGAGCCGATCACGCGGCGCAGCTCGGCCACGGAGTGGTCGACCGCCGTGAAGTGCCCCACCGGGGTGAGCGTCGTCTCCGCGGCGATCCGCCCGGTCACCCGGACGGTCCGGTCCCTGGTCGAGCCGCCCGCCCCGTAGGTGACCGAGACGAACGTGGGACGCAGCGGCTCCAGTTCCCGGATCGCCCGCCACAGCCGCCGCTCGGCGTCCTCGGTCTTGGGCGGCATGAACTCGAACGAGTACGACTCACCGCCCGCGGCCAGCAGGTCACGGATGGCTGGCGCACGGTGCAGGACCCCGGATGGCATGTCCCCAGGCTAGTCGGCCGGGGCCGCGCGGCGCGATCAGCGGTGGCCCGGGCCAGCGGACCACCGGAGCCATCGATCAAAACTCGCACAAACTCAGCTAACGCCCGTCGGCCGGCCCTGCCCGCACCGGGCCCGCACGGCCGGGCCGTCAGCGGCTGACGCGGCCCGAGCCGGGGCACCGCGCGGCGGCGCGGCGCCTGCCCTCAGAACGCGAGGGCCTGGGCCCGCCGGTTCACCTCGGTGCGGCGATTCTCGATCATCGCCTGGATCGGCGTCCCGGGCAGCGTGTCGTCGGCCGTGAACAGCCAGCGCAGCGCCTCCGGGTCGTCGAACCCGCAGTCGTACAGCACGGTGAGGGTGCCATGCAGCCCCTTGATGATGGTGCCGCCGTCGAAGAAGGCGGCGGGGACTGCCGTCGTGCCGTCCGGCCGCTGGACAGCCAGCAGCTTGCGGTCACGGAACAGCTGCTTGAGCCTGCCCGGCGGGATGCCGAGCCGGTCAGCGGCTTCAGGGAGGGTGAGCCAGTCGCCGACGAGTGCGTCGGCCGGGGGGTCGATCTGTGCCACGTCTCCGAATTTCCCACGCTGCGGCCCGGGTCAAACCCGGACACGCCAGTCTCGTCAGTTCTCTTCCAGGATTAGGGCCGCCCCTGGTCACGTCATGGCCGCGTCCCGCATCGGCACGTCGGGGTCGGCCAGCCGGGCGGTGTCCACGGTCCGGCCCGCTTGCATGAGCCTGCGCCCCTGCAGCATGTCCCGGGGCCGTCCCACCGTGAGGACGGCGACCAGCCGGCCGGCGCCTGCCGTCTGCGCGTCCGCCGGCTCAGCGCCCGCCGTCCCGGCCACCCAGCACGCCGCCCAGTGCTCCTCAGCCGGATCACCGCGCCAGACGAGACGGTCCTCGCGTTCATGGTGGCCCACGTACTGGACCATCCGGCCGAACTGCTCAGACCAGAAATAGGGCACCGGGTCGTAGTCCTGCTCGGCGCCGAGCGCGTTGGCCGCGGCCACCGCTGGGCGAGTGCAGGGCGGTATCCCAGTGCTCCACCCGCAGCCGCCGGCCGTAGCGGCCGGACCAGAACGCGGCGCAGTCGCCGGCCGCGTAGACCCCGGGCACGGAGGCCTGCAGGCGGCCGTCGACGACGATCCCGTTGCCCAGGTCCACCCCGGACCCGTCCAGCCATCCGGTGCAGGGCCGGACCCCGACCGCGGTCACGACCAGGTCGGCCGTCCAGCCACCCGCCGCCGGGCAGGGCCAGGCCGCCTTCCTGGACCGACTCCACCGGCTGGCCGAGCCGCAGGTCCACGCCGGCCGCGGCGTACCAGGGCACCATCGTCGCCCCGGCCGCCTCGCCCAGGGCCGCGGCCGCCGGGGTCGCGGCCGCCTCCAGGACGGTGACGTCGCAGCCCGCGGGCCACGGCGGCGGTGGCGAGTTCCGCCCCGATCCAGCCGGCCCCCACGATGGCCAGCCGGGTCCCCTGCCGCAGCCGGGCCCGGATGTCCAGGGCGTCGTCCAGGGTGCGCAGCACATGCTGGCGGCCGGGCCCGGGCAGCCGCACCGGCGCGGCCCCCGTCGCCACGATCAGGCGGTCGAAGCGGTACTCGCCGCGGTCGCTGCGGACCGCCTGCCCGGCCAGGCCGGTGGCGGCCTCGCCGAGCCGCAGGTCCAGGCGGAGCGCGGCCGCGTCGGTGTCCAGCGAGGTCGAGTCCAGCTCGCCCATCATCAGCTTCTTGGACAGCGGCGGGCGGTCGTAGGGCGGATGGGGCTCCGCGCCCAGCATGGTGATCTGGCCGGCGTACCCCTTGGCCCGGAGCTCGGCTGCGGCGCGCGAGCCGGCCAGCCCGCCGCCCGCGATCACAACCCGCTCGATCTGCACGAGCACCAAGGCTAGAGGTGCCGGGCCGATCTGGCCCGACGGGGCGGCCTGGCGGCCCCGGGCCCGGTTTCCGGACGGGCGCGCGGCGCTTTCCGCCCGGGCCCTATCCGGGGCCACCGCGCTCCCGGCCAAGCGGTGATCACAGCCTGGCCGGAGAAACCCGCAGGTAAGCGGGATCACCCGCAGCTTCGTTACTCCCGGTCACCGCGCGACACCGTACAGGTGTTCCCAGCGCCCGGAGCGATGGGCGGCCATACAATCGAGCCGATGGACACGACGCTCGCGCGCCCACCCGTCGGCCGGCTCCTGGATGGCCGGTACCGGGTTGAGTCCCTTATTGCCACCGGCGGGATGGCCACCGTCTATCTGGGCACCGACACCCGGCTGGACCGCACCGTGGCGCTGAAGATCATGCACGCGGAGCTGGCCAACGACGAGGACTTCGTCCGCCGGTTCGTCGGTGAGGCCAGGTCGGTGGCCCGGCTTTCGCACCCCAACGTGGTCGGCGTGTACGACCAGGGCGCCGACGGGCGCACGCTCTACCTGGCCATGGAGTACGTGCCCGGCCGCACGCTGCGCGACCTGCTGAACGAGCAGGGCAGCCTCCGCCCCCGCGAGGCCCTGGACATCATGGAGGGCGTGCTGGGCGGCCTCGGTGCCGCGCACGCCGCCGGGCTCGCCCACCGGGACGTCAAGCCGGAGAACGTCCTGCTGACCGCGGGCCACGCGGTCAAGGTCGCGGACTTCGGCCTGGCCCGGATGCTCGCGGGCACCAGCCACACCAAGACCGGCATGCTGATCGGCACCGCCGCCTACCTGGCGCCGGAGCAGGTATCCCAGGGCGTCGCGGACGCGCGGACGGACGTCTACGCCGCCGGGCATCATGCTGTTCGAGATGCTCACCGGCCAGCAGCCGCACACCGCGGACACGCCGCTGGCGGTGGCCTACAAGCACGTCAACGAGGCCGTGCCGGTGCCCTCGCAGCTGGTGAACGGCATCCCGCCCGCCCTGGACGACCTGGTCCTCCGGGCCACCAGCCGGAACCCTGACCTCCGCCCCGGCGGACGGCGGCCAGTTCCTGCGCAGCCTCAACGAGGTCCGCCTGAGTCTCCCGCCCGCTCCGCCGCGGCCGGCCACCGGCCCCCGCGTACCCGGCTCCGGCCGGCTACCAGGACGCCGGCTACCAGGACCCCGGTTACCGGAGCCCGGGCTACCAGGACCCCGCCTACGATGCCCCCGGTTACTGGGGCGCCTGGCTACGGGGCCCCAGGTGCCCCGGCCAGCTACCAGCCGGATGGCTGGCCGGCCCAGCCCCCGCCGTCGCAGTACGCGGACGACCTGATTCCCGGCCTGCGTGCCCCGGCGGACCCCGCGGCCGCGAACGGCATCCCGCCTGCCGCCGCCCCGACCGGAGTGGGCGCGGCCTTCCCGACCTCAGGCCCGTCCGGCGCGGGCTCGTCCACCTCCGCGTTCTCCGCGACCGGATTCGCCATGCCGCCGGGCGACGGGAACCCGGGCCTGGCCCGCCGGGCCGGCGACGACGCCTTCCACCGGGCCGCGAACCACACCCTGGTGGTGGCCCCCGGCGCGGTCACGGACTACGGCCGGGGCCGGGGCCAGCAGCGGGCATGGCGGCCCCCGCGAGCCCGGCCTGCAGCGCTGGCTGTTCAGCCGCCGGCTCTACTACGTGCTGGGCGGCCTGGCCGCGGTACTCCTGATCGGCCTGCTCATCTGGTGGCAGTCGGCGGGCAAGTACACCACGGTGCCCTCGGTGGGCGGCCTGTCCGCGAGCACCGCCCGGCTGGAAGTCCGCAACCAGGGCCTGACCGCGAAGATGGGCAAGCCCCAGTTCAGCGCCCGGGTGGCCAAGGGCAACATCATCGCCACCGAGCCCGCGATCGGCTCCCGGGTGAGCAAGGGCGGCACCGTGCTGCTCATCGCCTCCGCGGGACCGCACATGATCCCGGTCCCCCAGGTGACCGGGAGCCCGCTGGCCACCGCGCAGGCCGCACTGCGCCACGCGGGCCTGATCCCGGGCCAGGTGACCGACGAGACGTCCACCACCATCCAGAGCGGGATCGTGATCAGCACCACCCCAGCGTCAGGCGTGTCGTGGCCGCAGAACCGGCCCGTCTCGCTGGTGGTCAGCACCGGGCAGCCGGTGCCCAACTTCGTGGGCCAGCAGAAGGCGGTGGCCGAGCAGTGGGCGCAGGCCAACAGCGTCTCGCTGAACGAGGTCGCGGACGCGAAGAGCGACCAGCCCGCGGGCACGATCACCCAGCAGTCGGTCCCGCCGGGCAGTTCCTTCACCGCCCATGAAGTGATCACCATTGACTTTTCCAATGGGCCGCAGATGGTCAATGTGCCCAACGTGGACGGCCAGCAGGTCTCCCAGGCCACTCAGGCCCTGGCCCAGGCGGGATTCCAGGTCAAGGTGGACCAGGTCGGGCCGCTGAACACGGTGTTCAACTACAGCCCCAGCGGCCAGGCCCCGCAGGGCAGCACGATCACCATCTACGTGGGTCTGCCGCACCTGTAACGCGTCACGCCTGCCACTGACCGCGTCACGCCTGCCACTGACCGCGTCACTCCTGCCACCTGGCCGCACCCCAGGGCAGCCCCGCCTCTCCGAGCTGCCCCTCCACGCGTCCCACCCGGCTCCTACGTGACCCGCCCGG
>CAVUKT010000023.1:0-100641 GCA_963742055.1 uncultured Actinomycetes bacterium | reverse complement strand
GACGCCGACCTTCTCGCCGCGGGCGGCCAGGTACTGCACCGTCTGCGCCACGGTTTCCCCGCCGGACCCCATGATCACGATGACCCGCTCGGCGTCCGGGGCACCCGGTGTAGTCGGCCAGGTGGTACTGGCGGCCGGTGCGCGCGGCCAGCGCGTCCATCGCGGCGGTAACCGCGCCGGGCACCTTCGCGTAGAACGGGTTGACGGTCTCCCGGGCCTGGAAGTAGACGTCGGGGTTCTGCGCGGTGCCGCGGATGAACGGATGGTCCGGCGACAGGGCCCGCGCCGGGTGCGCGCGGACCAGCTCGTCGGGCACGAGCGCCCGCAGGTCGTCGTCGGACAGCAGCTCGATCGTGTTCAGCTCGTGGGAGGTTCGAAACCCGTCGAAGAAGTGCACGAACGGCATCCGGGTGGCCAGCGAGGCGGCCTGCGCCACCGCGCCAGGTCGTGCGCTTCCTGCACGCGACGCGACGCGAGCATGGCGAACCCGGTCTGCCGGACGGCCATCACGTCGGAGTGATCGCCGAAGATCGACAGCCCCTGGGCGGCGAGCGACCGCGCGGCCACGTGCAGCACCGCCGGGGTCAGCTCACCGGCGATCTTGTACATGTTCGGGATCATCAGCAGCAGGCCCTGCGAGGCGGTGAACGTGGTGGCCAGGGCGCCGCCCTGCAGCGCCCCGTGCAGCGCGCCCGCCGCGCCGCCCTCGCTTTGCATCTCCACCACCGTCGGCACGCTGCCCCAGATGTTCGCGCCGGCCCTGGCTGGACCACTCGTCGGCCAGCTCGGCCATGGGCGAGGACGGGGTGATCGGGTAGATGCAGCACACCTCGTTGAGCCGGTAGGCGACCGACACCGCCGCCTCGTTGCCGTCGATCGTCGCGCGCATCAGCGTTCTCCCCGGATCATCTCGATGGCGTGCACCGGGCACTGGTCGTAGCAGGTCCCGCAGCCGGTGCAGCGGTCGTAGTCGAACCGGTAGCGGTTGCCCGGGCCGAGCTTGATCACGGCGTCCTCCGGGCAGGCCCCCAGGCAGCCGTCGCACTGAAGCAGTTGCCGCACGACAGGCAGCGGCCCGCCTCATAGACGCGCCTCTGGCCGGTGAGCCCGCCGGTCACCTCGGCGAAGTCCGTGACCCGGCCGCCGGGTCACGCTCCGGCTGGTGGCGCGAGCGGCGTCGCCTGAAATACCACGGGTGCAGCAGGCCGAACTCGGCCTCCTCGTGCTTGGGCGGGGGCGCGGCATGGCTGCCGCGCAGGTAGGCGTCGATGTGCCGGGCGGCCTTCTTGCCGTGCCCGGTGCCGACGGTGACGGTCCGCTCGGCCGGCACCATGTCCCCGCCCGCGAACACGCCCGGGCAGCCGGTCATCATCGACGCCGACATCACCACGTGCCGTCCGGCTTGAACTCCACCCCGGGCACCGGCGCGCAGGAACCCGGTGTCCGCATCCTGGCCGAGGGCCAGGATCAGCGTGTCGGCCGCCAGCGTCTCCAGCTGCCCGGTGGGCCGCGGGTACCCGGACCGTCCAGCTCCATGACCTCGACGGTCAGTTCCGGCCCGTCGAACGCGGTGATCGTGTGCAGCCAGTTGATGCGCACGCCCTCGCGCTCGGCGTCCGCGGCCTCCTCCTCGTGCGCGGGCATCTGGGCCCGGGTGCGCCGATAGACGATCAGGCGTCGTCCGCGCCCAGCCGTTGCGCGGTGCGGGCGGCGTCCATGGCGGTGTTCCCGCCGCCGTAGACGGCGACCCGGCGGCCGATCAGCGGATGCCCGCCCGACGCGACCTCCCGCAGGAAGGGCACCGCGTCGATGATCCGGCCTGCGTCGCGGGCCGGGATGTCCACGTGCTTGGACAGGTGCGCGCCGACCGCGACGAACACCGCGTCGAACGCCCTCATGCCGTTCGGCGGCCAGGTCGGTGACCCGGTGCCCGCAGGTGATCCGCACGCCGAGGGCCTCGATCCGGCGGATCTCCGCCGCCGAGCACGTCCCGGGGCAGCCGGTAGGCCGGGATGCCGTACCGCATCATCCCGCCCGGCTCGGCACTGGCGTCCCTGATCTCCACCTGGTGGCCCCGCCGGGCCAGGTGGTAGGCGGCGGACAGCCCGCTCGGCCCGGCCCCGACGACTAGCACCCGCTTCCCGGTGGGCGCCGGCGGGGCATCGAAGGCCCAGCCCTGCTCCAGCGCCAGGTCCCCGAGGTACCGCTCCACCGCGTGGATCGACACGGCGCTGTCCAGCTCAGCGCGGTTACATACGCTCTCGCAGGGGTGGTAGCAGACCCGCCCGTGGATGGCGGGGAGCGGATTGTCCTTCACCAGCTGCCGCCAGGCCCGCTCGGCCGCCGGCCTGAATGTCGGCCAGCCAGGCCTGGATGTTCTCCCCCGCCGGGCAACCGGCGTTGCACGGCGGCAGCAGGTCCACGTAGACCGGCTTCCGGGCCCGCACGGGCCCGGAGCGCGGGGCGCCGTGCAGCAGGTCTGGCAACGGCGTGATGTCGGGTCCGGGCCGTCCGCGCCGGTCGCGGGCCGCGGCGCCGGGGTTCGTGACGGGTCCGGGCGTTCAGCCGTGCCCTCCGCCACGTTCGTCGCGGGGGCGGGCGGGTTGCCCGCGCGGCCCCCGGCCCCGTGCGGCCACGCTTTCTGCCTGTCCAGGACGGGGCTAGCGGGCGCCGGTCTCCGGGGCCCTCCGGATGCGCCTGCCGGTGATGCGCCGGGAACGATGCGGATGAACTGCTCCTTGGGGCCGCCCGCCCACGCCTCCACATCCAGCCCGGCGACCGAGGCGAGTTCCTCCTCCGAATCCACGAAGTGCGCCGCGCCCTGGACCAGGACGCTCCACCCCTCCTGCGTGACCGGCTGCAGATGGTCAATCTCGAACGCGACGTTGTACTCCGCGTCAGCGATCCCGGTCCGCAGATCCTCCACCATCGGGCTGTGCAGGCCCGTGCGGAACACGATCGTCTGCTCGTGCAGGTCATAGTTGACCGGCAGCACCGCAGGCCCGAACCGGCTGGTGTACCCGATCCGGCCGACGCCGCCCGACGCGATCAGGGACAGGCTTTCCGTCTCGTCCAGGGCCTCGACGATCGGCTCGCGGATCACGGGCTGACGGCGCCCCTCGTCCGGCTGCGGAATTGCCACGGCGCTTTCTCCTCTCAGGACCGCCCGTTGAATCCGTACCCGGGCCTTTATCAAGCTTCCTTCCCCCAGCCGCGCTTGCTAAGGACCAAAGGGCCCGAACCCGGGTCACCTTCGGCCCTGCACCCGCCGGGCCCGCCGGATCAGCTGGAAGAGGATGGGCGGAGGTAGATGGCAGGCGCCTGCCGGGTTGCGGTGTGATGGCTTCGGGGTTTCACATGCTGTGCATGCGGCGGAACCGGCGGATGTCGTCTTTGCCCGCGTAAAGGATCACCAGTGCAGTGGCAGCGATCGCTGCCAGGGTGATGCGTGTCATCATCCAGCCCTTCTTTTCTCCGGCCGGGAGTTATCCCACGCCGGTCCCTGTGATGCATGCGGCCTGGATCCAGGCCAGGCCTCTCCGCTCACCGTCGCCTTCTGGCACCCGGATCCGCCAGGGCCCAACGCCGGTTCCCAGCCTTTGGTCCCGGCCGCACCCCGCAGCGACTAAAGACCACCGCCGTCATGACTGAAGTCCTTCCCGGCCGGGGTCACCCGGCCCTGACCGCTGATCCCAGATCGCGGGAAGCTCCATATGACGCAATCAATTACCGGGCCCCCGGCCCGGCGTCTAAGGAGGCACCACAAATGCGCCGTAAGACTTTCGATGCACTGGTCAGCGCGGGAGGGCTTGTCCTCGTGGCCGTCCTGCTCGTCGCAGGCGTCCTGCTGCTGTGGGGACACTCCTACGCGAACGGGCAGGTCTCCAGCCAGCTCTCCGCCCAGAAAATCGTCTTCCCGACCACGAGCAACCCCGATTCAAGGCCCTGCCGCCCTCCGACCAGGCCGCCATGGGCGCCTACGCCGGCCAGCCGATGACCACCGGCGCGCAGGCCAAGGCCTACGCCGACCACTTCATCGCCGTCCACCTCGGCCTGATAGGCAAGGGCAAGACCTACTCCCAGCTGTCCGCCGCCTCGCTGGCCCAGCCCAAGAACACCGCGCTGGCCGCCCAGGTGCAGACCGTGTTCCGCGGCACCACCCTGCGCTCGATGCTGCTCGAGGCCTACGGCTTCTGGCAGATCGCCCAGATCGCCCTGCTCGCCGCCATCGCGTCCTTCGCCGGCGCCGCCCTGCTGCTCATCCTGTCCATCGCCGGCCTGGTGCACGGACGCCGGGTCTCCGCCGGAACCGAAGTCCTCGCCAAGACGATGCACCCCACCACCGTCACCGCCTGACCCATCCGTTCCCCATCCGGCCCGTCTGACGGCGCCAGACGGGCCGGGCACCACAAAACGCAGCTCCCCCAGACCCGGTCTGGGGGAGCTGCGTTCTTGCGGCACGGTCCGCCGGTGCGTCAGTTGGGGCCGCTGGGCGGCCACGACCGGCCCGTGCGGCCTATTTCGCCGCCCACAGCGAGGGGTGGTTGCGGTAACCCGGCGGTCCCGGTCACGGTTCGCAATCCGCCGCGGCGCTAGGACAGGATCGCCCAGCCGTGCGCCGGCAGGATGACCTGCGCCTCCGGGCCCCCGGCGCCGGCCAGCGTCCCCGGGCCGGCCAGTACCTCCCGGGCCCCCGGGACCCCGTCGCGGACCTCCTCGTCCGCCAGGCTGAGCGCCACCACCAGGTCTGCTCGCCGCCATCCCCGCCTCTGCCGCGGCGCGCCACCCGGTAGATCATCTGCTCGCCGGCCAGGTGCAGCATCTCGGTCTGCGCCCGGTACAGCCATGGGTGACGGCGCCGCAACCCGATGAGGTCCTGGTGCAGCCGGTAGACGGGCCAGCCGGTGGGGGCCAGCTCGTCCGGGGCGCCCGGGAATCCGGGCCGGATCTCGTCGTCCCCGCCGGCCCGCTCCTCCTTGATCCCCCGGAAGGCCTGCTCGTCGCCGTAGTAGATGGCGGGCGTGCCGCCCACGGTGAGCAGCACGGCCAGGGCGTGGGCCAGGTGACGGTCGTCCTCCAGCTGGCTGGCCAGCCGGGTCACGTCGTGGTTGCCCACGAAGGTCAGCGGCGCGAACGTCTCCAGGAACCCGTTGTGCCGGCCCAGGGCGTGGCCCAGCTCGAACAGGTTGTGGTCGTTCAGCCCGCTCCAGATGGCCTTCCACAGCTCGTACTGGGTGACCGAGTCCAGGCCCGACGCGGCCACGAATTCCGGGTAGTCACCGTGGATCACCTCGCCGACCAGGTACGCCCCGGGATGCCCGGCCCGGACCCGGGCACCACCTGGGCCCAGAACGCCGCGGGCACGGCGTAGGCCGCGTCCAGCCGCCAGCCGTCCGCGCCCGCGTCCAGCCAGTGGTTCATCACCCCCGCGACGTAGCCGGCCACGGCCGGCTCGTCGTGGTTGAGCGCCACCAGGGCCTCGTGCCCCTCGAACGTGCCGTACTCCGGCTCCGTGCCCGGCTGCCAGCCCGCGGGCCAGGTCAGCCGGAACCACGAGGCCTCCGGCGAGTCCGGGCCCTGCTCCAGCACCCGCTGGAAGGCCGGGAAGCCGCGGCCCACGTGGTTGAAGACCCCGTCGAGCAGGACCCGCAGCCCGCGCGCGTGAGCGGCCTCCACCAGGCCGGCGAAGTCCCGCTCGTCCCCGAGCCGGGGGTCGATCCGGTAGTGGTCGGTCGTGTCATACCCGTGCGTCTGCGAGGCGAAGACCGGCCCGAGCGCGACCCCCGAGGCGCCCAGGTTCACCGCGTAGTCCAGCCAGCCGGTCAGCTGCCCGAGCCGGTGCGTGACCGGCCGCGCGCCGTCTCCATCCGGCTCGCCGGCCGGCTCCCGCCTCCGGTTCGCCGGTGGCCTCCGCCGAGGTAAAGCCGAGCGGGTAGATCTGCCACCAGATGGCGTGCTTAACCCAGTCCGGCACGCGTTGCTCCTCACCACTAGACAGGTGCGCCACGCTACCCCGGCGGGCAGCCGGGCATGCACTCAGCGGCCGCGTGTCCGGTCAGCGGCAGGCTCGCGTACGTTACCGGGCATGACTGCAGACGTACGGACCGGCCCGGTGTTCCGCCAGCCAGGCACGGTGCTCACCGACCACATGTTCACGGTGCCGCTCGACCACCACGGCCGGGCGGCGAGCAGATCGAGGTGTTCGCCCGCGAGGTCGCGCCGGCCGGGCGGCGCGACGGCGGCCCCGCCCTGCCGTGGCTGGTCTACCTCCAGGGCGGCCCCGGGTTCGGCAGCCCGCGGCCGTTCGGCCGGGAGTCCTGGCTGAACCGGGCGCTCGACGACTACCGGGTGCTGCTGCTGGACCAGCGCGGCACCGGCCGCTCCACCCCGGCCTCCCGGCACACGCTGGGCCAGCTGCGGCAGCCCCCGGGCCCAGGCCGACTACCTGAGCCACTTCCGGGCCGACTCGATCGTCCGGGACGCGGAGCTGATCCGGCGGCGGCTGACCGGCGACGAGCCGTGGAGCGTGCTGGGCCAGAGCTTCGGCGGCTTCTGCACGACTACCTACCTGTCCCTCGCCCCGGAGGGGCTCCGCGAGGCGTTCCTCACCGGCGGCCTGCCCGGCCTCGACGCCACCGCCGACGACGTGTACCGGGTCACCTATCCGATCGTGGCCGAACGCAACCGGCGGCACTACGAGCGGTTCCCGATGGACGCGGACCGGGCCCGGGCCGTGGCCCGCCACCTGGCCAGCCACGAGGTGATCATGCCGGGCGGCGGGCGGCTCACCGTGCCCGCCTTCCAGAGCCTGGGCCGGATGCTCGGCGCCGCCAGCGGCAGCGACACCCTGCACTACCTGCTGGAGGACGCGTTCGCCGGCGGACGTCATCTCCGACGCGTTCCTGGCCCGCGCCGCCGCCGAGCTGTCGTTCGCCGAGGCGCCGCTGTACGCGCCTGGTCCACGAGGCGTGCTACGCGCAGGGGACCGCGACCCGCTGGGCCGCGGACCGGATCATGGCCGAGTTCCCGCGAGTTCGACCCGGCCGCGGCCGTGGACGGCGACATCCCGCTGCTGTTCACCGGCGAGATGATCTACCCCTGGATGTTCGAGACCGACCCGGTGCTCCGCCCGCTGCGGGACGCGGCGGAGGAACTCGCGGCGCGTGACTCACTGGCCGCGGCTCTACGACCCGGCCCGGCTCGCGGCCAACGACGTGCCCGCCGCGGCGGCGGTCTACTTCGACGACATGTACGTGCCGCGGCAGCTCTCGCTGCCCACCGCCCGGCGCGATCCGCGGCCTGCGGCCCTGGGTGACGAACGAGTACGAGCACGACGGGCTGCGGCTCAGCAACGGCGGGGTGCTGGACCGGCTCATCGCGCTGGCCCGCGGCACCGCCTGAGGCCGAGCCCGGACGCCGCCCCGTGCACCGGCCCGGTCAGGCAAAACTCGCCGGGATAAGTAGTTGCGATCAAGCAACTGATGCGAGGTAGCATGTATCAACGTGTCGAGATTCGCTGATCGCAGCGGCGCCTCAGGCGCTAAGCCGCCGGGCCCCGGGCCCTCGTCAAACGGGTCATCGGCCCACGGGAGCACGCTGAGCGGCCGCTCCCGGGCGAACGGTAACGGCACCCCCGGCGGCGCCGGAAGCGCGAGGCAGCGGCAGCGACGGCGCCGATCCCCGCTACCGCTGGATCGCGCTGTCCAACACCACGCTCAGCATGACGATGGCCACCATCGACGCCTCGATCGTGATCATCGCGATGCCCGCCATCTTCCGCGGCATCAAGCTCGACCCGCTCGCCCCGGGCAACGTCAGCTACCTGCTCTGGATGATCATCGGGTACCTGCTGGTCACCGCGGTGGCCGTGGTCACCCTGGGCCGGCTCGGCGACATCTACGGCCGGGTGCGCATCTACAACCTGGGCTTCGTGGTCTTCACCCTGGCCTCGATCGCGCTGTCGCTGGACCCGCTGACCGGCAGCGGCGGCGCGTTGTGGCTGATCGGCTTCCGGCTGGTCCAGGCCCTCGGCGGGGCCATGCTGATGTCCAACTCGGCCGCGATCCTGACCGACGCGTTCCCGGCCGGCAAGCGCGGCATGGCGCTGGGCGTCAACCAGATCGCCGGGATCTCCGGCCAGTTCGTCGGGCTGCTGCTGGGCGGGCTGCTGGCCGCGGTGGACTGGCGGCTGGTGTTCTGGGTCAACGTCCCGATCGGGATCGTCGGCACCATCTGGTCCTACAAGAGCCTGCGGGAGATCGCCACCACCCGGAAGGCCAAGATCGACTGGTGGGGCAACGTCACGTTCGGCCTGGGCGCCACCGCGCTGCTGGTCGCGATCACCTACGGGATCCAGCCCTACGGCGGGCACCCCACCGGGTGGACCAACCCGTGGGTGCTCGCCGGCCTGTTCGGCGGCGCGGCGCTGCTCGTCGTGTTCTGCCTGATCGAGACGCACATCGCCGAGCCCATGTTCCAGCTCGGCCTGTTCAAGATCCGGGCCTTCGCGGCCGGGAACCTGGCCAGCCTGCTCGGCTCGATCGCCCGCGGCGGGCTGCAGTTCATGCTGGTGCTCTGGCTGGCCGGGATCTGGCTGCCGCTTGCACGGCTACAACTTCATCGACACGCCGCTGTGGGCGGGCATCTACATGCTGCCCCTGACCGCCGGGTTCCTGATCGCCGGGCCGATCTCCGGGACCCTGTCGGACAAGTACGGCCCGCGCCCGTTCGCCACCGCCGGCCTGCTGGTGGCCACCTGCGCGTTCATCGGCCTGATCGCGCTGCCGCTGGTCTTCCCGTACTGGCTGTTCGCGACGATCATCTTCTTCAACGGGGTGGGCTCCGGCCTGTTCGCCTCGCCCAACACCTCCGCCATCATGAGCAGCGTGCCCGCCAGCCAGCGGGGCAGCGCGTCCGGCATGCGGTCCACGTTCCAGAACGCCGGCATGTCCCTGTCCATCGGCATCTTCTTCTCGCTCCTGATCGCCGGGCTGGCCAGTACCCTGCCGCCCGCGCTGATCCGCGGGCTGACCGCCCAGGGCGTGCCGCTGTCCGTCGCCACCAAGGTCGGCCACCTGCCCCCGGTGAGCACGGTGTTCGCCGCGCTGCTCGGCTACAACCCGGTGCAGCACCTGCTCAAGCCGTCCGGGGTGCTCAGCCGGCTCCCGGCCCACAACGTGGCCGCGCTGACCGGGAATCATTTCTTCCCCACGCTGATCGCCGCCCCGTTCCACCACGGCCTGGTCATCGTGTTCACCGCGGCGGCGCTCATGTCCTTCATCGGGGCCATGGTCTCGCTGCTGCGCGGCCGCCAGTTCTTCTACGACGACGCGGCCGCCGGCGGCGGGCTCCCGCAGCCCGCGCGGGCCTCCGCCGCCCCCGCCCCTCCCCCGCCAGGAACACCATCAAGGGCTCTAACGGAACCGCTCCCGCCCCCCGCCTCGCCCCGGATACCTCGGCCCCGGTGCCGGGCGCCGGAGGCGCGGGCCGCCCCGACTGACCCACCGGCACGGCGGCTCAGCGGCCGGCTCAGCACCGGGCACCCTCCGCCTGCAGGGCGACGCAGCCGGCCCCGGCCAGGCAGTCCGGCGACGCAGGCCGGTTGCCGGGCTACCCCGTTACCGATAGCCCGGCCGGGCGTTTACCGCGGCGCAACACGCTTTTACCTAAATCAACATGGCGCGGCTAGCCTATTTTCTCCGCTTGCGGCGGCCGGTGCAGGGGGCATGCGCCCGGCCAGAAATGCCACCACCGCGCCCTGGGCTGATGTAGCGGCGACCTGAGCGAAAGGGCACGATACATGACGATAAACGTCCGGGAATGGTTCGAGCAGCGATCATTTCAGCCACGAGGATTTCGCCGCCCTGGGCACTCCGGGCCAGGCGCCGCGCGAGGTCAGCACCACCCTGATCTTCCCGGCCCGCAATGTGGCCGCGACCATTGGGCCGATCCTGGCCGAGGTGGCCCGGCTGAACGACCGGACCGGCCTGATTGACCAGGTCATGGTCGTCGATGCGGATTCGCCTGACGGGACCGCGGACATCGCCCGCGCCTGGGGCGCCGAGGTCTACTCGGAAAACGAGCTGCTGCCGGACTACGGCCGGGCCCAGGGCAAGGGCGACGCCATGTGGCGCAGCCTGTCCGTGGCCCGCGGTGACATCGTGATGTTCGCCGACGCGGACACCAGCAACTTCCGCGAGCAATTCATTTACGGCACGCTGGGGCCGCTGCTCACGATGCCGGAGGTCCAGTTCACGAAGGCCGCTTACCGCCGGCCTTATACGGACTGCGAGCCAATCAGTGGCGGACGGTGGCGGCCGCGTCACCGAGCTCATGGCCAAGCCGCTGTTCAATTTCTTCTGCCCGGAACTCACCGGATTCGTGCAGCCGCTGGCGGGCGAGTTCGCCGCGTACCGTGACCTTCTGTGCAGCGTCCCGTTCCTCACCGGGTACGGGGTGGAGCTGGGCATCATGGTTGATGTGCTGGAGGACGCGGGCCTCGGCGCGATGGCCCAGGTCGATCTCGGGGCCCGGCAGAACCGGCACCAGTCGCTGTGGGACCTCAGCCTGATGAGCTCGGCCGTGCTGCGCGCGATGGCCAGCCGGGCGTCGCTGCCGCAGCGCGGGATCTGCGCCCCTGGCACCCCCGGGGTGCGGACCCTGCGCCGCCCGGAGGTGTACCTGCACGCGGTGGCCACCGCCTCCGGGCTGCGGCTGGACGAGCACCTCAACGAGCTGCACGAGCGGCCCCCGCTGGCCCAGATCATGCCGGCCGAGCAAGACCAGGAAACGGTCGCCTGACCGGCGCGGGCTACGGGGCCGGGGGGCTCGCCGCCAGCGTGACGATCGTGAAGGCGGCCCCCTGCGGATCGGCGATCACCGCGGCGGCGGGCCTCCCCGGGCCGGCCGCGCTCGCCGGGGCAGCGCGGGCGCGTACTCTTGCGATGTGCCACGTTACGAGTACCGTGCCGGTCCTGCGGATCGACGTTCGAGCAGACCCGGCCGATGAGCGAAGCGTCCGACCCGTGCCTGTGCCCGGAAGGTCACGACGACACGGTCAAGCTGCTGTCCGCGGTCTCGGTCGGCGGCCGGGCCAGCTCGCCCGGGCCGCGCTCCGGGGTGGCGGTGGCTGCTGCGGCGGCGCGTGCGGCTGCGGCTGACCCGGGCCGCCCCGCGTGCTCACCCCCGAGCGCTACTACGCCGAAATTACCGCCAGCACCGGGTCCCTGGGCGCGCTGGTCGACGGGGCCGATCTCACCCTGCAGGTGCCCACCTGCCCGGACTGGACGCTGCGGCAGCTGGCCACGCACGTCGGCCGGGCCCAGCGCTGGGCCGCCGAGATCGTCAGCCCCGGTCGGCCCAGCCCATCGCCTTCCGCGAGGTCCCCGACGGGCGGATCCCGGACGACCCGGCCAGCACGCCGGATGGCTGCGGGCCGGCGCGGACCGGCTGATCGCCGTGCTCGGGCAGGCGGGGGACGCCCCGGTCTGGGCGTTCGGCCGCCAGCGGCCGGCCGGTTTCTGGGCCCGGCGGATGACCCACGAGACCGCGGTGCACTGCGCCGACGCGCAGCTCACCGTGAGTGGCGCGGAGGGCAGCCCCCGCGCCCGCCATCGCCGCGGACGTCGCCGCCGACGGGATCGACGAGTGGCTGACCGAGCTGGCCGCGCCGGGCGACGGCGAGCCTGACCTGCGCGCCGCCGGGCTCGCCGAAGGCGAGTCCCTGCACGTGCACGCGGCCGACGTGCCGGACGGCACCGGCGAGTGGCTGGTCACCCACGACCCGGCCGGGATCACGGTGCGCCGGGTCCACGAGAAGGGCACCATCGCCCTCCGGGGCGGCGCGTCAGACCTGCTCCTGGTCTTGCTGCAGCGGCTCCCGCCCGACACCCCGGCCGTCCAGCTGCACGGCGACCCGGCGGTCTTGCGCCGCTGGCTGGACAGACACCAGGTTCTAGGCCGCGGGCAGCACGCCCAGGAACCCTGGTCCAGCGCCGCCCGGTCTCGGCCGGGCTGATCCGCGTCTTAACCGGTTGCGCCGCTGGCCTGGGCCAGGGTGTCGTGGAGGCATGCGGCAGCCTGTCGGGCTGGGGGAAGCGGCCGGGTTCCTGGCGGAGCGGTACGCGGGCCAGGCGCGGGACGTGGCGGAGCTGGGCGGTGGTGACTGGTCGCGGGCCTTCTCGTTCCGGCTCGACGGCCGCGACCTCGTGGCCCGCTTCGGTCACTACGGTGAGGACTTCGCCCGGGACCAGCAGGCGATGGCGCTGTCCGGGCCGGATCTGCCCGTCCCGCGGGTCCTGGAGACCGGCAGCGCGCTGGGCGGCGCGTACGCGATCTCCGAGCGCTGTTTCGGGGTGTTCCTGGAGACCCTCGACGCAGCCCGGTGGCGCCGGCTTCTTCCCGCGCTGCTGCGCGGGCTGGACGCCCTGCGGGACGCGCCGGCGCTGGGCGCCGGCGGGCGGGCGGCCGCCGGCGGCCCGGCCCGCGCAGGCAGCTGGCGGGAGCAGCTCAAGGCCGAGCTCGAAGACCGTCCTGGCCAGCGGGTTTCCGGCTGGCGGGCGGTCCTGGCCGGGTCAGCGGAGCTGGACAGCCTCTTCACCGCTGGTGAACGCGCGGTCAGCGAGCTGCTGGATGCCTGCCCGGAGATCCGCCACGTACTGCATCGCGACCTGCTCAACCGCAACGTCCTGGTGGCCGGCGGACGGCTCCCGGCTCACGGCGGTCTTCGACTGGGGGTGCTACGGCCTGGGCGACTTCCTCTACGAAGTCGCCTGGTTCACGTTCTGGGCTCCCTGGCACGCCGGACTGGCCGCCATCGACTTCCGGTCCGCGATCCTCGGGCACTACCAGGCCGGCCGGCCTGGACGTTCCCCGGTTCGATGAGCGGCTGCGCTGCTACGAACTGCACGTCGGCCTCACCCACCTGGCCTACTGCACGTTCACCGGCGATCCCGGCCGCCACCTGCCCTCGATCGCCCGGCGGACCCGCGAGATCCTCGGATCCCGGATGATGCGGCCGGTCCGCCGGGTGGCCGGGCGGGACGCTACCCTTCGCGGGCCGGCTCGCCGTGCTGGGCGTTGGCCTTGCCGCGGCCCCAGTAAGCCTTGGCCGAGACCTGCTCGCCGGGCACGCCGCGGGCGGCGAGCACCTCACGCAGCGCCAGCACCACCCTGGCCTCGCCGAACAGGTAGACGTGGCCGGTGCCGGGCGGCAGCTCCGCCGCCTGCAGCGCCGCGGCCAGGGTCTCCGGGTCGCCCGCCTGGCCGGCCATCCGCGGGGCAGCCAGGTCAGGCCGACCCCGGCCGGGAGGTCCGGCTTCTGCTCGTCGGCGGCCTCCGGGAACCTCCAGGAACGCGGTCGCGCGGCCGTCCGGCGGCAGCGAGCCGGTCATCGCGAACACCGCGGCCAGCCCGGACTCGTCCGCGGCGAACAGGTGCCAGTCCGCCTCGCTGCGCCAGGAAGATCTTGCCGCGGGGGGCGATGCCCTCGATCGTGTCGCCGGGCCGGGCCGACCGGACCCACCGCTCGCCGGGGCCGTCGCCGTGCCGGACGATGTCCAGGGTGAGCAGCTGCCGGGCGGTGTCCAGGTCCCGGATCGTGTACCGGCGGCGCACCGGGCGGTTGCCGTCCACCGCCACCAGCAGCATGACGTCCTGGCCGGGCTGGTAGGTCAGGTCCGCGAGCTCCGGCGCGGTCAGCACCAGCCGCTGCATGTGCGGGGTGAGCTGGGCGTTGTCCACGACCTCGAGCCGCATCCGGACGGTGCCCGCCAGCGGCCCTGTCAGCTCGGCGAACGGGTCATCCAGCTGCGCCGCGGTGGCGGCGGGAACAGAATCAGGCATTCCACGATCCTATGCGGGCCGCGGCGAGATCCCCGTTCGCGCGGCGCGAACGCTGGCCTAGCCGTCGTGCAGCCGCAGCCTGGCGGGCTAGTCGAAGCGCGCGACCTCGCGCATCTTGTTGGTCGCGTCGAGCGCCGCGACCTTGTAGGACTCGGCCAGGGTCGGGTAGTTGAACACCGCGTCCACCAGATAGTCGACGGTGCCGCCGCAGCCCATCACCGCCTGGCCGATGTGCACCAGCTCGGTGGCCTGCGTGCCGAACACGTGCACGCCGAGCAGCGAGTGGTCCTCGGGCGAGACCAGCAGCTTGAGCACGCCGTAGGAGTCGCCGATGATCTGCCCGCGGGCCAGCTCGCGGTACCGGGACACGCCGACCTCGAACGGCACGCAGTCCTTGGTGAGCTGGTCCTCGGTCCGGCCGATGAAGCTGATCTCCGGGATGCTGTAGATGCCGATCGGCTGGAGCAGGTGCGCGGTGTGCACCGGCTCGCCGCAGGCGTGGTGCGCGGCCAGCCGGCCCTGCTCCATCGAGGTGGCGGCCAGCGCCGGGAAGCCGATCACGTCGCCGACCGCGTAGATGTGCGGCACCGCGGTCCGGTAGAACTCGTCCACCTTGATCCGGCCGCGGCTTGTCGGCCTCCAGCCCCGCCGCGGGCAGGTTGAGCGCGTGTGGTCACGCCCTGCCGGCCCGCGGAGTACATCACGGTGTCGGCGGGGATCCGCTTCCCGCTGCGCAGCGTGGCGATCGCGCCGTCGCCCTTGGCCTCCACCGAGTCCACGATCTCGCCGAAGCGGAACGTCACGGCGAGGTCGCGCAGGTGGAACTTGAGCGCCTCGACCACCTCGAGGTCGCAGAACTCCAGCATCCGGTCCCGCTGCTCGACCACGGTCACCTTGCAGCCCAGGGCGGCGAACATCGAGGCGTACTCGATGCCGATCACGCCGGCGCCGGCCACCACCATGGTCCGCGGGACCCTTTTGAGGTGCTGGATGCCGTCCGAGTCGATGATCGTCTTCTCGTCGAACGCGACGCTGGCCGGCCGGGCGGGCCTGGTCCCGGTCGCGATGACCACCGAGTCGGCGGTGACCTTCCGCGCCCGGCCGTCGCCGTCGTCCACCTCGACCTCGTGCGGGCCGAGGAAGGACGCGGTGCCGCTGAGCACCGTGACCCGGTTGCGGGTCAGCTGGCTGCGCACCACGTCGTTCTCGCGGCTGACCACGTGCCGGGTCCGGTTGGCCAGGTCGGCGATGGTGATCTCGTCCTTGACCCGGTAGCTCTGCCCGTACATCTCGCGCTGGTCGAGGCCGGTCAGGTACAGGACCGACTCGCGCATGGTCTTGGACGGGATGGTGCCGGTGTTGACGCAGACGCCGCCGAGCATGTCCGGCCGCTCGACGATCGCCACCCGGCGTTCCAGCTTGGCCGCCGCGATGGCCGCCTTCTGGCCGCCCGGCCCGGACCCGATGACCAGCAGATCAAAGTCGTGCACGCCTCCAGTGTGCGGGCGCGGGCCCGGGGCGTCCATGATCCTGGGCATTTCGTGCGGCTATGTTCCGCTCACGGCCCGGCGCATGCGGCGACCGGCCCGCCAGGCCGGCCTGGCCTGGCTGGCTACAGCCAGCCGGCGCGGACGCTGGCCACGGGGCCGCCGGCGGGAGGCTGGCCCAGCTCGCCGGCGGCAACCCGCTCGAGCAGCCGGTCGAGCGACTCGAGGACCTCGTGCAGGCAGTCGCGCAGGCTCTGCGCGTCGGCGGCGTCGGCCGGATCGCCGCCCACGCCCGCCTGGTCCAGCAGGGCTTCGAGGTCGGCCAGCTGAGTCCCGACCCACTCGACGGGCGCGGCCGACAGTCCCTCGTCGAACACCCGCCTGCCTGGTTCCAGGCCGCCGCGGAGACGCCGGGGTGGTGGTGCGTCCGGTCGAAGCTGCCCGGCGGTCCGTCCACCGATTCGAGGAGGTCGGCGCGCCAGATCAGGTCGCCGATCTCGATCGGCCGCGCCGAGTAGATCGAGCCCTGCAGCGGGCCGGGGCTGATCTTCCGGACCTCGAGGCGGACGCCGTGCTCCGGGCTTTCCTGGCCCTCGAACTTGGGGTCGGGGTCCACGAAGTAGAGGTCGCTCAGCACGACGGCCGTCCGCTGGAAGCCGAAGACGTACAGCACAGCAGGCCCTCCTCAGTTCACGCCGGCGCCAGCCCGTCAGGACACTCACCCCAGTCTGCGGCAGGAAGCCGCGGGCGGAAAGGTCCCGCCGCCGCAGGTCCGGCCGCGGCCGGGATCCGCGGCGCCAGGCCAGCCCGGCGTGCTGGACCGGCCGGCGAAACGCAGCCGAAACAAATTCGTCATCGGGGGTAATGACAGCGGAACAGACCCCGCTTACGCTGCGCACGTGGCGGACATTTTCGACTCATACCAGCTGGCCGAGGCCTGGGATGAGATGTTCGAGCGGCCGGGCCTGCCGCGGGCACCCTACGCGGGGCTGCTCGCTGCCCTGCAGCCGCTGGATCCGGCGGAGCTGCGCTTCCGGTCAGACCAGCTGGCCCGGATGTTCACCGACCGCGGGGTCACCTACGACTACGCCGGCGAGGAACGGCCGTTCCCGCTGGACCTCATCCCCCGGGTGATGGACGCCGTGGAATGGGACCTGATCGTGCGGGGTGTCCGGCAGCGGGTACTCGCCCTGGAGGCCTTCCTCGCCGACGTCTACGGGCCCCGCCACGTCTTCGCCGACGGCGTGCTGCCCTGGCGGGTGGTCTGCACGTCGCAGCGATTCCACCGCGAGGTAGCCGGGCTGGAGCCGCCGAACGGGGTCCGCGTTCATGTGGCCGGCATCGACCTGGTCCGGGACGGGGCGGGCCAGGTGCGGGTGCTGGAGGACAACGTCCGGATCCCGTCCGGGGTCAGCTACGTCATCGAGAACCGGCTCGCCATGACGCGGACCTTCCCGGCGCTGTTCTCCGAGCAGCACGTGCATCCGGTGTACAGCTATCCGGCCGAGTTGCTGGCCGCGCTGCGGGCGGCGGCGCCCGCGGGCACCCCCGACCCGGTCGTGGTGGTGCTCACCCCGGGCACCGCCAACGCCGCCTATTTCGAGCACGCCCTGCTGGCCCGCCTGATGGGCGTGGAACTCGTCGAGGGCGGCGACCTGACCTGCGCCGGCAACCGCGTGTACGTGCACACCACGCAGGGGCTGCGCCCGGTGGATGTCATCTACCGCCGGGTGGACGACGACTTCCTGGACCCGCTGCAGTTCCGCCCCGACTCGGTGATCGGCTGCCCCGGCATCATCAACGCGGCCCGGGCCGGGCACGTGACCATCGCGAACGCGGTCGGCAACGGGGTCGCCGACGACAAGCTCCTCTACACCTGGGTCCCCGACCTGATCCGCTACTACCTCCGGGAACAACCGCTGCTCGAAAACGTGGAGTCCTACCGGCTCGACGACCCCGAAAGGCTGCACTGGGTGCTTGGGCACCTGGATCAGCTGGTCCTCAAGCCGGTGGACGGGGCCGGCGGGAGCGGGATCGTCATCGGCCCCCGGGCGGACGAGGCCACCCTCGACACGCTGCGCGCCCGGGTGGCGGCGCAGCCCCGGGGCTGGATCGCCCAGCAGCCGGTGGCCCTGTCCACCTCGCCGGTGCTCATCGGCGAGACCCTGGCCCCCCGGCACATCGACCTGCGCCCGTTCGCGGTCAACAACGGGAACGACGTCTGGCTGCTGCCCGGCGGGCTGACCCGGGTCGCGCTGCCCGAAGGCGAACTGGTGGTCAACTCGAGCCGCGGCGGCGGGTCCAAGGACACCTGGGTGCTGGTCCCGCCCGGCGAGCCGGAATCAGCCAGGCGCCGGGCCGGCCGTGGTGTCGGCGGGCGATCAGGCCGGCCCGCCGCTGGTTTCACCTCCCCCGCTGCCGCGCGAGGTCGCGGTCAACCGGCAGAGCGGGCCGCCCATGGAAGACCAGCAATGACCAGCGGCCTGCTCAGCAGGATCGCCGAGACGCTGTTCTGGACCGGCCGGTACATCGAGCGTGCGGACGACACCGCCCGCATGGTCGATGTGTACGTGCACCGGATGCTCGAGGAGCCGCACACCGACCAGGAGGCCGACTGCCGGGCCCTGCTCGCGGTCCTGGGCATGCCGGCCGCAGACGGCGCGCGGCTGGACATCGGGATGACGCTGCACCAGTCGGCGTACGACGAGCAGAACCCGAGCGCGATCGCGGGCGCGGTGATGGCCGCCCGCCGCGGCGCGCGCAGCGTGCGTGAGGTGATCTCCAGCGACATGTGGGAGTGCCTCAACGTGACCAGTCACGGGCTGGTCTCGCGCCGCAAGTCCGCGGAGCGGCTCGGCCCGCATGTCTTCCTCGAATTCATCCGGGAACGGGCCGCGCTGTTCTTCGGCCTGGCCGATTCGACCATGAGCCACGACGAGGCCTGGCGGTTCCTGGTGCTCGGCCGCAGCCTGGAACGGGTGGACATGACCGCCCGGCTGCTGCTGGCCCGGATGCCGGCCACCCCTTACGAGGTGGGCTGGCCGATGCTGCTGCGCTCCTGCGGGGCCTACGAGTCCTTCATCCGCACCCGCACCTGGACCGGCGACCCGCAGCAGGTGGTCGAATTCCTGCTGATGGACCGGCTGTTCCCGCGGTCGGTGGTGCATGCGCTGGCCACCGCGGAGGAGGCACTCGCCGCCCTCGACCCGGCGGCAGGCGGCTCGGCCCTGACCGACCCGGCCCGCCGGTCGATCGGCCAGCTGCGGACCCGGCTGGAATACGCCGACCCCGAGCAGCTCCCCGGCCTGCTGCCGGACCTGCTGGCGACCCTGCAGCGCAGCTGCGGGCAGGCGAGCGAGGCGATCACCGCCCGGTACTTCATCTATGAGCAGCCCGTGATCTGGGCTCAGGAGTGCTGATCGGTGAGCTGGCTGCTGGAGATCGTCCACGAGACCCGGGTGCACTACCAGGGCGCCGCCCGGGCCTCCTACAACGAGGCCCGGATGACCCCGCTCACCCTGCCCAGCCAGACCGCGCTGCAGACCCGGGTGTCGGTCGGGAACGGGACACCCGTCTGGGCGTATCACGACTACTGGGACACCGTGGTCAGCTCGTTCGACATCCAGGCCCCGCACAACGAGCTGACCGTGCGGTCGCACGCGATGGTGGAAACCAGCGCCGGCCCCCGCTCCCCCGGACCCGCTGGCCTGGGACGAGCTGCGCGCCGGGGCGGACGCGGGGCTGGTGGCCGAGTACCTGGCCGCGACGCCCCGCACCACCGTGGACGCCGCGCTGGCCGAGGCGGCCCGGGAGCGGACCCGGGGCGCTGGCCCGCTGGAGACGGCCTCGGCCATCGCGGCCTGGGTCCGGGAGCGGGTGGAGTACATGCCGGGGGCGACCGGGGTGCAGACGAGCGCCCAGGAAGCCTGGGACAAGGGGCAGGGTGTCTGCCAGGACATCGCGCACCTGACCGTCGCGCTGCTCCGCGAGACGGGCCTGCCCGCCCGTTACGTGTCCGGGTACCTGCATCCGCGCCCCGAGGCGGGACTCGGCCAGGCCGTCGCCGGGCAGAGCCACGCCTGGGTGGAGTACTGGGCCGGCGACTGGGTGGCGGCGGACCCGACGAACCAGGCCTCGGTCGGTGAGGGCCACGTGGTCGTGGCCCGGGGCCGGGACTACGCCGACGTGCCGCCGCTGAAAGGCATCTACCACGGCGCCCCGAGCGTCGCCATGGACGTGACCGTCGAGGTGACCCGGCTGGCCTGACCCGGCTGGCCTGACCCGGCTGGCCTGACCGGCTGGCCTGACCGGCCTGCCTGGCGCACTGGCCCGGCTTTACCAGAGCTATGCCTAATCGGGGCCGACACCGCCCCTCAGCCAGCCAGGACCACTGACCGCCTCGCATAGGCTGGGGAGTAACCCCAAAAGCCCTCCAGTGATGGCGTGATACATGGCTGAGCTGCTCAGTTCTCGTCGTTATCGCAGGTGTGGTGCTGCTCTACGCGGTAGACCGCGCCCGGAAGCTCCGGGCGCGGGCCCGGCAGATGTCCGCGATGAATGAACGGCTGGACGTGGCCGCCGCGAAGGTCGATGAGCAGCAGGAGCGGAAGCAGGCCAGGGTCAGGGCGAGCGCGGAACTGACCTCCGTCCTGCCCGCGATCAAGCGGCCGCCGCTGACGCTGCCCGGGGTCCCGGGGCCCGCAGCCGGGCCGGCGGAAGAGCCTGCGGCACCGGAGCCGGAAGCCGGGCCAGCCGCGCCGGCGGCTGCACGCCGGCCGCGGACGACTCCGGACGGCGCCGGCGGCGGAGAGCCCGGCCGCCCAGGCCGCGGCGGACGCTGCGGGCAGCCCGGCCGCCGCGGACAGGCTCCGGCCGCCGGGGACGGTCCCGCTGGGGACAGCCGGCCCGAGACGGCCGCCGAGGTGCCGCCCGAGCCGGTCCGCACGCCGGAAGGCACGCTGACCATGGGCCGGGTGATCCCGGACGCCACCGCCGCCCCGAAGCTCCAGGTGACGTCAGACGGCACCATGATCATGCCTCCGGTGCCGGGCCAGGGGCCGGCGCCTGCGGGCGAGGCCAGCGCCTGCCCCTGCGGCCCCGGCCCGGACCAGCCCGGCCCCGGACGGCCAGCCCCGGACGCCCAGCCCCGGGCCAGCCAGCCCGGCCGGCCAGCGCCAGGCAGCCCGGCCAGCCCCGTGCTAAGCCAGCCTCGTACTAAGCAGCAGAGCACAAGCCAGGAGCAGGCCAACCGGGACTAGCTACACTTGCGCTGGGAATTTCGTCGGCCATCTCCCCGCGCCGCGTGCTGGCTTCCGACTGAGCAGAGGTTTCTGTGCAAACGTTCTCGCGTGTCGTCGAGCTGGCGGCCGATGGGGCTGCCCAGCCCAGCGAGGACGACGTGCTGGCCGCGCTCGCGCCGCGGTTCGCGCTGGGGGCCGCCGGGCGGCCGCGCACCCTGCGCCGGACCTGGCTGGACACGTTCGACTGGCGGCTGCACCGGGCCGGGCTCACTCTTGAGTACGTGACCGGCCCGCGGCCCGCGGAGCTGGTGCTGGCCTCGGCGGCCGGGGACCTGGCCCGCCAGCCCGCGGGCCGGCTGGCCTGGCCCGCCCTGGTGCCGGACCTGCCGCCTGGCCCGGTGACCGCGGTGATCCGCCCGGTGGCCGGGATCCGGGCCCTGCTGGCCGTCGCCCGGGCCACCAGCGCGGTCCAGGATCTGCGGGTGCTCAACCCGGACGCGAAGACGGTCGCCTGGATCAGGGCGGACCGGACCACGGTGAGCCATCCGGCGGCGGCCCAGCTGCCGGCCCGGCTCCAGGTGACCGCGGTCCGCGGCTACCAGCCCCAGGCCGAGCGGGTTGGCGAGATGCTGGCCGCCGCGGCGGGACTCGACGGCCCGCCGGTCCGGCCGCTGGATGCCGCCCTGGCCGCCGCGGGCCAGCGCGCCGAGGCGTACAGCAACAAGGTGAGTGTCCCTCTCGACCCCGGGCATGCCCGCGCGGGCGGCCCTCCAGGCGGTGCTGCTGCAACTGCTGGACACCCTGGAGGCCAACGTGGCGGGCACCATCCGGGACATCGACACCGAGTTCCTGCATGACCTGCGGGTCGCCGTCCGGCGGACCCGGTCCGCGCTCAAGCTCGCCGGGGACGTCCTGCCCGCCAGCCTGCCGCCCGGTTCCGTCCCGAGTTCAAGTGGCTGGGCGACCTGACCACGCCGACCCGGGATCTCGACGTCTACCTGCTGAGCTACGACGAGATGACCACCGCCCTGGTGTCCGCCGCGCCCGCCGAGCTCGAGCCCTTCCACACCCACCTCGCCCGCCGCCGCGTCATCGAGCAGCGTGCGCTGGCCCGCGGGCTGCGGTCGGCGCGTTTCTCGCGGCTGGCCTGTGACTGGCGCGCCGCGCTCACCGGCCTCGCCGTGTCCCGCGGCGGCGAGCGGACCGCGGACCTGGCCGCCAGGCGGCTGCGCCGGGCGCACCGGCGGGTGCTCCGCGAGGGGCGGGCGATCAGCGCGGACTCCCCCGCGGAGCAGCTGCACGACTTGCGGAAACGGTGCAAGGAACTGCGCTACCTGCTGGAGATCTTCGCCTCGGTCTTCGACCCGCAGGCGTACCAGCGCGCCCTGAAAGACCTGAAGGGCTTGCAGGACTGCCTCGGCGAGTTCCAGGATCGCCAGGTGCAGCAGCAGGAGATACGGGAGTTCGCCGACCAGATGATCGCCGACCGGGCTCTGTCCCCTACCCCGGTGCCCGCCACCGCCTTCCTCGCCATGGGCGAACTGGCCGGCGGGATCGGCCACGCCCAGCGGCGGGCCCGCGACGAGTTCGCCGACCGGTTCGGGGAATTCGCCAGCCCGGCCAGCGAGCGCCGGTTCCAGGACCTGATCGCCAGTGCTGGCCAGGACCCAGCCAGCCAGGACCGCTGCCAGCCAGGACGGTGCTGGCCAAGACGGCGCTGGCCAGGACCGGTGGTGCGGGCCGATGAAGATACTGGCCACCTACAACATCAAGGGCGGCGTCGGGAAGACCTCGACCGCGGTCAACCTGAGCTACCTGGCCGCCCAGGATGGGCTGCGCGTGCTGCTCTGGGATCTGGACCCGCAGGCCGCCGCCAGCTTCCTGTTCCGGATCCGGCCCCGGGTCAAGGGCGGCGGCAAGGCGCTGATCAAGGGCAGCCGGGAGATCGATGACTCGATCAAGGGGACCGACTTCGCGGATCTCGACCTGCTGCCCGCCGACTTCACCTACCGGAACCTGGACCTGGTCCTCGGGGCCACCAAGAAGCCGACCCGGCGGATCGCCCGGCTCCTCGCCCCGCTCAGCGATCAGTACGACGTCATTTTCCTCGACTGCCCCCCGGGTATCTCGCTGCTGTCCGAGAGCGTCCTTCAGGCGGCCGACAGCCTGCTGGTCCCGCTGATCCCGACGGTGCTGTCGCTGCGCACCCTGGACCAGCTGACCGACTTCCTGGCCAGCTTCGACGGGCAGCGGCCCGGGGTGCTCGCGTTCTTCTCCATGATCGACCGGCGCAAGCGCCTGCACCGGGAGATCGCCGAGAGGCTGCCGGCCGAGCGGGACGATGTGGCCGCGGCCACCATCCCCTCGCTGACGCAGATCGAGCGGATGTCGGTGGAACGCGCCCCGGTGGCGGCGTTCGCGCCGCACAGCCGGGCCGCCCAGTGCTACCAGGCCTTGTGGGCGGAAGTACGGGCCCGCACCCTCTGACGCCGGGCGCTCCCGGCGCCGCGCCGGGCCCCGGAGGCGGCGCCCGCTCCGCGGTCACCTGCGCCCGGGCCTGGCGCGCGGCACCCTCCCGTTAGAGATAACAGAGAGCTACCAACGGGGAGTTTGTCGCCGAATGCAGGCCCGCGCCGCCCTCTCGCGGAGCATGCTATTAATTGGAGCCGCATTCGGTCCAAAGGGGGGACACATGAGCCGACGCCTGATCCGGCTGGAAATGCCTGTCTTCCCGGACCGGCGGATGTTCCGGGTGCACGACTCGACGGTGGACCCGGACGCGCCCGGGGGGCCGCTCGCCCCGGTGGGCACGCTGGTCAGCGTGAACCGGGAACAGCTGTGGGTGGGCAGCCTGCAGGAGCACATCGGGGTCCGGCTGACCATCGAGGAATGGGACACCCCGCCGCCCGCGTTCGGCGACGCCTGGGAGGACGAGGCCAAAGCCGCGCTGTACCTGCGCGGCCAGCTCAGCGTGGACATGGGCTCGGCGGGCCGGGCCGTGGAGAGGCTGACCCTGGCCGGCGGCGTCGGCGACTACGTGGTCCGCGTCTACGCCCGTAACCGGCGTGAGGTCCAGCGGCTCTACGAGGACATGTTCGATCGCGGGGTGGACCCGCTCAGCGACGAGTTCCAGCAGGCCAGGAAGAACCTCGAGGGCCTGGAGCAGTACCTGCTGCAGTTCTGGCGCGAGTACTGACGCCCCGGCCTGCGGGCTACGGGCCGGCCTACTGGGCGGGCGTGCGGCGCGGTTGCTGATGCGCGGAGGCCGGGCTGGCCGAGGCGCCCGCGTGGGTGCTGGGAGCCTGGCTGGCCGCCGAGCTCGCGGCCGCTGAGGTCCCGAGGGCGGGACTCGCGCTGGCTGGCGCGGCACTGGCCGGCGCCGCACTGGCCTGGCCCGCACTGGCCTGACCTGCACTGGCCTGCCCCGCTGGCCTGCGGGCGAATGGCCCGGATGCGACGGTGCGGTCATCACCGGGTGGGCGGGCGAACTGGCCTTGCTGCCCGGCGTGCCGGTCGGTCACGGTCCGGAACGGGACCAGTGCGTACACCACCAGCGATACCGACGCGACGACCAGCAGGGTCATCAGCGACGCCACCAGCCGGAGCCGGCGCATCCGCAGGGTCGTGATCCGCCGGGACGCGCCGAACGAGGCCATCCTCGTGGCGAGCGCCGGGTCGGCGCTGGCGAGGCCGCGCTCAATCTGATCCAGGATGCGCTGCTCATCCATGGATAGCGCCATAAGGGCTACCTCCACCCGCCGGGCCGGTGGGAACTTTCTCTTACTATCCCCCACAGCAAGATCGTTAGCCGCAGTTCCCAGTGCTGTAACGGCTTTTGCGAACTTGCTGCCTGCGCGCGGCGCGGGGCCCTGAGCACAGCTTCCCGCCCCCGGGAGCCGACGGCAATCGAAGAGGTGATCGACCGGTGTTTGCCTGTATCGAACTAAAATTCTAGAGTGGCCTCATGCGATGGAACGAGCTGCGGATCCAGCCGGACGCTCCCGGCGGCCCGGAGGCGCCCGCCGCCCGGGCGTGCCCGGCGGCCCGGAGGCGTCCCGGCCGGCCCGGCCGCGCCGCGCGGCGGCGCCCGCGCTGTTCGAGCGCGGCGCCATCACCAGGTCGTTCGATACGCCGGGCTTCCGCGGCATGACCTTCTTCGAGGTGCACGCGCGCAGCGTGATCAACCGGGTGCCCGACTCCTCGCGGGTCCCGTTCCGCTGGACTATTAATCCCTATCGGGGATGTAGCCATGCATGTGTCTACTGCTTCGCGCGCAACTCGCACACCTACCTGGACCTGGACGCCGGGCATGACTTCGACTCGAAGATCGTGGTCAAGGTCAACGCCCCGGACCTGGTCCGCAAGGAGCTGAACTCCCGCAAGTGGCAGGGCGAGCACATCGCCATGGGCACCAACGTGGACGTCTACCAGCGGGCCGAGGGCAAGTACCAGCTGATGCCGGGGATCCTCCAGGCCCTGCTGGACGCCCGTAACCCGTACTCCATCCTGACCAAGGGCACGCTGATCCTCCGCGACCTCGACCTGCTGCTGGCGTCCGCGGAGGTCACCGACGTGGGCCTCAGCGTGTCGGTCGGCTGCGCGGACGAGGACCTGTGGCGCACCATCGAGCCGGGCACGCCCAGCCCCCGGCGGCGGCTGGGCGTCTGCGCCACGCTCAGCGAGCACGGGCTGCGCTGCGGGGTGCTGATGGGCCCGGTCGTGCCGTTCCTGTCCGACTCCCCGGCCCAGCTGGAGTCCACCGTGCGGCAGATCGCCGAGGCGGGCGCCACCCACGTCAGCCCCATCGTGCTGCACCTGCGGCCCGGGGCGCGGGAGTGGTTCCTGGCCTGGCTGGGCGAGCATCACCCGGACCTGGTCCCCCGCTACCGGGGGCTGTACGGCTCGCGGGCCTACGCGCCCAAGGACTACCAGCAGCGGATCGGCGAGCAGGTCCGCGAGCTCGCGGAGCGCTACCACGTCGGGCGCGGCAGCCCGCCGCCGAACGCAGCGCACCTGGCGCCGCGCGGCCCCGCCCGCCCCGCCCGGGCCCGCCGAAGAGCAGCTCACCCTCCTCTAACCGGCCCCGGCCGATCCGGTCCCACGGGCCCGCCGGAGGCCCCGACTCTGACGTTGACGTCAAGGCTCGGTATGATGGTTGAAGTGCCGGGCGCCTCAGCAGCAACTCAGAGATTCCAGCCCGCCGGCTGCAGCACCCCAGAAACACCTCAGCGCACCTCCCCTTTGCAAGGAGACTTAATGCCGGTGGCAGGACAAGCGCAGCCCGCGCCCTCAGCCGTAGACGAGCGGGGCGTCCACTACAAGTGGATCGCGCTGTCGAACACCACGCTCGGGATCTTGATGGTCACGATCAACCAGTCGATCTTGCTGATCTCGCTGCCCGCCCTGTTCCGGGGCATCAAGCTCAACCCGCTGGTCCCCGGGAACACCTCGTACTTCCTCTGGGTGTTCATGGGCTTCACGCTGGTCACCGCGGTGCTGGTGGTCAGCCTGGGCCGGGTCGGGGACATCTACGGCCGGGTCAAGATGTACAACCTGGGCTTCGCCATCTTCACGCTCTTCTCGATCCTGCTGTCGGTGACCTGGCTCACCGGGACGCAGGGAGCGTTGTGGATCATCATCATGCGGGTGTTCCAGGGGGTCGGCGGCGCGTTCCTGTTCGCCAACTCGACCGCGATCCTCACCGACGCGTTCCCGCAGAACGAGCGGGGCAAGGCGATGGGCATCAACGGCATCGCCGCGATTGGCGGCTCGTTCCTCGGCCTGATCCTGGGCGGGGTGCTCGCCCCGATCGAGTGGCGGCTCGTCTTCCTGGTCTCGGTCCCGTTCGGCCTGTTCGGCACGGTCTGGGCCTACCTCAAGCTCCGCGACAACGGGATCCGCATCCCGGCCAAGATCGACTGGCTGGGCAACGCGCTGTTCGCGATCGGGCTGGTCGCGCTGCTCACCGGCATCGTGTACTCCCTGCTCCCCTACGGCGGGCACCCCACCGGGTGGACCAACCCCTGGGTGCTGGCCGGCATCTTCGGCGGGATCGCCATCCTCGTCCTGTTCGGCTGGGTGGAGACCAGGGTGGCGCAGCCGATGTTCCGGCTGGACCTGTTCAAGATCCGCGCGTTCACCGCCGGCAACATCGCCGGCCTGCTCGCCGCCCTCGGCCGCGGCGGCATCCAGTTCATGCTGATCATCTGGCTGCAGGGCATCTGGCTGCCGCAGCACGGCTTCGGCTTCAACCAGACCCCGCTGTGGGCCGGTATCTCGATGGTTCCCCTCACGATCGGGTTCCTCATCGTCGGCCCGCTGGCCGGGGCGCTGTCGGACCGCTACGGCGCCCGCCTGTTCGCCACGGCCGGCCTGATCGTGTCCGGCGCCTCGTTCCTGCTCCTGGAACTGCTGCCGATCAACTTCAGCTACATCTGGTTCGCGCTGCTGATCTTCATGTTCTCGGTGGGCATGGGCCTGTTCTTCTCGCCCAACCAGGCCGCGGTCATGAACAGCCTGCCCCCCGACCAGCGCGGCGCAGGCGCCGGGATGCTGAACACGTTCCAGAACTCGGCCACGGTGCTGTCCATGGGCCTGTTCTTCACCATCGTCACGCTGGGCCTGGCCGACCACCTGCCGGCTTCCCTGTACCGGGGGCTGGTCAACGCGGGGGTCGCCCCCTCGGCCGCGCACCTGGTCGCGAACGAGCCGCCGATCGGCAGCCTGTTCTCGGCGTTCCTCGGCTACAACCCGATCCAGGAGCTGCTCGGCCCGACCGGGGCGCTGAACCACCTGAGCCCCCACCAGCTCGCGTACGTCACCGGCCGCTCGTTCTTCCCCAAGCTGATCGAGCAGCCCTTCGCCGACGGCCTGCACCTGGCCTTCACCTTCGCCGCCATCGCCACGGTCGTGGCCATCGTCGCCTCCGCGTTCCGGGGCAAGCGTTACCTGGACGGGACCGAGCCGCTGAGCGACGAGCTGGCCGACGGGGCCGCCGAGATCGGCGGGATCACCGGCTTCGTCGAGCCGGTCGCGTCCTCAGACGCCGACCTCCCGGCCAACGGAACGGGAACGGTAACGGCCATCTGGCCACCGCCGAGCAGTCCGGCGGGGTCGGGGCGGACCGCGGATCCGATTCCCCGGGAAGCAGCTGAGCGGGATGGGCACGACGGCGCAGCGTGGCGCCCCGGTCACCGCACCCGCCGCCGGGTCGCTCCCGGCGGCGGGTGAGCCCCTGCTCGGCATCGGCGCCGCGGCCGAACGGGCCGGCGTGTCCGAGCGGGCGCTGCGCTACTACCAGCAGCTGGGCCTGCTCGTCCCGGCCTGCACGCCGGGCGGGCTGCGCCGCTACTCCGAGGAGGACCTGGCCCGGGTGGCCCGCATCCGCGAGCTGCAGACCCTGCTCGGCCTCAACCTGGACGAGATCGCCGTGGTGCTGCGCAACGAGGACCGGCTCGCGCAGATCCGGCTCAGCTACCACGACGAGCGCACCAGCGACGCGGAACGCCGCAGGCTGACCGGCGAATGCCTCACCCTGCAGGAGAGCCTGCGGGCCACCGTCGAGGCCAAGCGCGTCGCGCTGGAGGGCTTCCTGGCCGACCTGGACGCCCGCATCCGCAAATGCCGCGACCTGCTGGCCAGCCAGCCGGAACCGGTGGCTGGCCAGCAGGACGACGGCGAATCCGCCTCACCCGGCGGCGATCGCCAGGAGCACGGGTAACCGGGCCGCCCGCCGCGCCGGGCGGATGGCCGCGACCACGCCCGCCACGGCCCCCAGCACCGCTATGTCTTGACGCGCAGCCCGGGTACCGCCGCGAACGCGGCGACCGACTCGTCGCGGAGATAGGCGCGCAGCGACTCGATGGTCTGGGTGGATTCGGACAATGACCCTGCGCATCATGATCCTTTTTCTGCCCGCTTACGATGCGGCCATGATGCCGGACATGATCCATGAGGCGTTCGGGGCTGAGGCGCGGCAGCTGTCGCGGGTCCTGGCCGGCCTCGACGATGCGGCCTTCGCGCGCCCGACCGCCTGCGACCCGTGGACGGTGGCCGAGCTGGCGTACCACGTGCGGATGATCGTGGGGCGGCTGCCCGGCATGCTCGCCGCGCCGGAGCCAGCAGGCCCAGGACCTCGTCTCCGCGGCCGGGCTACTACCGGGCGGACCGGCGGTTCTCTGCGGCCACGAACGCCGACCGGATCCAGTCCGCGCAGCGCGGGGCGGCGGCCCTGGCCGGCGCGGCGGCCCGGGCGCGCGATTTCGAGCGTAGCCCGGCGGCAGGCGGAGCTGGCGTTGCGGGACGCGGCGCCGGGACGCGTGGTGCGGACCCGCCACGGCGACCCCATGCTGCTCACCGAGTTCCTCCGGACGCGGGTCCTGGAACTCGCCGTGCACGGCCTGGACCTGGCCGCGGCCCTGGACCGCGAGCCGTGGATGACCACCGAGGCGGCGCAGGTCACCGAAGACCTGCTGCTGCCCTGCGGGGCCGCCGGCCTGCGGGCGGAAACCGGCTGGGACCGGGTGGGCCTGATCGCCCGGCTCACCGGCCGCCACCCGGTGACGCCGGCCGAGACCGAGCTCATCGAGTCCGCCGGCATCGGGCGGCTCGCCCTGGGCTGATCCCCGGGATGTCCGGCGAATGGAGCGGGCGGCCGCTGCGCACGCGGGCCTCCATCCAGCGCGGGACTGGCGAGGGCGGGGCCATCGTCGGGCGCAGCCGTCACGGTGACGGGTGGAGGTGGGTGCGCTGGCCGTCGTGGTCGAGGATGCACAGGACCTCCGCCGGGCCGCCGCGGGCGCCGAACGCATGCGGGATCATCGTGGAGAACTCCGCCGCCTGGCCCGCCTCGACCAGGATGGTCCGCTCGCCCAGCACCAGCACGATCGTCCCGGACAGGACGGTGAACCAGTCCTTGCCGGGATGCACCCTCAGCTCGTCCGGGTCGCCCCCGGGTTCCGGCCGGGTGATGCGCATCTTGGCCACGGTGACGCCGTGCGGCCCGGGCTCGCGGCTCAGCAGCCAGGTGGTCATCCCCCGCATCTCGTCGCGGTGCGGCCTGATCACCACGTCCTCGTCGTCGGCGGACTCCACCAGCTGGTCGAGGGTGGTCCCCAGCGCCCGGGCGATGGGGGCCAGCTGATCGAGCGCGATCCGCCGGTGCCCGGTCTCGATCCGGCTCAGCGTGGAGGGGCTCAGGTAGCAGCGGGCGGCCAGGTCGTCCAGGGACCAGCCGCGGGCGGCACGCAGCCCCCTGATCCGCTTGCGGACCAGGCCGTCGAGATCCCTGTCTTGCGTCATACGCAAGACACTATGCCATCGGCGCAAACTGGTCGTAGCGTGGAGCCATGGAAAGCCATCACCACCACCATGACCAGCACCATCCCGGGCACGGGCCTGACGAGGCGGCCCTGGCCGAGCTCGTGGACCTCGACGCCGAGGTCCTGCACTCGTACCTGTCCGACGTGATCGAGTGGGTCGGCGAGCTGGCGGGCGGCCAGCCGCGCCGGATCCTCGACCTGGGCACCGGGACCGGAACCGGCGCCCTCGCCCTGGCCCGGCGCTTCGCGGGGGCGGACGTGATCGCCGTGGACGTGTCCGCGCCCATGCTGGACCGTCTCCGGGCCAAAGCCCGCGGAGCTGGGCCTGGCCGGCCGGATCCAGGCCGTCCAGGCGGACCTGGACGCGGAGTGGCCGGCCACCGGGCCCGTGGACCTGGTCTGGGCGTCCAACTCGCTGCACCACGTGAAGGACCCCGATCAGGTCCTGGCCTGGGTCTTCGCCGCGCTGCGGCCCGGCGGCCTGCTGGCCGTGGCCGAGATGGACTCCTTCCCGCGCTTCCTGCCCGACGACATCGGGCCGGGACTCGAAGCACGCCTGCAGGCCGTCCTGGCCGAGGCGCGGGCCGGCGAGCTACCGCATCTGTACTCCGACTGGGGGCCGCGGCTGAGCGCAGCCGGCTTCACCGTCGAGGCCCGGCGCACCTTCGACATCGACCTGACGGCCCCGCTTCCCGCCCTGGCCGGCCGGTACGCCCAGGCCTCCCTGACGCGCCTGCGGTCCGGGCTGGACGGGCGCCTGAGCGCCAGCGATCTGGCCACGCTCGGCCCGCTCCTCGACGGCGACGGGCCGGGCAGCGTCCTGCGGCGTGACGATCTCACCATCCGCACGGCGAGGACGGCCTGGGCGGCCAGGCGCCCCTGACCTGAGGCGAGCCCGGGTCGGGCTCAGCTGCCGAGGAGCCAGCCGTTCGCGCTGGCCAGGCGGACCGCCTCGGCGCGGGTGCGGGCGCCGGTCTTGCCGATCGCGGCGGACAGGTGGTTGCGCACCGTCCCCTCGGACAGGTGCAGCGCCGCGGCGATGTCCGCGACCGTCCCCCCGTCCCCGGCGGTCCGCAGCACGTCGGTCTCCCGGGGGGTGAGCGGGCTGTCCCCGGCGGCGAGCGTCTCCGCGGCCAGGCTGGGATCGACCACCCGCAGCCCGGAGGCGACCCGGCGGACCGCGTCGGCCAGCTGCCGGGCCGGGGTGTCCTTGACCACGAAGCCACTGGCCCCGGCGGCCATCGCGCGCCGCAGGTAACCGGGCCGGCCGAAGGTGGTCACGACCAGCACCCGGCACGACGGCAGCGCGGCGCGGAGCTCCTGGGTGGCGCTGATGCCGTCCAGGCCGGGCATCTCGACGTCCAGCAGGGCCACGTCGGGCCGGGCGCGGCGGGCCTCGGGCACCACCTCGTCGCCCCGGCCGACCTCGGCCACCACTTCGAGGTCGGGCTCCAGCGCGAGCAGCGCGGCCAGCGCCCCGCGGACCAGGGCCTGGTCGTCGGCGAGCAGCAGGCGGATCGGGGTGCTCACGGTGTGATCATGGCAGGCGCACCCGCAGCGCGAAGCCGCCGGCGGCGGAGCGGCCCACGCTCAGTGTCGCTCCCGCGCCGGCGGCCCGCTCGCGCAGCCCGGACAGGCCGTGCCCGCTGGTGGCACCGCACCCGCTGCCCAGGCGCTGCAGGTCGTCCGGGACCCAGCCGCCGCAGGCATCTGCCCCTGGCGCCAGGCTGTCCGCCCGCGCGTGGCCGCCGTCATCCAGCGAGGCACCGGCCGGGGCGGGCGGCCCGCAGCCGTCGTCGCTGATCTCGACCTCGCTGGGGCTGACCCGGATGCGGCAGCGGGTGGCGCCGCTGTGCCGCACCACGTTGGTCACGCCCTCGCGCACCGCCCAGCCGAACAGCTCCTGCTGGAGCCGGGGGATCTGGCCCATCTCCTGATCGGGCAGGTCCGCCTCGATGCCGGCCGCGGCCAGCGCGGTCTGGGCGCTGGCCAGCTCCCCGGCCAGGGTGATCTCCCGGTACCCGGCCGCGGCGGCCCGGACGTCGGCCAGCGCCTGCCGGGCGATCCGTTCCACGTCCGCGATCTCGGTCTCGGCCCGCTGCGGATCCAGGCTGGCCAGCCGCCCGGCCAGTTCCGCCTTGACCGCCACCACGGTGAGCGAGTGGCCGAGGATGTCGTGCAGGTCGCGGGCGAACTGATTGCGCTGGTCGGCCAGGGCCAGCCGGGTGATCTCGTTCCGGGCCGCCACGAGCTGCGCGTTGCGCTGGATGACCTGGCCCACGCCCCACGCGGCCAGGGCCGACACGAAGATCTGGAAGGCCAGGCTCCCGTCGGCCGTCCAGCCGTGCACCTGGCCAGGGCACGATCAGCGACGCCGCGATGCACGCGGCCACCACGGCCCAGCCCGCGCGGGTGGGCAGCAGGAACACGGCCATCACGGCCACGTAGATGAGCAGGCTGCCGGCGGACGACCCGATGACGAAGTATGCCGAGCGCGACGAGGCGGCCTGGGCGGCCACGACGGCCACGCCGATCCGCCGGGACAGCAGGCGGTTCCGCCTGAGCCGCAGGAAGCGGGCGGCGGCGAAAGTCACGACGAACACGGCCGCGAACGCGATCAGGTCGGCCAGCCCCAGGTAACGGCGGGCCAGGTCGGGGTCCGACCAGAGCCTGCAGGCCGGCTGGGCCAGGTAGACCAGCCAGATGGCCGCGAACATCCAGCCCACCCGGCTCCACCGGCCGGGCGCGTGCCGATGACCTCGGGCAGGCCGGCCGCTGCTCGCGTCGTCCGGGCCAGCACTGTCCGGGCCAGCACGGTCCGGGCCAGGCTGGCCGGGCCTGCGCCGGGCGGGCCGGGCCGGTCGCGCCGCCGGGCTGGCGCCTCGGTCATGACGCTGCCTGGCCAGGCCGGGACCCCGGGACGACGGGGCCGGTCATCCGGGCCGGCCGGAACTGGGGGGACCGCATACCCCGAGTCTGCTCGATCATCGGGCTGAGGGCCACCCGCCTGGTTCAGCGCCGGGTCCAGCAACGCGTCCGCCATGGTCCGATCATGCCGCCGCGCGGCTGCGGCGGCCCGCTGCCGCGCGTCATGCCCCGGCCATGACAGATGTCATGGCCGGGGCATTCCCCGTGACCTGGTCAGGACGCCTGGACCGGCAGCCCGGCCCGGGCCCAGGCCTGGAATCCGCCGGCCAGGTCGGTCGCCGCGGACAGGCCGAGGTCCTGCAGCGAGGCCGCGGCCAGGCTGGAGGTGTAGCCCGCCGAGCACATCACGATGACGCGCAGGTCATACGATCCGGCCTCCGGCAGCCGGGCGTCCGAGGCCGGGTCGAGGCGCCATTCGAGGACGTTGCGCTCGATCACCAGCGCGCCGGGCACCTCTCCCTCGGCCGCCCGCTGGGCCTGCGGCCGGATGTCCACCAGCAGCGCCCCGTCCCGCATGGCCGCCCAGGCCTCGGCCGGCCCGAGCCGGTCCAGGCGGCTCCGGGCCTGCTCAAGTACCTCGCTGATCGGCCGGGCTCCCGGCGGTGCCGTGCGGATCACCAGCGCTCCCCGGCGGTCTCCACGGCGGCCAGGACCAGGCCGCTGCGGGTCAGCTCGTACCGGCGCATCCCGGCCAGCGGCGGGGAGTACGCGTGAATGCTCACCGCGGGAGCGGCTGATTCGTTCACGACCTCGTGCACGTGGCGCGGCCCGAACGACCTGGCCCGGCCGGCCGGGAAGGCGGCCGAGACCGGCCGGGGCGGCCCGCGGCCGGTGTCCGCTCCTGCAGCTCGCCCTGGACCACGGCGAACGCACCGGAGGATCCGCAATGATCATGGAATCCGGTGCGCTGTCCCGGCAGCCAGCTCAGCAGCCACACCTCGTGGTTCTCGCCGCGCTCCAGCCGGTGGTACCAGCGCTCGTCCTCGGTGTAGCGGACCAGGGCGGACCACTCCCCCGTGGCCGCGGCCAGGCGCACCAGGTCAGCGAGCCGGGCCCGGCGCAGCGGGGCCCGGTCCAGCGGGAACCCGTCCGGCGGCGCGCGATGCTCCAGTGCGGCGGCTCCGCTCCGATGCGCGGCGCCGTTGAGCCGGGCCTGGTCCAGCCGCTGGCGGACTCCAGTGTTCGCGAGCATCGTCATCCTAGTTATCCGATCGTTACGATAGGAATATGGAGTAGCGCAGAGGTTAGCACGTCCTGTCCGCCGGTTCCGGGGTACACGCCCTAACGCCAGCGCAGGCGCCGAAAACACGTTTGCCCCGGCCCCGGACCGCCTGCCAGACTGGCCCATAACGGCGCCGGGGGACGCCTTCACGGCGCATGGCCGCGCCACGGGGTTCTCAAGCGGGCATCGCGACGATGCACATCTCGCGATATGACTTGACAGCCCCGGCAAACGCGATACATCGTGTATCCGGATATGTGCCGGGCGGCCGGGGGGCCGCGTCCCACGGGAGGAATTGTGACCACTGAACCAGCCCGCACGGGGGCATCCAGCGCCGGTCACCGCTGGGCGCATCGCATCGCGGGCCTGCCCAGCGGGCGGCGCACCAAGTGGGCCGTGCTGGTCTTCTGGGTGATCGTGATCGCCCTGACCGGATCCCTGGCCGGGAAGCTGATGGGCGCCGAGAAGAACGACGCCTCCGCGTACCTGCCCGCGTCCGCGGAATCGACCCAGGCGCTCAAGCTGCAGGACCACTTCACCTCGAAGAACCTGAACCCGGCGGTCGTGGTCTACGTGCGGCCCTCCGGGCTGACTCCCGCCGACCTGGCCAAGATCACCGCGGACGCGAAGAAGTTCGCCACGCTGAAGGACGCCGGGAAGGTCCTCGGCCCGATCCCGTCCCGGGACCGCAAGGCGGCCGAGGTCCTCATCGAGGCCCATCTCGGCTTCAGCAGCGCGATCACCAACTTCGTCAACCAGGTGCACAGCATCGGGTCCTCGGGGGATCCCGGGCTGCACGTGTACGTGACGGGCCCCGCCGCCAGCGCGGCCGACTCGGTCAAGATCTTCAAGGGCATCGATTCCACCCTGCTCTACGCCACCCTCGGGGTGGTCATCGTGCTGCTCCTGCTGACCTACCGCAGTCCCATCCTCTGGCTGCTGCCGATCATGTCCGCGGGCGTCTCGCTGATCGCCGCCGAGGCCGTGATCTACGAGCTCGTCGTGCACGAGGGCCTGGTCGTCAACGGGCAGACCGCGGGCATCCTGGTGGTCCTGGTCCTGGGCGCCTCGACCGGACTACGCGCTGCTGCTGATCGCCCGGTACCGCGAGGAGCTGCGCAGGCACGAGGACCGGCATGAGGCCATGGCCGTGGCCATGCGGCGGGCCGGGCCCGCGATCTTCGCCAGCGGCCTGACCGTGATCGCCGCGATGCTCTGCCTGCTGGCCGCGGACTCGGCCGACATCTCCGGGCTGGGCCCGGTCGCCGCGATCGGCGTCGGGGTGGGCCTGCTGGCCATGATCACGCTGCTGCCCGCACTGCTGGTCATCACGGGCCGCTGGGTGTTCTGGCCGCTGCGGCCCCGGTACGGCTCGCAGGACCCCACGAGCCGGGGGCCGTGGGCCCGGATCGGCAGCCGCATCGCCCGCCGCCCCCGGCAGGTCTGGATCGTCACCGCGGTGCTGCTCGCCGTGGCCACGCTCGGCCTGATCGGCTTCCGGTTCGGCGCGCTCACCCAGGCCCAGTCCTACCGGGGCACGCCCAGCGCGGTCGCGGGCGAGAGGGTCCTGGCCCAGCACTTCCCGGCGGGCGCCGGAGAACCGGTCTACGTGATCGGCAACGCCCAGGCAGGCCGCGCCGCTGCGCGCCGCGCTGGCCGGCACCCGGGGCATCGCCGCGGTCAGCCCGCCGCAGGTCAAGGACGGCCTGGTGCTGCTGCAGGGCACGCTGGCCGTGCCGCCGGACAGCCAGGCCGCGTACACGGTGGTCAGCCGGGTGCGGGCCGCCGTGCACGCGATTCCCGGCGCCGACGCCAAGGTCGGCGGGTCCACCGCGATCAACGCCGACGTGCAGCACTACGCCATCCGGGACCGGAACGTCATCATCCCGCTGATCCTCGTCGTCGTGCTGATCATCCTGGGCCTGCTGCTGCGGGCGGTGGTCGCGCCGCTGATCCTGATCGGCACGGTCATCCTGTCCTTCGGCGCCGCGGTCGGCCTGTCCGCGCTCGCGTTCCGGCACGTCTTCGGGTTCGCCGGCGCGGACAACTCCATGCCGCTGTTCTCCTTCGTGTTCCTGGTCGCCCTGGGCATCGACTACAACATCTTCCTGATGACCCGGGTCCGGGAGGAGTCGCTCAAGTCCGGGACGCACCGCGGGATGCTGGCCGGGCTGGCCGCCACCGGCGGCGTGATCACCGCGGCGGGCCTGGTGCTGGCGGGCACGTTCGCCACGCTCGCCACCCTGCCCCTGGTCATCCTCACGGAGATCGGGTTCACGGTGGCGCTCGGGGTCCTGCTGGACACCCTGGTGGTGCGGTCGGTGCTGGTGACCGCGCTGACCCTGGACATCGGCCGGCACATGTGGTGGCCCAGCCGGCTGGCCGCACGGCGGGACGACGACGTCGCGGCCGCGCCGCCCGGCGAGCTGACCCGCGCCCGGTGACCAGGGCCGCGCGCGGGTGACCTGCCCCGCCCGCGGCAGCCGGCCGCGGGCGGGGCGGGTCTTACCGGCACGTACAGTTAGCTGCCGTGGGATCAGGTTCAGGTCGCGCAGGCTCCCCGGAGCTGGATGGGCTCGTGGTCCGCACCGTCCCGGTCGCCGATCCCGGTGACCTGATCCGCCAGCTTCCCGGGCCAGGCTCGCTGGCCTGGATCCGCCAGGGCGAGGGACTCGCGGGCTGGGGTGAGGTGGCCCGGGTCACGGTCCCCGCCGGGCAGGACCGCTTCACCGCCGCCGACAAGTGGCTGCGGGCCCTGCTGGACGGCGCGCTGATCGAGGACCGCGTGGGCGCGCCCGGCTGCGGGCCGGTGGCCTTCGGCAGCTTCACCTTCGATCCCACCTCTGAGGGCTCCGTCCTCATCCTCCCCCAGGTGATCCTGGGCCGGCGCGCAGGCCAGGCGTGGCTTACCACCATCACCGGCCAGCCGCCCGCCGCGCCGGCCCGGCCCGGCTGGTCAGTACGGGCCCGATCAGTACGGGCCGGCGGACGGGCGGTCGGACGGGCCGGCCGCGGCCACGGCGCCGCGGCCCGCCCGGGCCTGATCCGCTGGCATGACGGCAGCCTCACGCGCGCTGCAATGGGAGCGGGCCGTCGCGACGGCGGTGGACCGGATCAAGGCGGGACGGCTGCAGAAGGTCGTGCTGGCCCGCGACCTGTACGCCTCGGTCCCGGCCTCATCGATGAGCGGCTGCTGCTGGACCGCCTGGCCGGCCGCTACCCGGACTGCTACACGTTCGCCTGCGGCGGGCTGGTCGGCGCGACCCCGGAACTGCTGATCAGGCGGCAGGGCCTGCAGATCAGCTCGCTCGTGCTCGCGGGCACGGCGCCCCGCGGCGACGACCCGGCGCGGGACGCGGCGCTCGGCACCGCGCTGCTCGCCTCGGCCAAGGACACCGAAGAGCACAGCTACGCGGCGGCCGGGGTGCGCGAGTCCCTGGCCCCGCTGTGTGACCAGCTGACCGTGGCCCCGCGCCCGGAGCTGCTGCGCCTGGCCAACGTGCAGCATCTCGCCACCACGATCAGCGGGCGGCTGGCGGTCCGGGCCGACGGCACGAGCCCGTCCGTGCTCGCCCTCGCCGACGCGCTGCACCCCACCGCGGCGGTCTGCGGAACGCCGGCCGAGACCGCGATGGAGCTGATCCGCGAGCTCGAAGGCATGGACCGGGGCCGCTACGCCGGCCCGGTCGGCTGGGTGGACAGCGCGGGCAACGGGGAATGGGGCATCGCCCTGCGCTGCGCGGAGCTGGACGGGACCCGGGCCCGGCTGTTCGCCGGCGGCGGGATCGTGGCCGACTCTGACCCCGCCGCCGAACTCGCCGAGACCCAGGCCAAGCTCCGCCCCATGCAGTCCGCCCTAGAAGGCTGACGCCCCGCAGTCTGAAGCCGTTATCCGCGGCGATCAGCACCAAAAACCGGTGATTCCCCGCAGGCGGGGGCGACGTCGCAACGCCCGGCACCGGGCGCCTCCACTGCCCGGATGCACCCCCCGCCGGAGGCCGGTGATCCAGGGAGAGGCAGCGGTACCTGCTCGGGGATGGCGGCGTGGCAATCGCCCGGCACGTGGGCGCACGCTGCACTGCCCGGATGCACCCCCCGCCAGAGGCGGGGGGTGGAGACGGGCGGCGAAGCCGGGCGCACACGCGCGCCCGGCGGCCCCGCCAGCGGTAGGCACGGTCCACGGCCGTACCGCCCGTAGGCGATTGGGCCAGATGACAATCTCACGCGGGGGTCGAGGACGGCGTAGAAGGCGTCCACGACGATGTTCGCCACCACCACCGCGGTGGAGGCGACGATCACGACGCCGATGATCACCGGCAGGTCCTGCTGGTCGATGGACTGCACGGCGGTGTACCCGAGGCCCGGCATGGAGAAGACCACCTCGGTGATGACCGCGCCGCCGAGCAGGATGCCCACGTCCAGGCCGAACTGGGTGACGATCGGGGTCAGCGCGGCCCGCAGCGAATGCCGGAAGATGACCCGGCGCTCCGACAGCCCCTTGGCCCGCGCGGTGCGGATGTAATCCTCGTTCATCACGTCGAGCATCGACCCCCGGGTCAGCCGGGTGTAGGTCGCCGCCGACACCAGCGCCAGGGTGAACCAGGGCAGGATCAGCGAGCGGAACCACCCGGAGGGGCTCTGGCCGAACGGGATGTAGGTGGCCGGGAAGAAGTGGATGCCGTGGATGGTGAGCTCGTAGTAGAAGACCAGCAGCAGCAGCAGGCCCAGCACGAACGTCGGCATCGAGTAGAAGAACAGGGCCAGGCCGGTGAAGGTGCGGTCCGCGAGGGACCGCGATCCTGACCGCGGACAGCACGCCGCTGAGCACGCCCAGCACGACCCAGATGATGGCCGCCCCGATGACCAGGGACAGCGTGATCGGGAACGCGGCCTTCAGCACCGAGTTCACCGACTGGCCGTGGTAGAAGGAGTAGCCCAGGTTGCCGTGCAGCAGCAGCCACACGAAGTGCCAGTACTGCTCCCAGATGGGCTTGTTGAGCTGCAGCCGCTTGGTCACCTCGGCCACGACCTGCGGGGTGGCGTCCTTGCCCGCCAGGGCCCGGGGTACCGACTTCGCGCCCGGGCCGATGAAGAAGATGGCGAAGACGCCGACGGTGATGAGCCAGAGGACCAGGATCCCCTGGAGGATGCGGCGGATCAGAAAGCGGATCACTGTGGCTCCCTAGACGTACAGCTGGCCGCCGCGCGGGTCGAATGCGTCCCGCACGCCATCACCGAAGATGTTGAACGCGAGTGTGGTGATCAGCAGCGCCAGGCTGGGGAAGACCAGGTACCACCAGGCCCCGTATTCGAAGACGTTCTGGGAGTCGGCGATCATCGAGCCCCAGTCCGGGGTGGGCGGGGGGATGCCGACGCCCAGGTAGGACAGCGACGCCTCGGCCACGATCGACACCGGGATCAGCAGGCTGGTGTAGACGATGATCGGGGCGATCACGTTGGGCAGGATGTCGATGAACATGATCCGCCAGGGACCGGCGCCCAGGGACCGGGCGGCCTCGACGTACTCCTTCTCCCGGATCGACAGCACCTGGCCGCGGATGATCCGGCCGACGGACGCCCAGCCGAGGAACCCGATGACGATGAGCAGCACCGTCAGGCCCGGGCCGATCACCGTGACCAGGGAGATGGCCAGCAGCAGGAACGGGATGGCGAGCAGCCAGTCCATGAGCCGGGCCAGCACCGAGTCGGTCAGGCCGCCGAAGTACCCGGCCGCCAGCCCGACCACGGCGCCGATCGCGACCGAGATCACCGAGGCCAGCACGCCGACGATGAGCGAGATCCGGGCGCCGTAGGCGATCCGGACCAGGATGTCCCGGCCGAGGGTGTCGGTGCCGAGCAGGAAGCGGCTGGATGGCCCCAGCGGCTGGCCGCTGGCGTCCACGCCGATCGGTGCCGGGAACTGCTGGTTAGGACCGTGCCCGATGATCGCGGCGATCACCGGCGCGAAGATCGCCACCAGCACGATGAGGCCGATCACGGCGAGCGAGATCATCGACGCCTTGTCGTGCAGCAGCCGCTGCGTGGCCAGCCGCCACGGGCTGCGCCCTTCGATCTTCTTCGCGGCCGGCGGGACCTCAGTGCCCGGCCCGGGCGCCGAGCCCGCGAGGGCCTGCTCGGAAGCTTCCGGAATGTTCAAAGCCATGATGTCACTTCCCTTAGTGCAGGCTCAGGCGCTGCCGAGCAGCCCGGACTCGATGACGCGGTCCTCCGCGGAGATGGTGGGCCGGGCCTTGGAGATGTCCTCCCCGTCTTCCACGGGGAAGTGGCAGGCGGCCAGGTGGTCGGCCGCATCGCCGAGCCGCGGCTCGAGCACGGGGTCTTTCTCCACGCACAGCCGGGGCCGCCTTCGGGCACCGCGGGTGGAACCGGCAGCCCGAGGGCGGGCTGATCGGCGAGGGCACGTCACCGGCCAGGATGATGCGCTCCCGCGCTCCCGCCTTGTCCGGGTCCGGGACCGGCACGGCGGACAGCAGGGCGTCGGTGTAGGGGTGCCGCGGGTGCGCCCAGAGGTCGTCGACCGGCGCGAGCTCGGTCACCTTGCCCAGGTACATGACCGCCACGCTGTTGCTCACGTGCCGCACCACGGACAGGTCGTGGGCGATGAAGATGTAGGTCAGGCCCAGCTCGCTCTGCAGGTCGGCCAGCAGGTTGATGATCTGCGCCTGGATGGACACGTCCAGCGCGGACACCGGCTCGTCGGCCACGATCAGCTTGGGCCGGAAGGCCAGGGCCCGGGCCACCCCGATGCGCTGCCGCTGGCCGCCGGAGAACTCGGCCGGGAAGCGGTTGAAGTGCTCGGGGTTCAGCCCGACCAGCTCCATGACCTCCTGCACCTTGCGCTTGCGCTCGGCGCCGGTGGCCGTCTTGTGGATCGCGAACGGGTCCCCGATGATCGACCCGACCCGCCGCCGGGGGTTCAGCGACCCGTACGGGTCCTGGAAGATCATCTGCATCTCGCGCCGGAACGGCCGCATCTGCCGTGGCTTGAGCTTGGTGATGTCCTGGCCGTCGAAGGTGACCCGGCCGGAGGTGATGTCGTACAGCCGCGTCACGCAGCGGGCCAGCGTCGACTTGCCGCACCCGGTCTCGCCGACCAGGCCCAGCGTCTGGCCCCGGCGCACCTCCAGGTTGACCCCGTCCACCGCGTGCACGAACTCCCGGTCGCGCCGGAAGAGCGCCGAGGACTGCACGGGAAAGTACTTGACCAGGTTCTCCACCCGGAGCAGGACATCATCGCCCGCCGCGGGCTCCGGCGCCCTGGCCGTGGTATCCGCGTTCATCACACCGTCCCCTTACGCTTCTGCCTGTGCCGGGAGTGGCTCGCCCACGACTTTGCGCCGCAACTCGGCGCGCGCCGCCACGTCGTGCGGAAGCCAGCACGCCGACAGGTGGGACGCATCGTTCCCCACCGCGGCCAGCGGCGGCGTCTCGGTGCGGCACCGGTCCATCACGTAGGCGCAGCGGGGGCTGAACGGGCAGCCGGGCGGGAGGTTGATCAGGCTGGGCGGCTGGCCGTGGATGGGCCGGAGCCGCTCGCGCTCACCGCCGTAGGCCGGCAGCGACAGCAGCAGCCCCTCGGTGTAGGGGTGGTGGTTGGCGAAGAAGGTGGTGCGCAGGTCGGCCTTTTCCATGACCGCCCCGGCGTACATGACCTGCACGTTGTCCGCCACGTCAGCGACGACGCCCAGGTCGTGGGTGATGAGGATCACCGCGGTGCCGAACTCTTCCTGCAGGGTCTTGATGACCGCGAGCACCTGGGCCTGGACGGTGACGTCCAGCGCGGTCGTCGGCTCGTCGGCGATCAGCAGCTTGGGGTTGAGCGCCATGGCCATGGCGATCATCGCGCGCTGGCGCATGCCGCCGGAGAACTGGTGCGGGTAGTCGTCCACCCGGCGGTCCGCCTGCGGGATGCCGACCAGCCTGAGCAGTTCCACGGCCCGGGCCCGGGCCTGCTGCTTGGACATGTCGTGGTCGTGCTGGCGGATCATCTCCACGATCTGCCAGCCCACCTTGTAGTAGGGATGCAGGCTGGACAGCGGGTCCTGGAAGATCATGCCGATCTCGGCGCCGCGGATCTTCCGCAGCTCCGGCAGCGGGAGAGTGAGCAGATCCCGGCCCTCGAACATCGCCCGGCCGGTGATCCGGGCCCCGCGGGTGAGGCCCATGATCGTCTGTGTCGAAACGCTCTTGCCGGAGCCTGACTCCCCGACGATGCCGAGGGTCTGCCCGGCATCGACCTGGAAGGAGACCCCGCGCACGGCCTGCACGATGCCGTCGGATGTCTTGAAGGACACGTGCAGGTCTTCAACCTCGAGCAGGGCCACGCGCTACCTACCCTTCCCCACCTCACAGGGTCGAGGCTCAGCATGTTTGCGCAGCCCAGACCCCTGCAATGACTGTAATCCCGGCCGGCCGCCCCGCGGTAGGTACCGCGGGGCGGCCGGTTGACTCGATCAGCTTACGAACCGTGACGAATGCTACGAACCGTCACAGATCGTACGCGTCAGGGATCATTACGGCGTGCTGAGCCACACATTCGTCGGGTCGAACTGCTGGATCGCCGGGATGTACACCGCATTGTGCACATAACTGGCGTGGTAGAGCGGCTGGTTCGGGTTGACGATCGGGTAGAACGGCGCGTCCTTCATGACCGCCTGGTCCGCCTGGGCCCAGATGGTCGCGGCCGCACTGGCCGACGCCGCACTGGCACCCTTGGCGATCAGGGCGGTCACCGACTGGTTGTTGTAGAACCCGAAGTTGCTGCCCTGGGGCGGGTAGGACGCCGGGCCGGAGAACAGCGGGTTGAAGAACGAGACCGCCGCATCCCCGTACCAGTCCGGGCCCCACCCGGCGAGGGACAGGTCCCAGACGCCGCGCTTGGCCACGCTCGGCACCTCCATGTACTTCACGTAGAAGTCCGAGGGGGTGGCCGACAGCAGCTTGACCTTCACGCCGATCTTGGTCAGGTCGCTCTGCAGGGTCTGCGCCATCTTGCTCTCGACCGTGCTGGCCGGCCGGTAGAGCAGGGTCACGTTCAGCCCGTTCTTGTACCCGGCCGCGGCCAGCATCTGCTTGGCCTTGGTCGGGTTGTACGGATACGGGTTGTACCCGGACGGCACATCCTGCGCCCCGTTGATCCCGGCCGGCAGCACGTGCGTGAGGGCCACGCCCTGGGTCGGGCCACCGTTGTCGGTGAGCAGGTGGGCCCGGTCGATGCCGTAGCTGATCGCCTGCCGGACCGCGACCTTGCTCAGCGCGCCGTTGTTGTTCGGCGACACCGTGTTGAACACGATGTACGGGTTGGTGGAGTAGGTGGAGCCGAGGTTGAAGTTGTGGTTCAGCCCCTGCTTCATCTGCGCTTCCAGGCCCGGGTCGGCGCCGACCGGCGGGAACGCGTCGAACTCCATCGAAGCCGCGGCCGTGTTGGTCTGCAGCTGCTGCTGGATCGCGGGCTCGTTGCCGGTCTCGGAGACCTTGATCTCGTTGACGTAGGCCTTGCGGATCGGGTCCGTGCTCGCCTTCCACGCCGGGTTGCGGACGTAGACGATGCTCCGGGCGGGCGTGTAGCTCTGGATCTTGTACGGGCCCGTCCGCGATGATGTGCTGCGCGTCGGCGCTGCTGCCCACCAGGTAGTTCAGGCTCTCCACCGGGCGCCGGGCGCGAACGAGTCCAGCTGCAGCATGTCCGGGAAGTAGCTCGCCGGGTGCACCAGGTTGTAGGTGATCGTCAGCCCCGAGGCCTTCACACCCGAGATCTGGTGGGTGTCGATGTAGTTCTTGATGGCCGACACCGAGCTGGACGAGACCTTGGCGAACCCGTTGCAGAAGGTCTGGTACCCGACGATCAGCGCCTCGAAGTCCGGCAGGCCGCCGAACGGCTGGGTCGGGTTACAGGACCGCTTCAGGCCCAGCAGGGCGTCAGCCGCCGTCACCTGCCGCGGCCGGGCTGGTGTCCCAGTCCGCGCCGGAGCGGATCGTGACCGTGTAGGTCTTCCCGCCATTGGAGACCGTCGGCAGGGCGGTGGCCAGGTCCGGCTCGACCGTGGTCGTCTTGCCCGGGGTGGCCGGGTAGGCGTACAGGAGCCGCAGCCAGGGCCGCTGGCCCAGCGCGCCGATCGTGTAGTAGGAGACGTTGTAATCCATGAAGTCAACGTCGCCCTGGCCGAGCATGTTCAGCGTGCCGCCCTTTTTCGGCGTCCCGGTGCCGGGGTTCACCCCCTGAAGACCAAAGGCCTGGGAACCCGAGCCCGATGACGACCCAGTGGACGGAGAGCCGCTGCTGCCGCCACAGGCGGTGGCCACGAGCGCGAGGACGGCAAGGCCTACGGCTGCCGCATAGCCCCGCGTGCGTATGCGCATCGACACATTCCTCCTAACGAGTGTTCCGCCGCGAAGTTCGTCCGCGGAGCATAGGACCCGTGGGGCGATCCGCCCCACGGTGTGGCGGCACGCCAAGAGCGGCGCCCGACCGGATCATGCTAGGACCGGTGTTCCCGGACTTTGAACAGGCAGGATGCTGGGGCTCCGAATCGTGACCCGACGGTAATCTGACCCTTATCAGACCGCTACCGGACCCCTCCCGATGCCGCATATCCGGACGGCCGGGTATAGAGTTAACGCCCTTCTCCATCGGCCCGGTCTCCCCCGTCATGCGCGCACAACCGGAGATCTGCGGCAACCGCGACGAAAAAGATCATCGCGAACGGGGTCGTTCCCCGGAAATTTTCCTTGATGCGGCCGCCCGGCTCGGGCCACGCGGCCAGGCGGCCGGCGCGGCTAGAGCAGGGCCGTGACCGCCAGCGCCGCGGCCCCGGCCAGCCGCCGCCGCAGCGCCGTCCCGGCCGCCCGGTCCGCGGGCACCTCGACGATGCGGATCCCGTCGCCCTTGAGCGCGGCCGGCAGGTCGGCCGCCCGGGTGACCACGACGTGCCCGATCCCGGCCGCCGCGGCCAGGCCCGCCAGCTGCGCCCGGTGCGGCGTGCCGAAGACCCGCTCGAACGGGGCCGGCATGGCGGCCTGCTCCAGGGTGGAGAAGATGCCGCCGCCGTCGTTGTTGGCGACCACCAGGACGAGGTCCGGGCGTGCTTCCTCCGGGCCCGCGAACAGCCCGGGCGCGTCGTGCAGGAACGCCAGGTCGCCCAGGAGGGCGGCGGCCGGGCCGCCGCCGGCCGCCTGGTGCGCGAGCGCCGCCCCGGTCGCCGACGAGATCAGCCCGTCGATGCCGCTCGCCCCCCGGCTGGCCAGCACCCGCAGGCCGTCCCGGACGGCCAGGTGCCGGTCCAGGTCGCGGATGGGCAGGCTGGACGCGGCCCACAGCAGCGCCCCGTCCGGCAGGGCGGCGCCGAGGTCGCGGGCCAGCCGGGGCTCGGTCAGCTCACCGCCCGCGTCCAGCACCGCGTCGACCGCGCCGCGGGCGGCCGCGTCCGCCTCCTGCCAGCGGCCCAGCCACCCCGGCGGCCCGCCCCCGGGCCGCCGCGGGCCGGCGCCGCGGGGTCCCGGTCAGCCGCACGGCCGCGGCCACGTCGGTGGCGGTGCGCGCCGGGTCCGCCCAGCGGGCCGGTCCCTGGGCCAGGACGACCTGCCGGGCGCCGGCCGCCGCGGTCTGGCGCAGGAACGCCGTCTGGCCCCGGGACAGCCCCGGGCGGCCCGCGCAGATGACCAGGTCAGGACGGTTCGCGGCGAGGAAACCCGGGTGCTCGAGCAGGTAGGAGTAGGCGGCGAGCGCGTGGCGGCCCTGCCGCACCCCGGACGACGGCTCGGCCAGCACCGGCCAGCCCGCCGCGGCCGCCAGCCGGAGCAGCCCGGCCGGGTCGGCGGCGCCATCTCCCGCCACGATGACCCCGCGCTCGGTCCACGGCAGGTCCAGCGTCCCCGGCCGGTCCTGGCCGGACGGCCCCGGCTGGCCGCCGATGCGCGCGGATGCGGCGGCCCACCGGGTCCACGGGGCCCCGTCCGGCCGCCCGTCCAGCGGCTCCGGCCAGCGGCCGTTCCCGGCCGGGTCCGGCAGGCCGGGCACCAGCGGGTCGCGCAACGGCAGGTTCAGGTGCACCGGCCCGGGAAAACCGCCGTCCGTCCCGGCCGCCGCCGCCCACGCCCGGCAGGCCAGCGAGCGCCAGTACGCGTTCATCCCCGGGCGGGCCTCCGGGACCCCGGCCTCGGCGAACCAGCGGACCGCTCCCCCGTAGAGCTTGAGCTGGTCGATGGCCTGGTTGGCGCCGGTACCGCGGAGCTCGGGCGGCCGGTCGGCGGTCAGCACCAGCAGCGGGACCCCGGACTCGTCCGCCTCGATCACCGCCGGATGGAAGTTCGCCGCCGCCGTCCCCGAGGTGCAGAGCACCGCGACCGGCCGCCCGCTGGCCTTGGCCAGGCCCAGGGCCAGGAACGCGGCGGACCGCTCGTCGATGCGCACATGGAGCCGGAGCGCTCCGTCTTGCGCCAGCCTTTTCCCACAGGGCGATGGCCAGCGGCGCGCTGCGTGACCCGGGGGCCAGGACCGCGTCCCGCAGGCCGCAGCGCACCAGCTCGTCGACCAGCGTGACGGCGAAGGCGGTCGAGGGATTCACCGGCTGCGGCGCTGGCCACGTCAGGCCGGCCCGGCCGGGACGGCCTCGCCGAGGAAGTCCGCCGCCGCCGCGACCCGCGCCCGCCACGGCGCGGGATCGCACTGCCACTGCGCCAGCCGTTGCGGATCAGCCGGCGGCCGGCGAACCGGCAGGTAACCGGCCTGCTCAGCCAGCGGATCGGCGGTGACGTCGCCGGTCAGCAGGCTCATCGTGGCCAGGCCGCACGCGTACGGGAGGTCCGGCAGCGCCGCGGCGAGGGCCACCCCGGCGGCCAGGCCCACCGAGGACTCCACCGCGCTGGACACCACGACGGGCAGCCCGCACGCCTCGGCGACCCGCAGCGCGGCCGCCACCCCGCCCAGCGGCTGGGCCTTCAGCATCACGATGTCGGCCGCGCCCGCGGCGCGCACGGCCAGCGGGTCCTCGGCCTTCCGGATCGACTCGTCCGCCGCGACCGGGACGTCCACCCGGCGGCGCAGCGCGGCCAGCTCGTCCAGGGTGGCGCAGGGCTGCTCGGCGTACTCGAGCCCGAACCGGCCCAGCGCGCCCAGCATCCGGGCGGCGGTGTCCACGTCCCACCCGCCGTTGGCGTCCACCCGGATCCGGCCGCCGGGGCCCAGCGCGTCGCGGACCGCCTCCACCCGGGCCAGGTCCGCGGCCTCCGGCTGGCCGCGCTCGGCGACCTTCACCTTCGCGGTCCGGCAGCCGGAGCTGGCCACGATGCGGTGGGCCTGCTCCGGGCCGACCGCGGGCACGGTCACGTTGACCGGCACCTGGTCACGCACCGGCGCGGGCCAGCCGTCCCAGGCGGCTTCCAGGGCGCAGGCCAGCCAGCGGGCGCTTTCGCGCGGCCCGTACTCCGCGAACGGGGAGAACTCCGCCCACCCGGCGGGGCCCTCGATCAGCGCCCCTTCCCGGACCGTGATGCCGCGGAAGCGGGTGCGCATCGGGATCGGCGAACGCGCGCAGCCCCGGCAGCGCCGCCGCGGCCCGGTCGCGCAGGTCCGGGCCCGAACGCTGCCAGTCGGCCACGTGAAAGACCCTCCCGCTTCATCCCTGATCTGCCCGGATAACCTTACGTCGATGACCTCCCGCCCTCTGCACGCAGTGCTGCTCCCCGCGGCCGAGGGGGCAGACCGGCTGATGGAGGCGCTCAGCGCCGCCCTGGACGGAACCGGGCCGGCCATCCTGCCCGTCGATCCCAGGCTGCCCGCCGAGCGGGTTGCGGCCCTGCTCCAGGCGCTCCGCCCCGCCACCCTGGAAACCCTGGACGGCACGCAACGGCTTGACCGGGGTCACTCCCCCGCGCTGGCCCCGGGGACCGCGGTCGTGATCGCCACCTCCGGGTCCACCGGCGAGCCGAAAGGCGCCGAGCTGAGCGCGGCGGCGCTCACCCATTCGGCGCGGGCCAGCCTGGCCCGGATCGGCGCCCGGCCCGGCGAGGCCTGGCTGTCCTGCCTGCCGCCGAGTCACATCTCCGGGCTGCAGGTGTTCCTGCGCTCGCTGCTGTCCGGCGTCCCGCCGGTGGTCCTGGAGAAGCTGGACGCGTCCTCCGCCGCCACGCTGGGCGCCCGAGTATGTATCGCTGGTGCCGACCCAGGTGCGCCGCCTGCTCGACGAGCCCGGTGGCCGGGAGGTGCTGGCCGGGTTCCGCGCGATCCTGCTCGGCGGGGCCGCGGCGCCGGCCGGGCTGCGCGCCGAGGCGGCCGCGGCGGGGGCCCGGGTCATCACCACCTACGGGATGTCCGAGACGTGCGGGGGCTGCGTCTACGACGGGGCACCGCTGGAGGGGGTGTCGGTCCGGATCGGTCCCGGCGGCCGGATCGAGCTGGCCGGCCCGGTGCTGTTCTCCGGGTACCGGGGGCGGCCCGACCTTACGGCCGGCCGCCCTGGACGGCGGCTGGTTCGTCACGTCCGACGTGGGCGAGGTGGACGCGTCGGGGCGGCTGACGGTCCGGGGCCGCGCCGACGGCATGATCAACACCGGCGGCGAGAAGGTCGCCGCCGACGAGGTGGCCGCGGTGCTGGAAGCCTGCCCCGGCGTGCGGGAGGCCGTGGTGGTCGGCCGGCCCGATCCGGAGTGGGGGGAGGTGGTCACCGCGATTGTGGTGCCCGCGGACCCGGCGGATCCCCCGGTCCTGGACGTGCTGCGCGGGTTCGCGCGCGGGCGGCTGCCGGACTACGCGGCGCCGCGGGCGGTCGTGCTGGTGCCGGCCGTCCCGTTGCTGGCGTCGGGCAAGCCCGACCTGCAGGCGCTGAGGTTGCTGGCGCGCCAGGATTAGGGGCCCGGCAGGACTGAGGGCCGGCAGGACTAAAGCGGCGCGCCGGCGGCGTTCTCATTCCGTGGGGGACATGCGCGCACGTCATGGTGCCGGAGAATGGGGCGCGGCAGCTGATCCGCGTGCGGGCGCGGTGAGACAGCACACTGGTACTGCACGGGAACAATCGGCTCCGTACAGCGTTAATACATAGTGCCCGCGCTTCACAGTAGCAAGTGCTGCGGACCGCTGGAGCACACCGATATTGCGATACGTGCTGACGTATGTGCGCACTGCGCGCCCACGAAGGGAGGAGGTGCCTCGATGCCAAGGAATGCCACCGCCAGGCGGGAGCCCGAGGTTGCCGACGAGGCAGCCACCACGCGTGTGGACGAGCTGATCCAGCTTGGCCGCGGACAGGGGTACCTGTCCCTGACCGAGTTGCGCGCGGCGTTCGGTGAGGCGGGCGTTTCCCCCGCAGAGGGCCGGTCCATCATCCGCGAACTGGCGGAAGCCGGGGTGCGGCTGGGTGATGAGCCGGGTGCGGGTACTGCCCCCGAGGGCACGGGTACTGCCCCCAAGCGAGCACGGACGGGCACGGAGGACATGACTACTGCACAACTGACCGCACCGCGGAAGGTCACCGAGGAGCCCGCGCTGGACAGCCTGGACGCCGAGGCCGAGGCCGAGGCGGTCGCGCTGGCCGAGGACAGTCCCGCGGGTCAGCGGGCCAAGGTGACCCCGGAGCCGGTCCAGCCTGCGCTGGCCGAGGTGGACCTGGACGACCAGACGTCCGTCATGGGCGACTCGGTGCACACATACCTGAAGTCCATCGGGCGGACCAGCCTGCTCACTGCGGAGCAGGAGGTCAACCTGGCCAAGCGGATCGAGGCAGGCCTGTTCGCCGAGCACAAGCTGGCCACCGAGCCGGGCCTGGCCGAGGCGCTACCGGCGGGACCTGGAGGAGGTCGCCGCCGACGGCAGGCGCGCCAAGGCGCACATGCTGGAGGCGAACCTGCGGCTCGTGGTGTCGGTGGCCAAGAAGTACAGCGACCGCGGGCTGTCCCTGCTCGACGTGGTCCAGGAAGGCAACCTGGGCCTGATCCGGGCGGTCGAGAAGTTCGACTACACCAAGGGCTACAAGTTCTCCACCTACGCGATGTGGTGGATCCGGCAGGCCATCCAGCGCGGTTTCGCTGACTCGGCCCGCACCATCCGGCTGCCGGTGCACGTGCTCGAGATGCTGAGCAAGCTCAGCCGGGTCGAGCGGGACATGCACCAGCGGCTCGGCCGCGAGCCCACGCCCGAGGAGCTCGCCGTCGAGCTGGACCGGACCCCGGACCAGATCGAGGAGCTGCTGCGCACCAGCCGCCAGCCGATCAGCCTGGACTCCACCATCGGCGAGGACGGCGAGACCAGCATCGGTGACCTCATCGAGGACACCGACGCCCCGGAGGCCTCCGAGCTGGTGGACCGCCAGCTGATGGCCGACCAGCTGCGGCACGCCCTGGACGGGCTGACCCAGCGCGAGGCCACCATCATGGCCATGCGGTTCGGCCTGTACGACGGCAACCCGCACACGCTGGATGAGATCGGCCGGGCGCTCGGCCTGACCCGGGAGCGGATCCGGCAGCTGGAGAAGCAGTCGCTGTCCAAGCTGCGTCACCCCAGCCGGGCCCAGCCGCTGCTCGACTACGCCTGCTGACCACCAGGCCTCCTTAAGGCCACGGGGCCAGCAGCACGGAACAGCCGATTTAACCGTTCCAGACGGTACCGACCCGGTCCAGCGCGGACCCGGCCTGCGCGTGCCCCGCACGCGCCGCCGGGACCCGCCGGGCCGGGTCGAGCACGTTGCGGCCGATGGCGGCCGCCGCGGCCTGGTCCGGTGACACCACCGCGACGGCCCGGCCGGCCCGGGCCAGCCCGGCGGCCTGGGTGGCCACGGCGGAGGCGGCCCGCATGCCCCGGGGAATCGGGGCCAGCACCACGACGCGCTCACATTCGGCCGCGAGGTCGGCGTTCGCGGGCGACCGGATACCCCCGTCGATCCACCGCCGCCCGGCCATGCTCACCGGCGGCCAGACTCCCGGGACCGCGCAGCTGGCCCCGACCGCATCCACCAGGCTCACCCCGCTGGCTTCGGAGAACACGGTGAACTCGCCGGTCACGGCGTCGACCGCGGTGATCAGCAGCCGCCGGGCGGGCCACTCGTCGGCCGGCACCCGGGCCGCGATCACCTCGCGCCGCCGGGCCTCCGGCCCGGTCCGCGCGGCCAGGGCCATCCGGCCGATCCTCGCCCCGGCCCGGGCCGGGTCCGGGTAGCGCAGCATGGCCCAGCCGAAGATGGCCATGTCCCGCAGTTTCATCTTGTCCACGCCCCGGCCCGGCCCCCGGCTGCCAGCGCCGGGCGCCGGCGCTGAGCTGCTCTTCGTAGAGCTCGGCCGGGTCGGCCCCCCAGGCCAGCTGCGCGCCGACCACGGACCCGGCGGACGTGCCGACCAGCAGGTCGGCCGCGCTCAGCTGCACCCCGCGGGCGGCCAGCCCGGCGAGTACCCCGATCTCCCAGGCGACCCCGGTCACCCCGCCGCCGCCGAGCACCAGCGCCCTGCTTGCCATGGCCCTGTTCTACACGTTTGCCCGCGCGGGCGCGGGCCCGTGCAGGCAACGGGCCTGCTGCGGGTGAGGTGCTGTACTGGTGCCGTGGAGCCCTCCCGTCACGAACCGCCGGGCGGGCCGCCCCAGCGTGACCACGGCGGCCATGACACGCCCGCCGGGGAGATGGCGCGTTACTGGCGGCACGCGGCCGTGCCCGGCGTCGACCTGCTGCGGGCCACGTACGTGACGCACCGCTACGCCCGGCACACGCATGAGAGCTACACCCTCGCGCTGATCGAGGACGGGGTGGAGGAGTTCCGCTACGGCGGCAGCCTGCTGCGGGCCGGCCGCGGGGCGGTCGCGCTGCTCAACCCGGAGATGGTGCACACCGGGCAGGCCGGCGTCCCCGGAGGCTGGTCCTACCGGGTGCTCTACCCGGCGGTCAGCGTGGTCCGGAGGTCAGCGCGGAGCTGACCGGGTCGACGGGCAGCCCGTTCTTCCCGGACACGGTCGTGGACGACCCGCGCAGCGCCCGGCTGGTCCGGGCCGCCCACCTGGCCGCGGAGCACGGCGACCCGCTGGCCTCCGCCAGCCTGCTGCACGCCGCCCTGGCCGGCCTGCTGCGCGAGCACGCCCGGGCCGGCCGCCGGTCCCGGCCGCGGGAAGCCCGGCCCGCGGTACGTACCGCGCTGTCGTTGCTGCATGAGCGGGTGCTGGAGCCGCCCACGCTCGACGAGCTGGCGCTGGCGGCCGGAGTCGGGCCCTACGCCCTGATCCGCGCCTTCCGGGCGGAGACCGGGCTGCCGCCGCACGTGTACCTCAACCAGCTCCGGGTGCGGCAGGCCCGGACGCTGCTGGACCGCGGGGTGCCGCCCGCGCAGGCCGCGGCCGAGGCAGGGCTTCGCCGACCAGGCGCACCTGACCCGGCACTTCAAGCGCATCGTGGGGGTGCCGCCCGGGGCCTATCAGCGGGCCCGCGCGGGCGGCGCGCGGCGGGCCGCGGACGTCCGGGGCCTGCGGCCGCCGGGGCGTCTAGCCTGACGCCGCCGCAATAACGTTCAAGTCAGCGCACCGGGGTGCGCCATAGCCTCCCGGTATGGCAGAGACTTCAGCGGAGCCGGTGAAGCGGGCCGCCCGGGATGGCATCGCTCTCGGGCTGGCGGTGGGCACCTCCGGCCTCGCTTTCGGGGCCGCCGCCGTGGCCTCCGGGCTGAGCGCGGCGCAGGCCTGCGTGCTCAGCCTGGTCGCCTACACCGGCGCGTCGCAGTTCGCGCTGGCCGCCGCGGTCGCCGGCGGCGGCAACCTGATCGCGGGGACCGCCAGCGCGGTCCTGCTCGGCAGCCGCAACGGCCTGTACGGCCTGCGCCTGGCCAGCTTGCTGGGCTTTCGCGGCCCGTTCCGGCTGCTGGCCGCGCAGGGCATCACCGATGAGTCGACGGCGGTGGCGCTGGGCCAGCAGGCCCTGGGCCGGCCGGGGCGCGCCGCGGCCCGGGCCGGGTTCCTGGCCACCTTCGGCAGCCTGTACCTGACCTGGAACGCGGCGACACTGGCCGGCGCGCTCGGCGCGGGCCGGCTGGGCTCCTCCGACTCCTTCGGCCTGGACGTGGTGGGGCCCGCGGCGTTCCTGGCGTTGCTGTGGCCGCGGCTGCGCGACGGCCGGACCGAGCGGGCGGTCGCGCTGGCCGGGGCCGCCATCGCCCTCGCGGCCACGCCGTTCTTCCCGCCCGGGCTCCCGGTCGTCCTGGCCGCGGTGGCGGCGCTCGGCGCGGCGCTGCTGCCCGCCGGCGGCGCGGCGGCGGTGCCCGCCGTCCGGCGTGGCGGCCGGGCCCTCAGCGGTGCGGGGGCCCCCTCGGGCCCGGGGCCGCGGGCGCTGCGGGCGCTGCCGGCGGTCCGGGTGCGGCCGCCGCGGTCGGCCGGGCCGGACGGGACGCCGAGCGCCGCCGGCGACAGGCCGTGCCGGTGAGCGCGACCTGGATCGCCGTCCTGGTCACCGCGGTGTGCTGCTACGCGCTCAAGCTGGCCGGGCTGACCGTGCCGCCGCGCTGGCTGGCTCATCCCCGGGCGCAGCGGTTCGCCACCCTGGTCCCGGTGGCGCTGCTCGCCGCCCTGATCGCGGTGCAGGCCGTGGGCCGCGGCCAGTCCCTGGCCATCGACCCGGCCCGGCTGGCCGGCCTGGGCGCGGCGGCCGCCGCGCTCCTGCTCCGCGCGCCGTTCCTGGTGGTCATCGTGGCGGCGGCCGGCACCGCCGCCGGGCTGCACGCCCTCGGCGTGGCCTGAGGGCGCGGGCGCCCACCCCGGGCGTAATCAGGTGCCTGGGACGATCGCCTGACCCGGGGACGTCTCCGGTGCGGACGCCCGGGCCTTCCGCGGCCCGGCCGGGCAGCGCGATAAAGTGCCCGCGTGACTGTGAGCGTCGAGGTGCTGCGTGAAGTAACCGATGAGGTGGTCGAGGCGTTTGGCGTCCTGCTGCCCCAGCTGTCCAGCAGTGCTCCCCCGGCTGACCGGGCGGTGCTGGAGGGGGTGGTCAGCTCGGCCGCCACCACGCTGCTCATCGCCCGCTCGGACGGGAAGATCTCCGGCACCCTGTCCCTGGTGATGTTCCCGATCCCCACCGGGCTGCGGGCCTGGATCGAGGACGTGATCGTGGACGAGGCCGCGCGGGGCCAGGGCATCGGCCAGGTCCTGACGATCGAGGCGCTGCGCATCGCCGAGAAGGCCGGGGCCAGGACCGTGGACCTCACCTCGCGGCCCTCCCGCGAGGCGGCGGGCCGCCTCTACGAGCGGGTCGGCTTCCAGTCCCGCTCCACCCGCCTGTACCGCTACACCTTCGCCGACCACCACCCCCGCCCCGGGACCCCGCCCCCGGGACCCCGCGCCTCCGGGCCCTTCCCCCCGGTGTCGTTGCGGCAACGGGCCCGTCAGAGCGAGCCCTCTGCCACATCCACACGGTCGGGCTAGGGGTTCGGGGGGATTGTCGGAGGGGGGTGGGAATGTGGGGGCGTGAGCCGATCAACGGGGTTGGAGCGCGGCGAACTGGGCGCGATTGCGGTGCGGCAGCACCATCTGGTGACCCGCCGTCAAGCGCTCGATGCGGGAGTGACGAGATCAGCCCTGCAGCACCGGCTCGGGCCGGAGGGGCCGTGGCAAGTCATCCTGCCTGGTGTTTACCTGACCCTGACCGGAACGCCCACCCTCGACCAGCGGGACATGGCGGCGCTGCTCTACGCAGGCCCGGACAGCATGCTCTCCGGCCAATCCGCGTTACGGCGGCACGCGCTCACCAGCTCTCGCTCCAGTGTGGTGGACGTCCTGACTCCGGTGACGGTGCAGCGCCGCAGTTGCGAGTTCGTCCGGATGCAGCGGACCAGCCGGTTACCCGAGCGTGCCTGCAGCGACGGCGATATCCGGTTCGCGACAGTCAACCGGGCCCTGGGCGATGCGGCCCGCATGATGACCAGCCCTCGCGAGGTCAGCGCGCTGGTGGCGAGCGCGGTGCAAAGGCGCCGCTGCACGATCGCCTTGCTGGCCGCCGAGCTGGCGGCAGGCCCGACGCGCGGCTCGGCCGTGCTGCGCCGCGCGCTGGAGGAGGTCTCCGACGGGGTCCGGTCGGTCGCCGAAGCCGACTTCCGGCGGCTCATTCAGCGAGCCGGACTGCCGATGCCGATGTTCAACGCGCGCCTGTATGACGGCGACGATCTGCTCGCCGTGGTGGATGCGTGGTGGCCCGAGGTGGGAGTCGCCGCCGAGGTGGACTCCCGCGAATGGCACCTTTCCCCGGAGGACTGGGAGCGGACCATGCGGCGGCATGCGGAGCTGAGCGCGCGCGGATTTATGGTCCTGCATTTCTCGCCGAAGCAGCTGAGGCAGGAACCAGAGCGGGTGGCCGCCACCGTGCGGGCCACCCTGGCTGCTGCGGCGGCACGTACCCGGCCTGCCGATGGCGTGCGGACGCTGCCCGCCGCAGGCTGAAGCGGGGTCACCCGGCGAGGTCGGCCACGGCCTCCAGGAGGCGGTCCACGTCGGACCGGTCGTTGTAGTGCACCAGGCCCGCCCGGACCGCGCCGCCCGAGTCGCGGATACCGAGGATGCCGGTCAGCTCCCAGGCGTAGTTGTGCCCGCTCCACACGTTGACGCCGCGGCCGGCCAGGTACCGCGCGACGTCACCGGGCGCGCGCCCGTCCACCGTGAAGTACGCGGTCGGGGCGCGGTGGGCCGCTTTCCCGTAGCTGGTGACGTGGCCCATCCCGGCCAGGCCGTCCTGCAGGACCTGGAACAGGCTCTGCTCGTGCTCTTCCACCGCGGCCATCGAGGTGAGCAGCCGCTGCCGCCGCGGGCCGGCCGCGCTGCCCGCCAGCTGGGCCAGGTGGTCCACGGCCGCGGTGACCCCGGCCAGGTCGGCGAAGGGCGGCGTGCCCTGCTCGAACCGCTCGGGCACCGAGTCGGGGGCGGGCATCAGCTTGTCCGGGTGCAGCGTCTCCAGCAGGTCCGGGTCCGCGATCACCGCCCCGACATGCGGCCCGGACCACTTGTAGGCGCTGGTCGCGTAGAAATCCGCGCCGAGCGCGGCCACGTCAACCGGGCCGTGCGGGGTCGCGTGCACCCCGTCCACGTAGCTGAGCGCTCCCGCCTCCCGGGCCTGGGCGGTGATCGCGGCGACCTCGGGCCGGGTGCCGAGGACGTTGCTGGCCGCGGTGACCGCGACCAGCCGGGTCCGCTCGGACAGCAGATCGGCGTACTGGGCCGCGGGAAGCTCTCCTGTCGATATGTCGACTTCTGCCCAGCGGACGGTGGCGCCGGCCCGCTGCGCGGCGTGGATCCAGGGCCGCACGTTCGCGTCGTGGTCGAGCTGGGAGACGATCACCTCGTCTCCCGGGCCCCACTGGCTGGCCAGCGTGTAGGCCAGCCGGTAGGTGAGGGTGGTCATGTTCGGCCCCAGGATCACCCCGTCCGGGCTCCCGCCGACCAGGTCGGCGACGGCCTGGCGGCATTCGGCGGTCAGCGCGGTCGACCGGTGGCTGGCCGGGAACTCGCCGCCCGCGTTGCCCAGGCCGGCCCGGTAGGCGGCGCCGATGGCGTCGATGACGCTGACCGGGACCTGGGTTCCCGCGGCACCGTCCAGGTAGGCGAACCCGTCGGCCAGGGCCGGATAGGCCGCCCGCACGGAAACGACATCGAACGCCATCAGCAACATCCCTTCGACGAGCCTGCGCGGCGCGGCCCGCCCGCCGGGCTCCCGGGGACCGGGACCGGCGGGCAGCCGGGCCGGGCCGCTCAGGACTACAGCACCGGACCGGGAGAAATCCTGCCCAGCGAAATCCTGCCTGATGCACGGAGCATGACGTGCCACGGGTCCTCACGCACGGCCGGCCGGGCCGCCGCCGCCGCGGGCCGTCGCCACCTCCGCGGCCACGGCGTGGTCGGGCCCGGGCCGTCGCCGGCCGCCCGGCCTGGGCGGCGGCTACCGGGCCGGATCCGGCTGACCTGACCGGAGGCCAGTCCGTAGGGCCCAGTCGGTACGGGCCAGTCTCGTAGGGCCGTCCGTAGGACCGTCGTAAGGGCCGGTGCCGTACGGGCCGGTCTCGTAGCGGCGGAAGGGCAGGCCGGCCCCCTCCGGCGGCAGGTGCGGCATCCCCGCTTTCCAGCCGCGGAGCAGCATGTCCGGGTCGGCGGGACGGTAGTCCTTGCCCTGCGCCCGGGCCAGGTCCCAGGCGTGCAGATGCCACTCCGCGCAGGCGGCGCCGGCCATCCCGCCCACCGTGACCAGGACGTCCCGGTACTGGTGATGCGGCAGATCCCAGATGGGCAGGAGGCGCTGCGCGTACGCCCGGGCCGAGCTGGCGAACGCCTCGATGTGCTCCGGCCCGGACGCGTCGGGCAGCGCGGCGAGTTCCGCGGCGTTCTGCCGGGCCAGCTTGCGGGCCAGCGTGTCCGGGTGCGACTCCCCGTGGCCATCAGGCGGGCGAGCCAGGCTGGCCGGGGCGTCGTCGAGGTACTCGTGGAAATCGTCGGCGACGCACCGCAAATGGCCGGCCAGGTCGACGACCCGCCACTCCGGGCAGGGTGACGGCGCGGCCCACCTCAGCGTCCCCGAACTGCGCGGAAATCTCGCATATGACGGTCACGCCGTCATGAAAAGCGGCGAGCGCCGGGCCAGGTGACCAGCCCCGCACGGGTTGCCTGCCCCCAGAATCCGTGCGCTCCACGGTCCCTCCCTGCCGGCGTACGGCACCGCTGCGCGAGCCCCCCCGGGCTAGCCAGCGTGCCAGAGTTGCCCTGCCGCCGCTACCCGGCCACCGCATAGCGGCGATGAGGTGACACACCTGTTACGTCCGGACTAATAGTGAAATCTTCCCGTTTCTTCCGATCGCGCCCGGCCCCGGCCCGCCTCGCGCCGCAGCCCGCGGCCCGCCGGGCCACACCCGCGCAGCCAGGGAAAATCCAGGTGACATAGCGGCAGACCGCAACTAGCGTTCGAGTAATGCCCCCCCATGAACCTGGCCGTAACACGCCTGCCGACCGTGGGGCGACCCCCCTCGCGTCACTCTGGCGAACCCGGGTCTATTTGCGCCCCTACCGGTGGCAGCTGGTGTTCATGCTCGCCTGCGCCATCGTGGCCGTCGGCAGCGAAATCGCCATTCCGCTGCTGACGAAATCCATGATCGACGGGGCGATCAGCCATGGGGAGCGCAGCCTGCTGCTGCCGATCGGCGCGGCCGCGGTCGGCCTGGGCATCGGCCAGGCGCTGCTGAACTTCCTGCGCCGGTGGATGCAGGCGAACGCGGTCACCGGGATGGAGCGGTCCATGCGGGCCGACATCTACGCGCACCTGCAGCGGCTGCCGCCCGCCTTCCACGACGAGTGGCAGTCCGGCCAGCTGCTGTCCCGGGCGACCACGGACCTCTCGGCGATCCGGCGGTTCGCCGGCTTCGGCACGATCTTCCTGGTCACGAACGTGGTCACGTTCATCGCCGTGGTGGCGCTGCTCATCCGGCTGAACTGGTGGCTCGGCCTGCTCACCGCCACCGTCTTCCTGCCCGTGGTGGCGGCCAGCACCCGGTTCCAGCAGACCTACCGGGTGCTGTCCCGGCGCGCCCAGGACCAGCAGGGCGACCTGGCCACCTACGTGGAGGAGGCCGCGACCGGGATCCGCGTGCTCAAGGCGCTCGGCCGGGGTGACGAGGCGGCCGGGCAGCATCGCGGCCAGGCCCTCGAGGTGTTCGGGACCGAGCTCCAGAAGGCCCGGCTGCGCAGCACGTTCTGGGCCGGCCTCGACCTGATCCCGAACGCGCTGATCGGCCTCCTGCTGCTGCTCGGCGCCATCGCGACCAGCCGGCACGAGCTGACCCTGGGCGGCCTGGTCGCGTTCATCACGCTGACCCTGGCGCTGGTCTGGCCCATCGAGTCGATGGGCTACATCCTGGCTGGCGGCCAGGAAGCGGCCACCGCGGCCCAGCGGATCTTCGAGATCCTGGACACCGACGCCCGCGATCAGCAGCCCGGCCGGGCCCCAGGCCGGGGCCACGGGGAGGCCGTCCGGCCGGCGGCTGCGGCCGGCCCGGCTGGTCTTCGACCACGTCGGGTTCAGCTACCCGGGCGCGGAGCAGCCTTTACTGCGCGACGTGAGCCTGGCCGTCGAGCCGGGCCAGACCATGGTCCTGGCCGGGGCGACCGGGTCGCGGCAAGACGACCCTGCTGCAACTGGTCCCCCGGCTCGCCGACGTGACGTCGGGCGCCGTGCTGCTGGACGGCACCGATGTCCGGCGGCTGCCGCTGCCGGTGCTGCGGTCCCGGGTCGGCTGCGCGTTCGAGGACCCGACGCTGTTCTCCGCCAGCGTCCGGGAGAACGTCAGCTTCGGCGCGCCCGACGCGGATGACGCCGCGATCGAGGCGGCGCTGGCCATGGCGCAGGCCGGGTTCGTGCACGACCTGCCCTGGGGCCTGGACACCCGCATCGGCGAGCAGGGCATGGCCCTGTCCGGCGGCCAGCGGCAGCGGGTGGCGCTGGCCCGGGCCATCCTGGCCCGGCCATCGCTGCTGATCCTGGACGACCCGCTGTCCGCGCTGGACGTGCACACCGAGGCGAAGGTGACCAAGGCGCTGAGCGGGCTGCTGGCCGAGACCACCGCGCTGGTGGTGGCGCACCGGCCGTCCACGGTCATGCTCGCGGACAAGGTGGCCCTGCTCCGCGACGGGGTCATCGCCGCCATCGGCACGCACGCCCATCTGCTGGCCAGCCAGCCCCGGTACCGGGAGCTGATGAGCGGCCTGGACGAGCCGGTCGCCGGAGAGCAGGCGGCCTCATGACCACCTCCGAGCACCTGGCGCGGGATCGCCGCGGAAGACGCCGACGAGATCACCGGCGGCCTGGCCGCGCTGCTGCGCCGCCGGGCCCGGCGGCTGCTGTTCAGCCTGCTGCGCCCGCAGCGGGCCCGGGTGATCGTCACGTTCGCTGCTCATCGTGACCGCGAGCCTGGCCGCGCTGGCCGGTCCCTGGCTGGTCGGCGTGGCCATCGACCGGGGTATCCCGCCGCTGCTGCACGGCGGTGACCTGGCGCCGATGCTGCTGTACGTGGCCGGCTTCGCGGCCGCCGTGGGCATCCAGGCCGTGGCCAGCCGGGGGTTCATCTACTCGATGGGCAAGCTCGGCGAGACCGTGGTCCTGGAGCTGCGCCAGCGGCTGTTCCTGCACTTCCAGCGAGCTGCCGGTCGCGTTCCACGAGCACTACACCTCCGGGCGGGTCATCTCCCGGCAGGTGTCCGACATCGACTCCATCTCCGACCTGTTCGACGACGGCCTGGACGCCCTGGTGTCCGCGGCGCTCTCGCTGATCCTGGTGGGCGCCGGGATGCTGCTGCTGGACTGGCCGCTGGCGCTGGTGGTGCTGGCCGGCTTCGTCCCGCTGGCCTGGCTGACGATGTGGTTCCGGCGCGAGTCCGCGCTCGCCTACCGGCAGACCCGGGAAACGATCGCCCAGGTCATCGTCCACTTCGTGGAGACCTTCGGCGGTATCCGCGCGGTGCAGGCGTTCCGCCGGGAACAGCGCAACGAGGAGATCTTCGGCCGTCTCAACGAGAACTACGCGGCGGCCAGCCTTCGCTCGTCCCGGGTCCTGGCGGTGTACGCGCCGGGGATCACCCTGGTCGGCAACGTGGCGACCGGGGTCGTGCTGTGCTACGGCGGGCTGCGGGTGATCGACGGCGACATCAAGGTCGGGGTGCTGGCCACGTTCCTGCTGTACCTGGGCCGGTTCTTCGACCCGCTGCAGGACCTGTCCCAGTTCTACAACTCGTTCCAGTCCGCCGCCGCCTCGCTGGAGAAGATCTCCGGCGTGCTGGACGAGCCGCCCGCGGTGCCGGAGCCCGCCCACCCGGTGCCCCTGCCGCCGCGCGGCGGCCTGGGGATGCGAGCCGCCACGCGGCGGCCCGGACGCCCGGGCCGGGGGCCGGGAGGTCCGGTTCGAGGCGGTGCGGTTCGGCTACCGGGCCACGCCGGTGCTGCCCGGGCTGGACCTGACCATCCCGGCCGGGCAGACCGTGGCCCTGGTGGGCGCGACCGGGGCCGGGAAGACGACCGTGGCCCGGCTGCTGGCCCGCTTCTACGACCCGGACCAGGGCAGCGTCCGGCTGGACGGCGTCGACCTGCGGGACCTGCCGGACCGGGTGCTGCGCCGGGAAGTCGTCCTGGTCACCCAGGAGAACTTCGTGTTCTCCGGGTCCGTGGCCGACAACATCCGGCTCGGCCGGCCGGACGCCACCCAGGCGGAGGTGGAAGCCGCGGCCCGGGCCATCGGCGCGGACGCCTTCATCTCCGCGCTGCCCGGCGGCTACCAGCGCTGACGTGGGCAAGCGGGGCGGGCGGCTGTCGGCCGGGCAGCGCCAGCTGGTCGCGTTCGCCCGCGCGTTCCTGGCCGCGCCCGCCGTCCTGGTGCTCGACGAGGCCACCTCCCTGCTGGACATCCCCAGCGAGCAGCTGGTCCAGGCGGGCGCTGCGCACCATCCTGGCCGGGCGGACCGCGATGATCATCGCGCACCGGCTGTCCACGGTGGAGATCGCGGACCGGGTGCTGGTGCTCAGCGCCGGGCGGGTCGTGGAGGACGGGCCGCCCGGCCCGGCTGCTCGCCACCGACGGTGAGTACTCGGCGCTGCACACCGACTGGCTGGACAGCCTCGCGTAGACCCGGGCGCCGGGCGGCCCCGGTGGCGCCGGGGCGCCATCCGCTAGGCTCGCCGTTGGCCCGGTACCGGCCAGAGGTTCCAGCGTGACGTAGGAGCGCACCGTGATCGCCGAGACGCAAGCCGGCCAGCCAGGAGGCCGAGCAGAAGTTCGCCGCCGACCAGGCGCTCGCCGCCCGTTTCGACGACCTGCTCGCCGAGGCCCGGTCCGCCGAGCAGGAACTGCGTGACGCCCAGGCGGCCCACGCCCCGCTCACCGAGCAGTACCGGCTGGCCAAGCGCCTGGACGCGGCGCTGACCGACGCGATGCGGGCCGCCTACGCGGCCGAGCGGGTCGCGATCGGGCCGCTGGGCTACGACGACCGCATCTACCGGCGCAAGGCCAAGGCGACCTCGCCGGTCCGGGTCTGGTCCGCCGAGGCCGAGCGGCTGCTCACGCTGCGCGAGAGCCACCGGCTGACCGGCATTCCCCGGGTCCCGCGGAGCGCGGTCACCGGCGGATCGGATGAGCTCGCGCCCGGCTTCCAGCCGGCCGGCGCGGACGCAGTTACGACTCGGTAACAGAATCCGGCCGACGTATGCGAATATGTGACGCCGCCGCCCTATACGGGATATCCAATTACGTGAGCCGGGTCACGTATGCTACTAGCTACTAGTAACAAAGAGTGACGCGATAAATCGTCACAACTGACTATGTCGTGTGCGGGGTAAAGCCGGCACACTAACATGTGATCAACACCACAGCCAGACATTAACCAGGAGGCACACGTATGTGCCCGCATACGCCGCCATGTCCAGACGCGCGAGCGCTGGATCGTGAAGCGGCCCGGACTGTTGTCAGTCACCCCGAGCAGGGCTGGAGCCTGCTCTGCAACGGCATCGTCGTGTTCGAGGACACCGGCGAACTGCTGCCTGGCGGGGACACGGTAGCTCCGCACCGGCCCACAGATGTGAGCGCGAACAGCGGCATTATCCCCGCAGCCCACCACCGCGCTCCCCAGGTGGCTGCCCCCGCTGAGCCTGCGGCCTAGCCAGCGCTGCTTGCGGCGCGTTGGCCGCTTACCGGTGCTGCGCCGCGGTCTCCCACGGCCACGCGTCCCCGATTACGCCCCCCATCCCGGCCCCTCTTCCGGGATGAGCGCGGGGTCAGGTGCGCGCGAGCCCCAGCAGGTCCGCCAGCCAGGCCGCGGCGACCGCGCCGGCCGCCCCGGGCTTCCTCGACAGGGCGTGGGTTTCGCCCTCCAGCACCACGACCCGGGTGCGGGCCGCCTGATCCGGGATGCCGAACGGATCCCGGCTCCCGTTGATGACCAGCACGTCCGTGCCCGCCAGGGACAGCTCGCCCGCCCGTGACTTCTCCGGGTGCCCCGGCGGATGCAGCGGGAAGGCCAGCGCCAGCACCGCCCGGGCCCCGGTCGCCCCGGCGGTCCGGCAGGCCACCCGGGCGCCGTTGCTGCGGCCGCCCTGCACCAGCGGAACGTGCGGCCCGGCCGTGGGCCGCAGCGCGCCGATGATCTCGATCCAGGCGGCGTCCTGCCGGGCCGGCGGCCCGGGCGCACGGCGCCCCTTGACCCGGTAGGGCTGGGTGACCAGCGCCACCGCCGCGCCGAGCGGCAGTACCGCGTCCCGCACCGCGAGCAGGTCGGCGGACTCCGGCCCGCCACCCGAGCCATGCGTCAGCACCAGCAGGAACGCGGGGTCCCGGGCCCGCGGCCCGCCCCCGGGGGGCCAGGCCATCTCGGCCCGCGCGGCCCCCTCACTGGTCATGATCTCCACGCCGCGAAGCGTAGCCTGCGCCCCTCGCGCGACGAGGCCATGACCTGCCCGTTCCGCCCGCCGGGGCCGCCTGGCGCGGATGCGCGGGCGGCCGCGGCGTCAGACGTTGAGGAGCTTGCGCAGGTACTGGCCGGTGTGGCTGGCTTCGATGGTGGCGATGTGTTCGGGGGTGCCGGTGGCGATGATGTGGCCGCCGCGGGAGCCGCCGTCGGGGCCGAGGTCGATGACCCAGTCGGCGGTCTTGATGACGTCGAGGTTGTGCTCGATGACGATGACGGTGTTCCCGCCGTCCACGAGCCGGCCCAGCACGCCGAGCAGTTTGCGGATGTCCTCGAAATGCAGCCCGGTGGTGGGCTCGTCCAGCACGTAGATGGTCCGCCCGGTGGAGCGGCGCTGCAGTTCGGAGGCCAGCTTGACCCGCTGCGCCTCGCCGCCGGACAGGGTCGGCGCGGGCTGGCCGAGCCGGACGTAGCCCAGGCCCGACGTCGGTCAGGGTCTCCAGGTGGCGGTGGATCGCCGGGATGGCCGCGAAGAACCCGGCGGCCTCCTCGATCGGCATGTCCAGCACGTCGGCGATGGTCTTGCCCTTGTAGTGCACGGCCAGGGTGTCGGTGTTGTACCGGGCGCCGTGGCACACCTCGCACGGCACGTACACGTCCGGCAGGAACTGCATCTCGATCTTGATCGTGCCGTCCCCGGCGCACGCCTCGCACCGGCCGCCCTTGACGTTGAAGGAGAACCGGCCCGGCTGGTAGCCGCGGACCTTGGCCTCGGTGGTCGCCGCGAACAGCTTCCGGACATGATCGAACACCCCGGTGTAGGTGGCCGGGTTGGACCGCGGGGTCCGCCCGATCGGCCCCTGGTCCACGTGCACCACCTTGTCCAGCTGGCCCATCCCGGTCACCCGGACATGCCGGCCCGGCACCGTCCGCGCGCCGTGCAGCTCCCGGGCCAGCGCGTGATACAAGATGTCGTTGACCAGCGTGGACTTCCCCGACCCCGACACCCCCGTCACCGCGATGAAGCACCCCAGCGGGAACGCCACATCCACATTCTTCAGGTTGTGCTCACTGGCCCCCTTGACCACCACCTCCCGGGACTTCGACCGCTTGCGCCGGGCCGCCGGCAGCGGGATCTGCTGCCGCCCGGTCAGGTACGCCCCGGTCAGCGACTCCTGGCTGGCCAGCAGCTCCTCCACCGGCCCGGACACCACGACGCTGCCGCCGTGCTCGCCCGCGCCCGGGCCGATGTCCACCACCCAGTCCGCGGCCCGGATGGTGTCCTCGTCGTGCTCCACCACGATCAGCGTGTTGCCCAGATCCCGCAGCCGGATCAGCGTCTCCAGCAGCCGGTGGTTATCCCGCTGGTGCAGCCCGATCGACGGCTCATCCAGCACGTACAGCACCCCCACCAGCCCCGAGCCGATCTGGGTGGCCAGCCGGATCCGCTGCGCCTCCCCGCCGGCCAGCGTGGCCGACGCCCGGTCCAGGGACAGGTAGTCCAGGCCCACGTCCAGCAGGAACCCGAGCCGGGCGTTGACCTCCTTGAGGATCCGCCCGGCGATCTGCATGTCCCGGTCCGACAGCTCCAGGCTGCGCAGCAGCTTGGCCAGCTCGCCGATGGGCTGCGCGCAGATCTCGGCGATGGACCGGCTGTCCACGGTGACCGCCAGCGCGATGGGCTTGAGCCGCGACCCGTGGCAGGTCGGGCAGGGCACCTCGCGCATGAAGCCCGCGAACCGCTCCCGGCTGGAGTCTGATTCCGCCTCGGAGTGCCGCCGCTCGATATACGGGATCGCGCCCTCGAACGAGGTGTAGTACGAGCGCTCCCGGCCGTAGCGGTTCTTGTACCGGACATGCACCTGCTGGTCGTAGCCGTTCAGCAGGGCCTTGCGGGCCGCGGCGGGCAGCCGGGACCAGGGCGTGTCGATGCTGAACCCGAGCGAGGTGCCGAGCGCCTCGATCAGCCGGAGGAAGTAGTCGCTGACATGCCCGCCGCTCCACGGGCCCGATCGCGCCCTCGGCCAGCGTCTGGTCCGGGTCCGGCACGACCAGCTCCGGGTCCACCTCCATCCGGGTGCCCAGCCCGGTGCAGTCCGGGCAGGCCCCCCACGGGGAGTTGAACGAGAACGACCGCGGCTCCAGCTCATCGAACGACAAGTCGTCATCCAGGCAGGCCAGATGCTCGGAGTACATCCGCTCCCGGTGCGGGTCATCCTCCGCCAGGTCCACGAAGTCCAGCAGCACCACCCCGCCGGACAGGCCCAGCGCCGTCTCCACCGAGTCGGTCAGCCGCCGCCGGGCGTCCGCCTTCACCGCCAGCCGGTCCACCACCACCTCGATGGTGTGCTTCTCGTACTTCTTCAGCGCCGGAAGCTCCCCGGCCTCCCCGCCGGCCACGGTGTCCAGCCGGATCACCGTGCCGTCCACCCGGGCCCGGGAGTACCCCTTCACCTGCAGCTCGCGGAGCAGTTCGGTGTACTCACCCTTCCGCCCCCGGATCACCGGCGCCAGCACCTGGAACCGGGCCCCCTCCTCCAGCTCCAGCACCCGGTCCACGATCTGCTGCGGCGTCTGCCGCGCGATCGGCCGCCCGCACACCGGGCAATGCGGCCGCCCCACCCGCGCATACAGCAACCGCAGGTAGTCATACACCTCCGTGACCGTCCCCACCGTCGACCGCGGATTCCGCGACGCCGCCTTCTGGTCAATCGACACCGCCGGGCTCAGCCCGTCAATGAAATCCACATCCGGCTTGTCCATCTGACCCAGGAACTGCCGCGCATACGCCGACAGCGACTCCACATACCGCCGCTGCCCCTCCGCGAAAATCGTGTCAAACGCCAGACTCGACTTCCCCGACCCCGACAACCCGGTAAACACGATCATGGAATCCCGCGGCAGCTCCAGCGACACATCCTTCAGGTTGTGCTCGCGAGCCCCACGGACGACGAGTCGATCAGCCACTGCGCTCAATTCTCCGAGTCAGGATGAGGGTTCTCCGGCTCATGATGACGGACCTCCAGGTCAGAACGGGGAAGGACCTACGCCGACCAGGGACACGTCATGGTATTCGGGGCCACTGACAAAACACCGCCGCGGCGGGAGAGCTTCCCGGCCCGCGCACCGCCCGGCCACGCTGCCCGGGCCATCCACTCGCCAGGCCACACCGCCCGGCCCGCGCACCGCCGGGGCCTCACCGCCCCGGACCACGCACCCCGGGCGGCACCACCGTCCCCCCGCTTCCTTCCAGGGTGCCATTCCGCACGAGATGATGGTCCCGAACTCCGGCAAAGGAGCCCTGTGGACACCGAAATCGCCCTGGCCCTGGCCCAGCTCGGCGAGTTGACCGACCGCCTGCTGGCCACCGCAGACGCGCTGACCGACGCCCAGGCCGCCGCGCCGTCCCGGCTGCCCGGCTGGACCCGCGGCCACGTGCTGACCCATCTGGCCCGCAACGCCGACGGCTTCCGGAACCTGCTCGCCTGGGCCGCGTACCGGCGACGAGACGCCGATGTACCCCAGCGAGGAGGCCCGGGCCCGCGGTGTCGAGGCAGGGCGCCGGGCGGTCCGCCGCGGAGATCAGCGGCGGACCTGCGGGTGAGCGCCGCCGCGTTCGCCGCGGCGGCGCAGGACCTGCCGGCCCGGGCGTGGGACGCGCTGGTGGCCCGGCGCGGCGTGCACGTTCCCGGCGCGGCGAATCCTGCCGCGCCGGCTGGCCGAGCTGGAGATCCATCACGTCGACCTGGACACGGGGTACCGGCCGGCCGACTGGCCCGCCGAGCTTCGTGGCGGCGAGCCTGGCCCGGGTGGCCCGCGATTTCGCTGGGCGCGCGGACGCGCCGGCCTGCCTCGCCCGCCCGGATGGCCTGGACGCCGTCTACCCGATCGGCCCGGGCCGCCGGCCCGGCCAGCTAGCCGGGCCCGGGCGGCACCGGCCCGGGCAGCCCGGTGACCGTGTCCGGCCCGCCAGCGGCCCTGCTGGCCTGGCTGATCGGCCGGGACGGCGGCGCCGGGCTCGAGGTCACCGGGGCCGGCGCCGTGCCGGTGCTGCCTCCCTGGCGGTAGCCCGCGGGCTGGTTCGGTGTAGAAAGACAGCAACGCAACGCAAGGAGGCAGCGGTGGCCTACACCGGGGACGTGACCGTGGGCGGCCCGCCCGAGACGCGGGAATTGCCGGGACTGACCGTGACCAAGCTCGCGGTCGGGCCGATGGACAACAACGCCTACCTCCTCACCTGCACCGAGACCGGCGAGGCGGCGCTGATCGACGCGGCCAACGAGGCGGGCCGCCTGCTTGACCTGATCGGTGACCGGCCGCTGCGCCGCATCATCACCACGCACCGGCACTTCGACCACTGGCAGGCGCTCGCCGAGGTGCAGGAGGCCACCGGCGCGGACGTGGTCGCGCATCCGGACGACGCGGTGGAGCTGCCGGTCCCGGTGACCACGCTGGTGGAGAACGGCGGCACGGTCCCGGTCGGGACGGCCACGCTGTCCGTCATCCACCTGCGCGGGCACACCCCGGGCAGCATCGCGCTCTGCTACGACGCGGCCGGGCAGCTGGCCGGTGAGCCGCACCTGTTCACCGGCGATTCGCTGTTCCCCGGCGGCCCGGGCAACACGCAGGGCGACGCGAAGCGATTCACCCAGCTGATGGACGACCTGGAGGAGCGGGTCTTCGCCCCGCTGCCCGACCCCACCTGGGTGTACCCGGGGCACGGGCAGGACACCACGCTCGGCACCGAGCGCCCGCACCTCGGCGAGTGGCGGGCCCGCGGCTGGTAGCACGGGCCCGGCACGGGCCCGCGGGCCTGGCACGCCCGGCAGCGGCAGAGTCAGCGGATCTCGGTGCTGTAGACCACGGTGTTGCTGAGGTAGCTGCGGGTGGCGTAGTCGAACGTGCCGCCGCAGGTGATGAGGTGCAGTTCGGCGTCGGGGGCCGGGCCGTACACCTTCCCGGTGGGGAAGTGGTCCTTCGGGTACTGGCGTACCGCGTACACGCTGAACACGGCCAGGCTGCCGTTGGCGCGCCGGACGTAGATGCGCTCGCCGGGCCGCATGTCACTGAGCCGGTAGAAGATGCCCGGGCCGAGGTAGGAGTCGATGTGCCCGGCGATCACCGAGGACCCGATCTCCCCGGGCCGCGGGCTGCCGGTGTACCAGCCCGCCACCGAGGTGGACGTGGGCACCTGGAGGGTGCCCTGGGCGGTGACGCCCAGCCTGATCAGCCTGGAGCGCACGCCGATGGCCGGGATGGTCAGGGACACCGGCGCCGGGGGCGGCGGCGGCCGGCGAGGGGTCCGGGGCCGGGGCGGCGGACCCGGACGGCACCGGGACGGACGCCCGGGCCGGCTGGCCAGCGGCCGCGGGGTGGCCGGTCAGCATGACCAGCCCGGCCGCGCCGAGCGCCAGCACGAGCAGCCCGCAGACCAGGGCGGCCACCGCGAACGGCGCGGCGCCGGCGCTGCCCGGGCGGCGGGCCGCCCGGAGGCGGCCCGCCGCGCGGCGGCGCGTACTGCGGCCATCTCGGCTGGCCCGTGCTGCGACGGCCGGGCTGCGACGGCCGGGCTGGGACGGGCCACGGTGCCCGTGCCGTGGCCCGCCTGCCGGGTTCGGGGGTGCGGGGCGGCCCGCCTCCCTCAACGGGCGTGCCGGGCCACGGCCCTGACCCGGCGGAGCCGGTAACCACCGGCCAGGGCGAGCAGCGCACCCGCGACCAGGGCGGCCAGCCAGGGCAGCGGCGAGGACCCCGGCGCCGGGGCGGTGCCGCCGAGGCCGGTGGCCGCGCCACCGTTGGGCATGACCGAGCTGCCCGCGGCGTCCATCAGGTCGGTGACCTCCAGGCCGCTGGACGAGTCCAGCACGACCAGGGTGTGGATCGTGCCCGGGGTCAGCGTGACCTGGCCCGACCACGACTCGGTGCCGCCCTTGGCGTGCACCATCCAGGTGCCGGGCTGGTCGGTCCCGTAGCTGGTGACGCTGGCGAACGCGAGGTTGCTGGCGAGCGTGCACGTGCCCGGCCGTGACGGTGACGTGATGCTCCTTCAGCGACGCCTGGATGACCCGGACCAGCGACTTGCCCTTGGGCGTGGTCAGCCGGTCATCGAGGACCTGGAGCCGCAGCGCCTTGTACGGCCCCATCCCGGCCACGGTGTAGGCGTGCCCGGGATGCACCATCAGGTTGTTGGACAGCACCGGGGTGGACGACGGCGACGCGCCGACCCCGCGCATGGCCACCGTGTACTCCCCGTGCGGAACCCGCTCGTACGGCGAGACGGTGCCGTAGCTGACGTGATGCAGCACGATCATCGCGTTGGGCTTGCCGTAGCTGTACAGGTAGACGTCAACCGGCGGGGTGTTCGGGGACAGGTGCGCCAGCCGGACCCAGCCGTATCCCGACGAGGCCGGGGCGTGGGCGGTGGCGGCGGCGGCCGGCCCGGCCGCCGCGGTGAGCGCGACCAGGGCCCCGCTGGCCAGCAGGGCCAGCCCGGACAGCGGCGGCGAAGAAGCCCGGTCCGCGCGCGACCCGGGCCACCGGCCCGGGTCACAGTGAACTCCGTATCATCGTGCACTCCCACTCCAGGATGTGAATCATCCAGTTGACGATGCGTTGTGTTGAGGTCTGTTCGGACTCGGTCAGCCCTTCCCGAGCAATCCGAGAGGGCTGGGCGCGCCGTACTCGACGCGCAGTACCGGCTGGCCGCTGGCCAGCCGGACGACGGTGATGTGCTCGGGCCGGTACGGGGTCAGCTGATCGCGCAGGTAGCTGGCCAGCGAGGCCATCGTGTTGGGCCGCTGCCGGGTCCCCGGGCCGGCTGGCGCGATGTCCGCGGTCCGCAGCGGCATGCCCGCGCTCGCCCCGGGAGCGGGCGCGGGGAAATCGACCACCTGCACCCGGTGCATGGTGGCCAGCGCGGCGAACACGGTCAGCAGCCGCGAATCGACCTGGCCGGCGGCCAGCGCACGGCGCGCCGCGGCGGAGGAATGGAGCCGCGGGTTCTGCAGCAGCTGGCGGCCCGCGGAGGCCCGCGCCGCCACGTCGGTCCGCAGGCCGCGCAGGTAGGCGGCGCCCCCGTCGGACGCGACCACCCGGACCGCGGTCTGGGCGCTGCCCGTCCCGAAACTGGCCAGCACGACCGGCGCGTACACGCTGGCCAGCCGGGCGCCGAACTCGCTGCGCACGGCCGCGGTGGACACGATCAGGTCGCTGCCCAGCGGAGCGGGATTGCTCCCGCCGAGCGGGAGCAACCGCGCCGCCGGGACCCCGTGGGCCTCCAGCACCGCGCACATCTGCGGGTCGCACGACACGATCGCGTCCGCGGACGCCTGGCCGGCGATCCAGACCGCCGCAGCCGTGCGGGCCGCGGCGGCCGCCCGGATGGCCGCCGGGGTGGGCGTCCCGCCGTGGCCAGCCTGGGTCCCGCTCTTCCCGGCCTGGGTCCCGCGTGGCGGTGCCCGGACGCGGCCGGGCTGCGGGTCAGCGCGATGGTGATGGCGCCCGCGCCGAACAGCACGGCGGCCAGGACCAGCACGGTGAGCACCCGCCACCGGGCCCGGGCGGGCCAGTGACGCTGCACCCACAGCCGCACGGTCGTGAGCAGTACCGTGCCCCAGGACGGCGGGGGCGAGGCTGCCCGCGGCGGGCCAGCGGGCCCGGCGCCGCCCGGGCCCGGCCGGCCGGCGGCTGGTCCCCCGGGCCGGGGGCACTGGGGTCCGGACGCGCGGCCTGCGGGCTTCCTGCCGTGGCGGGGCGGCAGGCGGCGGGGCAGCAGGCGGCGGGGCGGCAGGCGGCGCGCCTGGACCGGGTGTGCCGCGGCCGGCGGAGCCCGTCCCGGCCGGGCCGTCCCCGGTCTGCGCCTCCCGGTGCGGCGCTCGTCCTCCCGGTCCTGGCGGTCCAGCCGGACCGCTTCCTGCGCGGCCGCCAGATCCTGCACGGACAAGATCACGGCGTCCTGGGCAGCGTCGGCGCTGAAGTCGCGGGCGGGCCGGCGGCGGTCCGCGATCGGCAGACCGTCCGGCCGTCCGCGCAGCCCGGAATCCCCGGGCACTGGCCCGGGTGATTTCAGTCGCCGGATTTGCGGTTGCACGCGCGTCCCCCACCAGGCCCGCAAGGAGTCAGACCAAGCCCAAGCACACAGCCGAGCACACTCTTGCAGACGATTTCAACCGGAATAGCACGATTGCTACTAAGGAAATACGTACTGTTCAGTAGCTCTGGAAACGATCACAATGCGTATATATCGGTCCCGGGTAACGTCTGGATATCGCCGCATACCGTTACGGACGTCCGATTCACGGCCTCGTGGTCATCGCCTGGTAGACGCCAAGCGCCTGGTCCACCGCGGCCGTCTCGGTGGGCAGCAGGGCCGCCCGGGCCGCGCGCCGCCGCGGCCAGCCTGGCCGCGGCCTCCGGGTCGTCCAGGATCCGGGTGACCGCGGCGGCCAGCGCCACCGGGTCGCCGGGCGGGACGAGCACGGCGCCATCCTCGCCGGTGAGGTCGGCGATCCCGCCGACCCGGGTGGCCACCAGGGGCCGGCCCGCGCGCAGCGCCTCCTGCACGATGAGCGGCTGCCCCTCCCAGGTGCTCGGGACGACCACCACGTCGGCGGCACCCAGGAGCGCCGGCACGTCGCGGCGCGGGCCGAGGAACCGGACCGCCACCCCGGCCGTCCGCGGCCTGGCGACGCAGTTCCGCGTCCAGCGGCCCATCCCCCGCAATGACCACCAGCGGGACCACCGGCCGCCGCTGCCACCGCGCAGCGGCCTGGATCAGCGTGCCGAAACCTTTCTGCGCGGCCAGCCTGCCCACCCCGAGCACGATCTGCGGCCCCCGGGCTCCCGGCCGCCGGATTCGCCCGGATCCGCCCGGATTCGATCCCGGTCGCGCCGGATTCACGGCCCCCGGATTCACTGCCCCCGGATTCACCGCCCGCGGATTCGCCGCCCGCGAATTCACGGCGCAGCGCCGCTATCTCGGCGGCAGACGCCGCCGGGGCGGCGGGGGCGGGCACGAGGGCCCGCCCGGCCAGCCGGGCCCCGCGGCGGCGCATCCGGGCGGCCAGATCGCCCGACACGGTGAGCACCGCGTCCGCCCGGCGGGCGACGATCAGTTCCAGCCCGGCGTACACGGCGGCGGCCGGCCCGGCAGCGGGCGGGGCGTTGTGCACCGTCACGGCCAGCATGGTCCGCGGGGTCCCCGGCCCGGCCAGGGCCAGGGCGGCGAGCGCGCCCGCCCGGAGCCCGTGCGCGTGCAGCACGTCGGGGGTATCACGGGCCACCAGGCGCCGCACCCGCAGCACCGCCGCCAGGTCCCGGGCCGGACGGGGCCCGTCAGCGATGTCCACCACGCTGAAGTCCCAGCCCGGCTGCGCGCCGCCGGCCCGCGAGAGCCCCGCCCCGGTAGCGGCTGGCCCGTACACGTGGACCGTGGCGCCCCGGGCGGCGCAGCCGCCGGCCAGCATCGCGACGTGCCGCCCGGTCCCCCCGGCAGTCGCGGCGAGCAGGTAGCTGACGCGCAGCCCGGCCGGGGCTCCGGTCCCGGGCCCGGTCACGACGGCGGCTTCCGCCCGGCCAGCCGGAATCCCGGCAGCATGTCGCGCCCCCGGGCCAGCACCGCGCGCAGGTCCCCGCCATCGAGCGCCAGCGCCGCTCCGCCGAACACCAGCGTCACGCAGCCGCACGCCAGGAGCGTGAGCCCGGCGTTGGGCACGAAGCCCCGGGCGGGCAGGGCGGACGACAGCGCGGCCCCGGCGGCCGCCCCGGCCACCGCCCCGGCCAGCCCGGCCAGGGCCGCCCGGGCGGTGCCCCGCAGCGCGGCCCGGCCCCGCGCCCGGCGCACCACGCCCAGCAGCGCCAGGCCGGACACGGTCAGCCCGATCGTGTTGCCCAGGCCCAGCACGGGCACCACCCACCAGTCCGGCACCAGCGCCACCGCGACCACGTCCGCGACGATCACCAGCAGCCAGCCGGCCACCAGGGCCGCGGCGGCCACCCGGGTCCGGGCGTCGGCGAACAGCACGCGGGACAGGTGGGTGGACAGGCCGTAGCCGATCAGCCCCGGCGCGAACGCGGCGAAGGTGTACGCCAGCTGGCGGGCATCCCCCGGATTGTGGGTGAACAGCCTGGCCGCGGGCACCGCGGCACCGGCCAGCAAGGCCGCGCCCAGCCAGGACACCAGCATGATCGCGCGGGTGGAGGCCGCCGCCGTCTCATCGAAGCGGGCACCCTCGGCGGCGGCCAGGACCGGGAACGCGGTGGTGGCGATGGGTACCGCGAGCACCGCGTACGGCACGAAGAACATCTGCCAGCCGAAGTTGTACAGGACCAGCGCGCCCTGGCCCTCCTGGCCGTTGGCCAGCACCATGACCGCGACCACCGAGGCGTCCTGGGCGATCAGCGCGATCAGCCCCACCGCGGCCAGGCCGCGGATCCGGGGGGCCACCCCGCGCAGGGAAACGCAGCGTGGGCCGCAGCCTCAGCCGCAGCCGCAGCGCCGGGACCAGCGCGGTCAGGACCAGCGCGGCCACCCCCGCCGTGGTGCCGACGGACAGCATCAGCTCGGCCGACCGGGGCAGCCCGGCCAGCACCCGGTACCCCTGGCTGAGCGGGACGAACGCGAGGTAGGCGGAGATGACCACCACGCTGGACAGGACGGGCGCGAGAGCGGGCGCGGTGAACCGCCGGTGCGCCTGCAGGATCCCGTACAGCACCACGGCCAGCCCGTAGAGCAGGATCTGCGGCGCGAACACCACCAGCATCCGGCTGCTGACCCCGACGATGGCCGCGTGCGCGCAGCGCGGCGCGCCCGCGAGCAGCAGCGTGGCCAGCGGGCCCGCCGCCACGGCGATGATCACGCTTACCGGGGCGAGCAGCAGGACCGTCCAGGACAGCATCGCGGACGCGATCTGGCTGGCCTGATTTTCGGCGCTGGCCGAGTCTCGGCGCTGGCCCGGTTGTCGCGCGCCGGCCCTGCGGGCCGGCGGGGCCCGCCTAGCCGCGCGCCGCCGGGCCGGCCAGCACCGGGATCAGGACGCTGGCCAGGGCGCCGCCCAGGACGATGTCGTAGATGATGTTCGGTACCTGGTTCGCGGTCGCGTACGCGGTGCCCAGGCAGGTCGCGGACACGGTGTGCGCGAAGACCAGCTGGCGGCCGAAGCCCACGATGTTCGACACGATGGTGATCGCGCCGATGAGGACGGCGGCCCGGCCGATCCCGCCGCCTGCCTGCTCCCCGCCGATGTCCTGCGCCCGGCCGGCCTCGGTCGCCGTTTCCTGCGCCTCGGTCACGGGGGGCTGGCTGACGTCCTCGGCGTGACCGGCTGACCCGTAGCCGTGCCCGTGCCTTCAGGACCCGTGCCTTCATGACCCGTGCCGTGCCAGTGCGATCCGGGCCCGGGGTGGCGGCCGGTGGCCCGCCCGCCGGGGGCCGCCGCGGGACGGCGGCCGAGCATGTCGAGCCAGTGCAGCGGTGGTGTCCGCTGGATGACCTTGGTGAAGCTGATCTTCTCGCTGGCCGCGGTGAGCGCGACGATGCCAGCCAGCACGGCGACCCGGCCGGACCGCGGCAGGCTCGCCGCGGCCGCGGCGCCGAGCATGGCCCCGAGGGCGTTGGCCCCGGCGTCGCCCAGCATGGCCCGCTCCCCGAGGTCCTCGTCCAGCGAGCGCGAGGGCGGCGCCCAGCGGGATGCCCGCCAGCGTGGCCCCTGGTACTGCTCCGCCGCCGGGCCGCCCCGTGGCGGCGATCAGCCCGCCGGCCAGCGCCGCGACCTTGATGGCGCGCCCGGGCCGCAGATCAAACAGGTTGAGCAGGTTAGCGCCGCCCGCGATCAGGCCCGCGTTCACGGCCACGTCCACCGGGCCGCCGCCCAGCAGGGCGCTCGCGGCCAGCCCGGTCACGCCGATGCCGCCGATCTTGACGGCGCCGGTGGTCACCTCGCCGTGGGCCAGCGCCCCCAGGTGACCGCGGAAGCCGCGGCGGTCGCCGCTGCCCGCGAGGTCGTCATAGCCGCCGAGGGCCCCGGCCCCGGCGGCGGCCGCCACCAGCGCGGCCCGGGTCCGGCCGGGCAGGCCGGGGGTGAGCACGGCCGCGAGCGCGGCCCCGGTGGCGGCGGCGGGCCCTTCGAGCAGGGTGACCGGCTCGCCGCGGTGGTTGGTCCGGGTCCAGGTCGCCGTCCCGCCCGGCGGCCGCGGACCTGAGCAGCTGCGTACGCGCCCCGGGCCGCCGCCGGCCGCCAGGACCGCGCCGGTCAGGCTCCCGGCCGCGCCGCGCGGTCCGCGCCGCCGGCTCACCGCGCGCTCGCCGAGGCGCGTGGCGTCCGGCTGCGCGGACCGCCTGCTGCCGTGCCCCGGACTCGCGGACTGCTGCACGGTCGCGGTCGCCGTGCGTGGACGGCGAGGGGGTGGGGGCCGGGCTCGGGCCAGCCGCGCTTGCGCTGGTCAGCGCACCCGTAGCTGCCCGATTTGCCCGGCGTCATCTGCTCGTAGAGGGCCTGCGCCGTCACGATCTGGCCGATCGGCGTGTCCGCGTTGTCCACGCTGCTGAAGTGGTCAGACTGCCCGCCTGACCGCATCACGTCGATGGCGCTGCCCGGGTCCGGAGCCGCTGAGCTGCCCGGCCACGACCGTGGCCTCGTCGGCCAGGTTCAGCTGCTGCGCCACGGTCACGAGAGTCTGGCTCGCGGTGCTGGAGCCGCTGGTCGCGGGCGGGGCGGCCGGGATTATCACGACAGCCAGGGTGGCACGAGCCGCCGGGTTCCCGCTGATACTCAGGAAACCTCCAGCCGCGTAGCCGTTGAGGATCGATTTGCCCGTGGCGTCGGCCACCCCGGCGGGGGGCTGGGTGGGGCCGTTCTTGGTCAGGATCGCGCTGGCGATCAGCTCCCCGGCCTGGGCCTGCGGCGTGCCGCTGCGCAGGGTGACCCCGGCCGGCGTCAGCTGCCGGTTCAGCGTGTCCAGGTCCGACTGGGTGCCGGCGGTGAAGAACTGGCTCTGCAGCTGCACCTGGCCGGTCACGGTCGCGCCGGCCAGGGTCAGCGCGGACGAGACGCCGGTGGCCACCGCGCCCGGGAAGCCCGGCGCGGTGACCAGGACCACGCGCTGCCCGTCCAGCAGGCCGCCCAGCGCCAGGTGCTCGCCAGACTGCGCGTAGGCCTCGGCCGCCTTGAGCTGGTTATTCAGCTGGGCGTTCCTGGCGAACAGCGCGTCGATCCGCCCCTTCTCCGCCGTGGCGGTCTTCTGCAGCCCGGTGAGCACCGGCCGGCTTCAGGGCGGTGGACCCGACCACGATCCCGATCGCGAGCGCGAGGAAGACCGCAACGATGGACACGAGGTGATAGCGGAAATCGATCATGGGATGCCGGCCTAGAACAATCCGCTGAGCCAGTACTTCACGACGTCCCACTGGGCGCCGAGGTACGTGAAGAAGATCCGCCCCGCGGGCGAGGCCAGCATGACCACCAGGATGGTGGTGCCGGCCGCCAGCACCAGGAGCATCAGGGCCCAGCCGGAGATGCGCTGCCGGTAGAGCCGGCTGACGCCCTTGGCGTCCACCAGCTTGCTGCCGACCCTGAGCCTGGTCAGCCAGGTGCTCGCGTACCCGGCGCGGCCCTTGTCCAGGAACTCGTCCAGGGTGTTGTGGGTGCCCACGGCGACGATGAGGCTGGCGCCCTTGGCGTCCGCCATCAGCAGGGCGACGTCCTCGCTGGTGCCGCCGGCGGCGCAGACCACCGAGGGCAGCCCGAGCCGCTCGACCCGCGCCTGGCCGGGGGCCCGCCCGTCCGGGGGTAGGCGTGCACCACCAGTTCCGCCCCGCAGTGCAGTCCCTCGTCGGTGACCGAGTCCATGTCGCCGACGATCACGTCCGGCAGGTACGCCGGCCTCGAGCAGCGCGTCGGCGCCGCCGTCCACGCCCATCATGACCGGCTTGAACTCACGGATGTATGGCCGCAGCACCGCGAGGTCCTCGCGGAACTGGTTGCCGCGCACCACCACCAGCACGTGCCGCCCTTCGATCTTGGTCCGCAGTTCCGGGGCGGCGATGCCGTCGATCAGCAGCGCGCCCTCGCCTCTTGATGTACTCCAGCGTGTTGGTCGCGAACTCCTGGAGCTGGGCCGCGATGCCTTCCTTGGCGGCGGTCATCGCCTCGGCCACCGTCTCGGCCGTCTGGATCCGGCCCTTGGCCACGACCTCGTCGCCGGCGTACAGCGTGTCGCCCTGCAGCCGGACCAGCGTGCCCTCGCTGACCTTGGTGAACACGTCGGGGCCGACGTCGTCGAGCAGCGGCACCCCCGCCTCCACCAGCAGCTGGGGGCCGAGGTTCGGGTACCGGCCGGTGATGCTGGGCGCCACGTTCACCACCGCCCCGACCTGCTGCCGCAGCAGCGCCTCCGCACCCAGCCGGTCCAGGTCCGCGTGGTCGATGATGGCGATCTCGCCCATGCCGCAGGCGCTTGGTGAGGTTCTTGGTCCTGCGGTCCAGCCGGGCAGCGCCCAATCACACCCGGCAGGTCCTCTGGCCTGCTCCGGTGCCTTTTCGGGAGTTTCAGGAACGGGGCCAACATCGCAGTCCATCCTGCCAGACCAGCCGACCGGGTGACGCCACACGCCGCATCAGGGAACTCCCCTGGTCGCTGGCCCCACCCGGGACCCTCAGCTCCCGCGCCAGCTGCGGCCCGTTGAGCTGGACCCGGTCAGCCTGGCCCGTTGCGGTGATCCGTTCAGCTGGGCCCGTTCAGCGGGGCCGGGGCTCTGCGGCCGCCGCCCGTTCCGCCGCGGCGGCGGTGAGCAGTTCGCCCGCGTGCGCGCGGCCGTACTCGGAGTCCTCGAGGCCGGCCAGCATCCGGGACAGCTCCGTGACCCGCCCGGCGTCGTCGAGCCGGGTCACCCCGCTGCGGGTCACGCTGCCGTCGCCGGCCTTCTCCACCACCAGGTGGGTGTCCGCGAACGCGGCGACCTGGGGCAGGTGGGTGACCACGATGACCTGGGCCAGCCGGGCCAGCCGGGCCAGCCGCCGGCCGATCTCCACCGCGGCCTTCCCGCCCACCCCCGCGTCGACCTCGTCGAACACGAAGGTCGGGACCGGGTCCGCCCCGGCGAACACCACCTCGATCGCGAGCATGACCCGGGACAGCTCACCGCCGGAGGCGCCCTTGGCCAGCGGCAGCGGCGGTGCCCCCGGGTGCGCGGCCAGCCGGATCTCCACCTCGTCCGCGCCGTGCGGGCCGAAGTCCTCCTGCGGCGTGACCGCCACCGTGAGCGAGGCGTGCGGCATGGCCAGCGCGGCCAGCTCGCCGGTCACCTCGGCGGCGAAGCGCGCGGCCGCCTCGCTTGCGCAGCGCGGTGAGCTGGCCCGCCAGCTCGGCGACGGTCGCGCCGAGCTGCTCCGCTTCCGCGGCCAGGCCGGCGATCCGGTCGTCGTCACCGTCCAGCTCGCCCAGCCGGCCGGCCGCCTGCCTGGCCCAGTCCAGCACGGCGGCCACATCCCCGCCGTCGCCGCCGGCGGCCGGCGCGCTGCGCCGTAGCTGCGGATCAGCCGGGTCAGGTCGGCCCGCCGCTGCTGCACGGCGGCCAGCCGGGCCGGGTCGGCCTCCACCGACTCCACGTACGAGGCCAGTTCGGCGCCGATGTCGGAGATCAGGTAGGCCGCCTCGGACAGCCGGCCCGCCAGCCCGGCCAGCACCGGGTCGTGGCCGGCCACGGCCTCCAGCGCCTGGCTGGCGGTGGCCAGCAGGCTGACCGCGTCGGGCAGGTCGTAGGACCCGCTGGACGGATCGCCGAGCAGCGCGTCGTGCGCGGCACTGGCCGCGGTGTGCAGCCCGTCCGCGTTGGCCAGCCGCTCCTCCTCGGCCCGCAGCTCCACGTCCTCCCCCGCGACGGGCTCCAGCCGCTCGATCTCGGCCGCGCCGCGGCGCAGGTCCTCCGCTTCCTGGGCGCGTTCCCGGGCCCGCCCGGTCAGCTCCTCCAGCTCGCCGCGGACCTCCCGGTGCCGCTGGTAGGCGCGCCGGTAGTCGGCGGCGACCGCGGCCAGGGCCGGGCCCGGCGAAACGGTCCAGCGACTCCCGCTGGCGGCCCGGCCGCAGCAGCTGCTGCTGGTCGGCCTGGCCGTGCACCGCGACCAGGTCGTCGGCCAGGTAGGTGAGCAGCGACACCGGCACGGAGTGGCCGCCGGCGTACGCCCGCGACCGCCCCTCCGCGGACACCGAGCGGCTGACGATCAGCGTCGCCCCGTCGTCGTCGAGCTCGCCGCCTGCCTCGGCCACCTGCCCGGCCACCCGGCCCGCGGGATCGATGCGCAGCCGGCCCTCGACCGTGGCCCGGTCGGACCCGGGCCGGACCCGGGCCGGGTCGGCCCGCCCGCCGAACATCAGGCCCAGGCCGGTGACGACCATCGTCTTGCCCGCCCCGGTCTCCCCGGTGACCACCGTGAACCCCGGCGACAGCTCCAGCACGGCGTCCTCGATCACGCCGAGCGCGTTAATACGGACTTCCTCAAGCATGAGCGCGTGGCTCCTGTTCGATGTGGCGGGCGGACGGGCGCCCCCGCCAGCCTGCGACCGGCAGGCCGAACTTCGCGACCAGCCGGTCGGTGAACGGCGCGCCGCCCGCCGCGGCGTCGTCCTCGCTGCGCAGCCGGGCCAGCAGCACCGGCGTGGCGCCGCGCCGGACCTCGATCCGGGCGCCGGCTGGCAGATCCACCCGGCGCCGCCCGTCGCACCACAGCACGCCCGCGAAGGACTGGCCGACGGCGGGCCCGCCGAGGACCTCGATCGCGAGCAGCGAACTGGGCGAGATGACCAGCGGCCCGGCGAACAGGGCGTGCGCGCTGATCGGCACCATCAGCAGCGCCTCGACCTCCGGCCACACGACCGGGCCGCCCGCGGAGAACGCGTACGCCGTGGAGCCGGTCGGCGTGGCGCAGACCACGCCGTCGCATCCCCACCGGGACAGCGGCCGGCCGTCGATCTCGGTGATCACCTCGATCATCCGCTCCCGGGCGACCTTCTCCACGCTGGCCTCGTTCAGCGCCCAGGTCCGGGCGATGACGGTGCCGTTCTGCCGCACCGTCACGTCCACCGTCATCCGCTGCTCCACGGTGTACTGGCGGTTGATCACCCGGTCGATCACGTTGGGCAGGTCGTCGTATTCGGCCTCGGCGAGGAAGCCGACGTGCCCGAGGTTCACCCCGAGCAGCGGCACCCCGGCCGGCCGGGTCATCTCGGCCACCCGCAGCAGCGTCCCGTCCCCGCCGAGGACGAGGACCATCTCGGCGCCGCGGGCGGCTTCGGGGGTGGCCGGGACCACCTCGGCGCCCGGGCACTGCAGCTCGGCGGCCTCGGTGTCCACGACCCGCACCGTGATGCCGGCGGCGATCAGCATGCCCGACCACGAGCCGGGCGGTGGTCACCGCCGCGGTCCGGCCCGTGTGCGCCGTGACCAGCACCGTCCGGTGGGGATTCACTGCGGTCCTTCCGCGATGACCTGCGCGAGTCGGTCCGGCTCCAGCGGCGGCGCACCGCGGCGCAGCCAGAGGAAGTACTCCACGTTCCCGGCCGGGCCGGGCAGCGGGCTGGCGGTGACCCCCGCCACGCCCAGGCCGTTGCCCGCGGCGGCCGCGGCCACCGCGGACACGGCCGCGGCCCGCAACCCGGGGTCCCGCACCACCCCGCCCGCGCCGACGTGTCCCTTGCCCACCTCGAACTGCGGCTTCACCAGGAGCACGAAGTCGGCGTCCGGCGCCGCGCAGCGGATCAGGGCCGGCAGCACCAGGCTGAGCGAGATGAACGAGAGGTCCGCGGTGACCAGGGACGGCGGCGGGGCCACCTGCGCGGGCTCCAGGTGCCGCACGTTCACCCGGTCGAGCACGGTGACCCGGTCGTCGCTGCGCAGCGCCCAGGCGAGCTGGCCGTAGCCCACGTCCACCGCCACCACCTGGGCCGCCCCGGCGCGCAGCAGCACGTCGGTGAAGCCGCCGGTGGACGCGCCCGCGTCCAGGCAGCGGCGGCCCGCCACCGGCAGTCCGGGGAAGGCGGCCAGCGCGCCCGCGAGCTTGCGCCCGCCCCGGGACGCGTAGTCCGGGCCGGCGCTGGCTTCCTGGACCGCGATCGGGTCGTCGGCCGTGACCTGGGTCGCGGTCTTGCCTGCCGACTGGCCGGCCACCACCACCCGCCCGGCGGTGACCAGCTCGGCGGCGTGCTCGCGGGACCGGGCCAGCCCACGCCGCACCAGTTCGGCGTCGAGACGTCTCCGGGTACTCATGCAGTGGCTGCCTCGCCGTTCAGCTGTCCGGTGTCGCGGGAGTTCCATGAGCAGCCGCTGCGGGCGGGATCGGGGCGGGCCGGTTCTGGGCGGGCGCGATCGGGGCCTGCGGAAACTGGTCGTTTCCTGAATCAAGGGTACCCAGCGCCCCGGTCAGCTCACCGTGAATGTGCTCGAAGACCGCCGCGTGCTCGGCCAGCGGCAGGTCATCCAGTTCGCCGAGCCGGCCCAGCGCCTGATCGACCCGGGCGTCACCGGTGATCACGGCGCTCCCGGGGGTACCTCCGGGGGCGGGCGCGCCGGGCACCACCGGATCGTTCTGCGTCACGTCGCGCTCCTCGGCAGGGTTGCGGGCTGCGGGGCGGTTCTCCGACGAACGCTACCGTCCGGAAGCTCCCGGGCGTGCCACCAACGGCTGGCGCCACGCCCATGGCGTCATCAACGGGTAGAGAGTTGCACAATGGACACTCCCGGGGAAGGAGGCGACATGGCGACTGCTGAGGAATGCCGGACAGCGCTGGAGGCGCTGGCGGGACGTCTCTCCGAGGTAGACCCGCAGAAGCGGGCCGCGGTCCTGGCCGACCGCACCCTCAGCTGCACGGTCACCGACCTCGGCGTCACCTTCGTCACCAAGCTCGGCGCGGACGGCGCCGAGCCCGGTCACCGAGGCCAGCCCGGGTGACCCGCCGGCCCAGGTCCGGTTCTCGGCCCCGAGCGACGAGCTGATGGCGATCGTCGGGCGATCCGGGGCGTTTTGTCCGCTCCTGGCTGACCGGCCGGGTCAAGGTCGAGGCCAGCCTCACCGACACTGCTCCGCTCCTGCGCAAGCTCCTCTGTGACCGGCGCCGCCGCCCGCTCATCCTCCCACTCCGGCGATGCCAGCTGGCGTGACCGGCTGAGTAGCGAAGTTCGTTGCGGCGAATGGAGCGGAACCACCGGCCGGCGCGCGCCACGGGGTACCTGCGGTCAGCGGGCGGGGCGGGCGGTCACCGGCAGCGGCGGACGGTCCCGGGCTGCGGTGAGCGCGGCGCCCAGCATCCCGGCCACGGCCTTCGGCTCGCGCCGGATCTGCGCGGGCGTGAAGTGCATGACGATGATCCCGTAGGAGCTCATCCGGGCGTGCCGGGCCAGCGTGCGTTCCCAGTCGCCCGGGGCGAGGTGCCATTCGCGGGAGTCCACCTCCGCCGCGAGCCCAGCGCTCCGGCCACCAGCAGTCCGGCGCGGCGATGAACGTGTCCCCTGCGTACAGCCGCGGGTTGAGCACCGGGACGGGCAGCCGGGCCCGCCTGATCAGCTCCAGGAAGTCGGCTTCCGCGATGGACCTGATCCCGCCGGTCACCTCGGCCAGTACCCGGCGCAGCCGCGCTGACCCGCGGACCGGGCCCGCGTCTAACTCCTCCGCGAGCAGGGGCAGCGGGCAGTACCCCTGCTGGACGGCCTCCGCGACGATGGCCCGCGCCTCCCGGTCCTTGCTCCGCCCAGCGGACCGCGTCCGCGACCGCGCGGGGCACCGGCGCGTAGCCGATCTCGCCCGCCGTGCAGATACCCGGGCGGCATCCGCGTCGTGCGGCGGATCCGGGTGAACCCGGCGCTCTGCGCGGGATCCGGGACGCCGGGACCAGGACGTCCATCGATCGCCGTGGGCTGCACCCGGATGCCGTGCCGGGATAACGCGGCCGCCCCGGTCAGAACGCTGTCCGGGCCAGCCAGCAGCAGGGCGGCCATCTCGCGTTGCTGGGTCCCCGGGAGCGCCGGTCTGGGCGAGGTATACCCCGGGCAGGAAGAGCTGCCACGGCCCGCCCGGGCGGAGCCGGTGCCGTAAGGCGCCGGGGTCATCCCCAGGGCGGCTGCCTGGCCGCGCGTGATCACGCCGTGCTGCCTGCCGAGCAGGTCGGTGAGGGCCGCCTGGTTCAGTCTCGCCGTCTTGGCCACGCAGCCATGATGCCGCCCCCATCCGACAATTGCCCCAGCCTGCCTCGGCCTCCGCAGGGGTGCTGGAGGGCATGGGTGTTGCTCTCATGCACATACCACGTACATGAGAGCAACACCCATGCAGTGACGACGCACGCGCGCACGGCGACGGGCGGCGAGCGCGGGGGCTGGGCTGGGCGCGCGACGGGCGCGGGGCTTGCTGGGGGCGCGGGCATACTGGGGCGGTGCAGGCACTCATCACCCTCGCCCGGGGTGCGCGCCCGCCGCAGGCTGGGCTGAGCGGTGCCGGAGGGAGACACGGTCTGGCACGCCGCGAAGCGGCTGCGCGAGGCGCTGGCCGGGCGGGTGCTCACCCGCAGTGATTTCCGGGTTCCCCGCTACGCCACCACCGACCTGACCGGACGCCAGGTGACGGAGTCGCTGTCCCGGGGCAAGCACCTGCTCACCCGGGTGGAGGGCGGCGTGACCGTGCACACCCACCTGAAGATGGAGGGCCGCTGGCGGGTCCGCCCGGCCACCGACCGGGTGCCGCAGGCCCACCAGATCAGGCTGGTGCTCGCCAACGACACGTGGCAGGCGGTCGGCTACCAGCTCGGGGTGGTCGAGGTGCTGCCCACCGCGAAGGAAGCAGACGTGGTCGGCCACCTCGGCCCGGATCTGCTCGGCCCGGACTGGGACGCCGACGAGGCGGTGCGCCGCCTGATGACCGCCCCGCAGCGCCCGGCGGGCGAGGCGTTCCTGGACCAGCGCAACCTGGCCGGCGTGGGCAACGTGTACAAGTGCGAACTGCTGTTCCTGCGGGGCATCCACCCGTGGCGGCCGGTCGGCGAGATCAGGGACCTGCCCGCGACCGTGGACCTGGCCCGCAGGCTGCTGGACGCGAACAAGGACCGGATCGGGCACATCACCACCGGGATGCAGATGCGCGGCCAGGAGCACTGGGTGTACGGGCGGGCCGGGCGCCGCTGCCGCCGGTGCGGCACCGTCATCCTCCGGGACGAGGGAGCAGGCCAGGGCGGCGATCCGGAGGGGCGGATCACGTTCTGGTGCCCGGCCTGCCAGACAGTAGGGCCGCTAGCGAGGGATCCAGGCCCGAACCCGAACCAGGTCACCAGGCCGGGATCGCCGAAGGACCGGATCCGGCGGATGCCCTGGCCGGTGACGGTGAGCACGCAAATGCCGTAGGGCTGGTAGTTCCCGTGCCGGTCACGGGTCCAGGCCGCGGTGGCGGGCTGCCCGTTGGCGCTGGTGGCCAGCATGCGCCAGTCGCCAGGCGATCCCAGAACCTGGCCGCGCAGGAATGGCACACAGGTCTTGCGGCCGGCGAACCAGGTGCGCAGCGGCGGTGCCTCGATGGTGGCGTCCTCGAGCAGGAGCCGCTCCAACGCGGTGGCGTCCGCGTTCTCGAACGCCGCGATGTACCGGTCGAGGAGCGCGCGGGCCTGCGGCCCGGTCGGCTGGGCAATCTCGTCGGCGGCCGGGGCCAGTTCCCTCAGCCGCGCGCGGGCGCGCTGCAGCGCACTCTTAACCGACACCGTCGTGGTGCCGAGCATGACCGCGACCTCGGTGGCGGGAAACGCCAGCACGTCCCGCAGCACCAGGATCGCGCGCTGCCTGGGCGGCAGGTACTGCAGGCTGGCGATGAGGGCCAGCCGCAGTCCCTCGCGCGCCGTGACGATGGCCGCGGGATCCGCCGACTCCGGGGTCACCATCGCGTCCGGCATGGGCTGCAGCCCGCCGCCTGGCCCGCCGGCCGCACAGGCCGCTGCCGGTGCAGGAACACCCGCCTGGCGGCGGCCCCGGCCGCCAGGCGGGTGCCGGGGAACGCGCGGTCCCTGCGCGTCCCGCTGGCCTACGCGTCCCGCTCGCCTCCCCACGCGTCCCGCTTCCGGAAGGCCACCGCCCCCGCGATGATGGCGATCACCGCGTAGCCGGCGAACACCGCGAACCCGGTCCACGGCGAGAACATCGGCGGATTGCCGTGCCCGGGATCGTGGTCCAGATCTGGCTGCCCGCGTTGAACGGGATCCACTTGTCCACGTGATCCTGCCAGTTCGACGGCAGGAAGTTGATCAGCACGAACAGCACGAACAGCAGCCCGATCGAGGCCGTGATCGCGCCCGCGGTGTGCCGCAGCAGCGTGCCCAGGCCGAAGGCCAGCATCCCGCAGACGGCCAGGAACAACGCGCCGCCGATGACCGCGCGCAGCACGTTGGGGTCACCCAGCGTGACGTTGAGGTGCTTGGAGGACAGGATGGCCTGGCCGATGAAGAACGACACGAACGAGGCGACCAGGCCCGTGACCAGGCTGACCAGGAAGAACACCACGCCCTTGGCCGCGAGCACGGTGCCGCGGCGCGGCTGCACGGTCAGCGAGGTGCGGATCATCCCGGTGGAGTACTCCGAGGTGACGGTCAGCGCGCCGAGCACCGTGATGATCAGCTGGCCGAGGATCAGGCCGGCCAGGCTGCGCTGGGTCGCGTCGAAGCAGCGGCCCGTGGTCGGCGCCGCGCGAGACCGCGCCCACGCAGGCCAGCGTGCCGATCCCGATCGTGACCACGACCAGGGCGATGAGCGTCCAGTAGGTGGACCGGACGGAGCGGATCTTGGTGAACTCCGAGCGGAGCGCTCCGCCGAACCCGGCCCGGCCGGACGGAGCGGACCGCAGGGCCGGCGCGGAACGGCCCGGCAGCTGTGTCGTCGTGGCCATGTCAGACCGCCTCTCCCGTGGTCACTGGCTCCTGGGCGATGCCGGTACTGGCGTGGAACTCCACGCTGGACGCGGTCAGCTCCATGAACGCCTGCTCCAGCGAGGCGTGCGCCTGGGCCAGCTCGTGCAGCCGGATGCCGCGCTCGAAGGCCAGGTCGCCGATCTGGTCCGGGGCCAGGCCCTGGACCACGAACGCGCCGTCCGGGGCGTCGGCGACGTGGCCGCCGGCCAGCGTGACCGCGCTGCGCAGGACGTCGCCCTGCGGGGTGCGGACCCGGACCGTCTGCACCGAGTTGCGCGCGATGAACTCGGCCACCGTGCAGTCCGCGATGAGCCGTCCCCGGCCGATGACCAGCAGATGATCCGCGGTGTTCTCCATCTCCGACATCAGGTGGCTGGACACGAAGACGGTGCGGCCCTCCGCGGCGAGCGCCTTCATCAGGTTCCTGATCCACAAGATGCCCTCGGGGTCCAGCCCGTTGACCGGCTCGTCGAACATGAGGATGGCCGGGTCGCCGAGCAGCGCGCCGGCGATGCCGAGGCGCTGGCCCATGCCGAGGGAGAAGCCCTTCGACCGCTTCCTGGCCACCTCGGCTCAGGCCGACCAGGTCGAGCACCTCGTTGACGCGGCGCGCGGGCAGGTTGTTGGTCTGGGCCAGGCAGAGCAGGTGGTTGTAGGCGCTGCGGCCGCCGTGCACCGCCTTGGCGTCCAGCAGCGCGCCCACCTCCCGCATCGGCTGGGCCAGCTCGCGGAAGTCCTTGCCGTGCACGGTCACGGTCCCCTTGGTCGGGCGGTCGAGCCCGAGGATGAGCCGCATGGTGGTGGTCTTGCCCGCCCCGTTCGGGCCGAGGAAGCCGGTGATCTTGCCTGGCTCCACGCTGAATGACAGGTCGTCCACCGCGACCTTGTCCCCGTAGCGTTTCGTGAGGCTCTGGGCCTCGATCATTGAATTGTCCTCTCTGCGCCCCCCGGGCCGGGTGCCCGACTTCCGCGCAAGGACAGTCTTCCGGGTGCGGGGGCCCCGGCACATCGCCCCTGCGGCCGGCCCGCATCCCCCTATGGGTGTACGCCGGGAGTCAGCCAGGTAGCGCAGCCAGCGCAGGCCGGATCATCTCCGGGGTGACGTGATCCGGCGGACCAGGCCGCGGCGCAGAGCGCGCGCAGCCCGTCGATGGCGTCCCCGGAGCCCTCCATGACCAGCGGGGACTCCCCGTCCGGGCGGCGCGCCGCCCAGCCGCCGCAGCGGAAGGCGCCATGCTCGGCGGCGATGGGCGGGTGCGGCGCGAGCAGGCCGGCCAGATCGGCGGCCAGGTAGGTGGGGCGCTGCTCCGGCCCGGCCAGCACGGCATCCTCCGGGCGGCTGACGCCGGTGAACACCAGCAGGCTGGCCGCGCCGGCCCGGACCCCGCCCTCGATGTCGGTGTCCAGCCGGTCCCCGACCACCAGCGGGTGCCGCGCGCCGGTCCGCGCCACCGCCTCGGCGTGCAGCGGCGGTTCGGGCTTGCCCGCGACCACCGGCTGCTGCCCGGTGGACGCCACGATCACCTGGCAGAGCGCGCCGTTGCCGGGCTGCCGCCCGCGCCCGGTGGGCATGGTCGCGTCCGCGTTCGAGGCCACGTACCAGGCGCCGGCCGCGACGGCCAGCGCGCCCTCGCACAGCAGCGAGTAGCTGACCGACGGGGCGAACCCCTGGACGACCGCCGCGGGCCGGTCCAGCGCCGTGCGTCACCGGCCGGAAGCCCCGGTCGCGCACCGCGGCACGCAGCCCGTTGCCGCCCACCACCAGCACGGCCGAGCCGGGGGCCAGCCGCCCGGCCAGCAGGGTGGCGGCGGCCTGGGCCGAGGTGACCACGTCGGCGGCCGCGGCCCGCGACGCCGAAGCTGGCGATCTGGGCGGCGATCGCCGAGGGCGTCCGGGAGGAGTTGTTGGTCACGAACGCCAGCCGCATGCCGGCGTCCGCCGCCTTGTCCAGCGCCTCGGGCGCGCCGGGCACCGCGGCGTCACCCAGGTAGACCACCCCGTCCAGGTCCAGCAGGGCCACGTCGTAGGCCTGGCAGAGCGGCTCCGGGCAGCCACGCAGGAAGCGGGCCAATCCGGTCTCACGATCGCGCTCAGCGGCCTCAGCAGGCATGCCCGTCCCCGGTTCGCTGGTGTCGTGCGCGAAAGTCCCTCAAATTAGCACTAACGACAACCACCGCGGCCCCATCGCCCCGGCCCGGCGGCTCCTTCGCGGAGGTCAGGCGGGGGCGCCGGGCGGTTCCCCGGCCGCCTGGGCCCGGGCCCGGAGCGTGGCCCGCACACCCTGCAGCGCGTCGGTGTAGTGCCGCAGCTCGGGCCGCATCGCGGCGGCCAGCGCCAGGTGCTCGGCCGCGGCGCGCGGGTCCCCGCCCCGGGCCAGCGCCAGGCCCAGCCCGAACTGCGCGTAGTCGTCGCTCGGGACTGGCCTCGACGATCCGCCGGAAGGTCGCGGCGGCCTCGTCGTAGCGGCGGGTGTCGAACTGGGCGCGGCCGAGCGCCTCCAGGACGCTGCGGGAGCCCGGCTCGGCCTCCGCGGCCCGCTCCAGGAGCTGGGCCGCGGCCGCGGGGCTGCCCCGGCCGAGCAGTTCCAGCCCCCGCTGGTACCAGGTGTACACGTCACCATGCGGAGCCGGAACGCCGGGAGTGCCGTCGTCCGGCGCCGGATTTTCCGCCGGGCGGGAATCCTGGCCGCCCCATGGTGCTTCTGTCATATGTGCAGATCCTTCCGTCCGGCGGGGAACAGGCGCCGGGACCAGCCGGGCTCGAGCTCGCGCCGTTCCGTGGAGTCCGTTATGCCCCGGAACGGGTGAGCGGACTCGCGGAGGTCACCTCTCCACCGTACGACGTCATCGGCCAGGACACCGCCCAGCAATTGCGGGACGCGGATCCGCACAACGTGGTCCGGCTGATCCTCCCCCGCCAGGACCCGGGCCGGCCGGGCGAGGAGTACCACGACGCCGCCCGCCTGCTGGCCGACTGGCAGCGCGACGGCATCCTGGTCGCCGGGGACGAGCCCGCCCTGTACGTGTACGAGCAGCGGCTGGTCCGGCCCCGGCGGGCGGGACGGGTGCTGCAGCGCGGCCTGATCGGCGCGGTGCGGCTGGCCCCGCCCGGCGCCCGCGATCGTGCTGCCGCACGAGGACGTCATGCCCGGCCCGGTGCGCGGCCGCCGGCAGCTGATGGAGGCCACCCAGGCCAACCTGGAGCCGATCTTCCTGCTGTACGAGGGCGGCCAGGACAGTGCGGCCACCCGGGTGGCCGGCCAGGTCGCGGCGGCCGGGACGCCGGTGCTGAGCACCGACACCGGCGACGGCATCCGGCACACCCTGTGGGCGGTCACCGATCCGGCCGCGCTCGCGGCGATCGCCGCCGACCTCGCGCCCCGCGCAGGCCCTGATCGCGGACGGGAACCACCGCTACGCGTCGTACCTGGAGATGCAGGCCGACCGGCGGGCGCGCGGGTGACGGGCCGGGTCCCGTGGGACTACGGGCTCGCGCTGCTGGTGGACGGCGACGCGTTCCCGCCGGAGATCGGGGCGATCCACCGGGTGCTGCCCGGGCTGTCCCCGGGCGAGGCGGTGGAGCGGGCCAAGGCCGGGTTCTCGGTGCGGGCCATCCCCGGCGGCACCGCTGAGCTGCCCGCGGCGCTGGACGCGCTGGCGGCGGCCGGCCAGGGCGGCCCGGCGTTCCTCGTGGCCGGGCAGGGCCAGGTCCATCTGCTCACCGACCCGGACCCGGTGCAGCTCGAGGCGGCCATGCCCGCGGGGCGGTCCGCGGCCTGGCGCCAGCTGTCCACCGCGGTGCTGCAGGAGTTCCTGCTCGCGGCGTTGTGGGGCATCGCCGGACGACGAGCAGGGCGTGCGCGTGGTGCACCACGACGCGGACCGGGCCATCGCGCAGGCCGACGCGGCCCCGGGCGGCACGGCGGTCATCGGCAACCCGCTGCGCGCCGCGGACGTGTACGCGGTCGCGGCCGGCGGGGAACGGCTGCCCCGCAAGTCCACCTCGTTCGCCCCCAAGCCCAGGACCGGACTGGTGCTGCGGTCCTTCGCCGCGGGCTGAGGCCGCTGCGCCCCGGCCTGCCCGGGCGCGGCTCAGGCGGAGTGCTGGCCCTTGCGCACGTACAGGCCGAACGGGCCGTGCGGCACGGGCACGAAGTTGCGGTCGAAGTAGACCGACATGTCCCGGGCGGCCCAGGGGATGCGCTTGAAGGACAGCGGCGACAGCCAGACGTACTGGGCGCCGCGCAGCGCCGACAGCCACAGCGCGCGCACCGCGGCGACGTGCTGGGCGCCGGTGGCGGCGCTGCGTCCCCGGGACAGTGAGTAGTCGCTGCCCACGCCGTCGACCATGGGCACGCACCCGGGCCGCGGGGAGAAGAACCGGTTCGCGGCGATGGTGTAGGACGCCTGGTCGGTCAGGACGCAGGCGCCGGGCGGGATGACGTTGCTGGCCGCGGAGATCACATCCGAGGTGAGTCCCGGCGTGGTCGGGGCGAGCGGGGGCTGCAGGCTGGCTTCGAAGCCGAACTGGGCCACGGCCATGACCAGGACGGCGACGATGGCCACCGGCGTCGCGTAGCGGACGACGAGCCGGCCGGCCGGGCGGCTGGCCGGCCCGGTGGCCGCGGCACCGGCCGTCGGCCCGGTGGCCGCCAGGCCGCCGCGGGCCGCGCGGAGGGCATCCACGAAGCGGGCCACCGGCAGCGCGATGGCCAGGGCCAGGAACGGGGCCAGGAAGCCGGCGTAGTGGTAGTAGAAGTCGGCGGGCCACAGGAACGCGACGATGGTCAGCGCGCAGGCCGCCAGCGCGAACTGCTCCAGCAGCGGCGGCCGCTCCCCGGTGAGCCGCGACGCGGCCACGCAGCACGCCACGATCAGGGCCACGATGAGCAGCGAGATCAGGGACAGCACCAGCGTGGAGGTCAGCCCGGTGATGTCGGTCAGGCCGGTCATCTGGTGCAGCCGGTAGCCGAGCGGGATCCGGACGCTGTCCACCCGGACCAGCTGGGCCACGACGACGCTGCGGTAGAAGGTCCCGGGCGCCAGCGCGGCGAACGGCAGTACCGGCACGGCGAAACCCGCCACCACCCCGGCCGCGTAGGCCGCCGCCCGCCGGGGCTGGCGGCCGGCCAGGATCAGCACCAGGATGACCGCCACGGGCAGGATGGCCCAGACCTTGATGGCGCCCGCGAAGCCGAACGCGACCCCGCCCCAGACCAGCCGGCGGGTACTGGCCAGCCGGTCGCCGTCGAACACGGCCAGCAGCCCGGCCAGGCAGAACAGCACCACCCAGGGCTCCAGCAGCACGGTGTGTGCCGCCTGCACCGCGGGCGGGTAGACGGCGAGGATCCCGCAGGTCACGATCACGGCGAGCAGGCCCCGGTGGCGGACCAGCAGGCCGCCCATGGTCACCGCGGCCGCGCCAGCCAGCGCGGTGAGGATCCGGCCCACGCCCATCCCCCAGGCGGTGCCCAGGCCCTTGGTCACCAGCGCGACCGGCGCCATCAGCAGCGTGATGCCAGGCGGCTGGACCATGATGAAGTCCCGGTACGGCAGGTCGCCGTGGATCAGCAGGATCGCGCTGCCGAAGTCCGTCCCGTCGTCGTACTCGGTCACGCCGATCAGGTAGTCCGGACGGCTCAGCTGGTAGAGCCGGAGCGCGACGGCGAGCGCGGTCAGGATCACGATGGCCGCCGTCACCGGCCCGGGACGCGCCCAGCGGGCCGGCTGACTGGACTCCGCCGACGGCGCTTGCGACCTGGCGGCTGACATTCTCACAGGTAATCCGCTCACAGTTGGCGACACGCACGTTCCTGACAAATCCGGCTGCGGGCACGGCCGGGAGCCCGTGACGACAGAAACTGTAGCCACGCCGGACTCAGGCCACTAACGACACGATCCATCCCCCCGGCCGGCGCCCCGCCCAGGTCGCATAGGGGCACGATCCGACCGCGTTCTGATACTACTCGGGGCGGAGCCCCGGCACCGGATACCCGCCGGGAAGAACCTGAGCGCTTTTGCGCGTCAGCAGGCCTCGGGACGTGCCGCAGGTCTATGAGGTGTTCTTCGCGTCGAGGGTGAAGTAGATGGTGGCGCCGCGGCCGACGGCGCCTTCGGCCCAGGTCCGGCCGCCGTGGCGGTCGATGATGCGCTGGACGATGGCCAGGCCGATGCCAGTGCCGGGGAACTCGCTGGCGTCGTGCAGCCGCTGGAACGGCTGGAACAGCTTGCCGACGTAGGCGGGGTCGAAGCCGGCCCCGTTGTCGCGCACGTAGCAGCACAGCGGAGCCTCGTCCGCCACGGTGGTGGCGAACTCGATCGAGGCCTCCTCGCGGCCGGCGGTGAACTTCCAGGCGTTGCCGAGCAAGTTCACCAGCACGGTCCGGATCAGGGGGGGATCGGCAATGGCGTGGACGCCATCCTTGATGGTCACCCGGACCTGGCGGCCGGGGTCACGGGTGCGGAGCTGGCCGCAGACGGCGGTGACCTCGGCGCTGAGGTCGACGTCCTGGAGGTTCATCTCGGCGCGTGACACCTGCGACAGGTGCAGCAGGTCATCGAGCAGGGCAGCCATATGCTCGGTGGCCCCCTGGATGCGCCCGGCGTATCCGCGGCCTGTCTCCTCGAGCCGGTCGCCGTACTCCTCGACCAGGACTTCGGCGAACCCGCTCAGCGCCCGCAGCGGGGTGCGCAGGTCATGAGCGGCCGAGTAGGTGAAGGCCGCCAGGTTCTTGTTGGCCCGCTCCAGGTGCACGGTGCGCTGCGCGCACCCGCTGTTCCAGGGTGGCGTTCAGGGCCCGGACCTCATCCGCTCGCCGGAGCGCCTCGCGTTCGGCGTCCTTGCGGGAGGTGATGTCCCGGTTGATCTCCAGGAATCCCAGCAGGGATCCGCCCGGCCCGCGCTGCGCCGCCCAGCGGCTCTCCACGATGATGGTCCGCCCGTCGGCGCAGCGGTGGGTAAGCTCGCCGTCCCAGCGGCCATCGCCGGGCCGCGGTGGCCTCGATGCCGGCGAGCGGCTCGGGGAACTGCGTGCGGAGCAGGTCGTGGGATTTCTGCCCGATCGCCTCGGCCCGGGTGAAGCCGTAGGTGTCCTTCGGCGCCCGCGTTCCAGTACGTGATCTGCCCGTCCAGGTCCCGGACGAAGATCGCGTCGTGGGCCAGTTCCAGCAGCGCGGCCTGGCCGGCGATGGTCTTTTCCCGCGCATTGCGCTCAGACATGTCAGCGAACGCGGCGATGGCGTAGTTCGACCTTCCCGCCAGCCCCGTATACCGGGCGCCCCCAGACCTCGAGCGGGATCACCGCACCGTCCGGCTTGTGGATCTCCAGGTCGTCCGTGTGTGATGGCTGGCCGCGGAGGGCACGGACAATGGCACGCGCTCGGCCGGGTAGAGCTGGCCTGTGCCGGCCAGGAAAACGCTGTAGGTTTCGGCCAGCTCACCGGCGCCGACGCCCGGGGCCACGCCCCGGCCCAGCACGCGTTCGGCCTCGTCGTTGGCGTAGTAGGGCTGGCCGCCCGGCGACGCGATGAACACCCCGACGGGCAGGGCGTCCAGGAACTGGAACAGCCGCTGCTCACTTTCCCGCGCCACCTGCTCGGCCTCGGAGCCGCGCCCGCCTCCGCCACGGCCACCCGGCGCCGCCCGTCCGCCTGCTGCGCCAGCCAGACCACCAGCATCACCAGGCCGGCCACGACCAGCCCGAGGACACTGGCGGCGACCGTGAAGGTGACCGCGGAGATACGCCCCGCGGCCACGGCCCGGCCATCGATGACCAGCCATACCCCCAGGCCGAGAGCCAGCGCACCGGCGGGCATCGGGAGCCACCGGGGCAGGCCCGCGCGACGCGCGCGGGAGTCCCGCCAGGCGGCGCTGAGCAGGGAGAGCGCAAGAATGAGCATGGTCACGGCGGTGAGGAACGCCATCGCGGTGACCTGCGTCCACCCGTAAGCCGCGGGGTTGCCGGTGGCGTACCCGAAGGCCGCCTCGACCGCAACCGCGGCGATGACAGACCCTGCCGCGGCGGCACGGCCGGCCGCGGGCGGGGGCGCCATGGGCCCCACACCAGCAGGCCCGCACCGAGCAGCGTCAGGCACACCGCGGTGTTGACCGCCATCCTCCCGGGCACGTCGTGCGGCCCGGTGATATAGGCCTTCACGAACAGCTGATCGATGCCGAGACCGTGGCCGGAGGCGTACTCGGCGAGCACCAGCACGCCGAGGGCCGCGTCAAACAGGCCCGCGGCCAGCGCCGCCCCGGGGTGTCCCCGGGCCAGCGCGACCAGTGCGACCCCGGTCACCACGAAGGCCAGCGCGGTATTGAATGACATCGGATTCAGGCTGCCGAAACGCAGAACGGCCGTGGCCCGCACCAGCCAGGCCACCATCACGGCCAGGCCCACGGCGACGCACAGCAGGCCTCCCGCGATGGTGATCGCATCCGGCACCCGTCCGCTGGATGAAGAAGGGCCAGCCAGGCCATCAGGCGCGGCCGGAGGCGGTGCCGACGGCGCTGGCGGCGCAGAGGCACCGACGGCACCGCCTCGTCTGCCCCTTGGATCAGCATGGCTCTCCATCCCCCGCGTCGAGCCGGTGACGGCCAGAGGCCGCGGTGCAGCCCGTGAGCCGGCCCCGTTAAATAGCAAATATATCACGAATAGTAGCTATCAGATTACATAGCGTTTACAGCGGAAGTGGCCCGGCGCGGGTTAAAGGTCATGGAGAATCCAGGCGCACGGGCTCACCACAGCAATTATTTAGCTTTTAGTCACTGTAGAAATGCATAATGTGACGAAAAGGAGACTGCATTCCGCGGGCGGTCGTCGGGGTGGCATCGTGCTGCACCGGCGGCGCCTCGACGCTTGGCGTCGATCTCACCAGCGCAGGCATCGATCGCGGCTGGCGTTCAGGATGGCCGGGGTGTGCTGTCCAGCCAGTGCACGATGCCGGCCACGCTGGAGGCGGTGCTGCTCAGCGTCTCGAACTTGGCCGCCAGCGCCGGGTCGGCGTCCGGGCCCAGCGCCGCGTACCGTTCCCGGGTCCGCTGGTGCACCAGCGCCACCGTGTGGTCGAAGTCCAGCCCCGCCCCCCGGGCCGCCTTGGTCTCCTCCACCCAGAGCTGGATCTCCTCGGCCGACCGGGCCAGCGTCTCCTGCCACGTCCGGCACCGGCCCGTAGTGGCTGAACAGCAGCCGCTGCGGGCGCAGCGAGGCGAACATGCGCACGGACGCCCAGCGCCGTGTCCAGATCGAAGTCCGGCGGCGGGGTGGCCGGCCGCAGGTCCGCCGTCTCCGGGATGTACACGCCCGCCGCGTCGCCGACGTACAGGTCGCCGCTCACCGAGTCGATCAGCCCGACATGGTGCTTGGCGTGCCCTGGCGAGTAGTGGCTGTCCAGCCGGCGGCCGCCGCCGAGGTCCACGGTCCCGCGTTCCTCCACCGTCCGGATCCGCTCGGCCGGGGTCGGGTTCATCGTGCCGAACAGCGTGTCCAGCGCGTCCCCGTACACCATCCGCGCGCTGCTCATGAGCCGCGCCGGGTCAGCCAGGTGCCGGGCGCCACGCTCGTGCACCACGACCTCCGCGTCGGGGAACATGGCGGCCACGTCACCGGCGCCCCCCGCATGGTCCAGGTGGATGTGGGTCACCACGATCGTGGCCAGGTCATGCGGCCCGACGCCCAGGGCGGCCAGCGCGTCCCGCACGACTGGGGCCGAGGGCGCGGTGCCGGTCTCCACCAGGCACGGCCGGTCGCCCAGGATCAGGTAGCCGGCGGTGATGCCCTGGTATCCGGCCATCCGGGTGTCGATCTCGTACACGTCGTGACCCAGCCCGGTAATGCCGGGGGTGAGCACCCTGCCCGGTGCCGTGCCTTCTGCCGCGTCCATGCCACCATGCTCCCAGATCGCCTGGTGCCAGCCACGGTGCAGCACATGTCACCCTGACTCGTGACCCGGCCGGCAGCCACGCAGGAGTGCGCAGGCGCTGATCAGCGGGTAGTTTGAGGCAAGTTTTCAGTGCCCTTCTGCGCCTGAGTCCGCGGATACGGAGGCACGAATGGCAGCGTGGCTGAGCCTGGCGGCGGGTGGAGGACTGGCGCTCGCAGCAGTTGCGTCGGCTGAGTATGCACACTTCCGGGCGGCGCAGCTGGGATTCGGCATGGCTCAGCCACTGGCGCCGCAGTCCGAGGCGGTTATCGTGCTGGGTTGCAAGAACAGGCACCCAGACCGCGCCAATACGCTGAACCGATGGCGGGTGCGGGCGGCTGTCCGGTCGGCAGACCTGAACCTGGCCCGTAGCTACTTCGTTTTCTGCGGCACGGCCACGGACGCGGCCGCGGCATCCGAAGCTGCGCTGATGGCCCGCTACGCCATGCGAGCCTACGGTGTTCCGGAAAGCCGCGTGTTACTCGAGGAGCGGTCCCGTTCGACCTGGGATGAACGTCAGCTACGCGATCCCTCTGGTGCAGGACGCAGACCAGATCAAGATCGTGTCCAATTCCATGCACGCCCTCCGGGGACGGCTCTACTTGCACCGGCAGCGGCCGGACCTGGCTGAGCGGCTGGTCCCGGCGCAGGATTACCGGCCTGGTGAACTCTGGCCGCTCAAGCCGCTGCTGACGCTGTATGCGCTCCGGCGCCTCGGGGTCCGGTTCATTACGTCGAACCCGGCGCGAGCTGGCCGCCATCACGCAGCAGCACGCTGGCCGCGACCTGGCCACCACGGGTACTGAACGAGCCGACCACCAGGAATGACCACAGCGGGACCCTGACGACGGGCGGGCGAGGGCGGTTAGAGCGGCTGGTCGTCGTCGGCCAGGTCGCCGGCCTCGGCCAGGTCGCCGGCGTCCGCCAGGTCGCCTCAGCCGTCGGGCGTCGCCTCGCCGGCCTCAGCCAGGTCGCCGGCGTCCGCCAGGTCGCCGGCGTCCGCACTCTCTGCGTCGCCGTCCGCCCAGTCGTCCTCGTCCTCGTCCTCGTCGGATAGGTCGTCGATGACGATGTCGTCGAGGTCGTCGAAGCGTTCTGCGGCGTCGGTCTGCTCGTCAGTGTCCGCGGCCGCGGCCCGGGCGAACCACTCCCGCGCCTGCTCCGTCCGGCCCGCGTCCAGCAGGGCGTCCGCATACGCATAGAACAGCCGGGCCGACCAGGGCTTCATCCGGCGCTCTTTGAGCTCGGGGAGCTGGAGGGCTACGACGGCTGCCTCGGCCAGCCCCTGGTCCCGGCGAATGCCCGACTCCACGATGCGCAGCTCGACTTCGGTCGCCCGGTCGAGCTTGAACCTGGTGGACTCCGCGATCACGCCCAGGGCGCGGTCGATCCGGCCCAGGGCCCGTTCGGAGTCCGCCAGCATCGGCAGGTAGCTGGTCCGGCCAGTGAGCCGGCGGGCGGCCCGCAGCTCGGCCAGGGCCTCAGCCCAGTGCCCGGACCGGTAGGCGGCGATGCCGGTGGTCTCGCGGACGATACCCACCCGGGCGGCGAGCCGCCGGGCTTCCTGTGCGTGCTGGTATCCGATCTCGGGATCGTCGGCCAGGCTGGCGGCGAGCAACCGCCGGGCCACGACCGAGGCCAGGTCGGAGGGCAGGGTCCGCAGTTCGGCCGCGGCCGCAGGGTCGAGCTGGTCCACGGTGATGCTGGCCGGGATGTCCGGCAGGCTGCCCGTCCTGGCCGCCGCCGACCGGGGGGCGGTACCGCGGTAAGACCCGCTCCCATGCACGGCGGTGGAATGGTGGTCCGGGGCCGCATCGCGCCCGGCGCCACCGGGACCTGAGCCACGCCGGGCAGGCGGGCGATCCCGGAACGTACCTGGACGTCCTGGGGACGAGGGTCGGCGGGGTGGTCCCCAGGTCCGGGCGTCCCCGTCGCGGGCCGGGCGTCCAGCGGCCGGGCCGCCAGCGGAGCGGCCGGTTGACGAGCGGCCGCCAGCAGGGCGATCTCCATAGGGTCGGGCACCTGACGAGCGGCCGCCAGTGGCACGATCCGCGCCGAACGAACCACGGCTGGCAGGCCGGTCACTTCGGGCGCTGTCGCCGTCCCGGGATGCGCCGTAAGAGCCACGCCCGGCAGGCCGCGGCGGCCTGGCGCCACCTGCGGCCGGACTGTCGGAACGACGCCAGGGCCCTTCCCCGCGCGGGCCAGGCGGCACGCGGGCGATCGTCGCGGAAGCCGCCCGTCCGCGGACCGCTGCTCCGCGGACCACCCTCGCGGGAGTCACCGCCACGCGGGCCGCCGGTGGGCGGCCGGTCCTCGCGGAAACCCTCGGTGCGTGGCCGGCTGTTCCGCGGGCCATCTGCACGCGGGCTACCGCTACGCGATCCGCCGGTGCGGGGCCGGTCATCACGGAAACCGCCGGTGCGCGGGCTGCTGCTCCGCGGGCCACCAGCACGGGGGCCACCAGCACGCGCACCATCAGTGCGTGGGCCACCAGTGCGTGGGCCTCCAGTGCGTGGCCCGCCGGCCCGGGTGGCACTCCCCCGCGGGCTGTCGCCGGGGGCACGGTCACGAACGGGGCGGGCGCTGTAGCCGGACGGCCGCGCCGAGGGGCCGCGCGACGCTCCCTGGCCGGCCCGGGAGGTATCGCTGCGGGACGAACCTGGCCTGCTCCCCCGGGAGCCACCGGACGGACCGCCCCGGTCCGGGCGGCTGTCACTCCAGCTGCTGCCGCCCGGACTGCCATGGCGGGCACCGCCTGGGCCCTGCCCCGCGAAGTGCCTGAACCCTGGGGCCGCCGGCCGGCGCATTGCCACCCGGTGCGCTGGACCGCGAGTACGTTAGCCCGCGAGACGCTGGACGTGCCGGGCCGCCGGGCAGGGCTGCCAGTGCCCCGGCCGCCAGTGCCCCGGCCGCCACCGCCGCTGCTTCCGGCGCCGCCGGAGCGGCCCGCGCCTGCACCGCTGGTGCGTCCCTGGCCGGCAGCTCCCGCCGCGGCCCCGGTCAGCACCGCCGCTGGAACGACCCTGACCGCGGGAGGCACCCGCCGAACGGCTCTGGTCCCGCCCCGCGCCACCACTACGGCCCCGGCCGCCCTGACCCTGCTCGCCTGCCACGCTCTTGCTCCACTCTTTCCTGATGGCCACTCATGGCTCTGCACCGGCTCTGCCGCCGCTGCACCGCCACGGGCCGTACCCGGGGCTCCGGAGCCCTGAATCGGTCACGCCGGAACCCTGGCCCCACACTAGGCCCGGACGCAGCTGAACCCGGACAACGCAGTGAGGCCGCTCCCTGCTGGGAGCGGCCTCAACTGAAGATGTCCGGCGGCGTCCTACTCTCCCACGCGGTCCCCCGCGCAGTACCATCGGCGCTGAAGGGCTTAACTTCCGGGTTCGGAATGGAACCGGGTGTTTCCCCTTCGCCATGGCCACCGAAACACTATGGAGATGTGAGGACCGCACCGGCCAGGACCTTAGTCCCAGCCCGGCACGGTACCGACCGCACCTCGGGAACCGCACAGTGGACGCGAAACAACACAAAGAATGTAGAAGCCAAGCCACTCGGCCTATTAGTACCGGTCAGCTCCACGTCTTGCAACGCTTCCACCTCCGGCCTATCAACCCAGTCGTCTAGCTGGGGGCCTTACCAGGTTAACCCTGAGGGAGACCTCATCTTGATGCGAGCTTCCCGCTTAGATGCTTTCAGCGGTTATCCCTTCCGAACGTAGCCAACCAGCCGTGCTCTTGGCAGAACAACTGGCACACCAGAGGTTCGTCCGTCCCGGTCCTCTCGTACTAGGGACAGCCCATCTCAAGTCTCCTGCGCGCGCAGCGGATAGGGACCGAACTGTCTCACGACGTTCTAAACCCAGCTCGCGTACCGCTTTAATGGGCGAACAGCCCAACCCTTGGGACCTGCTCCAGCCCCAGGATGCGACGAGCCGACATCGAGGTGCCAAACCATCCCGTCGATATGGACTCTTGGGGAAGATCAGCCTGTTATCCCCGGGGTACCTTTTAGCCGTTAAGCGACGGCGCTTCCACATGCCACCGCCGGATCACTAGTCCCAGCTTTCGCTCCTGCTCGACATGTCTGTCTCACAGTCAAGCACCCTTGTGCACTTACACTCGACACCTGATTGCCAACCAGGCTGAGGGTACCTTTGGGCGCCTCCGTTACTCTTTAGGAGGCAACCGCCCCAGTTAAACTACCCACCAGACACTGTCCCTGATCCGGATCACGGACCCAGGTTAGACATCCAGAACGACCAGAGTGGTATTTCACCGATGACTCCACAAGGACTGGCGTCCCTGCTTCAAAGTCTCCCACCTATCCTACACAAGACGTCCCAAACACCAATGTCAAGCTGCAGTGA
>CAVUKT010000022.1:0-16371 GCA_963742055.1 uncultured Actinomycetes bacterium | reverse complement strand
AGTACGCGGCCGCGTGGCTGCGCAGCAGCCGCAGCCCGTGCTCGGCCAGGTCATCCTCGGCCAGCCCCACGTTCCGGTTCGCGCCGACCCCGGTGGTCCGGCCGTACACCGGCCGCCGGGCGGTCACCTCCCGCGCGGTCTCCCACGCGGCCCGCGCCGCCGCGGCCGCCTCCGGCGCGACCGTGACCCGGGCCTCGTCCCGGGCGACCGCCGCGACCCCGGCGCAGGTCAGCGACGCCCCGTCGATCACGATGCCCGGTCCGCTCATCGCGCCGCCCCTGGTCTTCGTTGCGGATGGTCTTTCGCCGTTCCGGCCTGGCCGGTCCACGTCGCTGACCAGGCAGGATACGTGATGTCTTGACGGGCTTATTACGTGCCGCGCGATTCCGGCATTTGGTGCACCGCGGCTCGCTAGCATGAGCCGCTGATGCCCGGGCGGCCGGCAGGACGGCCGCGACTAGTCAGAGCGGCAAGAGTTAGCAAGAGGTGGCGCGATGACCGCCCGCGGATCCCGTGGCTCGTCACTGGCCGTCAGCGTGCTCGTGACGGTGCTCGCCGTGGCCGGTGCCGTCATCCTGGTCGTCCGGCTGCCGGGACACGCCGGTGCGATGGCCGACGCCGGAGCGTCCGCCAGCGCGCCCCCGCCCGCGTCGGCGAGTGCCCCGGCGACCGCCGCGCCCAGTACGTCCACGTCCGCATCCACTCCCGCGCCCCGGCATCACCACGCGAGCCCGCGACCGGCCCGGAGCACGCCCGCCCCAGCCGGCCTCCGCCGCAGCGCCGAGCCCGCCAGCACCGGGCCGGCCAGCCCCGGCGCCGAGCCGCGCCGGCCAGCCGGCGCCGGCCCGGCCTCCGGCCGCCGCCCAGCAGGTGCTGGCCCTGATCAACCAGGCCCGCTCCCAGGCCGGGCTGGCCGCCTACACGGTCAGCTCCGGCCTGGACACCAGCGCGGCCCGGCACACCACGGTGATGGCCGCGGGCTGCGGCCTGTCGCACCAGTGCCCGGGCGAGCCGGCCCTGGGGGCCCGGGAGACCGCGGCCGGGGTGCACTGGACCGCGGCCGGGGAGAACATCGGTGAGGGTGGCCCGGTGGCGGACACCACGGCGGCGATCGCCCAGATGGCCGTGGGGCTGACCCAGAGCATGCTGGACGAGAAGCCGCCCGACGATGGCCACCGGCTGAACATCCTCAGTTCCGCGTTCACCCACGTGGGGATCTCCGTGTTCCGGGACAGCTCCGGGACCGTCTGGATGACCCAGGACTTCTCGAACTGAGCGGCCGCCCGGGGAGCCCGGACCGGCCGACGTAGGGTTGAAGAGCCAGGGATCAGCGCTCACGCGGGAAAGGGCGGCGATGCGGGCGATCACGGTGGCCGAATTCGGCGGTCCTGAGGTGCTGCAGGTCAGCGACGTCGAGCGGCCGGTGCCCGGGCCGGACGAGGTGCTCGTCCGGGTGCTCGCGGCAGGCGTGGGTCCCTGGGACGCCCACCTGCGCCACGGCGGCTGGACCGGCCCGCTGCCCTACATCCCCGGCGGGGAGTTCGCCGGGGTGGTCGAGGGAGACAGCGGCCAGGACGCGGACTTCGACGACGGCACGCCGGTCTACGGCTACCCCGGCCTGAGCCGGGTGTTACGCGCAGTACGTGGTGTGCCCGGTCGAGCAGATGGCCCCCCTCCCGGCCGGCCTGCCCATCACCGACGCGGCCGGGGTCCCGGTCGACGGGATGACCGCGCATACAGGGCCTCACCGACGTGCTCGGGATCAGCCGCGGCGACCAGGTCCTGATCACGGCCGCGGCGGGCGGGCTCGGGCATTTCGCCGTGCAGATCGCCCGGGTGCTCGGGGCCAGCGTGGTGGCCACGGCCAGCCCGCAGCACCACGAGTTCGTGCACCACCTCGGGGCGGCCGTGGTCATCGACCACACCCAGCCCAGCTGGCCCGACCAGGTCCGGGACGTGACCGACGGCGGGGCCCGGCACGTCCTGGCCTGCGCGGCTCCCACCCTGGAGGGCGCGGCCCGCGCCGCCCGGGACGGCGCCACCATCGCCACCCCGGTGCACGCCGACTACCCGGACGCGCAACGGGTCAGCTGGCGGCCGTACAACGGCCAGCCGCGGGGCAGCCGAGCTGATCCGGATGGCGCCCTGGTTCGACGACGGGCTGATGTCCGTGAACGTCGAGGCCAGGTACTACTACGAGGACGCGGCCCAGGCGCACCGCCGGGTGGAAGCAGGGGCACACCCGCGGCAAGCTGGTCCTGATCGTGGACGACGACCTGGCCAGCGAATGGGAAGTCTGAGCCGGCGGGAGTCTCCGCTACTCGTCGTAGCGGGTCGGCGGGAAGGGGCCCGGTTCCTCGGGCAGCTCACCCTCGGCCTTCTCCCGCTCGATCTCTGTCTCTTTCCTCCTGGTACTGCTCTGACTCGGTGATGTCCGTCGGCACCGGATCGTCGGTGGCCGGCGGCACCTCATCCGGCTCGTAGGGGTCAATGCCCGGCGTCGACCCGCTCCTCCTCGGTCAGCTCGGCGAGCTGGTCGTCGTCGGGGCGCGCGGACGCGCCACCGTGCTCACGGCGTTCCCGGTGGAAGGCCGACGGCTCGGCTGGCGGCGGATCGGGCAGCTCGCTCATGGCTCCTCCAGGGCATGCGGGAAAGATCGTCAGTTTCTCACACGCTACGCCCGGGCGGCGGACCTCCCCGGGGCGGGCGGTGCGGCCGGCCGGAATCAGCCGGGCCCGGCGGTTGTTTTCACCGAGAGCCTAATCATCACCATTGGAGTGCGGAACGTCTGTGGCTAAAGGAATCGTCGTCCGTGGGGCTCGCGAGCACAACCTGAAGGATGTGTCGCTGGAGCTGCCGCGGGATTCCATGATCGTGTTTACCGGGTTGTCGGGGTCGGGGAAGTCGAGTCTGGCGTTTGACACGATTTTCGCGGAGGGGCAGCGGCGGTATGTGGAGTCGCTGTCGGCGTATGCGCGGCAGTTCCTGGGTCAGATGGATAAGCCGGATGTGGATTTCATTGACGGGCTGAGCCCGGCGGTGTCGATTGACCAGAAGGCGGCGTCGCGGAATCCGCGGTCGACGGTGGGCACGGTCACGGAGGTGTATGACTACCTGCGGTTGCTGTATGCGCGGGTGGGGCGGCCGCATTGCCCGGTGTGCGGGCGGCCGATCGCGCGGCAGACGCCGCAGCAGATCGTGGACCGGGTGCTGGAGCTGGAGGAGGGGACCCGGTTCCAGGTGCTGGCGCCGGTGATCCGGGGCCGTAAGGGTGAGTACACCGAACTGCTCCGCGAGCTGCAGCTCAAGGGCTACACCCGGGCCCGGATCGACGGCACCGTCATCCGGCTGGACGACACGCCGGCCCTGCACAAGAACGAGCAGCACACCATCGAGGTGGTGGTGGACCGGCTGGCGGTCAAGCCCGACGCCCGGCGGCGGCTGACCGACTCGGTGGAGACGGCGCTGGGCCTGTCCGGTGGCGTGGTGCTGCTGGATTTCGTGGACCTGGCCGACGATGACCCGCACCGGGAGCGGATGTTCTCCGAGCATCTGGCCTGCCTGGATGACGATTTGTCGTTCGATGAGCTGGAGCCGCGGTCGTTCTCGTTCAACTCCCCGTGGGGGGCGTGCCCGGACTGCACCGGCCTGGGCACCCGGATGGAAGTCGACCCCGGAGCTGGTCGTCCCCGACCCGGACAAGACCCTGGCCGAGGGCGCCATCGGCCCGTGGAGCGGCGGCGCGTCCCGCGACTACTTCTCCCGGCTGATCGAGGCGCTCGGGCGCCACCCTGGGCTTCGGCATGGACACCCCCTGGTCCGAGCTCCCCGACCGCGGCCCAGGACGCCCTGCTGCACGGCTACCCCGAGCCCGTGCACGTGCACTTCAGCCACCGCCCGGGGCCGGGAACGGTCCTACGACGCCACGTTCGAGGGCGCGATCCCGTTCATCGAGCGGCGGCACGCCGAGGCGGAATCAGACACCAGCCGCGAGCAGTTCGAGGGCTTCATGCGCGAGGTGGCCTGCCCGTCCTGCCAGGGAACCCGGCTCAAGCCCATCGCCCGGGCCGTGACCGTGGCCGGGCGGCCGGTCGCCGAGCTGTCCGCGCTGCCCATCAGCGAGCTGGCCACCGTGCTGCCGGACCTGGACCTGTCCGGGACGGACGCCCAGATCGCGGCCCCCATCCTGGCCGAGATCAGCACCCGGCTGACGTTCCTGCTGGACGTCGGCCTGGACTACCTGTCCCTGGACCGGGCCGCCCCCACCCTGGCTGGCGGGGAGGCGCAGCGGATCCGGCTGGCCACCCAGATCGGCTCCGGGCTGGCCGGGCGTGCTGTATGTGCTGGATGAGCCGTCGATCGGGCTGCATCAGCGCGATAACCACCGGCTGCTGGAGACGCTGACCCGGCTGCGGGATCTGGGGAACACGCTGATCGTGGTGGAGCACGACGAGGACACCATCCGGGCCGCGGACTGGGTGGTGGACATCGGCCCGGGCGCCGGCGAGCACGGCGGCCAGGTCGTCGTCGTCCGGGACCGTGGACGACCTCCTGGCCAGCCCCGAGTCCGTGACCGGGGCCTACCTGACCGGGCGGCAGCAGATCCCGGTACCGGCGGTCCGCCGCCGGCCCTCCCCGTCCCGGGAGGTCGTGGTGCACGGGGCCAGTGAGCACAATCTGAAGAATGTGGATGTGGCGTTCCCGCTGGGGACGTTTCATCGCGGTGACGGGGGTGTCGGGGTCGGGGAAGTCCACGCTGGTCAACGACATCCTCTATCACGCGCTGGCGCGGGAGCTGCATGGCGCGCGGACGGTGCCGGGCCGGCATGTCCGGGTGACCGGGATGGGCCAGCTGGACAAGGTGGTGCACGTGGACCAGGGGCCGATCGGGCGGACCCCGCGGTCCAACCCGGCCACCTACACCGGCGTGTTTGATCATGTGCGGAAGCTGTTCGCGGCGACCACCGAGGCGAAGGTCCGCGGGTACCAGCCCGGCCGGTTCTCCTTCAACGTCAAGGGCGGCCGGTGCGAGGCGTGCTCCGGGGACGGCACGATCAAGATCGAGATGCAGTTCCTGCCGGACGTGTACGTGCCGTGCGAGGTGTGCCACGGCGCCCGGTACAACACCGACACCCTGGCCGTGCACTACAAGGGCAAGACCATCGCCGACGTGCTGGACATGCCGATCGAGGAAGCCGCCGGGTTCTTCGCGGCGATCCCGGCGATCCACCGCCACCTGGCCACCCTCACCGACGTCGGCCTGGGCTATGTCCGCCTCGGCCAGCCCGCGCCGACCCTGTCCGGCGGCGAGGCCCAGCGGGTCAAGCTGGCCTCCGAACTGCAGCGCCGCTCGACCGGCCGGACCATCTACGTGCTGGACGAGCCCACCACCGGGCTGCATTTCGAGGACATCCGCAAACTGCTCGGCGTCCTGGGCCGCCTCGTCGACGGCGGGAACACCGTCATCGTCATCGAGCACAACCTCGACGTCATCAAGACCGCCGACTACGTCATCGACCTCGGCCCCGACGGCGGCTCCCGCGGCGGCCACATCATCGCCACCGGCACCCCCGAACACATCGCCACCATCGAAGCCAGCCACACCGGCCAGTACCTGAAGGACCTGCTCAGCGCCCCGGCCGCCCGTCCCGGGCGGGCCGGCCTAGCGCCGCGGCCCGGCCCGGGGAATACCCCCGGGGGGTTAGCGGTTGTCGATGGTGCGCGGCACCGCGAGGCGGGCCCGGCAGGTAATACGGGCCGCACTTTCCAATTGCGGTTGCATACGCAGAAGCGGCACTTCCCGCCAATTGGCCAGCCCGTATCTGCCAGCACGGTAGCCACGAGATGGGCCTGGCCACGGATATGTCCGCTGACAGCGAAAGGTAAGTCCGCTGACGGCGAACGGTTTCCCGGAAACAAACTCAGCCGCCCTGCGTTGAAGCGTAAACCACAATCTGAATTATCAGGAAGTGAGCAATGAGCGAAACACTCGCCTTGCCGGTGCTGCCACTGGACGACACAGTGGTGCTGCCGACCATGGTGGTGCCGCTGGACACCTCCGCCACGGAAGCGCGCGCCGCGATCAGCGCCGCGCAGATGACCGCCGCGGTGCCGGGCGACGCGGACGCCACCCCGCATGTGCTGCTCGTGCCCCGGCTGGATGGCAAGTACTCCGCGCTGGGCACGCTCGGCGCGGTCGAGCAGACCGGGCGGCTCCCCAGTGGTGAGCCCGCCGCCGTGATCCGTGGCCTGTCCCGGGTGCGGATCGGCGTGGGCACGACCGGCCCCGGCGCGGCTCTGTGGGTCGAGGGCACGGTGGTGGACGAGCCGCCGGCCAGCGCCCGCGCCCAGGAACTGGCCCGTGAGTACCGCGGGCTGGCCGCCACGATCCTGCAGAAGCGGGGCGCGTGGCAGGTCGTGGACGTGCTGCAGCGGATCACCGACCCGTCGGCCCTGGCCGACAGCGCCGGGTACGCCGGCTACCTGACCCTGGAGCAGCGCAAGCAGCTGCTGGAGACCATCGACCCCGAGCAGCGGCTGGAGCTGCTGACCGGGTGGGCCCGGGATCAGCTGGCCGAGCTGGACGTCGCGGAGACGATCCAGAACGACGTCCGCGAGGGCATGGAGAAGCAGCAGCGCGAGTTCCTGCTCCGCCAGCAGCTGGCCGCCATCCGCAAGGAACTGGCCGGGCTGGACGGCGAGCCGGGCACCGAGGAAGAGGACTACCAGGCCCGCATCGAGGCGGCCGCGCTGCCGGAAAAGGTGCACGAGGCCGCGATGAAGGAAGCGGCCAAGCTGGAGCGCGCCTCGGACCAGTCGCCGGAGGGCAGCTGGATCCGGACCTGGCTGGACACGGTGCTGGAGATCCCGTGGAACGAGCGCAGCGACGACGCCTACGACATCGCGGGCGCGCGCGAGATCCTCGACGCGGATCACGCGGGGCTGGATGACGTCAAGGACCGGATCATCGAGTACCTGGCGGTGCGCAAGCGCCGGTCGGACAAGGGCCTGACCCTGGTCGGCGGGCGGCGCAGCGGCGCGGTGCTGGCCCTGGCCGGCCCGCCTGGGGTCGGCAAGACCTCGCTCGGCGAGTCGGTGGCCCGCGCCATGGGCCGTAAGTTCGCCCGGGTCGCGCTGGGCGGCGTCCGGGACGAGGCGGAGATCCGCGGTCACCGGCGCACCTACGTGGGCGCGCTGCCCGGCCGGATCGTCCGGGCCGTCCGCGAGGCGGGCTCGATGAACCCGGTCATCCTGCTGGACGAGGTGGACAAGCTCGGCGCGGACTACCGCGGCGACCCCACCGCGGCCCTGCTGGAGGTGCTGGACCCGGCGCAGAACCACACGTTCCGCGACCACTACCTGGAGGTCGAGCTCGACCTGTCGGACGTGCTGTTCATCGCGACCGCCAACGTGCTGGAGCAGATCCCCGGCCCGCTGCTGGACCGGATGGAGCTCATCACGCTGGACGGGTACACCGAGGCCGAGAAGGTCACCATCGCCCAGGGTCACCTGCTGCCGCGTCAGCTGGAGCGGGCCGGCCTGGAGGCGTCCGACGTGACCTTCACCGAGGCCGCGCTGCACAAGCTGGCGGGCGAGTACACCCGCGAGGCGGGCGTCCGGTCGCTGGAGCGGACCATCGCCCGGGTGCTGCGGAAGATCGCGGCGCAGGTGGCGAGCGGCACGGCGACCCTGCCGGTCACCGTGGACGAGGCCGACCTGCACGGTTACCTGGGTCACCCGCGGCACACGCCGGACTCGGCGGAGCGGACCGCGGTGCCTGGCGTGGCCACCGGCCTGGCGGTCACCGGCACCGGCGGCGACGTCCTGTTCATCGAGGCGTCGCTGGCTGACCCGGAGACCGGCACCACCGGCGTCACGCTCACCGGACAGCTCGGTGACGTGATGAAGGAGTCGGCCCAGATCGCGCTGTCCTACCTGCGCTCGCACGGCGCCGAGCTGGAACTGCCGGTCGGCGACCTGAAGGACCGGGGCGTGCACGTGCACGTGCCCGCGGGCGCGGTGCCCAAGGACGGGCCCAGCGCCGGGGTCACCATGACCACCGCGCTGGCGTCCCTGCTCTCCGGGCGGCTGGTCCGCTCCGACGTGGCGATGACCGGTGAGGTCTCGCTGACCGGGCGGGTCCTGCCGATCGGCGGGGTGAAGCAGAAGCTGCTCGCCGCGCACCGGGCCGGCATCACCACGGTGCTGATCCCGAAGCGCAACGAGCCCGACCTGGAGGATGTGCCGGAGAATGTCCGGGAGCAGCTGACGGTGCACGCCGTCAGCGACGTCCGCGAGGTGCTCGACCTGGCCCTCGAGCCAGGCCAACAGCGCCGGCGACCCACCAGGCGGCCGTCGCCGCCGCCTGAGCCGGGCACGTACCGAACCGGCCGTCCGCCGGCCCCGTGCCGGGGCCGGCGGCGGCCGGTTTCGCGGTAGCGTGGGCCGCGGGACACCCTCGGCAGGACCTGGATTGACTGTCGATCCGCCCGGACGCGGGACGATCGCGACCAGCGTCGGCCGGCTACGGGCTGCGGGGCTCGGAACTGGTCCGGCTGGCCGCGAGTCCGGGCGGAGGCGCCGGTATCACCGGCGACCGGATCGTGGTGCTGGACGGCCACCTCGACCCGGCGACGCCAGCTCGACGCGGCCCTGGCCGGCCTGGCCGGGGCCCGGCGGCCGCCCGGGCCTGGGACGTGGGTCGGCCATCCCAGGGTGCGCAGATCGTGGAGCACCGCCCCGGCCCGGCTGGACGCGATCGCCCGTGCTCGCCGGACCGGTAGTGCACACCTCGCAGGCAGCGCCTGGATCGCCGGGTTGGCCAGTGCCAGTGGCCTGGGCTGCCGTGCTGGACGCCACGGCGGCTGGCCACCGGCAGCTGCGCAAGCGCTACTCGAGACTCGCCAAGGGCGAGCTCGACGCGGTCGGCGCCGGCGCGGCGCCGAGCAGCGCAGCGACTCGCGCCGTGGACTGCAGCTCAGCGATCAGGGCCAGCCAGCACGCCTGCGGCACTCGATCGACGCCGGGTGCGGCCAGAGGCCCGGGTCGCGCCGCGGGTCGCCCACGCGTGCCCGGCGATCGGCCGCTCGACCGGTCCGCCGCGGGCTGCCGCAGGCCAGCCAGCCCTGGTCGCCGACCCGCGGCCCGCTGCTGGTCCCACGGCCACGATCGTTCAGCGTGCTCATCTCGGCTGCACTCACCGCCGTGAGCCTGCCGCGCTCACCCAGGGCACGGCTACCGCCGCGCGCTGGCCGTGCCTGCGCGGTGTTCGCCAGGCATAGCCATTCGGCGGCCTGGTCATCCCCGGTGAACCCGCACCGGGATCCCGACGGGGCGCCTCGCGGGCCAGGCCGCCGCGGACGTCGGCCGAGATCCTGGGCCACGCCCTAGACCCGGACGTCCCCGACCAGCCGCCGCGCGGTCCCGCCGGTCAGCGCCGCCCAGGCCGCCGGGGGCAGCTCCAGCCCGGCCAGGCCGTCCAGCAGCTGGGTCACGCTCAGCCCGGTGTTGGGCGCGTCCGAGCCGAACAGCACCTTGCCCGCCAGCGCGGTCAACTGCGCGGCGGCCGGCCGGACCGGCTGGTGGAGCACCGGGGTGAGGTCGGCGTACACGTTCTCGTGCCCGGCCACCAGCCGCAGCGCGGCCTCCGACGCCGGGTAGCCCGCAGTGCGCGATGATCACCCGGGCGCCGGGGTGGCGGCGGGCCACCGCCGCCACCGGCTCCAGTTCGGCCCCGTCCGTCTGCCCGTCGGCCGCGTGCCCGGCGTGCAGCACGACCGGCAGCGCCACCTCGGCCGCGTACGCCCAGACCGGGTCGAGGCGCGGGTCGTCGGGGCTGAAGTCACCCACCGAGCAGTGCAGCTTCAGCACCCGCAGGCCCATGTCCTCCACCGCGCTGCGCAGCACGGTGAGCGGCTGGTCGTCGCCGGGATGGACGGTGCACCCGCCGATCACCCGGACCGGGCCGCCGCGCCGCGCGGCGGCCAGGCTGGCCATGGCCTTGTTCAGGTCCTCAGCCGAACCGGGGCGGCGCGCGTAGGGCAGCGACCACACCTCGCTGACCCCTTCGGCGGCGAGCCGGTCGCACACCTCCCCGTGGTCCGCGGGGTAGGCGAACCGGCCGCTGTCGATCCCGTGGGCATCGAAGAACCCGCGGATCGCGGCCTGCAGCCGGGGCGGCAGGAGATGGACATGCGCGTCAACCACATCGACGGGGCACGGGATCACTGGGCACGAGTCCGGTTTACCCGGTCCGCCGAACGGTTGACACCCGGGTGCCGGCCGGGCAACACTCACGGAAACAGCCTAGTGTAGAAAGTCGTTCTCGGCTGATGAAACTCCGTGCTGAGAAACCAGTGGAGACCCCGTGGCGCGCACCGTCATAACCAAGGGCCTCGTGTTCGACGGCACGGGGACGCCACCCCGCGCCGGCCGAGGTCACCCTGGACGGCGAACGGGTGGTCGTCGGTCACCCCGGCGGCTACACGGCGACGACCACGGGCCCGGCCGGGTGATCGACGCGACCGGCTGCACCGTGATGCCGGGCCTGATCGAGTCGCACGGCCACCTCACCTTCCCCTCGGCGGTCGGGCACATCGACCCCACCTTCAACCCGCCGCTGGACGTCAGCTTCTTCCACCACATCCAGGGCATGGACGCCGAACTGGCCCGGGCCGAGCGGAACGCGAAGATCCTGCTCGACGCGGGCTTCACCTCGGTCTACTCGGCGGGCTCGCTGCTGCCCATGCCGACCGAGGTGATCCTGCGCGACAAGATCAGGGCGGGCGTGGTGCCCGGCCCGCGGATGCTGGCGGCCAGCATGGAGCGGGACAACCACCCGGTCCGCCCGGACGGCCACGTGGAGCCGGAGTGGCAGGGCCCGGACGCGTGCCGCGCGTTCGTCCGCGAGCAGGCCGCGATGGGCTTCGACGCCGTCAAGTTCCTGCTCTCCAACGACGACGTGTTCATCCCGGGCGGCTCGCAGATCACCCAGTACACCCAGGAGGAAGCCAGCGCCGCGGGTGAGCAGGCCCGCGAGTCCGGGGTCTGGCTCAACTGCCACGCCCAGTCCGCGGAGTCGGTCAAGGTCGCGGTGCGCGCCGGGTTCCGGTCCATCTACCACTGCACGTACGCCGACTCCGAAGCCCTCGACCTGCTGGAGTCGGTCAAGGACGAGGTGTTCGTGTCGCCCGCCCCCGGCATCATCTACGCCAACGTCTACGAGGGCGCCGAGTACGGCATCGACCGGGCCCAGGCCGAGAAGATGGGCTCGGTCGCGGCGCTGGAGGGCGATGGCCGCCGTCTACCCGGAGATCCGCAAGCGCGGTATCCGCGCGCTGCCCGGCGGCGACTACGGCTTCCCGAACAACCCCATCGGCCGCAACGCCCGTGACCTCGAACTGTTCGTGGACGTGCTGGGCTACCAGCCGCTCGAGGCGCTGACCGCGGCCACCAGGTACGGCGGCCAGCTGATGGGCATGGGCGACGAGCTGGGCCTGCTCGCCCCGGGCTATCTCGCGGACGTCCTGGTCGTGGCGGGCAACCCGGCCGACGACGTCACGGATCCTGCAGGACCCGGCGAATCTGCGGTACATCATCCAGGGCGGCCAGTTCCATAAGGAACCCGCCCGCCCATGACCGTCACCGTCCACCGGGACCTCGTCTACTCCCGCGCTGCCCGGCTACCGCCCGCTGTCCCTGGACCTGTACGTCCCGCCCGGGCCGGCCCGGGCGCTGTGCCTGTACCTGCACGGCGGCGGCTGGCGGGTGGGCAGCCGGGCCGACGGCCCGGGCCCGGCCCGGGACTGGACCCCGTCGTTCTTCGAGCGGGTCGCCGCGATGGGCCTGGCCATGGCCAGCGTGGACTACCGGCTGAGCGGCGAGGCCCGCTGGCCCGCGCAGCTGGAGGACGTCGACGGCGGCCGCGGCATTCCTTGCCCTCCAACGAGGCCACTCGGCGTACCCACCCCCCGCACGGTGGCCTGGGGCGTGTCGGCCGGGGGGCAGCTGGCCGCCATGCACGCTCTCTGCTCGCCGGACGCGGGCCTGGACGCGGTCGTCTGCTGGTACCCCCCGACCGACCTGGACGCCCTGGCCGGTGACTGCGACGAGGCCGGGGGCCGCGGCGAGCGCGGCCCGCAGGCCCGGGAATCCCAGCTCCTCGGCGCCCCGGTGGGCGAGCACCCGGACCTGGCCGCCGCGGCCAGCCCGGTGCGCTTCGCCCATCCCCATGCGCCCCCGTTCCTGTTCCTGCACGGCACCGCGGACACCCTGGTCCCGCCCCGGCAGAGCCAGCGCCTGGCCGACGCGCTGACCGCGGCCGGGGCGCAGGCCACGGTCGAGCTGGTGGACGGGGCCGGCCACATGTTCCCGCGAGCTGGACGAGCCCGCGACGACGAAGCTGATCGAGCGTTCCGTGGACTTCCTGTGCGCCACGACCACGTAGGAATCAACGTGGCCGACCTGGCCCAGGCCGAGGCCTGGTACCCGCGGCCTTCGGCCTGCAGCGGGAGTTCGCGACCCGGATCGACGCCGTGGACCTGGACATCGTGATGCTGCGCACGCCGAGCACGGGCACCGGGTCGAGCTGCTGCACCGGCCGGGGTCCGGCCCCGGGCTGCGCGCCGCGAACCCGGCCGAGGCCGCGCTGACCGAGGGGTTCGGGCACCTCGCGTTCGGCGTGGCCAACGTGGACGAGGTCCACGGCCGGCTGCTCGGCCTCGGCGCCCGGGAGGTGATGGCCCCGCAGCCCTCCCCGAGCCCGGGGTGCGGATGTCGTTCCTGGCCGACCCCGAGGGCAACCTGGTGGAACTGGTGGAGCGCGAGTGATCCGCATGACGCGCGTCGCGGTCGTCACCGGCGGCGCGGGCGCCATCGGGGCGAGCATCGTGTCGGCTCTGGGCCAGTTCCGGCCACACCGCCCTCACCCTCGACCAGGCCGGCGACCCCCCGGTGGACCTGTCCGACGAGCACCAGGTCCGCGCGGCCGCCAGGCGCGTCCTCGATCAGCACGGCCACTGCGATGTCCTGGTCCACGCGGCGGCCGCGTTCGACCGGGCCGACCTGGCCGCGGTGGACCTGGTCACCTGGCGGCGGGTCCAGGCCGTGAACGTGGAGTCCGCGTTGCTGCTGGCCCAGGCGTTCGTGCCGGGCATGGCGGCCCGCGGGTTCGGCCGGATCGTCTTCGTGGTGTCCGACACCTCTGGTCACCGCCGCGCGGGGACATGCTGCCCTACGTGACCAGCAAGGGCGCGCTGGTCGCGCTGGCCAGGACGCTGGCCGTGGGTCACGGCGCCGACGGCATCGCGGTGACCTGCGTCGCACCCGGGCTGACCGCTACCCCGGCAGCCCGCCAGGGCTTGCCTCCGCCGCCTTCGACGACGTGCGGGCCCGCCAGGCGCTGCCGCGCACCCTGGTCCCCGGGGACGTGGCCGCCACCGTGTGCTTCCTGGCCTCCGACGGCGCGGCCGCGCTCACCGGCCAGACCCTGTGCGTGGACGGCGGCCTGGTCTTGCGCTAGACCGGCGCTCGCTCGCCGCCGGCCCTCACCCGCGCCGGTTGAGGTATCCGGACGCGCCTGCCCAGGTACGAGCAGAACCCCCCGTCCGGGTCCCAGGTGGCCCGCACCTCGCCTAGCCGCCGGTAGGCCCGATCGGAGACGAACCGGTCGCGCCGGCGCTGGAAGTCGGTGTCGCCCAGGTACACCCCGCAGCCCACCTTGGCCAGTTCCCGGGTCCGGGAGGCACCCAGTCGCGTACCGCTCGTCGTCCGCCTCATCGGTGTAGATCAGCGTACGTGGCCAGGTACACCTGCGCCTCGACCGAGAACGCCATGTCCGGCAGCGCCCCGCGCGGCCCCAGCCGTACCAGATCGAGAATGAGTGCTCGGTGGGCAGCTCGCCCCAGATCCGCTCCAGCCGCGGCGCCAACTCCGCCGCCGGGCGCGTCGCGCCAGGTGCAGTCCACCAGGTAACGGTACCCGGGCGGGTTCTGCGCGCTCTGCGCGGCCTTCTCCGCTCGATCGACGTCAGCCCGCGCACGTGGCCCAGCGCCTGCCCGCCAGCGGGCACCGCGTCGAACGCCGCCAGCCGCTTCTCCACCTGCCCCGGCGTCGTCCCCCATCGCCGTCGTATGCAGCAACAGCAGCGGGCCCGGGGGTCTCACCACCCCAGCACCCAGCGGCACGTCGGGCAGCCGGGTCGCCGCCACCACGGGTTCCACCGTCCGGTCCAGCCCGGGCAGGATCTCGTGCAGCCAGGCCAGCAGTGGCCCCGCCGCCTGCACCGGGAACGTCCAGGTGTCCTGCATCATGTCCGGCGGCTGCGGATGGGTGCGCAGGTAGAACCGGGCGACCAGGGCCGGGAAGCCGGGCCCGGCGCCGCGCGCGGCCCGGTACAGGTCGGCGTTCTCGGTAGCGTCGGCGTGCACCTGGCGGCCGTCCGCGGTGACCGCGTCGATGCCGACCACGTTCTCGCAGGCCCAGCCCCAGGACCCGGCTGTTCCAGCCCGGCCGCCCTGGAGCAGGTAGCCGCCCAGGCCGACCGACTCGCAGTGCCCGCCGGGAATGCGCGGCCCCGGGCGGCCAGGTACGGGGCCAGCTCGGTGCCCCCCGGACGGCCGGGCGGACCGCGGCGATCCCGGTCGCCGGGTCGAGCGGATGTCCCGCAACCCGCCCAGGTCGATCAGCAGCGCGTCGTCCCGGATGCTCCACGCGGCCCAGGAGTGCCCCCCGGAACGCACCGAGACCGGGGTGCATCGGTTTTGGCCAGCCGCACCCCGGCCACGACGTCGTCGTCGTCCGCGGCCAGCAGCACCGCGGCCGGGTACCGGTCCGGGCGCCGCCCGTTGAAGACTCCGTGCAGTCCGGGCCTCGTCGTATCCCGGGTCGCCGCTCCACGAAACGGCCCGCGAAGCCGGAAGTCGTCACCCTCTCACCCAACCGCCGCCGCACCCCCGTCCACCGGGATGTTGGCCCCGCTGCACGTGCGCGGCCTCGTCGGAGGCCAGGAACAGCACCGCGTGGGCCACGTCCTCGGGACGGCCGACCCGGCCCAGCGGGTTCCGGGCCAGTTCGCCGGCGAACGGGCCGCCGGTTTCAGCCAGCAGCGGCGCGGTCTGCGGGGTCGCCGTCATGGCCGGGCTTACCGCGTTGACCCGGATGCCGTGCGGGCCGCCCTCCGTGACCGAGCTGATAGGTCAGCGCCAGCACGCCGCCCTTGGCCGCGCCGTGGGCGTTCTGCGGCATGAAGTACGCGCCCCGCGTGGCGGTGATCGAGGCGATGTTCACGATCGAGCCGGTGCCCCGTGCTATCGATCCCGGGCCACCAGGTGTGGCCACACCCGCGCGAGTCACGTAGAACACGATGTCCAGCTCGTTGCGGATAGTGAACGACCAGTCCGCCGCGGACAGCTCGGTGATCGGCCCGAACCGGATCGCCGAGGCGTTGTTGACCAGGATGTTGACGCCGCCGTACGCGGCCCGCCTCGGCCACCGAGGCGTTCGCGCCCGCCTCGACGACAGGTCGCCGGGGCCATCGCGGTATCTCGCCGCCTGCCTCCGGGCCAGGCGCACGGTCTCCGCGGACCGGCTTCGGGGTTCAGATCGCAGCCGACCACGGCGGCACCCTCGCGGGCCAGGATCAGCGCGGTGGCCCGGCCGATCCCTCCGGCCGTGCCGGTGACGAGGGCGACTTTGCCCGCCAGGCGAGTCCCGGCTAGTCGCCTCCCACCCCTTACGTCCAGCCCCCTAGGCTCCAGCGCTCACGACCTCGACATTCGACCCTAGTGGAACGAGGTGTTACGAGGCGAGAACTCCTCGGCGCAAGGGAGGGCCAGTGGACGTTGGCCTGGCCATGACGGCCCGCAACCACCCGGACCAGATGCGGCCGCTCACCGAGATCTACCGTGAGGTGATCGACGAGGCGGTGCTCGGCGAGCAACTCGGGTTCCGCAGCGGCTCCCTCGCCGAGCCTCCCTTCGCCGAGGGCCAGCACAACCCGTCCCAGTTCCCGCTGCTGGCCGCCGCGGGCCACCGGACATCGGTGATCCGGCTCGGGCCGTACGTGCTACTGCTCCCGTTCCATCACCCGCTCCGGCTGGCCGAGGACGCGGCCACCGTGACCTCCGTCCGGCGGCCGGCTCGAGCTGGTCATCGGCGCCGGACCGATGCCGGCGAGTGCGTGTGTTCGGCTTCGACCCGAAGGAGTCGTTCGGGCGGACCTACGAGGCGCTCAACGCGGATCCGGCAAGTGCTTCACCGAGGACGAGTTCAGCCACCAGGGCAAATACTTCACCTTCCGCGATGTCCGGATGACCACCAAGCCGGTGCAACAGCACCCGGACCCCGCATCTACCTCGCCGCGCTTCGGCCCG
>CAVUKT010000021.1:0-65961 GCA_963742055.1 uncultured Actinomycetes bacterium | reverse complement strand
GAGCCTGAACAGGCGTATGTGCTGATATTCAACGGGCACGACACTCGCCTGATGCACCTGGGCGGCGTCACCGCCCAGCCGACCGGTGGCTGGACGGCCCAACAGGCCCGCAACCTGGCGATGAACCTCGGCGAGCGGTTCGAGGACTTCCGGTTCTTAATCCGTGACCGCGGATCGAACTTCACCTGCGCGCGCCGAGAACTCCGTCCACGTCTTCGACCAGCAGAGTTGCTCTCCCAGCCGTCCGGCCGTAATGATCACCGATCATGGGCCTGCGGTTCGCCTTCCTCCTGATCACGCGGATGGTTTCATGGCTGCGGCTGTCCCAGCGCGAGGAGACGTGGAAGACCGCCGAGATCTTGATCCTGCGCCACCAACTCGCGGTCTTGCAGCGGCGGCAACCGCGTCGCCCGATCCTGAACTGGGCGGACCAGGCCCTGATCGCCGCCCTGCTCAGCGTGATGCCCAAAGCGCGCCGCCACGCGATGCGGCTGGTGGTCAGCCCCGACACGATCCTGCGCTGGCGCCGGGACCTAGTCCGCCGCCGCTGGGTCTCAAGGTCCAAACGCGGCAGGACCGGCCGGCCTGCTACCCGTCGGAACGTCAGGGCACTGGCCCTCCGGCTCTGTCTGGGAGAACCCGCAATGGGGCTACCGCAGGATCTGCTGAGCTGGCCGGCCTGGGAGTCAAGGTAGCGGTGTTCGACGGCGTGGGAGATCCTGAGGAGCGCCGGAATCGACCCGGCGCCGCGGCGGACCGGATCTAAGCTGGTCGCAGTTCCTGTGTTTTCAGGCCGAGGCGATCCTGGCGTGCGACTTCTTCACGGCCGACCTGCTCGACGGCACCCAGGCCTACGTCCTGGCCGTCATTGAGCACGCGACCCGGCGCATCCGAATCTGAACCGCCCCGGCGAGTCCGGGACTCAGGTTGTTGTCGCCGGCCTCGGCGAGGGCGGCGTTCTGACGGTAGTAGGCGGGCTCTAGCTCGGCGGGCGGGATGTCGCCGCAGTCCTCGTAGAGGCGGCGGTGGTTGAACCAGTTGACGCACTCGAGGGTGGCGATCTCGACCTGTTCGGCGGTGCGCCAGGGCCCGCGAGGTTTGATCAGCTCGGTCTTGAACAGGCCGATCACCGACTCGGCCAGGGCGTTGTCGTAGGCGTCACCGACGGTGCCGACCGAGCCGTTGACCCCGGCGGCGGCGAGCGTGCTCGGTGAACGCGATCGACGTGTACTGGGCGAGTTCAACCGGTCGATGCAACACCGGGCTTGTTGAAGTGAGCGTAGCTGTTCGTTGAAGACTTCGGCGGGAGTCTTCCAGTCGAGGGTCTTGCGGGGCCGGTTGTTGAGCGCGAGGGCGACGGCTTCGAGGTCCTCGGCGGACCACCGGGACAGGTCGGTGCCCTTCGGGAAGTACTGGCGCAGCAGCCCGTTCGTGTTCTCGTTCGTCGGCCGCTGCCATGGGCGAGTGCGGGTCGGCGAAGAACACCCGCGTGCCGGTGTCGAGCGTGAACTGGGCATGGGCGGACAGTTCCTTCCCGCGATCCCAGGTGAGCGTCTTGCGCAGCTGCCCGGGCAGCGTCGTCATCGACGCCGTCAGCGCGCGTGTTCATCGCGACGGCGCCGTAGCCGCCGAGCGCGGGGCCGTTCTTCACGCGGTGGCTTCTCGCCCCAGCCCTCGAGCCGGGGCAGGTGGACCAGCATCGTGGACCGGCTGCTGCGCTCGACGAGCGTGCCGATCGCGGACCGGCCCGTCCCGATGATCAGATCTCCTTCCCAGTGCCCGGGGACCGCGCGGTCGGCGGCCTCGGCGGGCCGCTCGCTGATCACGACGTCTGCGGTGACATGGCCTTGCGGCTTGTTCCGCGACCGTGCCCGTGGTTCCCGCAGCGCCCGGCCCGTGCGCAGGCACGCCACCAGCTCCCGTTTGAGCGCGCCACGCCCCTCGATGTAAAGCGCCTGGTAGATCGCCTCGTGGCTGATGCGCATGGACTCATCATCGGGGAAGTCGACCTTGAGCCGGTTGCTGATCTGCTCCGGGCTCCACGCCGTCGCCCATCGCCGGTCCTGCCGGTGCGGCTTGTTCAGTCCCTTCCACGCGGGCGTCTTCGGCCCGGCGACGATCGTGCCGTCGGGCCGGCGGACGCTGCCGGCCAGCCGTTCCTGCACGTAGTCACGCAGCCTGTCGTTGCTGACGAGCTTCGCCGTCTTCGGTCGCTTGGCGGCCTGCTGCGCCTTCCACTGCGCGACCAACGCCCGGTACTCCTGCTTCCCGCTCCGGGTCGCCGCGTTGCGGCGCAGCTCGCGCGAGATCGTCCCCGGGTCGCGGCCGAGCTGGCGGGCGATCTCACGCACCCCGACGCCCTGGGCCCGCAACAGCGCGATCTCCTCACGCTCGGCGAACGACAGGTAGCGGCCCGTCGGCTCGGCCAGGCTCAGCGGCGGCATCCCGCCAGCGTGACGAAACCAGCGCGCCCCGACGGGCCACGACACGCCCACGCCGGCCGATGCCTCGACCGTCGTCATCCCCGTGCGCGATCAGCCGCCAGAACTCCCGCTGCACCGCACGCGAGGGCTCGGCCGCCCGGGTGAACGCATCGGCGGCCGCAGCGCCCGATCCGCCGCCCACTGCCGCCGGCACCCGCCGGCGCCTCCGGCAACTGCTTCCTGCCCCGCCCCATCGCACACCTCCGTGATCGAGGTGTTGCGACGACCGGTTGAATCCGCCTTGAGACGCCGGCGTCGGTGTGATGGACCAGGCCCGGCGAGGTCCCGGTGCCGTCGCGGCGGCGGGTCCACAGGGCCTGCTCGAGGGCGTCGAGGACCAGCGCGGTGCTTCATCGACCGGTGGCCGCCCGCCAGCCCAGGATGCGCCGGGAGTAGGCGTCGATGACGAACGCGACGTAGACCATGCCCGACCAGGTCGGCACGTAGGTGAAGTCGGCCACCCACAGCCGGTCCGGCGCGGCCGGGCTGAACTGGCGGTCGCACCAGGTCGCCGGGCGGGCCGCGGCCGCGGCCGGCACCGTGGTGCGCGACCGTTCCGCCGCGGCGGGCGCCGTGCAGACCCAGCTCGCGCATCAGCCGCTCGACCGGTGCACCGGGCCACCGGCGTGCCCTCGCGGTTGAGCGCCAGCCACACCTTGCGGGCCCCGTAGACGCCGTAGTTGTCCGCGTGGACCCGGCTGATCGCGGCCTTCAGCTGCTCATCGCGCACGGCCCGGGCGGAGGGCGCGCCGGCGCGGCGCGTCGTAGTAAGTGGACGGGGCGATCTTGCAGCCGTGCTCGGTCAGCACGCGGCAGATCGGCTCGACCCCGAACCGGGACTTGTGCTCGCTGATGAACCTCACGAGTCACCGCTGCGGGCGGTCGAGCTCCGCCGCGAAGAAAGCCGACGCCGCCTTCAGGATCTCATTGGCCCGGCGCAGCTCCGCGTCCTCCGCGCTGCAGCCGCGCAGCTCAGCGGACTCCTCGCTGGTCACCCCCGGGCCGCGGCCCGGCGTCGACCTCGGCCTGGCGGACCCATTTGCGCAGCGTCTCCGCGCGTGCCGATGCCCAGCTTCGCGGCCACCGCGCAGATCGCCGGCCAGTCCGACGGGTACTCCGGCCGCACCTCGGCGACCATCCGGACCGCCCGCTCACGCAGCTCCGGCGGATAGCTCGTTCCACGTCCCACGACTCCATCTTCCTCTCACAAGATGGAGCCTCCGGACACCCCGGGGCGATTCAGCCGCGCATTCAGGGGATGACCCCGATGTTGATGATGTACACCGTCGCCGCCTCATCATCGACTTCGTACAGGACCCGGATGCCGCCTAAGTGCAACCGGTACATGCCTGTGGCACCCCACGCGACCGCGTTCTTCCGGGTAGGCTGATCGGCCAGTAAGGCAATCGCACGACGTGTCCGGCCGAACAGGTCCTTGTCCTCGCTGCGGATACGGGCGAGGTTACGAAGCGCCGTCTCCCGGAAGACGACGGCCAGGCTCATGACAAGGTTTCTGCATCGATCCGGTCGAGCGCAGCATCCAGTCCATCGAGGCTGATCCCGCCGCGCCCGGCGGCCTTGTCCGCCAGGTGCGCCGCGAGCGCTGCGCGATCTTCGAGGTCGGCAAGGTCGTCGATGCTGATCAGTGCGGCAACCGGCTTGCCATGCTCGCTGATGGTGACGGGGCGGTGGCTTTGCCGGGTCTCGGCGACGAGCTCACCCAGGTGTGCCTGAGCCGCAGTCAGCGGATGCGCCATGCCCTGACGGTAACACCATGCACTGACCATTGCGGTTAGCAGCGCAGCCAGCGCGCCTGCGGCCACGGCGAGGGCCAGGCGCACGTTGCTTATACCGCAACCCGCAACGCAATCTGGTGCTGCGCTCGCGCCCGGGCACCGAGTCGGTCGGCGAAGCGGCGCCACGTGCAGGCGGCGTCAACCCATGCAGATCGACCTGGTGTGCGCCACCAGACGTCACCCGAGTCGTTTCGCTCAAGGCGCGCCGACTCGTCGTGCCCACAGCCCTCGCCACAGACGGTCACCCACTACTCCCCCACACAACTGACGAGGGTCCGTTAGCCTGCGGCCGCCCTTGCCACGGCTGGTGACCTCTTGAACGTCGCCAAAGCGCTGTTGGTCTACGTGGCGGCACAAGCTCTGCGTCATCGCTGGCCAGACGGCCAGCTTCCGACGGATCTTGCCCCTCAGAATGCCCCTCAGAGGGCGAACGCTCACGGTTCACGTTCGAATTATCGCTTTGACCTGGGTGGAGCTAAGCGGGCTCGAACCGCTGACCTCTTGCATGCCATGCAAGCGCTCTACCAACTGAGCTATAGCCCCGACATCGCCCGCGTCACCCGCACGCGGACCGCAGTTAGCATACCGGTTCCCCGGACGCTCCCGAACATCATGGACACCGACCGGCGGCCCGCGCCCAAGATCAACCAACGGCAGCCCCAGCCCAGCCTCGCCACACCAGGCCCAGCCACGGCACGGCCCAGCCCCAGCCCAGCTCAACGCCCAGCCCGCCCAACGCGCCCAGCACCCGGCCCGCCCAAGCCCAGCGATCAGCGGTCGTCGCTGAGCACCGGCTCCGGCAGCGTTCCGGCGTTGTGCTCGACCAGCCGCCACTGCCGGTGCCGCCGGGACACGACGGACCAGGCGCAGTTGGCCAGCGGCCCGATCGCGCCCCAGAGGTCCTCGGGCAGGCCCAGCAACCGGGCGGCGCCCAGCCTGAGCGCCGCGCCGTGGCTCACCACGACCGCGAGGGAACCCGGCTGGAGGCTGTCGGCGATCCGCTCCAGGGCCGACCCGGCCCGGTCCGCGACGGTCACCGAGGTCTCCCCCTCCGGTGGCGCCCACTTCGCGTGCTCTTCCGGGTAGCGGGTCCGGATCTCCACGTCGGTCAGGCCTTCCCAGACCCCGCCGTGGCGTTCCCGCAAGTCCTTGTCCGTGGTCACGGTCAGCCCGGTCAGCCGGGCCAGCGGCGCGGCGGTGGCCAGGGCCCGGCTCAGATCCGAGGCAATGATCGCGTCCGGCCGCAGCGCGGCCAGCAGCCGGGCGGCCCGCTCGGCCTGCTCCACGCCGACCTCATCCAGCTGGATGTCGGTCTGGCCCTGGAAGCGGCCCTGAATGTTCCACGGGGTCTGCCCGTGCCGCCACAACACCAGCCGGACCCGGGAATCCGGGCCCGGCACTGACTCAGAGCTCATTCCGCCCTCTCCTGCGTGTCTGTCCGCCTGACCCGCGCGGGCACCTCGCCGGGCAGGCTCTTCCGGGAACCAGCCGTCCGACGGCCCCGGCGCCCGCGCCACCGCGCCACGCCACCAGCACCAGCCAGCGAACGCGCCGCCGCCGGCCGGCCGGCGGCCTAGCCGGGCAGGCCCTGGATCCGCTAAGCCCGAGGTCAGCGTGCGTCCCCGGCGGATGGCCCGCCGGGGCGCGTCCCGCCGACCGATACCGTCTCGGGCAGCGGAATCTGCGGGCAGTCTTTCCACAGCCGTTCCAGAGCGTAGAACGTGCGCTCCTCGGCGTGCTGCACATGGACCACGATGTCCAGGTAGTCCAGCAGCACCCAGCGGCCTTCCCGCTCACCCTCGCGGCGCACCGGCCGGGCTCCGGCCTTGCGCAGGTTCTCCTCGATCGCCTCGACGATCGCCCGTACCTGGCGGTCGTTGGCCGCCGAGGCAGAGCAGGAACACGTCGGTGATGACGAGCTGCTCACTCACGTCGTAGGCGATGATGTCGCTGGCGAGCTTGTCGGCCGCGGCCGCAGCGGCTATCTCCGCAAGCTCAACGGCCCTGGTGGTGGCAGTCACGTGTGGTATTCGTCCTCCTCAGCCGGGGACCTTCCCCCTAGCCTCTCACGCCCCAGGCTCGCGGGGCAGTGCGGCAATTCAGCCTAACCCGCCCGCCGACAAAGTCCGCACGCCAGGCCCACGGGCCACCAGGTCGGTACGGACTCATCCGCAATCTGGCTGACCTCCAGGGATGCCGCCGCCGGGAACCTGGGCATCATCCGCCCAGGGCGACGCCTCCCTCGGGCCCGCACGCTGTCCCGTCGCCGTCGCAGTACAGCCCGCGCTTGGCGATGTACTGCACCACGCCGTCGGGGACCAGGTACCAGACCGGCTCGCCCGCGGCGACCCGCTGCCGGCACTCGGTGGACGAGATGGCCAGGGCCGGGATCTCGATCAGGCTGACCTGGTCGCTCGGGCAGCCCGGCCGTGCTCAGCTGGTGCCCGGGACGGGTGCAGCCGACGAAATGGGCCAGCTTGAACAGGTCCGCCGCATCCTGCCAGGACATCATCATGGACAGCGCGTCCGCGCCGGTGATGAAGAAGAACTCCGCCTGCTCGCCGCGGATGGCCCGCAGCTCACGCAGCGTGTCGATGGTGTAGGTGGGCCCGGGCCGGTCGATGTCCACCCGGCTGACCGAGAACCGCGGGTTCGACGCGGTCGCGATCACCGTCATCAGGTAGCGGTCCTCGGACGACGAGACCTTCCGGTCGATCCTTCTGCCAGGGCTCGCCGGTGGGCACGAACACCACCTCGTCCAGCGCGAAGAAGTGCGCCACCTCGCTCGCCGCGACCAGGTGACCGTGGTGGATGGGGTCGAAAGTGCCGCCCATCACCCCGAGCCGCCAGACTCGCCCGCGGCTGCGAAACTCAGCGAATCGGGCATGCCGGTCTCACCATCGCTCATGACGTGACTCTAATCGGCCCGGCCGGCCGCGCCATGCCGTAGCCAGGCACCGGCCAGATCAGCTGAGCCCGGGCACCGGCGGCTCTCCTCCGGCCCACCGGACGACCCGCACCGCCTTGCCGACCTCGGTGCGCGGCACGTGCCCCCGGGCAGCACCCTGACCCCGACCCGGACGCCCAGGACCTCACGCAGCCGGACTTCCAGGTCCGCCTCGGCCGGGCCTGCCCCGTGAGCTCCGTCCGGTCCGGCCCCATCCTGCCCGGCCCCAGCCGTCCGGAACTGCCCGGGGCGTACTCACACAGGGCCAGCAGCTGCGGCTGGGCCGCCCGCTCGTCCACCACCAGCAGGTAGTCGGGGCTGAGCGAGGTCTGCCCCGAGCAGCACCCGCTCCACCTCGCTGGGGTAGATGTTCACCCCGCGGATCACCAGCATGTCGTCCCGCCGGCCGGTGACCTGGCTCATCTTCACCAGGGTCCGCCCGCAGGCGCAGGGGTCCCGGCGCAGCGCGGCGATGTCCCCGGTCCGGTAGCGCAGCAGCGGCCCCGCCTCCCGGGTCAGGGTGGAGAACACCAGCTCCCCCGGCGTCCCGTCGGGCACCGGCTCGGCCGTCACCGGGTCCACCGCCTCGACCAGGAAGTGATCCTCGTTGACGTGCAGGCCGTCCGCGGCCTCGGCGCACTCGGCGGCCACCCCGGGCCCGATCACCTCGGACAGCCCGTAGATGTCCAGCGCCCGCAGCCCCAGCAGTTCCTCGATCCGGGCCCGCAGCTGCTTGGACCACGGCTCGGCCCCGAACACCCCGGCCCGCAGGGCCAGCCCGGCCCCGGGCCGCAGCCCGGCGTCGGCCAGCGCCTCCCCCAGCCGGATGGCGTACGACGGCGTGCAGGTCAGGATGTCGGGCTGCAGGTCCCGGATGAGGGTGACCTGCCGCGGCGTCATCCCGCCGGACACGGGCAGCACCGTGGCGCCCAGCTCGATCGCACCCTGGTGAATGCCCAGGCCGCCGGTGAACAGCCCGTAGCCGTACGCGTTGTGGATCAGGCTGCCCGGGCCCGCGCCCGCGGCGGCCAGCGCCCGGGCGCACATCCGGGCCCAGAGCCGCAGGTCGCTGCGGGTGTAGCCGACCAGCGTGGGGCGCCCGCCGGTGCCACTTGAGCCGTGCAGCGCGACCACCTCGCTCGCGGTCCACCCCGAGCATCCGCAACGGGTACGCCGTCCCACAAATCCTTCTTCTCGGTCATCGGCAGCTGGGGCAGGTCGGCCAGGCCGACGCCGCCGCCCGGGTCACCCCGGCCGACCGGAGCCGCTCCGCCTGAACCCCGTCCGCGGCCAGCAGCCGGTCCACCAGGCCCCGGAGCCGTTCTTCCTGGAGCCCGGCGAGCTGCTCGGCGGGCATGGACTCGGCGTCAGGCTCGAACATCATCGTCCTTCTCCTGATCAGGGTGCTCTCACGGCGGCGCCACCAGCTTCCCATAACGGGACTTCCCGCCGATGACCGCTACGCAGCGTAATTTCTTGACTACGTTTTGACCGCGCGGGACCAATCCGCGGAGCGGGAGGAGTCCCGAAGTCCCATTCAACGGACTCACCACGGGGGTGTGTCCAGTCTTCCCTGGAGGAAGCTTCATGATCGGTACGAAACGGCTCAGAAAGCTGGGCACCCGGAAGGCGGGGATAGCCCTGACCGGTCTGCTGGTGGGCGGCCTGGCCCTGGCGTCCGGGACGGCATTCGCCTCGACCTCGTCGTCTGCGTCGAGCATGTCGGGGATGTCCATGACGAGCTCGTCTGGCGCACCACCGGGGGTTCACCAAGGGCTTCTACGACGGTCACACGGTGCACTTCTACTACAGCAAGAACTTCAGCTGTAAGCAGCCGCCGGCCAGCAAGGCGTTCTCCAAGTGCGAGGGCGGGACCAACTACACCCAGACCCCGGCCAGCACCTTCGACCCGCTGTACGTGATCGTGCCGCTCGGCTTCACCCCGCCGAAGCGGACCCTGCAGTGCCAGACCGGCAACTGCATCGACCATCCCCGTTACATCGACCTGTCGGCGGTGCTCGGCAGCGGCGCGGGGAACGTGCTGCTCCCGGCGCACAGCCACATCGTGGCCACCGCGAACGGCCACCAGTCGGAGTGGTGGAACGTGGACATCGTCGGGGTCAAGAGCCTGTACGCCTGGAACCAGCTCATCCGGCACAAGAGCGCGCGCGAGCTGCAGTACCTGCAGCGGCACGACTCGGTCAAGGTGACCGGGAACATCCCCAGCAACCTGTTCCTGTACTTCGCCGTGCTCAAGTAGCACCGCTAGCCGGCGCTGGCCGCGCCTGACCCCTGGGCGTGGCCAGCGCCACCGCAACCCGTCCCGTCCAACCCTCACCCGTCCGCACGAGAGGTGCCACGCATGGTTAACCAGCCTATGGACGCCGTCCGGTCGCCGGGCCGGACCGTGGCCACCAGAGTCCGCGAGCTGCGCAGCTGGCGCGGGGCCGTCGGCCTCAGCGGCGTGGCCGCCGGGGCCATCATGATCACCGGGGCGTTCCTGCCCTGGGTCACGACGTTCGCCGGGCTGATCGCCATCCCCGGGGTGCGCGGCAGCAACGGGCGGATGCTGGCCGCCGCCGGGGCCGTCATCGCGCTGGCCGGGATCGCCCACGCCCTGCGCGGCGGCCGCTGGTCCCGCTGGCTGATCGGCCTGGCCGGCTTCCTGGCCACCGGGTTCTCCGGCTTCCTGCTCCTCCAGCTCGCGGCCAGCCTGCGGTCGCTGAGCAGCGACTCGATGGTGGCCGGCCAGGCCGGCCCCGGCCTGTGGGTCACCGCCGCCGGGTCGGCGCTGGCCTTCGCCACCATGTTCCTGCCCGCCTCGGCCCAGGAGGCCATGGAGGGCCGGGACGACTCCCTCGGCCTGCGGGCCTGGGCCGCCGACTTCGGGTCCACCGGACTGCGGCGCGGCCTGCAGATCACGCTCGGCGTCCTCTGGCTGGCCGACGGCGCGTTCCAGCTCCAGCCGTTCATGTTCGGCCGGGGGTTCGTGAACCAGATCCTCGATGCCCGCCTACATGGGCAGCCCGGCCGGGGTCACCGGCCCGGCTCTGGCGTTCACCCGGCTGGTCCTGCACGCCCCGGCCGCCTGGAACGCCGCGTTCGCGATCACCCAGCTGCTGCTCGGGGCCGGGCTGCTGTGGCGGCCGGCCGTGCGGGCGGCGCTGGCCGGCAGCGTCGTCTGGGCGCTGGCCGTGTGGTGGTTCGGCGAGGGCCTGGGCGGCGTGCTCAGCGGCATGGCCAGCCCGCTTACCGGCGCCCCCGGGGCGGTCATCCTGTACGCGCTGCGTGCTGGCCTGGCCTGCTGGCACCTGCGGCCGCACCGGCAGGCCACCCGGCAGCCGCAGGCGGGCAGTGGCACCGGGCGCCGGGACGCTGGGCCGGTCGCCGCGGGCAGCCCGCTGGGCCTGACCGGGGCCCGGGTCGCCTGGCTGGTCCTGTGGGGCAGTTTCGCCTATTTCATCCTGCAGGCCGCGAACCGGGCGCCCGGCGCGGTGCGGGACACGTTCGCCGGCCTCGCGGCCGGGGAACCGGGCTGGATCGCCGCCATGGACCGGGGCATCGCCAGCGCCGCGGGCGGTCACGGCCTGGCGATCAGCATCGGCCTGGCGGTGGTTTTCGTTGCGGCGGGTTTGGGGGTGTTCTGGCCGGCCACGACGCGGCCCGCGCTGCTGCTGAGCGTGATCGTGGCCCTGGCCATCTGGGTGCTCGGAGAGAACTTCGGCGAGATCGCGACCGGGCAGGGCACCGACCCCAACACCGGCCTGCTCCTGGTGGCGCTGGCCGCGGCGTTCTGGCCGCTGACCCGCCGCCCGGCTGCGCCCGTTTCGGCTGGTCATGATCAGGAGCCGGTCCTCGCGGAGGACAAAGCGGCCTAATCACGGCGGGCTGGCGAGCTCCGGGCCGGCGCCGCGGGGGGATCCTGATGGCGTCGGCCCGGCACCACCGAATTGGTGGACCTAGGCCTGCCGGCACTGCTCGGCAAGGGGCCTAGCATGGCTGACATGACCTCTGTGCCGGATCGTGCCCGCGTCCGTCTTCCCGGGATCAGCTCCCGTGCCTACGAGCACCCCGCTGACCGGACGGCGCTGGTAGCGCTGCGTAAACTCACCGGCTTCGACGCGCTGCTCAAGCGTCTGGCCTCGCTGTTCAGCGACCGGAACCTGCGCCTGCTGTTCCTGGCCAGCTCGGTGCGGGCCTCAAACGAGCAGTACCCGGACCTGTACCAGCTGCTGCTGGACGGCGCCGCCATCCTGGACCTGCCCGAGGTGCCCGAGCTGTTCATCACCCAGGACCCGCTGCCGAACGCGATGACCCTGGGCTCCGACAAGCCGTTCATCGTGATCACGACCGGCCTGGTCGACCTGCTGGACGCCGAGGAGCACCGCTTCGTGATCGGGCATGAGCTCGGCCACGTGCTGTCCGGGCACGCCGTGTACCGGACCATGCTGTACATCCTGACCTCGCTGGCCGCCCGGCTGGCCTGGTTCGCCATCGGCTACATCGGCCTGCGGGTGATCATCGCCGGGCTGGAGGAGTGGTACCGCAAGTCCGAGCTGTCCTGCGACCGGGCCGGCGTGCTGGCCAGCCAGGACCCGGCGGCGGCGCGCCGGGCCCTGATGAAGATCGCCGGCGGCGCGCGGATCTCCGAGCTCAGCCCCGACGAGTTCCTCAAGCAGGCCCACGAGTACGACGCCGTCCCGGACGTACGGGAAGGCTTCCTCAAGATGCTCCAGATGCTGGGCACGACGCACCCGTTCGCGGTGGTGCGGTTCGCGGAGCTGGACCGCTGGGTCGCCGAGGGCGAGTACGAGGCGATCCTGGCCGGCAACTACCCGCGCCGTGAGGACGACGGGGACGCCTCGGTGCAGGACGAATTCATGGCCGCGGCCAAGTCCTACCAGGAGTCCTGGAGCCGGATCCGGACCCGTTCATCGGGCTGGTCAAGGGGGTCGCGGAGACCGCCGTCGGCACCGGCCAGTCGCTGTTCGGGAACATCTTCGGTCAGCGCGGCGGCGGCAGCGGCGACGACAACTGACGGCCGACCGGGGCAGCCCGGCACGGCGCTCCGTCTCCGGCCGACTGGTCCCGGCTAGCGGGACGCCCTGAGCAGGACGAGGTCGTCGCGGTGCACGATCTCGCGCTCGTACTCGGGGCCCCGCTGGGCGGCGAGTTCGTGGGTGGAGCGGCCCATCATCGCGGGGATCTCGGACGCGTCGTAGTTGACCAGGCCCCGGGCGATCACCCGGCCGTCCGGGGCGCACAGGTCCACCGGGTCGCCCGCGTCGAACCCGCCCTCCACGCCGGTGATCCCGGCGGGCAGCAGCGACGCGCGGCCGCCCTCGATCGCCTTGGCGGCCCCCTCGTCCAGCAGCAGCCGGCCGTGACTGGCGGCCGCGTGGGCCAGCCACAACTGCCGGGCCCGGGGCGGCCGCCGCTCCCCGGCGCGAAGTAGGTCCCGCGCGGCTGCCCCTCCAGGACCTCCCGGGCCGCGGCGGCGCTGGCCACCACGGTCGGGATCCCCGCCTCGGTCGCGATCATCGCGGCGTCCACCTTGGTGACCATCCCGCCCGTGCCCACCGGACCAGAGCCGGCCGGACCAGTGCCGGCCGGACCCGTGCCGGCCGGACCACGTGCCGGCTGGCCCCGGGCCGGCGGCTGCGCTGCCGCCCGCCCCGGCCCGGCCCAGGGTGACCCCGGCCAGGTCGGCGCGGCTGCGCACCTCGGTGATCCGCCGGGCCCCGGGCTGGCGCGGGTCGGTGTCGTACAGGGCGTCCACGTCGGACAGCAGGATGAGCGCCCCGGCCCGGACCACGTGCGCGACCAGCGCGGCCAGCCGGTCGTTGTCGCCGAACCGGATCTCGTCCGTGGCCACCGTGTCGTTCTCGTTGACGATCGGCAGGATCCCGAGTTCGAGCAGCCGGGCTCAGGGTGCGCTGGGCGTTGCGGTAGTGCGCGCGGCGCATCAGGTCATCGGCGCTCAGCAGCACCTGGCCGGTGCGGACCCCGTGCCGGGCGAACGCGGCGGTGTACCGGGCGACCAGCAGGCCCTGCCCCACGCTCGCGGCGGCCTGCTGGGTGGCCAGGTCACGGGGCCGGCGCGGCAGCCCCAGCGGGGCCAGCCCGGCCGCGATGGCCCCCGACGAGACCAGCACGACCTGGCTGCCGCCGCGGGTCCGGGCCGCGAGCGCGTCGGCCAGGGCCGCGATCCGGTCCTCGTCGATCCCGCCCCGCGCGGTGGTCAGCGACGACGAGCCCACCTTGACCACCACCGGGCTGGCGGCCGCGATCCCCGGCCACTGCGTTTCCGCGGCTCCTCCCCGCCGCCGGCTCGCCCCGCACCGCGTCGGGCCCGCAGCCCGGTCGCCTAGCCTCGCCACGCCGCCCCTCCAGCCACACACATCACTGAACCTCACCAGCCTCGCCCCGTGGCCGACCGGTTCGTGATCAACTGATTGGTGTCGCTGCAGCGACACCAATCAGTTGATCACGAACGCTTCGACCCTCCGGGGACGCCAGTACAGTCACTTTTGCCACTGCAGCCAGCCCAGCCCCTCAGGGGGCGATGCGGCGGTCGGTGCCGCGGGGGCCGCAGGCCCTGGCGGTTGCCCGCCGGGACCTGGGGCTCCCAGTCGAAGACCACGGCGTCGTCCCCGTTGCCGATCATCACCTCGGCGCCGTCCTCGGCGCCCGCCTCGGCCAGGGCCTCTTCCACGCCGAGCTTGGCCAGCCGGTCGGCGAGATAGCCGACGGCCTCGTCGTTGGCGAAGTCGGTCTGCTGCACCCAGCGCCACGGCTTGTCGCCGCGGACCAGGAACGTGTTCTCCCCGGCCTGCTCGATCTCGAACTCCGGGCCGGCGGCGGGCCGCGGCCGGATCACCCGCCGGGTCGGCTCCTCGACCGGGGCCGCCGCGCGGACCTCGGCCACCACCGCGGCCAGCGCGAACGCCAGCTCCCGGACGCCTTCCCTGGTGGCCGCGGACACCTGGCAGACGGTCAGCCCGCGAGCGGCCAGCACCGGCTCGAGCCTGCTCGGCCACCTCCCGCGCGGCGGGCACGTCGATCTTGTTCAGCACCACGATCCGGGGCCGGTCCCGCAGGTCCGAGCCGGTGACGTTCTGGTAGGCGTCGAGTTCGGCCTCGATCACGTCGAAGTCGGCGACCGGGTTCCGGCTGGGGTCCCCGCTGGTCTCCGCGGCCGTGCAGTCCAGCACGTGCACCAGCACCAGGCAGCGCTCCACGTGCCGGAGGAAGTCCAGGCCCAGGCCCTTGCCCTGGCTGGCCCCGGGGATCAGGCCGGGCACGTCCGCCGCCACGAACTGGATGTCGCCCGCTTCGACCACGCCCAGGTGCGGGGTCAGCGTGGTGAACGGGTAGTCGCCGACCTTGGGCTTGGCCGCGGACAGCGCGCCGATCAGCGAGGACTTGCCCGCGTTGGGGAAGCCCACCAGGCCCGCGTCGGCCACCGTCTTGAGCTCGAGGACCAGGGAGTATCTCCGCGCCCGGCTCGCCGCGCAGCGCGAACCCGGGGGCCTTGCGCTTCATCGAGGCCAGCGCCGCGTTGCCGAGGCCGCCGTGGCCGCCCTGCGCGGCCACGAACCGGGTCCCGGTCCCCATCAGGTCGGCGAGCACCTCGCCGTCCTCGGTGCTGACCACGGTCCCGTTCGGGACCCGGACCACCAGGTCGTCACCGGCCGCGCCGTTGCGGTTCGACCCGGAGCCCTGCGTGCCGTTGCCCGCCTTGCGGACCGGGCGGCGATGGAAGTCGAGCAGGGTCGCCACGCTGGGGTGGACCTCGAGGATCACGTCGCCGCCGCGGCCCCCGTTACCGCCGTCCGGGCCGCCCAGCGGCTTGAACTTCTCCCGGTGGACCGAGGCGCAGCCGTGCCCGCCATTGCCCGCCTTGATGTGCAGGACCGCCCGGTCTGCGAACTCCGCCACTGCCCCTCCTTCCAGGTCCGCGCCTGCCGCTCACGCGGCGAGCGCCCGATATCCCTGACATGCGTCAGGGGCGGACCGTCACCGGTCCGCCCCTGATGCCTACGCTCGATGAGATCGCTTCTGGCGGACCTTATTCCGCCGCCGGGGAATCACCCGGCTCGCCCGCGATCACGCTCACCGCGCGGCGCTGGCGCACACTGCCGAACGTGACCTTGCCGGCGACCAGCGCGAACAGGGTGTCGTCACCGCCGCGGCCCACGCCGGGCCCGGGGTGGAAGTGCGTACCACGCTGGCGCACGATGATCTCGCCCGCGTTGACCTGCTGCCCGCCGAAACGCTTCACGCCGAGCCGCTGCGCCGCGGAGTCACGGCCGTTCCGGCTGGACGACGCGCCCTTCTTGTGTGCCACGTCAGCTCAGCTCCCCTTCTTGCCGGCACTGCTCTTCGCGGCGCCGCTCTTCGCGGCACCGCTCTTGGCTGCGCTGATGCCGGTGATCTTCAGCTGGGTGTAGTGCTGCCGGTGGCCCAGGCGCCGCCGGTACCCGGTCTTGTTCTTGTACTGGATCATGTTGATCTTGGGGCCGGCCACCGAGCCCAGGATCTCCGCCGTGACCTTGTAGCGGTCGAGCTCGGCCGCGTCGCTGATGACGTTGCCGTCATCCACGACGAGCAACGCCGGCAGGGTCACACTGGAACCAACGTCACCAGCAAGCGTGTCGACGGTGAGTACGTCGTCCACCGCCGCCTTCTCCTGCCTGCCACCGCAGCGCACGATCGCGTACACCGAGAACTCGCTCTCTGCCTTCGCGGCTGGGCCGCGGCCTCATGCGGCCTGAGCCGCTCTCTCGTCAGGGCGGGCCAGGCCGCGTGGCCTGGTCCGGGTTTCTGCCTGGCGCGACCCACCGCGCCACCCGCTGCAGTAGCTAGCACCTGACGTGACTAGCGCCTGCACTGGGCGGGCATCGGACGGGGGCCTGCCTCGCACACGGGGCGCAGGGCCGTGAGGCCCCGGATCCGCTATGTGCACCGACCACTCAGGTTATCAGAAAGGCGGGTGCTCCTCGTCCGTGGCGGCGGCGGGACCCTCGTTCGGGGGGTAGCCGTCCCCGTCCGCGGGGCGGCTGCCCGCGTCGCCGGAGTCCGCCGCGGAGCGCTGGGTCTGCGGCGCCGGGTCCGGGCGCGGGTTCGCCGGGCGCGGGGTCAGCCGGGCCGCGGGGCTCAGCCGGGCTCGGGGCTGGTCCGGAGCCCGGGATCGGGTCCGAGCTCAGCGGCGCACCGGTGCGGCGGCCGGGCTCCGCGGGCGTCAGGCCTCGCCGGGGCCGGCCGCGTCGGCGGACGCCGGTCTCCGTGCCGGCGCACAGTCTCCGGTAGCTGGCGCACAGCCTCCGGGCTGGCCACGCTCGCCGGGCCAGTCTCGGTGCCGGACCCGGCCGGTCGCGGCGCTGGCACAGCTCCGGCCGCCGGCTCGCCGCAGTGGACGGCCACGATCTCGGCGTCGGGCGCCCCCGCGGGGCGGGTCGCGGAGCGCCGCCGGCGGCGGCCACCCTGGCGCTCACCGGGCCGCGGCGACCAGCACGGCGGCGGCCGGCTCGCTGGCGGCCGCCTCGCCACCGTCCGGCGCCCCGGCCGCGTCGTGATCCGCGGCCGGCCGGTCCTGCTCTGACGGCCGTTGCGGTCCTGGCTGGCCGTTCCGGCCACTACTGGCCGCTCTTGTCCTGGCTGTTCTTGTCCGAGCCGTTGCCGGTCGCCCCGGCCGTTCCGGTCCTGGTGCCCGTTCCGGTCCGCGCGGCCGTTCCGGTCCTGGCGGCCGCCGCCGGACTGGCGCCCGTCATCACCGCCGGAGCGGCTCCGCTGACCCGTGCCCGCGGGCTCGGTCAGATCGAGGGAGATGATCCGGCCGCGCCCGTTGCAGCAGTCGCAGGGCTCAGAGAACGCCTCCAGCAGCCCGGACCCGACCCGCTTGCGGGTCATCTGGACCAGGCCGAGGGAGGTGACCTCGGCGACCTGGTGCTTGGTGCGGTCCCGGGCCAGGCATTCCAGCATCCGGCGCAGCACCAGCTCCCGGTTGCTCTCCAGGACCATGTCGATGAAGTCGATGACGATGATGCCGCCGACGTCCCGCAGCCGGAGCTGCCGGACGATCTCCTCGGCCGCCTCCAGGTTGTTCCGGGTCACGGTCTCCTCGAGGTTCCCGCCCTGCCCGGTGAACTTCCCGGTGTTGACGTCGACCACGGTCATGGCCTCGGTGTTGTCGATGACCAGGGAACCGCCGCTGGGCAGCCACACCTTGCGCTCCAGCGCCTTGGCCAGCTGCTCGTCGATCCGGTACTGGGCGAACACGTCCTCGTCGTCCGTCCAGTGGGTGAGCCGCTCCGCGAGGTGCGGGGCCACGTAGCGGACGTACTCGTGGACCAGGTCCCAGCCTTCGTCGCCCTCCACCACCAGCGACGCGAAGTCCTCGTTGAAGATGTCCCGGACCACGCGGATGGTCAGGTCGGGCTCGCTGTACAGCAGCTCGGGCGCGTTGGCGGTCTTGGACTTCTGCTCGATGGCTTCCCACTGCGCGGCCAGCCGGGCCACGTCACGGGACAGCTCTTCCTCGGTGGCGCCTTCCGCGGCGGTCCGCACGATCACGCCCGCGCCGTCCGGCATGACCTGCTTGAGGATCTGCTTGAGCCGGGTGCGCTCCTTGTCCGGCAGCTTGCGGCTGATGCCCATCATGGAGCCGCCCGGCACGTAGACCAGGTAGCGGCCGGGCAGGCTCACCTGGCTGGTCAGCCGCGCGCCCTTGTGCCCGACCGGGTCCTTGGTCACCTGGACCAGGACGGCCTGGCCGGACTTCAGCGCGGACTCGATCCGCTTGGAGTCGCCCTCCAGCCCGCTCGCGTCGAAGTTCACCTCGCCCGCGTACAGCACCGCGTTGCGGCCCTTGCCCACGTCCACGAAGGCCGCCTCCATGGAGGGCAGCACGTTCTGCACCTTGCCCAGGTACACGTTGCCGACCATGGACTGATGCGAGCCCTTGTCCACGTAGTGCTCGACGAGCACGTCGTCCTCGAGGACGCCGATCTGGGTCCGGTCGTTCTGCTGCCGGACGACCATGACCCGGTCCACCGACTCCCGGCGGGCCAGGAACTCGGCCTCGGTGATGACCGGCGGGCGCCGCCGTCCGGACTCGCGGCCCTCGCGCCGCCGCTGCCGCTTGGCCTCCAGGCGGGTCGAGCCGCGCACCGCCTTGACGTCGCTGACCGACACGGGCTCGTCGGTGTGCGGGCGCGGCACCCGCACGTGCACGACGGTGTTGGGCGGATCGTCGGCGGCGGGCTCCCCGTCGGACGCCGAGCCGCGGCGGCGGCGGCGCCTGCGGCGCCTCGTGCCGTTGCCGTCCTCGTCGCCGTCCATGTCCTCGTGGTCGGCCTGGTCGTCGGGGCCGCCCGGCTTGCCCTCGGCGGACTTGCCGTCGGCCTTGCCCTGCTGTCCTTGCTTGGCCTGGGCCTGCTTGCCCTGGGCCTTGCCCTGGCCTGACTTGCCGTCGGCGTGCTTGGCCTCGGCGGACTTGCCGCCGCGCTCGGCAGGCTCGCGCCCGCTCCGGCCCGGGGCGGAATCGCCGTCCTCGGCGTCCTCGCCGGCGAACTCGCCGTCGGCGTCGTGCCCCCGCGACCGGCCACCCCGGCGGCGGCGCCGGCGCGTCGTGCCGTCGGAGGCGCCGTCGCCGGACGGCTCCTCCGGGCCGGTGTCCTCGGTGGCTGGCTCGTCCCGGACCCGGCCGCGATCCGGCGCCGACTCCCCGGCGGCCGGCGGCTGGAAGATGACCGGCGGCGGCTGGAACGTGGCCTGCGGCACCGTCCCGGACCCAGTGGAGGCCGTGGGCACCGCCGGGACGACCGGGGTCGCCGCGGCGACGACGCCGTGCCGAGGTGCGACGCCACGGCCGGGGCTGGCCCGGCGGGCACGCTCACCGGCGGCGCGCTGCTGGCCGGCCCGCTGCTGGCCGGCCGCAGGCCAGCCGGCCCGCGTGCAGCCGGCGCGGCACTGGCCGCCGCGGTGCTCGCGGTGCCCGGAGGTGCGGGAGCCTCGGCTGCCGCCTCGGACGGCGGCCCGGCAGCCCGGGTCGCGGCCCGGCGGGGCCTGCGGGTCCGGCGCGGCGGGGCGGCGGACTCGCCGCCGTCGCCAGGGTCACTGCCGCTGGCGCGGCGCTGGCACCGGCTGCTGGCCGGCTGGCGCGCCGGCTGGCGCGTGCGGCCGCGCTGGCGTTACCCGGGCTGGCCGTCCCGGTCACACCGGACGGCGCCGCACCTCCGTCACTGTCACTGCCGCGCGCTGTCTCGTTCTGATCGTTGGGCTCGGTTTCGAGCATCCGGGCTATCTCCCGTCAGGCTCCCGGGCGCGTGGGTTCGCTCGGAACCCTCCGCTCCGCGCGGGAGCTGGTCGTACGCGCTCGCTGGGAGGCGGTCAGCCGGCGAGGCCGATCGCGCTCCCAGGCGCGTTGTCTCTACATGTTCCTGCGCCGCGCCCTGTCCGGCTGACTGGAGCCCGAGCGGCTGTACCCCAGACGATGGGGGTGCCGCCACAGGGGACGCCCAATCCTCGGTGGGCCCGGCGGGCACGTGCTGCCCTGCGGGCCCGGCTTCGGCAACTACTGCCACCAGCGGTCCTTGGACCAGCCGGGTCACCAGCGGTGGTGACGAAGGCACCAGCCCAGCGACACGGCGAAGTGCATTCAGGATGTCGTCGGGTCGGACGGCAGGTGTCAGGTGCCGAACAACCATTCGAAGTATCGCATACCCGGCGTTCCGCTCATCCGCGGCCCGCCAGTCGGCCTGCATCGTGAGCACCGCGGCGCGAGCGTCCATGCGCCGCATTCCCTTGCTGGTCAGGCGCTCGACCTCCACGCTGTCCTGAGCGAGGAACGTCTCGGCCGCCGCAGCCGCCTCATCTCGCCCGACCCCGGGGAGGGCCACTTCCCACTCGGACGCCTCGAACGTCATGGCGCCTAGGGAACTGGCTTCCTCGGTCACGTCTATCACATCAATCCCGTCCGGCAGGGCCGCATTGAGCTGGTCCCGGACCTCCGAGACGGCACACACTGCCGTCAGCGAAAGCTCCAGGTACTCAGCTTCACTCGCCGTCCCCGTCGGGGCCGCGCCAGCGTAAGAGATCTTCGGATGGGGCGTAAATCCCGCCGAGTACGCGATGGGCAGTCGTGCCCGGCGCACCCCGCGCTCAACCGCCCGCGCGATATCTCTGTGACTGGCGAATCGCATCCTGCTTCTTTTAGCGTACCGGACGATAAGCCGCTGGACGACGGGCGGCTGGTCAGCGGTGCGTGTCGGACCGTCGGAGGGCCGCCGGGGCCGGGTGCCGGGGGCTGGCATCTAGCCAACGCCTCCTGCGGCGCCGGGCCCGCCCGCCGGGCTGCCGGCCACGGACAGCGGCAGCAGGGTACGGCCGGTGGGGCCGGTCTGGATCTCGGTGCCCATGGTGGGGCACACGCCGCAGTCGTAACAGGGGGTCCAGCGGCAGTCCTCGACCTCCGCGGCCCCCGCCGGGTCCACCGCGTCCTGCCAGTCCGCCCAGAGCCAGTCGCGGTCCAGGCCCGCGTCCAGGTGATCCCAGGGCAGGACTTCGCTGTACTCGCGCTCCCGCGTGGTGTACCAGGCGACGTCCACCGGCTCGCCGGCCAGCGCCTGCTCCGCGGCAGCGCATCCAGCGCTCGAAGGAGAAGTACTCGGTCCAGCCGTCGAACCGGGCCCCGTCCTGCCAGGCCGCCTTGATCACCTTGGCCACCCGCCGGTCACCCCGGGAGAGCAGGCCCTCGACGATGGACGGCTCCCCGTCGTGGTAGCGGTAGCCCACGGCCCGCCCGTAAGCCTGATCGGAACGCAGCGCCGCGCCCAGCTTGCGCAGCCGGTCGTGGACGGTCTCGGCGTCGCACTGGGCGGCCCACTGGAACGGGGTGTGCGGCTTGGGCACGAAGCCGCCGATGGACACGGTGCAGCGGATGTCCCTGCGCCCGCTGACCTCGCGCCCGGTCTTGATGACCCGCCGGGCCAGGTCCGCGATGGCCAGCACGTCCTCGTCGGTCTCGGTGGGCAGGCCGCACATGAAGTACAGCTTCACCTGCCGCCAGCCGTTGGCGTAGGCGGTGGCTCACCGTGCGGATCAGGTCGTCCTCGGTGACCATCTTGTTGATCACCTTGCGGATCCGCTCGGAGCCGCCCTCGGGGGCGAAGGTCAGCCCGGACCGCTTGCCGTTCCGGCTCAGCTCGTTGGCCAGGGTCACGTTGAACGCGTCGACCCGGGTGGACGGCAGCGAGAGCCCGGTCGAGCTGCCCTCGTAGCGGTCGGCCAGCCCGGTGACGATCTCGTTGATCTCGCTGTGGTCGGCGCTGGACAGGGAGAGCAGGCCCACCTCGCTGAAGCCGCTCTCGGCCAGCCCGCACTCGACCATGTCGCCCACCGTGGTGACGCTGCGCTCGCGCACCGGCCGGGTGATCATCCCGGCCTGGCAGAACCGGCAGCCCCGGGTGCAGCCGCGGAAGATCTCCACGCTGAACCGCTCGTGCACGGACTCGGCCACCGGGACCAGCGGCTTGCGCGGGTACGGCCACTCGTCCAGGTCCATCACGGTGTGCTTGGCCACGGTGAACGGGACCCCGCTGCGGTTGGGCGCGACCCGCCTGATCCGCCCGTCCGGCAGGTAGTCCACGTCATAGAAGCGGGGCACGTAGACCCCGGCCTCGGTGGCCAGCCGCAGCAGCAGGCCGTCCCGGCCGCCGGGCTGCCCGGCCCGCTTCCATTCCTTGATCAGCGCCGTGATGGTCAGCACGGCCTGCTCGCCGTCGCCGAGCACGGCCCCGTCCACGAACTCCGCGACCGGTTCCGGGTTGAACGCGGCGTGCCCGCCGGCCAGCACGAGCGGATGCCGCTCGTCGCGGTCGGCGGCCGAGAGCGGGATGCCCGCCAGGTCCAGGGCGGACAGCAGGTTCGTGTAGCACAGCTCGGTGGCGAAGCTGACGCCGAGCACGTCGAAGGCCGCCACCGGGCGGTGACCGTCCACCGTGAACTGGGGGATGCCGTGCGGCGCATCAGCTCTTCCAGATCCGGCCAGACGCTGTAGGTGCGCTCGGCGAGCACGCCGTCGCACTCGTTCAGCACCTCGTACAGGATCTGGACGCCCTGGTTGGGCACGCCGACCTCGTAGGCGTCCGGGTACATCAGCGCCCAGCGGACCTCCGCGGCGTCCCAGTCGCGGACCACCGAGTTCAGCTCACCGCCGACGTACTGGATCGGCTTGCGCACCTGGGGCAGCAGGGGCTCCAGGCGGGGGTAGACCGATTCCACAGGCATCCTGACAGCTTACGGGGTCAGCCGAACACCGGATGGCGCCGGTGCACCGACTGGAGCACGCCTATCGCGATCATGTCCGCGAACATGGCTGACCCGCCGTAGGACACGAACGGCAGCGGGAGCCCGGTCACCGGCATGATCCCGATCGTCATGCCGATGTTGATGAAGGCCTGCAGGCCGAACCACAGCGCGATGCCGGAGGCGACCAGCAGGCCGAACTGGTCGTCGGCCCGGGTGGCGATGCGCAGCGCGCGGAAGATCAGCAGGCCCAGCAGCGCGATGATCACAGCGCAGCCGACGAAGCCGACCTCCTCCCCCGCGACGCTGAAGATGAAGTCCGTCTGCTGGTTGGGCACGAAGCTGGCGGTGACCAGGGACCCGTGCAGGAACCCGGTGCCGAACAGCCCCCCGGAGCCGATCATGATCTTGGAGTGGATGCGTCTCGTACCCGGTCCCCGTCGGGTCCGCCCCCGGATGCAGGAAGGCGGTCAGCCGGTCCAGCTGGTAGGCGCGCAGCAGGTGCAGCTTGAACACCGCCAGCACCGCGAGCGCGCCCGCCGCCGCCATGGCCGCCACCCAGCGCAGCCGCAGCCCGGACAGCGCGATCATGCCGAACGTCATCAGCAGCAGCAGGATGATCACGCCGAGGGCCGGCTCGCGCTCCACCAGCGCGACCGGGATCAGCGCGAGGGCGAGCACCCCGGCCGCGTGCTTCGGGCCCGGGACCCGGCCGCTGTCCCGCAGTTCGCCGAAGACCACGGCGATGACCAGGACGAGCCCGATCTTGGCGAACTCCGAGGGCTCCACCTGGAAGCCGGCGGGCAGGTTGATCCAGGCCTTGGCCCCGCTCACGGTGGTGCCCAGCGGGCTGAGCACCGCCACCAGTCCCAGCACGGCCACCGCGTAGACGATCGGCGCGAACATCCGGATCTGCCGGTAGTCCAGCAGGCTCACCGCGACCATGAGGATCAGCCCGAGCGCGCACGTTGATCAGCTGCTTGATCAGGTAGCTGCGCGGGTCGGCGCTCGGCTGGGTGGCCGAGTAGACCAGCAGCGTGCCGATCAGGCTGAGCCCCACCACCGCCACCAGCAGCACCCAGTCGTACTTGCGCAGCGGCGAGTCCTTGGCCAGCGCCCCGAGCAGCAGGGACCGGCGCTTCTGGCCGAAGCTGGGGGTGCGGGGCGAGGTGTAGTCGCGGGTGCCGAGGCTCATCAGGAGCCCCCGTAGCCCGCCGGGGCGGTGATCGAGCCGCTCGCGGAGATCGCCGGCAGCCCGTGCGGCAGGTTCCCGCCGGGCAGCGCCGCCTTGTGCCCCTCCAGGCCGTAGATGTCGTCGTAGATCTGGCGGACCGCGGGCGCGGCCACCTCGGCGCCGTAGTTCGAGTTCGGGATCATGACCACCACCACGTACTTGGGGTTGTTGCACGGCGCGAACGAGGCGAACACCGAGGTCACCGAGCTGTTGAACACCTCGGCCGTACCCGTCTTGCCCGCCACGCAGACCTGGCTCCGGGGGAAGCCGCTGAACGCCGCGGCCGCGGTGCCGCGCGCCCGTGGTCACGTCGGCCAGCGCGTTGCGGATGTAGGCCAGCGTGCTGCCCGGCCACCGGCAGGCGGCGGATCAGCCTGGGCTTGATCTTCCGGACCACCTGGCCGGTGGGGCTGATGATCGCCTCGCCGATCCGCGGGCTGTACAGCTTGCCGCCGTTGGCCAGCGCCGCGTAGGCGTCGGCCAGCTGGAGCGGGGTCACCGCCACGTAGCCCTGGCCGATGGCCGCGATCGCCGCCTCGCCGGGTTCCCAGACGTTGCCGTAGTGGCAGTCCTGGTATTCGATCTGCTGCACGTACGAGCCATTCGCCCGGCCGTATTTGCACCAGTTCTGGCCGGTATGCGCATTGCCCTTCCAGAGGTAGTACAGCCATTCCCGGGTCGGGATGCTGCCCGCGCCCTGCTCGGGCAGGTCGATTCCGGGCGCTTTGCCGAATCCCCAGCCCAGTTCCATTTTCTGCATTTCCTGGATCGGGGCCTTCGGGCTGGTGACGACGTTGTCCTTGGGGTGGTCGTGCTGGTAGATCCCGTAGGCCAGCTCGTAGAAGACCGTGTCGCAGGAGATGACCAGGGCCTCGTGCAGGCTGATCGGGCCGAGGCTCTTCTGGCCGTCGTTGAGGAAGGAGCGGCCGGCGATGTTGTAGGAGGCCGGGCAGTTGTAGGTGCTGGCCAGGCTGTACCCGGCCTTGACCGCGGCCGCGGTGGAGGTCACCTTGAACGTGGAGCCGGGCGCGTACTCGCCCTGGGTGACCCGGTTCAGGATCGGCTCGCTGTGCCCGTCTGATCAGCTGCCGGTACTGCTCCTCGGAGATGCCGCCGTTCCAGACGCTGGGGTCGTAGGTGGGCGCGCTGGCCATGGCGACCACCCGGCCGGTGGTGGTCATCACGATCGCCGCGCCGGTCGTGGCCTTGCGGGCTGCCCGTCTGCTGGGCCTTGCGGATGGTGTTGGCCAGCACCGTCTGCACGTCGCCCTGGAGCCGGGCGTTGATGCTGGTGACCAGGTCATTGCCGGTCTTGGGGGCGGTGCTCTTCGACCACCCCGAGCTGCTGGCCGGCGCTGTTCACCGACAGCACCTGCTGGCCCGGGGTGCCCTGCAGGTCCTGGTTGTACTGCGCTTCCAGGCCGGCCTGGCCGACCAGGTCCACGCCGGCGAAGCCGGTGGTGGGCAGGTGCTGCTGCTTCATCTGCTGCGGCGGTGATCGGGCCCAGGTAGCCGAGGACCTGAGCCGGGTTCGCCCCGTTGGGCTGCGGGTACCGGGCCACCGGGTTCACGCCCGCGCTCACCCCGGGGTACCGGGCGTGGTCCTGCATGATCTCGACCGCGATCGCGTCCGGGACGTGCTGGGCCACCGGGATGGGCTGGTACGGCGAGCCGGGCCAGCACGGCTGGGACACGTGCGCGGTGCACAGCCGGACCTTCTCGGTGAGCAGCTTGTCGGACATGCCGAGCAGGTGGGCCAGCCTGGCGCAGCACCGCCGCGCCGCCGTCGCTCTGGGTGGCCAGGTTCATCATGTTCACCGTGACCACCAGCGAGCTGGCGTTGTCCACCAGGGGCAGGCCCGCGTCGTCGAGGATCTGGCCGCGGACCGCGGGCGTGATCACGGTCTGCGTCTGGTCCTGGGAGGCCAGCTGCACGTAGCTGTGGCCGTTCATGACCTGCAGGTACCACAGCCGCCCGCCGAGCGTGATCAGCAGCGCGGCCGACCACCGCGTAGAGGACGAAGAGGCGCCGCCGTGACGCCGGGATCATCTGCAACCCTCCTGACCGCTTGCCGAAGATCCGCCACAGGGACCGGCGCCGGCCCGAAGACGCGGCGCGCCGCCCAGCGCGCTGGCCGGCGGCCGGCGCCCGGCCAGCGCGCCCCCTTGGTCCCCCGGAACCGGGGGGTGTGCACCTTCCCGGCGCGCGGCGCCGCGGCCCCGGCCGCGGCCGGCCGAGTACCGAGCCCCCGATCGCGCCGTCGCGGCGCCGGGCAGATGCCCAGCCGCAGCTGCACCGGCCGCGCCGGGCGGGCATTGAACCGCACGCTAACGCCCCGGGCGCCGCTCGCCGACCCACCCTGCATGACGCCGCCGCGGAGCCGGGGACCCCGCGACGACGGGCGCAGGGCCTTGCCGCCCTGGCCATCGCCCAGGGCGCTGGACCGGCCGAGGCGTTCGCGGACCGGCTGAAGGCCTTGGCGGGCACCCGCCGCCGCAGCTGCCAGCTACCTGCGGCCGGGCCGCGGACGGTTCCCCGGCTGAAGGCCTTCGCGGGCATCCCGCCGCCGCGCTGCCAGCTACCTTGCGGCCGGGTCACGGCGGACCTGTTTCCCCGGCTGCCCAGGTGCAGGTTCACCGGCCGGGACGGCGGCCGCTTCGCGGGCCGGGCGCCCGCGGCTGACCCGCCCGCCCCACTGCTGAAGTTCACGTGCACCGGCCGGGCCGGCGGGCGCTGCGCGGGCCGCGTCCCGCTGGCCGACCCGCCCTGGCTGGACCCGGCCCGCAGGGTCCGGGCCTTCAGCCTCGGGCGCCCGCCCGGTCCCGCTGTCGCGCAGCACCGCGCCGGAGCCGGAGAACAGCGCCGCCGCGCCGGCCAGGCCGGGCGTCACCCGCTGGCTGGCCGACCCGCCGGAGAAGCTGGCCAGGCCCTGGGCGTCCAGGGCCGGGGCGGCCATCGCCCGGGCCCGGATCACGGCGTAGAGCACGAACGGGCTGAGCAGCACGTCGTACAGCGACCGAGGCGGGCAGCACGTGGCCGACCGCGGACCAGGTGACGTCCAGGTCGCCGAAGATCATCCCGGTCAGCGCGAAGAGCAGCTCCCCGGCGGCCGACCCGATGGCCACCACGCCGATCGGCGCCCAGACGGACTCGCTCAGGTGGCTGCCGACCCGCCCGCAGCCGTACCCGACCAGGCAGAACACCAGCGCGTACTGGCCGATCAGGTGGGTGGCGGGCGGCGCCACGTCGAGGGCGAGACCAGCGCAGAAACCGGCCAGCATGCCTTCCATCGGGCCGCCGGTCAGGGCCAGCGCGACCACCACGACCAGCACGAGATCGGGCCCGGCCGCCCCCGGCCAGGGCAGGTTGTTGAGCAGGGTGACCTGGATCAGGATGGCGAGCAGCAGCAGCGCGGCCGCCAGCGCCGCACGCCGCACGTCAGCCCCCCGATCCGGTGGCGCCGGGCGCGGGCGTGGCGGGCGGCGCCGGACGGGGACGCGCCGTGACGGCGCGGCGAGGCGGTCGCTGAAGCCGTCGGGGACGGGGTCGGCGCCGGCGGCAGCACGGAGAACCTCGGGTCCGTCCGCGGCGGGACGACCACGACGCCGACCACCCCGAGCGCGGTGTCGTCGGCGAACGGGCGGACCAGCGCCTCCTTGGTCAGCGAGCTGCTGGTGCCCTCCAGCTTGGTGATGACCCCGACCGGCACGCCCGGGCACGTAGGGGCGGCCGCCCGCCGAGCCGAAGGTGACCAGCTGCTGCCCCGGATGCAGGATCGCGTTGACGTCGAACACCTGGAGCCGGAGCAGGCCGTTGCCGGTCATGCTCTTGCCGGTCCCGCTCACCACGCCGATCTGCCCGGTGCCGGCCAGCCGGACCCCGACGGTCACGCTGGCGTCGGTGGCGAGCAGCACGGTGGAGGTGGTCGCGCTCACCGAGGTCACCGTCCCGACCAGGCCCTGGCCGTTCAGCACGGTCTCGTCGGGCTTGATGCCGTCCACCCGGCCCGCGTCGATCGTGACCGAGTCGTCGTAGGACGCGCCCGCGGCGATCACGCTCGCGGCCACGATCCGGTACCGCCCCCGGCCGGCCAGCTGGAGCAACTGGCTGAGCTGGCCCTCGTCGTATTTGCTGAGACGCTGCTGATTCAGCTGGGCGCGGAGATCAACCACCTGCCGTTGGAGAGCATTGATCTTGCCCTGCGAGCCGGAGCCGGTCAGCCCGTCGGTGAACGCGGCGACCGGCCTGGTGACCAGGCTGGCGGCGCTCTCCACCGAGCCGAACACGCTGCCGCCGAGTCCGCGCAGCCCGCCGACCCGCGAGCCGGTGCCGCCCCGGTAGTTGATGGTGATCAGCGCGAGCGCAGCCGCCAGCAGCACCCCCAGAACGATGCGGGTCCGCCGGGTGTCGTGCACCAGGTCTCCTCGTCCAACCGCCGGCCATGGCGCCGTGGCTGACTGTGTCAGCTGGCTCCGTTGCTGGCCCCGTGTGAGCTACCGCTGCCGCTGTCCATCCTGCCCCTCGGAGGTCAGCGTCTGGACTCCGGGACCAGAACCTGGCTCAGGGTGTCGAAGTCTTCCACGCACTTGCCGGTGCCCAGCACCACCGAGTCGAGCGGGTTGTCCGCCACGTGCACCGGCATGCCCGTTTCCTCGCGCAGCCGGTCGCCCAGCCCGCGCAGCAGCGCTCCCCCGCCGGTCAGCGCGATGCCCCGGTCCATCACGTCGCCGGCCAGTTCCGGCGGGCACTTGTCCAGGGTGGTCTTGACCGTGTCCACGATCAGGGCGACCGGTTCCTCGATGGCCCGGCGGATCTCCTCGGCCGAGATGACGATCGTCTTGGGCAGCCCGCTGACCAGGTCACGGCCGCGGATCTCGGCGTGCGGCTCGTCCACCGACGGGTAGGCGGAGCCGAGCGCCATCTTGATCTCCTCGGCGGTGCGCTCGCCGAGCATGAGCGAGTACTCCTTCTTGCCGAACGTGATGATCGCCTGGTCCAGTTCGTCACCGGCCACCCGGATCGACTGGGAGGTGACGATCCCGCCCAGCGAGATCACCGCGACCTCGGTGGTGCCGCCGCCGATGTCCACCACCATGTTCCCGGTCGGCTCGTTGACCGGCAGGCCGGCCCCGATCGCCGCGGCCATCGGCTCCTCGATGATGTAGACCCGGCGCGCACCAGCCTGGTGGCCGGCCTCCTTGACCGCGCTCTGCTCCACCCCGGTGATGCCGCTGGGCACCGCCACGACGACCCGCGGCTTGGCCAGGTGCCGGCGCCGGTGCACCTTCTGGATGAAGTAACGCAGCATCCGCTCGGTCACGTCGAAGTCGGCGATGACGCCGTCCTTGAGCGGACGCACGGCCACGATGTTGCCGGGCGTCCGCCCGATCATCCGTTTCGCCTCGACCCCGACGGCGACGATCGCGCCGGTGTTGGTATTCAGCGCCACCACGGAGGGTTCGTTGAGCACGATGCCGCGACCCCGGACGTACACCAGGGTGTTCGCCGTGCCCAGATCGACCGCCATGTCACGGCCCAGAAACGCCAGCGCGTTGCTCATCAGGAACAAGAACCTTCCAAAAAGGGTCTGCTGGATGATCTGTGGTCTTATTGCCGCGGCTCACACCCTGCCGAGTCCGAACCGCTCTTTGTCCTTCATCGGCCAGCGCCAGCCTGCCTAAACGAGGTCAGGAAAGAAGATCTTGATTTCCCGTTCGGCGGAGTCCGGCGAGTCGGATCCGTGCACGATGTTCTGCTGCACATCCAACGCGTGATCACCGCGGATAGTGCCCGCGGACGGCCTGCACCGGATCGGTCGCGCCGGCCAGCCCGCGGAACGCCTCGATGGCCCGGGGACCCTCGCACGACCAGGGCCACCAGCGGTCCCGACGTGATGAACACGACCAGCGACGGGAAGAAGGGCTTGCCCACGTGCTCGGCGTAGTGGGTCTCGGCCGTTTCCGCGGTGATGACGCGCATGTCCATGGCGACGATCTTCAGGCCCTTGCGCTCGATGCGGGACAGTACCTCCCCGATCAGCCCCCGGCGGACCGCATCAGGCTTGACTAGGACAAGGGTACGTTGAATCAAGACTTGCTCCTCTTGGCCGGTGGCAACGGTGCCGATCCCGGAGTGATCGAGGGCAATCCCGCCGCGGCCAGATCTTACCGTTGCCGCAGCGCGGTACCCGGGCTCCCAGCACGTGCGGGCCCCCGGTCCAGCCCCCGTCACGCCGGCGCAGGTTACCCAGCGCAGGCGTAGCCGCCGAATCTAACGTAACTGCCCCACCGTATGCCGGCTAGTTGACGGAACTCTGCGCTGAGGCCGTGACCTGGACATATGACCAGTATCTAAGGCAAGCTCGGGAGAAGCGTCATCCGGCCGACGAGAAGCAGATGAACGGTGGAAGACCAGATCGGTAACCGCGCCCCCGATCCCGGCCCAGCGGATCCGCTGGCCGTCGCGTCCGCTTACCCGGATCCGCTGGCCGACGCCCCTGACCCCGCGGACGCGCTGACCGGACTCCGCTGACTCCGCGGATGCGCTGACCGGCGCCGCTGACCCCGCGGATCGCGCTCACCGGCGCCTCCGGGTCGGCCGCTGCGGCGGGACGGCCTGCTGACCCGGATCGCGCCGTTCGCCGCGCTGGCCATCCTGGCCGAGGCGAGCCTGGCGCTGCCCCCCGGTCCGGCCTCCATCCCGGACGCGATCGCCAGCGTGTGATCCTGCTGGTCACCGCGGCGCTCGTGGTGCTGGTGCCCTGGGACCGGCTCCCGGCCTGGTGCGACGTGACGGTGCCGCTGCTGTACACGGCGTCGGTGCTGCCGCTCGCCCAGGCGGCCGGCGGGACGTACTCCGGGATCATGATCATCCTGCTCAGCCCGATCATCTGGACCGCGCTCTTCCACCGGCCGTGGGAGTCGGTCGTGGTGAGCGCTGGCCGCGCTGGCCGTGGTGCTGGCCGTCTCGCTGATGCCCGACATGGCCAGCCCGGCCGTGCTGATCCGCCGGATGATCGCCTGGGCGGCGCTGGCCGCCATGATCGCGGTGGCCGGGCACGGCCTGCGCGCCCGGATCCGCCGGTCCCGCCAGCAGGCGGCCCTGATGCAGGAGCGGCTGCGCGAGATGAGCATCCTGGCCGACCGGGACCGCATCGCGGCCAGCCTGCACGACACGGTGGTGCAGCGGCTGTTCGCGTCGGGCCTGTCGCTGCAGAGCACGGCGGGCCTGCTCGGCGGCCGGCCGGACGTGGCCAGCCGGATCGACCAGGTGGTGCGTGATCTGGACGAGTCCATCACCCTGCTCCGCCAGTCCATCTTCGATCCGGCGCACGAGACGGCCGCCCCGGGCCTGCGGCGCAGCATCCTCGACGTGTCCCGCGAGCTGACCCCCTGGCTCGGGGTGGTCCCCGAAGTGACCCTGGAAGGCCCGCTCGACACCGCCGTGCCCTCGCCGGCCGCCCGCCAGCTGCTAGGGGTGCTGCGGGAGGGGCTGGCCCGCAGCGGCGCCTACGCGCACGCGACCCAGGTGGCGGTGGCCGTGGCCGCGGACCAGGAGACGGTGACGCTGACCATCACCGACGACGGCACCCGGTGGGCCGCCCGGACCGCCGGGAACGGGTCCACCCTGCCCGCGCTGCGCGCGCGGGCCCACCAGCTCGGCGGGACGGTGGCGACCGAATCCGCGACCGGCGAGACCCGGCTGATCTGGCGGGCGCCGCTCAGGGCGCTTCGTAGCGGCGTCCCATCCAGATAGCCAGGATCCAGAACCCGGCGAAGATGACGCCGAGCACGTACATGACCGGGACCATGACCCCGGCGGCGATCACCAGGAGCTGGAGCACGCTGCCCGCCACCAGGGCCCACGGCATGCGCGGACGGCCGACCACGCCCGCCAGCAGTACCGCGGCCACGGCCAGCGCCGCCGCCCGCATACCCGGCGGCGTGCGAGGCGTGCCCGATGGTGATAGCCACCGGAATGGCCAGGCCGATGATGATGGCCTCCATCACCAGCACGGTGGCACAGAGTCGTCTCATCTGGGCCGTCTCATCTGGGCCGCCTCATTCCTCCGCCGCCGTCCCCTCACGATCCGATGCTCGCGGTCCTCGCGGGCCTCGCGCTCCTCGCGGTCCTGGTCCTCGCCGTCCCAGTCCTCGCGCTCCTCGCGGTCGCGCTCCTCGCGGTCCAGGCGGTCCTGTTCCGCGCGGTGCGCGTCCGCGCGGTCCACCTCGACGCGGTCCGGGGCGAGCAGCAGCCGGGCGTCCCCGGCGGTGACGACCGACCCGGTGACCAGCACCCCGGTCACGGGTCAGCCCTTCCTCGCCGGACGCGTCGTCGGCCAGCCCGACCGCCATCTCCAGGGCGTCGTCGAGCCGCCGCGCCACATGCACCCGCTCCACGCCGAACACCGACGCGGCCAGCTCCGCCAGCTTGTCCGGGTCCATGGACCGGTCAGAGGAGTTCCGGGTCACCACCAGCTCGGAGATCACCGGCTCCATCTGATCGAGGATCCCGGCCACGTCCTTGTCCTCGCTGACCGCCAGCACCCCGATGACCGCCGCGAACGTGAACGCCTCGGTGAGCGCCTCCATCGCGGCTTCCATGCCCGCCGGATTGTGCGCCGCGTCCAGGATCACCACCGGGCTGCGCCGCACCACCTCAAGCCGCCCCGGCGACGTAACCGACGCAAACCCCTCCCGCACCAGGTCCTGCCCCAGCGCCCCGACGGGCGCGTCGATCGTCGTCCAAAGCGGACCGGGCCGGCGGAACGGCGGGCGTACCGTCATCAAGCTCAGCCATCTGCACATCAGCGGGGGCCGAGGACTCAGAACCCTCGTCCGCGAGGGCCAGCCCGCCGTTTCGTCGGCCCGGTCCGCCTCCTGCTCAGCCGACTGCCCAGACAACGGCGTACCGGCGGCGAACGCCTCGACAGCGGCCAGCGCGACGGCCGCGTTGCTGGCCTGGTACGCGCCGAACAGCGGCAGCACGATGTCGGTGTAGTCGCCGCGCAGCCCGCGCAGGTCCAGCCGCTGCCCGCCGACCGCGAGGTCCCGGTTGAGCACCCCGAACTCCAGCCCTTCGCGGACCACCGAGGCGCCCACGGAGACGACCCGGCGCAGCAGGGCCTCCGCCGCGGGCAGCGGCTGCTGGGCCAGCACCGCCACCGCGCCCGGCTTGATGATCCCGGCCTTGTCCGTGGCGATCTCCTCCACCGTGCCGCCCAGGTACGCGGTGTGGTCGAGGGAGACCGGGGTGACCACGGCCACGGCGCCGTCCGCGATGTTCGTGGCGTCCCAGGTGCCGCCCAGCCCGACCTCGATCACCGCGACGTCCACCGGGACGTCGGCGAAGATGGCGAAGGCCATGCCGGTCAGCACCTCGAAGAAGGACAGCTGGGTGGGCTGCTGCCCGTCCACCAGGGCCAGGTAGGGCGCCAGTTCGTCGTAGGCGGCCACGAAGGCCTCGGCCGAGACCGGCTGGCCGTCCACCACGATCCGTTCGCGGATGGAGGACAGGTGCGGGCTGGTGAACAGGCCGGTGCGCAGGCCCCGCGCGCGCAGCAGGCTCTCGATCATCCGGGCGGTTGACGTCTTGCCGTTGGTGCCGGTGACGTGGATGACCGGATAGGACCGCTGCGGGTCGCCGAGCACCGAGACCAGCGCGGCGATCCGGTCCAGGGTCGGTTCGATGGCGTGCTCAGGGCGCCGCGCGAGGATCTCGCCCTCGGCCTCGCGCAGCTCATCCTGAGATGCTCAAGCGTCCTCCTGCGGCGGCCCGTCCGCCCCCGGCAGGGCGGCGAGGCGGCCGGTGATCCGCTCGATGTCGGCGCGGGCCGCGTCGAGCCGCTCCCGGGTCTTGGCCACCACGTCGGCCGGGGCCTTGGCCAGGAACGACTCGTTGGCCAGCTTCCGCTCGGCCTGGTCCGCCTCCTTGCGGGCGGCGGCGAGGTCCTTGTCCATCCGGCGGCGCTCGGCGGCCACGTCGATCCCGGCGGCGGTGTCCAGTTCCACGGTGATGCCCTCGGCCAGCACGGACGCGGTCGCGGTGAAGCCGTCGCCGGGCGCGGTCAGCCGCAGCAGCGACCGGATGCTGGTCTCGTGCGGCGCGAGGCGGCTGCCCTCGATCCCGGCGAGCACCGCGGGCACCTGCTGCCCGGGCCGCAGGCCCTGATCGGAACGGAACCTGCGGACCTCGGTGACCAGCCGCATCAGCGAGCCGATCTCCGCTTCCGCCGCCGGGTCCCGGAAGGGCGCCGCGTCATCGTCACGCCGCCGCGAGCCCGGCCGCCGCCGGGCGCTGGCCAGGCCACGGCGCGACCATGATGGTGTCCCCGCCGGTCAGCGCGGTCCACAGCTCCTCGGTGACGAACGGCATGACCGGGTGGAGCAGCTTCAGCAGCCGGTCCAGGACGTAGCCGAGCACCTCGCGGGTGATCTGGCCGCGGCGCGCACCGGGCTCGCCGACCCGGAGAGGGCCGGCTTGGCCAGCTCCAGGTACCAGTCGCACACCTCGTCCCAGGCGAAGTGGTAGAGCAGCTCGCACACCTTGCCGAACTCATACCGCTCGAAGAGCGCGTCCACCTCGCCGGTGACGGTGTCCAGCCGGGACAGGATCCAGCGGGCCGCGGTCGGCAGGTGCTGCGGGCCGGGCCGCGCCGCCGGCACGGTCGCGCCGTTCAGCAGCGCGAAACGGGTCGCGTTCCACAGCTTGTTGCAGAAGTTCCTGGACCCGGTGACCCATTCCTCGCTGACCGCCACATCGCTGCCCGGGCTGGCCCCGCGGGCCAGCGTGAACCGGGTGGCGTCGGCGCCGAACCGGTCGATCCAGTCCAGCGGGTCCACCGTGTTGCCCAGCGACTTGGACATCTTCTTGCCGTAGGCGTCGCGGACCAGGCCGTGCAGCGCGATGTCCCGGAACGGCACCGCCTGGGCCGGCGCGCGGTCCGACATCGCGTAGAGGCCGAACATCATCATCCGGGCCACCCAGAAGAACAGGATGTCGTACGCCGTGACCAGCACGCTGGTCGGGTAGAAGGCGGCCAGGTCCGCGGTGTCGTCGGGCCAGCCCAGCGTGGAGCAGGGCCACAGCGCGGAGGAGAACCAGGTGTCCAGCACGTCCGGGTCCTGCCGCCAGCCCTCGCCCGACGGCGGGCTCCTCGCCGGGGCCGGCGCAGACGACCTCACCGGCCGGCCCGTACCAGACCGGGATCCGGTGCCCCCACCACAGCTGGCGGCTGATGCACCAGTCGTGCATGTCGTCGACCCAGTCGAAGTAGCGGGGCGCCAGCTCCGCCGGGTGGATGCCGACCCGGCCGTCGCGGACCGCGTCACCGGCCGCCTTGGCCAGCGGGCCCACCTTGACGAACCACTGCAGGGACAGCCGCGGCTCGACGACCGTGCCGCACCGGCTGCAGTGGCCCACCGCGTGCACGTAGGGCCGGACCTCGGCCACGATCCGGCCGTCCTCGCGGAGCGCCCTGACCACCGCGGGCCGGGCCTCGAACCGGTCCAGGCCCTCGAACGGGCCGTGGGCGGTGACCCGGCCGTGCTCGTCCAGGACCGTGACGCTGGGCAGCCCGTGGCGGCGGCCGATCTCGAAGTCGTCCGGGTCGTGCGCCGGGGTCACCTTGACCGCGCCGGTGCCGAACTCCGGGTCCACGTGCGGGTCCGCGACCACCGGGATCCGCCGGCTGGACAGCGGCAGCTGCACGTCCCGGCCGACCAGGTGGGCGTACCGGGCGTCGTCGGGATGCACCGCCACCGCGGTGTCACCCAGCATCGTCTCGGCCCGGGTGGTCGCGACCACGACGGAGTCGTCACCGTCCCCGTACCGGATCGAGACCAGTTCGCCGTCCTCGTCGCTGTGGTCCACCTCGATGTCGGACAGCGCGGTGAGGCAGCGCGGGCACCAGTTGATGATCCGCTCGGCCCGGTAGATGAGCCCGTCGTCGAACAGGCGCTTGAAGACGGTCTGCACGGCGCGGGACAGGCCCTCGTCCATGGTGAACCGCTCGCGGGACCAGTCCACGCTGTCGCCGAGGCGGCGCATCTGGCCCAGGATCTTCCCGCCGGACTCGGCCTTCCACTGCCAGACCCGCTCCACGAACGCCTCGCGGCCGAGGTCGTGGCGGCTCAGGCCTTCCTTGGCCAGTTCCCGCTCCACCACGTTCTGGGTGGCGATGCCCGCATGGTCCATGCCGGGCACCCACAGCGTGGTGTAGCCCTGCATCCGGCGCCGCCGGACCAGGGCGTCGATCAGCGTGTGGTTGAGCGCATGGCCGATGTGCAGCGAGCCGGTGACGTTCGGCGGGGGGATGACCACGCAGAACGCGGGGTGCTCCGGGCTGACGTCCTTGGGGTCCGCGTGCATCAGCCCGCGGGCGTCCCACGACTGATACAGCCGGTCCTCTACCTCGCCCGGCGCGTACTGCGGCGGGAGCTGGGTTCGCTGCTGGCTAAGATCTGCACTCACGACAGCCGAGTCTAGTGCCGCGGGCGAGGCCGCCCGTGCAAAGAGCCCGGGCCAGGACGCCGTGCGCCGCGGCGCCGGACTGCTCCCGGTTAGGCCGACTTTTCCCGCGGGGTGCGGCGGGCGACGTCGCGGGGCACCAGGGTGGGGTTCACGTGCTCCAGCACCACCGGCCCGGTGATCACCACGCGCTCGACGTCCTTGCGGCTGGGCACCTCGTACATCACCGACATCAGCACTTCTTCGAGGATGGCGCGCAGCCCGCGGGCCCCGGTGCCGCGCAGGATCGCCTGGTCGGCCACGGCTTCCAGCGCGTCCTCGGTGAACTCCAGGTCCACGTTGTCCAGCTCGAACAGCCGCCGGTACTGCTTGACCAGCGCGTTCCGGGGCTCGGTGAGGATCTGGATCAGCGCGTCCCGGTCCAGGTTGTGCACGCTGGTGATGACCGGCAGCCGTCCGACGAACTCCGGGATCATCCCGAACTTGAGCAGGTCCTCCGGCATGACGTCGGCGAAGGCGTCGCCCGAGGCCCGGTCGTTCTTGACCCGGAGCACCGCGCCGAAGCCCATCCCGCTCTTGCCGACCCGCGACTCGATGATCTTCTCCAGCCCGGAGAAGGAACCACCGCAGATGAACAGGACGTTGGTCGTGTCGATCTGGATGAACTCCTGGTGCGGGTGCTTCCGGCCGCCCTGCGGGGGCACCGAGGCGGTGGTGCCCTCGAGGATCTTCAGCAGCGCCTGCTGCACGCCCTCCCCCGAGACGTCCCGGGTGATGGAGGGGTTCTCGCTCTTGCGGGCGATCTTGTCGATCTCGTCGATGTAGATGATCCCGGTCTCGGCCTTCTTCACGTCGTACTCGGCCGCCTGGATCAGCTTGAGCAGGATGTTCTCGACATCCTCGCCCACGTAACCCGCCTCGGTGAGCGCGGTGGCGTCGGCGATCGCGAACGGGACGTTGAGCAGCCGGGCCAGCGTCTGGGCCAGCAGGGTCTTGCCCGAGCCGGTGGGGCCGAGCAGCAGGATGTTCGACTTGGCCAGCTCGACGCCGTCCTCGCCGGGCCGGGTGTCACCGCCCGACTGGACCCGCTTGTAGTGGTTGTACACCGCCACGGACAGGGCCTTCTTGGCCTTCTCCTGCCCGATCACGTACGCGTCGAGGAACTCGTAGATCTCGCGCGGCTTGGGCAGGCTGTCCCATTTGAGCTCGGACGGCTCCGCGAGTTCCTCTTCGATGATCTCGTTGCAGAGGTCAATGCACTCGTCGCAGATGTACACGCCGGGTCCGGCGATGAGCTTCTTGACTTGCTTTTGACTCTTCCCGCAGAAAGAGCACTTCAGCAGGTCACCACCATCGCCGATGCGAGCCACCCAGCTACTCCTTTACCTGGGGCCGTCAGCCCCAGCCTAGGGCTGACGGCGGCGTTCCCGCCGTGCCACCACGCTCTTAGTGCCTCGGGCCGCTACGTGCCCGCGAGCCCAACCTTCTACCTCTGACGGTACCGCCTCCGGGCCCCCGGCCGCGATAGCTGGGACCCGGCGCCGTCCCGCCTGGAGGACGAATCCTCCTGGTTAGGACGACCCTACCTCGGTCTTGCGCTTCAGGCTGGACAGAACTTCATCCACCAGACCGTATTCCTTGGCCTCCTCGGCGGTGAAGAACTTGTCCCGCTCGATGTCGTCGCGCACCTGCTCCGGGGTCCGGCCGGTGTGCGTGGCCACGATCTTCTCCATGGCGGACCGCATCCGCAGGATCTCCTGGGCCTGGATCTCCAGGTCGCTGGACTGCCCGTAGCCGCCCTCGGTGGCCGGCTGGTGCAGCAGGATGCGGGCGTTCGGCAGGGCCAGCCGCTTGCCGGCCGTGCCCGCGGCGAGCAGCACCGCCGCACCCGAGGCCGCCTGGCCGATGCAGACCGTCTGCAGCTCGGGCTGGACGAACTGCATGGTGTCGTAGATCGCCATCATCGAGGTCACCGACCCGCCGGGCGAGTTGATGTACATCGTGATGTCGCGGTCCGGGTCGAGCGACTCCAGCGCGATCAGCTGCGCGATGACGTCGTTGGCCGAGGCGTCGTCGATCTGCACGCCGAGGAAGATGATCCGCTCCTCGAAGAGCTTGTTGTACGGGTTCATCTCCTTGACGCCGTACGACGTGCGCTCCACGAACGAGGGCAGGACGTAGCGGGACTCCGCCGATCCCGGCACCAGGTGCCGCGGCCCGGCCAGCCCGTGGCTGGATGTACTCACTTGCGGCTCCTCCGCTCCATGTCCGGTGGGTCCGGTGTGGCGATTCATGAGACCGGCCCGACGGTCGGGACTTCGAGGGCGCTGCGGATCACGTGGTCCACGAAGCCGTACTCCTTGGCCTGCTCCGCGGTGAACCAGCGGTCCCGGTCGGCGTCCTTCTCGATCTGCTCGACGGTCTGCCCGGTGTGGAAGGCGGTGCGCTCGGCCAGGGTGCGCTTGATGTACAGCATCTGCTCGGCCTGGATCCTGATGTCCGACGCGGTTCCGCCGATGCCGCCGGACGGCTGGTGCATCAGGACGCTGGCGTGCGGCAGCGCGTAGCGCTTGCCCGGGGTCCCCGCGGACAGCAGGAACTGGCCCATGGACGCGGCCATGCCCATCGCGTAGGTCGCGATGTCGTTCGGCACGTACTGCATCACGTCGTAGATGGCCAGGCCCGCGTAGACCGAACCGCCCGGCGAGTTGATGTAGATGCTGATGTCGCGCTTGTCGTCCTCGGACGCGAGCAGCACCATCTCGGCGCACATCCGGTTGGCGATGTCCTCGTCAACCTGCTGGCCAAGGAAGATGATCCGGTGCCGGAGCAGCCGGTTGAATATCTGTTCGGTAATCAGCGGCGGGGCCGCTTCCGCGGTGCGCGCCAGGATCCCGGCCGGATCCTCGAAGGCCGGAGGAGTCGTCACTCTGCTCTCCATCCATTTCCGCTCACGTATTTGCGTCATTGACTGCGACGATAACTCCCGGCCAGGGCGAGATCGTCCGCGCCCGGGCTCTGTTCGCTGTCGGCGCAGGCCATCACCCGGGTCACCAGGCCGGCCACGACCTGCGCCCGGGCCCCGGTCAGCCACCGCCCCCGCTGCGCCCCCCGGCCGCGTCACGCGGTGCTGCCGCCCGGCTCGTCACCGGCTGAGCCTTCCTCAGCGTCACCGGCGCTGGCTTCCGCCGCCTTGGCCTTCGGGGCCCTGGGCTTCCGGGTCCTGGCCTTCGGGGCACTGGCCTTCGGGGCACTGGCCTCCGCAGCACTGGCCTCGGCAGCACCGGCCTCCGCAGCACCGGCCTCGGCGGCACTGGCCTCGCGGCCGGCGCGTGGCGTCGGCCGGGCTGTCCTGCGCCCCGTCGGAGCCGGCCGGGCCGGCCTCCGCATCGGCCGCCTCGCCGGTCTCGGCCGTCTCGTCCGGCTGGAGCGGCGCGCTGACGTCCACCGGCTGGCCAGCCTCGTCGGTCACGGTCGCGCGCTCGGTGATGAGGGTGAGCGCCTTGCCCCGGAGCACCTCGGTGATCACGGACCCGATCTGGCCCCGGTCCGCCAGCTCCTGGGCCAGCCGGTCGGGCTGCACGCCCATCCGGTAGGCCTGCTCGATGACGAACGAGTTCAGCTCGTCCTGCTCGATGCCCAGCTCTTCCTGCCGGGCCAGCTGGTCCAGCACGAACCCGGCCTTCACCGAGCGCCGCGCGCTCTCGCTCCATGTCCGTCTCGACCTGCTCGGCGGTCTGGCCCGACGACTCCAGGTAGGCGTCCATGGTGGTGCCCGCCCGCTCCAGCTGCTCGTCGAGCGACTCGCGCCGCATCTCGGTCTCGCTGGTGACCATGCTGTCCGGCAGCGGGATGTCGATCTTGGCCGAGCACCGCGTCCAGCGCGCGCTCCCGCGCCTGGCCGACCTGCTGCATCCGCTTCATGGCCTCCAGCTGGGCCCGGGTCCCGGCGCGGAACTCGCCGAGCGTGTCGTACTCGCTGGCGGACTGGGCGAACTCGTCGTCCAGCTCGGGCAGTTCCTTGACCTTGACGCTGTGCACGGTCACGGTCACGTCGGCCTGCTCGCCGCCGTGCTCCCCGCCGACCAGCTCGGCGTTGAAGGTGCTTGGTCTCACCGGCCGACATCCCGGTCAGCGCCTCATCCAGGCCGTCCAGCAGCGAGCCGCTGCCCACCTGGTAGGAGTAGCCGCTCACCTGGGCGTCCTCGACCGGCTCCCCGTTCACCGAGGCGGACAGGTCGATCGAGGTGAAGTCGCCGTCCTCGACCGGCCGGTCGACGCCCTTGAGCGAGGCGAACCGCTCCCGCAGGCCGCCGATGTACTCCTCGACCTCATCGGGGGTGACCACGGCGGTGTCCACGGTCACCGGCAGCCCGGTGAGGTCGGGGATCTCGAACTTGGGCCGGACGTCCACCTCGGCGGTGAAGGCCAGTTCCTTGCCGTCATCCAGCTTGGTGATCTCGAGGTCCGGCTGGCCGAGCGCGAACACGTCGTTCTCCTGCAGGGCCTGGCCGTACAGCTGCGGCACCGCCTCGTTGACCGCCTGCTCCAGCACCACGCCGCGGCCGAACCGCTGGTCGATGATGCGCGGCGGTACCCGGCCCGGCCGGAAGCCGGGCACCCGCACCTGCCGGCCCACCTCGCGGTACGCCTTGTCGAGGCTGCCCTTCAGCTCCTCGAACGGAACCTCGATGGTCAGCTTCACCCTCGTTGGGCCAAGCTCCTCGACGTCGGTCTTCACGTCGCCGTCACTCCCTGATCCATGCGCTCGGTGTGTGCTGCGCTGCTGCGCTGCGTCCCTAGTGTGGGCGTCCCCTGCCTGGCCGCTCCCGCCGCGCCTCGTACGCGGTTACGCGCGACCCAGCGCAGCCGCTGACGGCTACGCGCGCCAGTCTAGTGGCCCGCGGGAGGGCTCCTAGGCGCGAACGACCTGCCCGTGCCCGCCGTGCCGCCTTTTACCCCCGCTTCACCCGTGGCGGGTGGTGCCCGCCCGGCCGCGGCTGTCCACGCTTGATCACACTGGCGCGAGTTCCGCGAAACCTTGGAGGCGGTCATGACAACTCAGGACGCCGGGCAGGCCGGACGCGCCGGCCGGCACCGCGAGCCGGGCGCGGACGTCGGCGACCCGGCCTACGGCGCCGGCCCGGCGCTCGTCCGGACCGGGTCCTTACGAGCAGGAGACCGCAGCGGCCTGGGCGTCGGGCTGGCAGGTGGTCATGCTCGTCGCGGTGCTGACGCTCGCGTGCGGGGTCATCCTGCTGGTCTGGCCCAACGAGACGCTCATCGTCGTGGCCGCGCTGATCGGCGCGGCGCTGCTGGTCACCGGCCTGTTCCGGCTGATCAGCGGGTTCACCGCGCACAACGTCAGCGGCGGCACCCGGGCCGCCTACGTCATCATCGGCTTGCTGGCCGCCCTGGCCGGGCTCTACTGCCTGCGGCACCTCGCGTCACGGTGGTCCTGGTCGCGTTCATCGTCGGCGTGTTCTGGACCCTGCACGGGATCGTGGACCTGGCCGTGGCGGCCACGTCGGGGCCCGGCACCGGGCGCGGGCTGCGCGCGTTCGTCGGCCTGCTGAGCCTGGCGGCCGGCCTGATCGTGATGTTCTGGCCCTCGATCTCGCTGTCCATCCTGCTCTGGGTGATGGGAATCTGGCTGCTGGCCTACGGCCTGATGCTGGGCGTGATGGCCTTCCAGATCCGCCACATCGCCAAGACCGCGCACTGGCGTAACCGGCAAAACGCTCGTGATCATGGGATCACCGCGGCCCGGGCCCGGCGGTGATCCCGTGATCGCCGCCGGGACGGGTTACAGGAGGCCCAGGCGGCGGCCGCGGGCGATGGCCTCGCGGCGGGAGCTGACCCCCAGCTTCCGGTAAGCCGAGCGCAGGTGCGTCTTGACCGTGTTGATGGACAGGAACAGCGCCTGGGAGATCTCCTCGTTGGTCATGTGCGACGGGAGGAAGCGCAGCACCGCCCGCTCACTGTCGGTGAGCGGCACGCTGACCGCGTCGGCCGGCCCGGACGGCCGGGGCGCCTGGGCGTCGAAACGCTCCAGGATGCGCCCGGCGAAGCCGGCGTGGCGGCTGGTCGGCGCGATCAGCACGGTCATCGCCGAGCGGACCGCGGCCCCCGCGTCCAGGAAGGCCCGGTAGGCCCCTTCCGGCTCGGCCAGCGTCAGCGCCTGCTCCAGCAGCCCGGCGGCCTCGTCGGCCAGCCCCAGGCGGCGCTGCGCGGCGGCCGCGATGAGCAGCCCGGAGATCTGCTCCTGCAGCGTCACCCCGTCGGCCGCCCCATCCGCCGCACCGTCCAGGCACGGTTCGACGGCCTCCAGCGCGCTCTTGAAGTCACCCTCGGCGATCAGCAGGCCGCCGCGCAGCAGCCGGCCGTCGGCCCGGTCGAAGTGCTCGCCTTCCTCGACGAGCAGCAGGACCGCGCGGGCCCGGCCGGTGTTGCCGACCCGCAGCGCCACCTCACCCTCGGCGATGGTCAGCACATCGGCCAGCGCCGGGTGGGCGGGGCCCCAGGTCTCGCGGAGCCTGGACAGCAGCGCGGTGGCCCCGGTGGCGTCACCGTCCGCGAGCAGGACCCGGGCCCGGATCAGGGCCGCGACCGCGCTCACCGACGGCTCCCCGGGGAACTGCCCGGTCAGCTGGGGGTCGATGCCCTCCAGCAGCCGCTGCGCCGAGGACAGGTCGTCGCGGCGCAGGCTGAGCAGCGCCTGGGCCAGCGCCGCGAGCTCGGCGGCCTGGCTCAGCTCCGGCCGGCTCGGCCCCCGGCCAGGGCCGCTCCAGCGGTCCGCGCCCGGTCAGCACGTCAGCCGCGGACCGGCGGGCCGCCGTGAGGTCGCCGTACCAGGCCTCGGCCAGCGCCCGCCAGGCCCGGGCCCGGGCCTGCAGCCCGGTCAGGTTGCCCGCGGCGAGCTGCCGGTCGGCCAGCCGCAGCGCGTGGCGGGCCGGCTGGATCTCCCAGCGGCGCAGCCGGGCCACCCCCAGCGCGAACCACAGCAGGCCCACGGCCCGGTGCTCGGGCTGGGTGCTGGCGGCCGCCTGGGCCCGCTCGGCCAGCGAGCGGGCCGTGGCCAGCAGGGCGGGGTCAGGATCGGTCCGGCCGCCGGCCAGCATGACCCGCAGCGCGGCCAGCGTCGGCTCCATGATCCGCTGCATCGCCGGGACCGCGCGGCTCAGCGCCCGGTCCCCGCTGTCCAGGTACGCGGCCGCCCCGTCGCGGTCACCGTCCCAGAGCCGGGCGGCGGCCCACGCCGCCGCGACGGCGGGGTCGTCGGACGAGCGGTCCGGCGGGAACAGGGACAGCACGCTCTCCAGGTCCGCGGTCGATCCCGGGCTGGCCACCCCGGCCCCCGCCTCGGCCAGGGTCTGCGCCGCGTAGTCCCAGTCCTGCGCCTCGGCCGCGCAGCGCACCGAGGCGATCGGCTGGTCATGCGCCGCGTACCAGCGCGCCGCCCGGCGCAGCAGCACCGGGATCTCGTGCGGGATCTCCCGGTGCAGCTCGGCGGTGAGGACCTGGCGCAGCAGCGGGTGGTAGGCGTACTCGCCGCGCTCGCGGTCGACCACGTCCACGAAGCTGTTCTCCCGGCTGAGCCGGTCCAGCGTCCGCGCGCTGCCGGACTGCCCGGTCAGCGCGTCGGCCAGATCGCCGGACACCTGGCCGGCGATGCAGGTCCGGAGCAGGAACATGCGGGTGGCCGGGGCCTGCTTGACCAGGACCTCGTCCCACAGGTAGTCGGTCACGATCGGCTCGTCACCAGCCAGATCGGTGATGGTCGCGCCCGGTTCCGGGTCGGACCGGGCCCGCATGGCGGCCAGCCGCAGGCCCGCCATCCAGCCCTGGGTGCGCCGCAGCAGCGCGTCCCGGGCACCCGGGTCGACGTCCAGGCCCAGCATGGAGAAGTAGGCGTCCGCCTCCTCGCTGGTGCAGGCGAGGTCGTGGCCGCCGATGTCGGCCAGTTCGCCGGCCACCCGCAGCCGGGCCAGCTGCAGGGCGGGCGGCTGCCGCGCGGACAGCACCAGCCGCAAGGTGGCCGGCGCGTGCCGGATCAGCAGGTCGATGCCGCCGAGCACGGTCGCGTCGGTCAGCTCGTGGATGTCGTCCAGCACCAGGATGACCGGCTCGGTAAAGGTCTGTGCCGCTTCGACCAGCCGCAACGGAAACCCGTCCGGCGATACGTCTTCCAGCGACCGGAGGGATTCGGCCGGGATGGACCGCAGCCGGGCCAGCCCGGCACAGACGTAGGCCCAGAACCAGGACTGCTGGTCCTCGGCGTCCAGGGTGAGCCAGACCACCCGGCGGGCCTGCGCGGGCGCCGCGGCCCAGGTGCTGCAGGCCACGGTCTTCCCGGCCCCGGCCGGCCCGGAGATCAGCGTCACCCGGTTCCGGGCGGCCTGATCGAGCAGGCCGGTGATCCGGCGCCGGCGCAGTACCGGGAAATGCGGCTGCGGGATCTGGAGCTTGCCCTCGAGGAACCGCGGCCGGGACTGGCCCGGCGGTTTCATCGCCACCTGGGCGTGGTCCCGCACCGGCCCGCCCTGCTCCGGGCGCCCGGCTCCCGGACGCCCTGCTCCCGGACGCCCTGCCCCGGACGCTCTGCTCAGCGGACGCTCTGCTCCCGGACGGCCTGCTCTCGAACGCTCTGCTCCCGCACGCTGTGCTCCCGAACGTGGGGCGCCGCCGTGTCGGCCCGCACCGCCCTCTGCGACTCCGCCCCGTTCATGGTGCTTGTCATGGACTTCCCCCCCGAGACCCCCATACCTGCGGCACCCTCGCCGGCCATCCTCATCCCTTGGGGTGAATGTGCAGGTCAGACGCCTTTGCGGGTCATACCCGGGGCCGACTGTTATCAACCACCCCGCCTTCCGGCTCCGTTTAACCCATAATTGAGGGTTGCGCCATAACCGCGGCCTCACCCGTAGCGGGTGAGGCAGCGCGCGACCCGGGGTGAGGCCGCGGCGCCTGGCGGGTGAGACGGCCGCGCCACGCTGGCGGGAGCCAGGCCGCGGGGCCGGGCCGTGAGGGCGGCGCCCGCGGCCGGGCAGGCAGGGCCGGCCGAGCGGCCGGCGTCTCAGCGGAAGCCGGTGGCCGGGACCCGGCGGAGCCGGGACAGCATCGGCTGGATCTCCCCCACCCCATGATCCAGCTGGTAGTCGAGGTTGATCGCCGCGTTGATCAGCGACAGGTGGCTGAACGCCTGCGGGAAGTTGCCGAGCTGCTCGCCGGTCAGCCCGATCTCCTCGGAGTACAGCCCGAGATGGTTGGCGTAGGTGTGCATCTTCTGGAAGGTCAGCGCCGCTTCCTCCATCCGCCCCGACCGGGCCAGCGCGTCCACGTACCAGAACGTGCACAGCGAGAACGTGCCCTCCTGCCCGCGCAGGCCATCGGGCGAGGCGCTGGGGTCGTAGCGGTACACCAGGCTGTCCGAGACCAGCTTCTTGTCCATGGCCTCCAGCGTGTCCAGCCACATCGGGTCGAACGGCGACACGAACCCCATCAGCGGCATCAGCAGCAGCGAGGAGTCCAGCACCTCGGTGCCGTAGTGCTGGACGAAGGAGCGTTCCTTGGCGTTCCAGCCGCGCTCCATGACCTGCCGGTAGACGCGGTCCCGCTCGGACCGCCAGCGCATGATGTCGGCGGGCCGGCCCCGGCGCTCGGCGAGCCGGATCGCCCGGTCCAGCGCCACCCAGCACTGGAAGCGCCCGTAGGTGAAGTCCTTGCGGCCGCCCCGGGTCTCCCAGATGCCTTCCTCGGGCTGGTCCCAGTGCTCGCAGAGCCAGTCCATCATGTTCACCATCGCGGTCCAGCCCACGTGCGCGGCCTGCAGCCCGTGCTCGTCAGCCTGCGCGAAGGCGTCCATGGCCTCGCCGAAGATGTCCAGCTGGAGCTGGTCCGACGCGCCGTTGCCGATCCGGACCGGGCGTGACCCGCGCCAGCCCTCCCAGTGGTCCAGGGTCTCCTCGGTCAGATCCGAGGACCCGTCCACCCGGTACATGATCCGCAGCGGGCACTCGCCGTTGCTGCTCTTGTGCTCGACCAGCCGGTCCCGGACCCAGACGCCGAAGGCCGCCGCCTCCTCCGCGTAGCCCAGCCCGAGCAGCGCGTGCACCGAGAACGACGCGTCCCGGATCCAGGTGTAGCGGTAGTCCCAGTTGCGCTCGCCGCCCACCTGCTCCGGCAGCCCGGTGGTGGGCGCGGCCACCAGCGCCCCGGACGGGGCGTAGGTCATCAGCTTGAGGGTCATCGCCGAGCGGGTCACCATCTCCCGCCAGCGCCCGGTGTAGGTGGACTTGCGCAGCCAGCCCCGCCAGAACTCGGCGGTCTCGTGGGACAGCCGCTCCAGCTCGCCGTCCGGCAGCCGGCGCGGCCGGCCGCCCATCGGACTCCAGCACCATCCCGGCGCTCTCGCCCTCCTTCAGGGTGCGGTGGATCCGCAGGTCGTCGCCGATCCGTTCGGTCTCGGCGCCGAGCTCGCGCGGGGAGCTGCCGGGGCTGCCCACCGAGTGCAGGGTCAGTTCCAGCTGGTCGGTGTGGAAGATCGCCCCTTCCTCGGTGATCTCCAGGTGGTGCTCCTGGCGGCCGTAGTCGAAGCGCGGCTTGATGTCGACCACGAACCGCATCGACCCGCGGACCACCCGCAGCAGCCGGACCAGCCGGTGGTGGCTGGTGGCCCGGCTCCCGGTGACCGGCATGAAGTCGGTGACCTCGCCGACCCCGTCCGGGGTCATGAAGCGGGTGATCAGGATGGCGGTGTCGGGGAAGTAGAGCTGCCGGCTGACGTAGTCGTCCCGGTCCGGGGCGACCCGGAAGTAGCCGCCGTTGTCGGCGTCCAGCAGCGACCCGAAGACGCTCGGCGAGTCAAAGCGCGGGCAGCAGAACCAGTCCACCGTGCCGTCGGTGGTGACCAGCGCCGCGGTCTGCAGGTCCCCGATCAGCCCGTGGTCGCTGATGTTCGGGTAGCGCGCCATGGTCCCCTCCTGGTAAGTCATGGTGATGACCGTGCTGGCGGGGGGCCAGGGTTTCGGGTTATGCCGAGGGGCTGGCCGAGGCGTCCGGGCAGCGGACGCTGGCCTTGCGCAGCAGGTCGCTCGCCTTGGTGGTGACGGCGGCCAGCTGGGTGGAGACCGCGTTCGCGGCGGCGGTGGCGCTGGGCTGGCTGCCGATGTTCTTCAGCGTCATCTGCAGCTTGACCAGGGCCGAGTTGAGCTCGTCGATCTGGGCCTTCCACTCGGCCCCGGCGTCCGTCCGCAGCCGGGCCACGTCCGCCCGGACCTGGGTGAGGTCGGTCTTGAGCTTGTCCAGCGCGCCAGCGCTGGCCGACAGGTGCCCGACCTGGGCGATCGACGAGCGCAGCGCGGCCACATCGGGGCAGACCGCCGAGGAAGGACTGGCTGACGGAGTGCTCGCGGCGGAGCTCGACGACGGGCTGCTCGCGGCGGAGCTCCCGCCCGACGACGAGCAGCCTGCGCCCAGCAGCGCGGCCGCGGCGACGCAGAACCACGCCAGCGAGTCCAGCCCTCATACCCGCAACGCTGCCCCCTGCCCGCGCCCGCGTCGTCACCCCTGCAGGGTTATTAGGGACCCTGGGCCGTTACCGCCAGGCGCCGCTAGCCGAGCCGCCCGGTGAGATGCTCGCCCACGCGGATGGCGTTCGCCATCGCGGTGAGCGCCGGGTTCACCGCCCCGATGCTCGGGAAGAAGCTGGTGTCCACCACGTACAGGTTGTCCAGCTCGTGGGCCTTGCAGTTCACGTCGAGCACCGAGGTGGCCGGGTCGGTGCCGAACCGGCAGGTGCCGGACTGGTGCGCCACCCCGGCCAGGGCGACGTTCATCTTCATGTAGTAGTTCTTGTCCAGGATGTGGTGCGAGGCCATGCCGACGTGGTTCAGCATGGTCTTGACCTCTTTGTACAGGCCGGCCGCCTCCGCGTCGTTGGTCTGGGTGTACGCGAGGTGCACGTTCCCGCCGGAGTCCACGGTCACCCGGTTCTCCGGCCTGGGCAGGTCCTCGGTGGTCAGCCAGAGGTCCACGGCGTGCGCCGCCACCTCCTCCAGGCTCCAGTGCGGGGCCAGCTTGGTCAGCTTCGGCTCCTCGCCCTTCATCGCCTCCGCGTTGGACTTGCCCAGCATCTGGATGTTGCCGAGCGGCCATTCCCGGCCGTCGCCGGCCAGGTAGAAGTCGTTCACCGCCAGCGTCTTCTGGTAGACGGTGTCGTTGCGCTCCTTGCCCAGCGCCACCATGGCCTTGCTGTTGTGGAACATGTAGTTCCGGCCCACCTGGCCGGATCCGTTGGCCAGCCCATCCGGGTGCTGCGTCGCTGGCCGAGCGGAGCAGGATCTTGGCGCTGTTGGCGGCGCCGGCGCCACGGCCACGATGTCGCCCTGGTAGACCTCACGCTGCCCGCCCCGGGACACCACGACGCCGGTGACCACCCGCCCGCCGGGCCGCGTCTCCAGGCTGAGCACCTCGGCCCCGGTCAGCAGCGTGACGTTGGGCAGGTCCAGCAGCGGGCGGACCGCGATGGTCTCCGCGTCGGACTTGGCGTGCACCAGGCACGGGTAGCCGTCGCACCAGGCGCAGCGGATGCAGGTGCTGGCCGGGCGGTGGGCCTCGTCCAGCAGGATCCCGCACGGCGCGTGGAACGGCTGGTACCCGCCGTCCTGCAGGTCGTTGGCCAGCTGCTGGATCCGCGGCTCGTGGGTGACCGCGGGCCAGGGGTACTGCCGCGACCAGTGGCCCTCGGTGGGGTCCTCGCCGTGCGCCCCGTGCACCTGGTAGAGCCACTCGGCCTTGGTGTACCAGGGCTCGAACTCGTCGTAGCTGAGCGGCCAGGCCGGCGAGATGCCGTCCACGTGCTTGATCTCGCCGAAGTCAGCGGGCCGCAGCCGGTACAGCGCGGCCCCGTACATCTTGGTGGCCCCGCCGACGTAGTAATGCACCTGCGGCTGGAACGGCTTGCCGTCCGCGTCGTACCAGGTGTCGTGGGTGATGTATTTCCCGTCCACGAACACGGGCTTCGGGTTCCAGTTGTCCATTTCGCGGGGCAGGAAATCGCCGCGCTCCAGGAGCAGGATCTTCTTTCCGGACGAGGCCAGGGTGTGCGCCAGGGTGCCCCCGCCGGCGCCGGTGCCGATGATGATCACGTCATAGCGTTCGGTCACCATTCCACTATGACCGTTCGGCGGGGCGGTCACATCGCCTTCCCGGGTGAGCACCCCACAGCGCCCGGCAATCACCCGGCCAGGATGATGCCCGCCCATCGCGGCGGCCGCCAATCGTGGCGGCCATGACGAACAGCAGAGACCCTGAGCGCGCGTTCCGGCTGAACACCAGGCCGCTGATCGTCGGCGGCGTGCTCATGGGGCTGGGCGGCGTGCTGGGCCTGGCCGGGCTCGTGGTCAGCGGGGCCAGCCTGGCGTCGGCCGCGCGTGACTGGGCGAACCGCCAGGAGGTGCCGCCGACCGAACTGGCCCGGCACCACTGGGCCCGGGCCAAGGCCGCGACCGCCGCCGGCGCCTCCACCTGGCGCAACGGCACCCGGGAGCACGCCACCCCGCTGGCCTGAGCTGCCCGGTCAGCACCGGCCGGAGCCTGCAGCCGGCATGCTAGTGCCCCGCGCGGGCTGTCACGGGCCCAGCAGCCAGGCCGCAGCCGTCCAGCCTGACCGAGTTCACGATGTCCGGCACCGGCCGCGTACGCCTGCCGTAACACGCGGCGGCGGCTGCCCGCGCCGGGTAATGATCTGCCTGCCGGCTGCGGGGCTGCTCTACCCGGCCTGGGCCTATGACGTATTCCCGCGCCGTCCAGCCCTGTGCTAACAACCCTGTGCCTGCTAAACCAGGCCCCGACCCGAGTGCCAATCAACCCGCCGCTGACGACCCGGTGCCGGCAACTCCGCGCCAACCTAAGGCAACGCAATGCCAACCCAGTGCCGCCCGGAAGACGCAGGCCGCGAAGGGCTAGGGTGGCGCCGGACCTTCACCCGCGTCAGGCGATGCCCGCGGGCGGCCGCCTGCGCTGCAGTAGTCCCACAGACCACAAGGGAGCCCGGATAGATGGCAGCAGACCAGGTTGACGCACTGGTGATCTTCGGCGCGACCGGCGACCTCGCGAAACTGGAGACGTTCCCGGCCCTGGTGGGGCTGGTGGACCGCGGGGTCCTCGACGTGCCGGTGGTCGGGGTGGCCAAGAACGGCTGGGGCCTGGACCAGTTCCGCGACTACGCGGTCGCGTCGCTCAAGCTGAACCAGATGGACCCGGCCAGCCCGGCCGCGGCCAAGATGCTCGGCCTGCTCCGCTACGTGGACGGGGACCTGGGCGACGACGCCACCTACCACGCGATGTCGGACGCGGTCGGCGACGGCCGGCAGATCCTGTTCTACCTCGAGGTGCCGCCGGTGCTGTTCGGCCGGATCGCGCAGGGCATCGCGACCGCGGGCCGGGCCAAGGGCAACCGGATCATGGTCGAGAAGCCGTTCGGCACCGACCTGCACAGTGCGATCGCGCTCAACGAGCTGATGCACCAGTACTTCCCGGAGGACGCGATCTACCGGGTGGACCACTGGCTGGGCCTGGACCCGGTGGAGAACGTGCTCTTCGTCCGCTTCGCCAACGCGATCATCGAGCCGATGCTGAACCGCACCTTCGTGGAGAGCATCCAGATCACCATGGCGGAGGCGTTCGACGTCTCCGACCGGGGCGCGTTCTACGACCGCACCGGCGCCACCCGGGACGTAGTGCAGAACCACATGCTCCAGGTGCTCGCGACGGTGATGGCCGACCCGCCGGACGGCCAGGGCCTGTCCACCTGGCGGGACTCGAAGGCCCGGCTGATCTCCGCGATCCGCCCGCTGACCCCGGAAGAGACGGTCCGCGGCCAGTACGAGGGTTACACCAGCGTGCCGGGGGTGAACCCGCACTCGACCGTGGAGACGTTCACCGCGATCCGGCTGATGGTCGAACTCGTGGCGCTGGGCCGGGGTCCCGGTGCTGATCCGGGCGGGCAAGTGCCTGCCGGTCACCGCGACTGAGGTGGCGGTGCGGTTCCAGCGCGCCCCGTACGACGTGTTCGGCCTGGACCCGCTGCCGGACAACAACACGCTGCGCTTCCGGGTCTGGCCGGAGACCGCGGTCGGCATGAGCCTGGCCGGCAAGAAGCCCGGGGCCGGCTGGGAGCCCGCCGTGGAGGAACTGTCGTTCGCGGAGCGGCCCGGCTCGGACATGCGGCCCTACGACCGGCTCATCGGCGCGGCGCTGGACGGGGACCGCTGGCTGTTCGCCCAGCAGAACACGGTCGAGGCCGCGTGGCGGGTGGTGGACCCGATCCTCGGCGACGCAGTCCCGGTCCACCCGTACGCCAAGGGCACCTGGGGCCCCAGGGAAGCCGACCGGCTGCTGCCCGCCCGGGACCTGTGGCACGATCCCGGCCGGCTGAGAGCCAATCGGATGAGGGGCAGCGGATGACCGAGGAGGCCCGGCCCAGGGTAGTGATCGTCGGCGGCGGGTTCGCCGGGCTGTTCGCGACCCGCGCCCTGCGCCGGGCCCCGGTCCAGATCACGCTCATCGACCGGGCCGAGCATCACCTGTTCCAGCCGCTGCTCTACCAGTGCGCCACCGGGATCCTGTCCGAGGGGAAGATCGCCGCCCCGCTGCGCGAGGTGCTCCGCAAGCACGCCAACGTCGAGTGCGTGATGGCCGAGGTCACCGGGATCGACCCGGACGCGCGGAGGGTACAGGCCAGGCGGCCGCTGGGCCAGCCCATCGAGTTCGGCTACGACTACCTGATCGTGGCGGCCGGGGTGCAGCAGTCGTACTTCGGGCACGACGAGTTCGCGATGTTCGCGCCCGGGATGAAGTCGATCGCGGACGCGCTGACCATCCGGCGCCGGGTGTTCGGCGCGTTCGAGATGGCCGAGAGCGCGACCAGCCACGAGGAGGCCCAGCGCTGGCTCACCTTCGCGCTGGTCGGCGCCGGCCCGACCGGGGTGGAGCTGGCCGGGCAGATCCGCGAGCTGGCCACCCGGACGCTGCGCGCCGAGTTCCGCCACATCAAGCCGCAGGACGCGCGGGTGCTGCTGTTCGACGGGGGCGAGGCCCCGCTGGCCTCGTTCGGCCCGGTCCTGTCGGCCAAGGCCGCCGCGGCGCTGCGCAAGCTCGGGGTCGAGCAGCACATGCACTCGATCGTGACCAAGGTCGACCTGACCGGCCTGGAGGTTCGCGGCCCCGACGGCGAGGTCACCCAGCACGAGGCCGGCACCGTGCTGTGGACGGCCGGGGTCGAGGCCCCGCCGCTGGCCACGGCGATCGCCACCGCGACCGGGGCGCAGCAGGACCGCTCCGGCCGGATCCTCGTCCAGCCGGACCTGACCATTCCCGGCCACCCGGAGATCTCGGTGACCGGCGACATGATGAACCGGGACGGGCTGCCCGGGGTGGCCGAGGTCGCCATGCAGGCCGGGCTGTACGCGGCCCGGCGGATCCGGCGCGAGCTGGCCGGCCAGCCGCCGGGCAAGCCGTTCCGCTACCGCGACCTGGGCTCGGCCGCCTACGTGTCACGCGGCAACGCCGTGGTCTCGGTGGGCCGCCTGCACCTGGACGGCTTCCTGGGCTGGTGGGCGTGGCTGGTCATCCACATCGGCTTCATGACCGGGTTCCGTAACCGGTTCGGGGCCCTGGCGTCCTGGTGGTTCGCGTTCACCCGGGACCTGCGCCGGGAGCGCACGTTCACCAGCCGGGACGTCGGGGTCGTGCGCGACGTCTACGGCGAGACGTGGCCACCATGATTGCCGCAACGAAAACCGCCGCCTGCCGGCTCCCCGATGCCGCGGGATCAGCGGGGCCCGGGAAACCGGCCCGCGAGCGCCAGTGCAGCGAATTCACCGCCAGCTTCGCGTAGTCCTCGCGCCGGGCCACCCCGCTGACCGCGTCGCCGAGCAGGTAGCGGCGCACGTTCTCGGCCGCCTGCCGCGCCGCGTAGTACATGATCCCCGGCACATCCCCGGAGTTGTGCGGGGAGCCGAGCAGGTTGGGCAGTTCGAAGAACGGATAATTGGTGCGGAACGGCGCCCCGCCGCGCGGCTCGTCCCACCAGGCGTCGATGCCCGCCGAGAAGCCCGGGTTGGCCAGCAGGTGCTCATACAGAGCCTGCTCGTCCACGATCGCGCCGCGGGCCACGTTGACCAGGATCGCGCTGTCCTTCATCAGGCCCAGCTCGCGGGCGCCGATCAGGCCGCGGGTGCCCGCGGTCAGCGGGATGCCGATGACCAGCACGTCCGCGGCGGCCAGCACCCGGTCCAGGTCGTCCAGGGTGCCGCAGAACTCGACCGGGTCGTCGGTGTGGCCGCTGCTGTTGATCGCGTGGATCCGGGCCCCGAACGCCCGCATCAGCCGGGCCGTGGCCCGGCCGATCCCGCCGTAGCCGAGGATCGCGCACACCGCGCCGTCCAGGGTGGCGTTGGGGGCGGCGCGGTCCCCCTCGGCGCGGTTCCACTCGCCGCGGGCCAGGGCCGCGTTCTCCTGCGGGAGGCGCTTGGCCAGGCTGAGCACCATGGCCATGACGTGCTCGGCGATGGGGTGCGCGTACGCGCCCACGTTCCCGGCCACCATGATGTCGGGGGCGATCACGTCGAAGTCCACCGTGTCCAGGCCGGCCGACAGCATCTGGATGAAGCGCAGCCCGGGGCGCTCTGCAGCGCGCCGGCCGGCACCTCGCGCTGCAGCCGCAGGCCGATCAGCACCTCGGCCTGGCGCAGCACGTCCGCCCGCTCGTCCTCGGGCATCCCGTCGGTGTAGCTGAGCGTGGCCAGGTCGCCGAGAACGTCGGCGTTGATCGAGGTGAATTCGCCGTCTACCGGGTAGCTCACCGCTACCAGCCGCTCGTGGGCCATCGAGCCTCTTTCCTTACGTCCTGCCTGTGGGGGTCTGATGCCTGACCGCAGTACACCAGATCCCGTACACCAAACCGCGGTACCGCGGAGCCGCGTGCCCAGCCTGCCATGACCGAGGCCAGCTTCCGTGAACTGTATGACCGGCTGCGGGCCAGCCGGCCCTGGGGGCCGGAGGACCGGCGCGGTGCCCTTAACTACCTCACCCCGGCCGAAGTACTCGCGGCCATGGGCGAGGTCCGGCTGGGCCGCACGGTGAGCCTGGAGGCCCCGGTCGAGGACCAGGTGACCAAGGACAACCCCGACCCGGCCCATCACCCGATGACCGGGACCGCCGACGACGCCAAGCCCAGCGGCCTGTCGTTCGCCATGGACCGGCTCGAGATGAACGTGCACGGCAACGCGGACAGCCACATGGACGCGCTGTGCCACGTCATGTACGACGAGACGCTGTACAACGGGGTGCCCGCCGACACCGTCACATCCGAAGGGTGCCGCCGAGCTGACCATCGAGGTGGCCGCGGACGGGGTGGTCGGCCGGGGCGTGCTGCTGGACATCCCGCGGCTGCGCGGGGTGCCCTGGCTGGAGCCGGGCGACTTCGTGACCACCGACGACCTGGTCGCCGCGGAGGAGGCGCAGCAGGTCCGGGTGGGCCAGGGCGACCTGCTGTTCGTCCGGGTCGGGCACCGGCGGCGGCGCAACGAGCTGGGCCCCTGGGACGCGGCCGCCGCCCGGGCCGGGCTGCACCCGACCGCGATGGAGTTCGTCGCCGACCGGAAGGTCGCGCTGCTCGGCAGCGACAGCAACAACGACGCGGCCGGCGGCGCCGCCGACACGGTGGACTTCCCCGTGCACGTGCTGGCCATCAACGCGCTCGGCGTGCACCTGCTGGACTACCTGCAGTTCGGGGAGCTGGTCCCGGCGTGCGAGCAGGCGGGCCGCTGGTCGTTCCTGTGCGTCATCGCGCCGCTGCGGCTGCACGCCGGGACGGGATCCCCGGTCAATCCCATCGCCATCCTGTAGCGCCCTCGTCCGGCCCGGCCAGCCGGTGCCAGAGACCCCGCTGCGCGCTCAGCCCGGCCGCGCCGACCACGATCAGGATCACCACGTTCAGCAGCAGCTGGTAGAGCGAGCCGAGCGCGTCGTGCCAGCTCCCGAACGCGAGCGGACAGGCCGATCGACGCGGCCGCCGGGATGGTGGTGACCGAGATGAACACGCCGATCAGCGCGTTGGCCCGGGACTCGGTGAGCGAGACCACGCCGACCATCCCGGCCAGGACGGCCACGATGACGGAGAAGACGTTCGGTGAGTTGATCAGCTCCGCCACCGGCCGCACCCCGTTCAGGAACGCGGCGGGCGCCACGCCGGCGGCCCGGATCGCCAGCGCGAACAGGAAGGCCGCGATGACCGCGGCCAGGAAGCCCCGGCCCAGCGCGGTGAGCGACTCCTGGACCAGCGGCCAGTCCCGCTTGCTGCAGCCGAGCGCGGCGCGCGATGATCGCGAAGTACTCCGGGCCGACCACCATGGCCCCGATGACCAGGATCTGCGAGTTGGTCAGGATGCCCACGGCCGCGATCAGCCCGGCGATGACCAGCAGGACGTAGAAGCTCGGCGGGTAGGTGGCGTTAGCGCGGATTGTGCCCTCCACCACGGCCCAGACCGGGATCTGCTCCCGGCGGGCGTACCGCCGGGTCTCGGTCGCGTTGCGCGGGCCGGCCAGGGCCACGTTCACCTCGCCGACCGTGACCGAGCCCCGGCTGTCCCGTGCAGCCCGCGCAGCTGCCGCAGCACCGGGTTGGCCGACTCGTTGAGCAGGTCGAACTGCACCGCGTCGCCGTCCGGGCGGCGGGCCGCGCCCGGGAGCACCACCAGGTTGCGCACGCCCGGCTCGGCGGACAGCGCGGCTCACCAGCCGCGGCGTCAGATCCTGCGGGCTCACCACGCGCACGTGGAGCACCCAGCCTCCCCCGTCTCCCCTGCGTCCCGGACAACCGCGGGCCCGCCGGGCCGGTCGTGCGCCGGCCCGGCGGGGATCGCATCGGGCGGCTACACGCCGCGTTCGGCGACCAGGCGGCCCGAGGCGATGGCCGCGTTGAAGGCCTTGAAGTCGCGCTCGTTCTGGTCCGCGTACGCGGCGGCGAAGTCCGCGATCGCGTTCTCGAACACGTCCGAGCCGCCCAGGTAGGCGGCCATGGCGATCTCGTCGCCGGACCGGGCGTGCGCCCGGGCCAGGGTCAGCCCGCACAGCTCGCCGTACAGCCGCAGGCCGCGCGGGACCATCGAAGCGACGTCGACCGAGAACTTCCAGTCCCGCAGCTGCCGGACGTAGAAGTCGCGGGCCGTCCCGTCCAGCCCGGTGAACCGCTGCCAGCCGAGGAAGATGTCGCTGGCCGCCTGCATCAGCCGCTGGCCGTTCACCACGCGCTCGCCCTGGTTGTCGTACCTGCTGGCCCCCGCGAAGCGCGCGAGCACCGACTCCTCGGCCTCCTTGACCTGCAGGAAGAGCGGGTCGGAATCGTCGCGGCCGAGCATCAGGACGATCCAGCAGCGGGTCCCGACGCTGCCCACGCCGACCACCTTGCGCGCCATGTCGGCGAACTCGTACTGCTCGAGCAGCACCCGGCGGTCCGGCTGCAGCGTCCGCCGGTACTTGCCGACGAGGCCACGCAGTTCCGTCGCGATGTTGACCGCCCTCGGCCAGCTCGCCGAGCAGGTCGCGGATCGGGACGATGACCGGCGGCTCGGAAATGATCCGCGGCTGCCCGTCCTCGATCCGGGTCAGCTTCTGCAGCTCCTGCATGCTGTCCCGGGTCCGGGCCTTGGCCAGGCCCTTGTCCACCGTCTTGCGCTGGCGCTCCTTCAGCAGGCTGTCCGAACCGGGCCCGGAAGTCCGTCGATGTCCACCTGGGTGTACCAGACGTCCAGGTTGCCGTCAGCCCGGCGAGCTGCCGCATTACCTGCCGGTAGCGCGCGGGCCGCGGCGAGCACGATCTTCCTGCGGTCCTTGTCGCTGAACCCGTTCTCCCGCGCGGCCACCTCCAGGCTGGCCGCCAGCCGCTTCACGTCCCACTCCCAGGGCGCGGGCAGCGTCTCGTCGAAGTCGTTGACGTCGAAGACCAGCTTGCGCTCGGGCGAGCCGAAGAGGCCGAAGTTGGACAGGTGCGCGTCCCCGCACGCCTGCACGATCATGCCCGGTGGCCGGGGTGGTGGCCAGGTCGCTGGCCATGGGCAGGGCCGCGCCCCGGTAGTAGGTGAACGGGGTCTCCATCATCCGGCCGTACCGGACCGGGACCAGGTCCGGGACCCGGGCGGCGCCCTGCGACTCCAGCAGCGCGACCGGGTCAGCCCGGTCCGCCGGCGGCTTCCACTCGGCGTGGCTCTCGCGCGGCACCTCGGCGCGCGCCGCCTTGCCGCGGACCCGGCGCTCGGCCGGGGTCATCCGCTGCCGCGGCGCCTCCAGCCCGGTCGCCGCGCTGCGGGGCAGGACCACGCGACTGGCGCGCCGCCTCGGGCACCCCGGCGGGCAGCGTGCTGGCGGCGCCGTTCCGGGCCGCCGTGCGGCGCGCGGTGCGCGGTACGCGCCGCCGCGGTGCGCGGCGTCGCGGTGCGCGCGGTGCGCGGTGCGCGCGGTCGCGGTGCGCGCCGTGCCTCGTGTCGTGCTGCGCGAGGTGCTGCGGGCCGTGCTCCCGGACGCGGGTGCCTTCGGGCTCGCGCTGGCCCGGCTGGCGGTCGTCCGGCTGGCGCGTGGCCCGGCTGGTCGCTGGCCGGGCTGGCGTGGCCGGCTGGCACGTGGCTTGGCCGCTGGCGGGCTTGGCCGCGGTGGTCCTGGCGGCCGTGGTCTTGGCGGCCGCGGGCTTGGCGGCCTGGCTGCCGCGGTCTTGGCCGCCGTGGTCTTGGCCGCGCGGTCTTGGCCGCCGCTGGTCTTAGCCGCGCGTGGTCTTAGCCGCGCTGGCGCCGTGGTCCCGGCTCGCGCTGCCTTGGTGGCCGCCTGGCTCCCGGCCGCCCGGGTGCCGGTGGACTTGGCGGCCGCTGCCTTACTCCCTGACGTCCTGCTCGGTGGCTGTGCCATGAGCTCTTGTCCCTTCCTTGACCGTGAACCCGGGTGGGCCCGGTGCTGTGAACGCGTGTCATGACTGCGCGAGGCGGACGCCGCCCTTATCCGATCCACCCTGGCCGCCTGGCTGTCCTGGTCGCATCACCCCCCGGGGATGACGACGATGCCCCGCCGGCGAGCGAATCTGCGTAATGAGACGTACCCCGCCCGGGCAGCGAACCGCCATCCAGAGGGCCGCCTGCTCGGTGAACGCGGCCCTCGTCATCGGAGGCCGCATGTCCCGACCGATCGAGGACTACGCCCTGGTCGGCGACCTGCAGTCGGCGGCGCTGGTGAGCCGGGACGGTTCCATCGACTGGCTGTGCCTGCCGCGATTCGACTCCGAGGCCTGCTTCGCCGCGCTGCTGGGCGACGAGAGGTACGGGTACTGGCAGATCGCCCCGGCCCGCGAGATCACCCGGGTCCACCGCAGGTACCGGCCCGGCACCCTGGTCCTGGAGACCGAGTTCACCACCGCCTCCGGGGTGGTCCGCCTCATCGACTGCATGCCGCCGCGGGGCGCCGACCCGGTGCTGATCCGGCTGGTCGAAGGGGTGGCCGGGCGGGTTGACATGCGGATGACGCTCGCCGCGCGCTTCGAGTACGGGCTGACCCTGCCCCGCGTCCGGCAGCAGGACGCGGCCCGGCGGATCGTGGCGGGCGGTCAGTCGCTCTGGATATTCAGCCCGCTCGAGGTGCGCGCGCCCGAGGCGGACCTGGTCGCCCTCTTCTCGGTCGGCCAGGGCGACCGGATCCCGGTGGCGGCGGTCTGGCGCCCGTCGCACCTGCCGGCGCCCGACCCGCCGCCAGCCAGCGCCCTGATCGAGCAGACCGCCGGCTGGTGGGAGGACTGGGTCGCCGGCCTGCGCGGCGTCGACCAGGGCGCAGGCGAGTGGCAGGAGGCGGTGATCCGCTCACTGATCACGCTCAAGGCGCTCTGCTACGCACCGACCGGCGGCCTGGTCGCCGCGCCGACCACCTCACTCCCCCAGCAGGCCAGCGGGGTGCGCAACTGGGACTACCGCTACTGCTGGACGCACGACGCCGCCGACGCCGTGGAGGCCTTCCTGGCGGCCGGCGCCGACCGCGGAGGCGGCTAGCCTGCTGAACTGGCTCGCCCACGCCGTGGGCGGCCCGGCGGCCCAGGTCCAGGCGGTGTACCGGGTCACCGGGGAACGGCGGATGCCGGAGATCGAGGCCGAGTGGCTGCCCGGTTACGAGAGCGCCCAGCCGGTCCGCATCGGCAACGCCGCCGCGACGCTGCCCCAGCTCGGCATGTTCGGCGACGTGCTGCGGGCCCGGCTGACCGCCCGGGCTGCTGGCCTCCCGCCGGCCGAGGCCGGCCCCGACGAGACCGGCCCGGCGGACACCGGCGCCATCCTCTCGTTCCTGGAGGCGCGCTGGCCGGAACCGGACGCCGGCCTCTGGGAAATGCGCGGGCCGCCCCGGCAGTTCACCCACACCAAGGCGATGATCTGGGCCGCCGCCGACTCCGCCGTCAAGATGATCGAGTCGTTCGGGGATCGCGGGCCGGTCAGGCGCTGGCGGCGGCTGCGTTCCGCGGTCCGCGCCGACGTGCTGGAACGCGGGTACGACCCGGACCGGAACACGTTCACCCAGCACTACGGCTCGGCCGCGGTGGACGCCAGCCTGCTTCGTCTCCCGTCGCTGGGATTCCTGCCGGCCGCCGATCCCCGGATGGCCGGCACCGTGGAGGCCATCACCCGGGAACTGGACGACAGTGGCGTGCTGCTGCGCTACCTGACCCACCCGCCGGCCGACACCGACGGCCTGCCCGCCCGGTGAGGCCGGGCTACCTGCCCGGCTCGTTCTGGCTGGCCCAGGTGCTCGCGGCCGCGGGCCGGACCGAGGAGGCGCGCCGGCTCTTCACGGCCCTGCTCGGCCTGCGCAACGACGTGGGGCTGCTGGCCGAGGGTTACGACCCGCTGCGCAGGCGGTTCACCGGCAACCATCCGCTGGCCGGCTCGCACATCGGCCTGATCATGACCGCGCGGGCTCTTACCCAGATCGGCCAGTTCGCCCCGTCTGGGTGATGTGCCGCGAGCCGGCCGCCGGGCACCGTAGATCCCGGCCACCCCGAGCCGGCCCCGGGCTCCCCGGGTCGGCGGCCGCTGGAGCGCACAACGGTCGGGGAGGCCTGACATACATGAGCCGTCCGCTCTTCATGCCGCTTCTCGCCCCGGAAGCACCCGGACGCCGGCTGGGCCGGCCCGCGGGGAAGTCCAGGTCCCGGGCGGCGGGATGGCTGCGCAGCCGGGCGGCGACCCGGCAGGCCCGGGCCCGGGCCCCGATTCCGTACCTGGGCGTGACCACCTCCCTGGAAGGCTGCCGGGGCAGCGGCCTGGCGGACGCGGTCCTGCACCGGGTACTGCGCTCGCGGCGCCCCGGTCGGGACCGTGGTCCTGGACCTCGGAGCGGCCGCCACGCTGGACCCGGAGACCTGCGCGGCGATCCTGCTGGTGCATCAGCGGCTGACCGCGATCGGCACCCGGCTGCGGCTGGCGGCCAGCGCGCGCGGACTGATCGACTGCCTGGCCGGCGCCGGGGTGGTCCAGCAACTCGGCCGCGACACCATTCATACGAGCTTCCGCGGCGCGGTGCTCGCGGTGTACGCGGCCCAGCCCGGGCCGGGGCTGGCCGTGGGCCGGATCCGGACCGAGCTGGAGATGCAGGCCGAAACCATCGAGCTGTTATCCGTCGCCCTCCGGCCGCGAGTCCTCAGTCCGCGGTGCGCCGCGGTCCAGGCCGCACCGGCGCTAGCGCCGCGGAGCACGATTGCTCCTGCTTCACCCGCTGCGGGTGGAGCCGTCCCGCCGCGTACGGCGGTGGACTAGGTCAGCCACAGCCAACCTGAGAGGGAAAGGACACCATGTCTGACCTGATCGCCATCGGTTACCCGGACGAGACGACTGCGGAACTGGCCGCGGAAGAGGCTCGCCGGCTGGCCAAGGACCTGATCATCGAGCCCGACGCCATCGCGAGCATCGTCCGCGACAAAGAGGGCAAGTTCCACGTGCACACCAGCCATCATCCGGTCGGGGCCGGGGCGAGCTGGGGAATGTTCTGGGGGCTGCTGTTCGGCCTGCTGTTCTTCATCCCGTTCTTCGGCCTGGCCATCGGCGCCGGGATGGGCGCCCTGATGGGGAAGGTCACCAAGTCGGGCATCGACCGCGAGTTCCAGGACCAGGTCCGCGGCCTGCTCAAGCCGGGCACCTCCGCGCTGTTCCTGATGGTGGAGAAGGTGACCCCCGACAAGGCCACCGAGGCGCTCAGCCAGTTCGGCGGCACCGTGCTCAAGTCCTCGCTGTCCAAGGAGGGCGAGGCCGACCTGCAGGAGGCGCTGCACGGGACAGAGCGCTCCGGCCAGCTGAACCCCGCGCCATCATGATCCTGGTCCATTAGTGCTGCCCCACAGCACTAATGGACCAGGATCATTCTTGTCCGGCCAGTCCCGATCTAGCTCGCCCGCGCGGTAACGCCCGAGGGGCCGGCGCTCATCGCCGGCCGCCCGGTGCGTTGCCCCGGTCGGGTTCAGATGCCGAGCAGCTTCTGCTTGGCCGCGGAGAACTCGGCATCGTCCAGCGCGCCGTTCTCGTGCAGCGCGGTGAGCTGCTTGAGCTGCTCCGAGATCGGCGTGTCCGCCTGACCGGCCTGCGGGGCCCCGTCCTGCGGGCCGCCGCCCTGCTGGGTGCCGCCTTGCTGCTGTTCCAGGCTGCTGATCCGGTCATCCTGGCCGGACTCCTGGGCGGACTGCTCCGCCGAGCGCTGGGCCACCTTCTTGCCCGCCACATACGCGCCACCACCGACTACCGCCGCGCGCAGCAGCGGACGCCGCCGTCTGTACATGTCCCGCCTCCCTTCAGCCGGCCTGGCCGTCAGATGCCGTCGCCCTCGGGCAGGGCCAGCCCGAGCGCGACCATGATCTCCGGGGCCGCCCCGATGACCCTCGGCCCGCCGACCTGCGGGGCGACGGCGCGCAGCACGCCCAGGATCTCGGCCGGGCTGGCCCCGGAGTCCAGCGCGTTGGAGACCTGCCACAGGTACGAGGCGGGCGGGGCGTCCAGGGCGATCAGGGCAGCGATCTTGACCAGCGAGAAGGTGCGGGCGTCCAGCCCGCTGTTCTCCTGCGCGGCCTCGCGCAACTCCAGCGCTTCGCCCAGGACCTCGAGGTCGCCCAGGGACAGGCCGCTCAGCGCGTCCCGGGTCGCCGCGTCCACATCGACGTTGGCAGGCATGCTCATGTTCGCTTCCTCTCGGTGGCCGCGCGGCGTGCCCGCGGCGGCTTCTCCGGCTGTCACGTTCGTGGGTTTCCCCGGGTCTGACGTTCGCGCGCATCCGCCCACGGCGCGCCACCCGGCGCGGGTGAGGCGAAATGCGGCGCAGGTCACCCTAGGCTGGCGGGCATGACGAACCCGGCGGGCCAGCTCAGACTGTTCCGTTCGGGCCAGGGGTCCGGGCCGCGGTACGGCAGCCTGCTGGTCATCCTGGTCGTCACCTACCTGCTGTCCGCGTTCACGTCGGGCCGCCTGGTCGATACCGTGCAGGTGGTGCTGTTCCTGGCCGTGGTGCTGATCGCGCTGCGCAACGGCCGGTTCCACCGCAAGACCGTGCAGATCCTCGCGGTGGGCCTGCTACTCGGCTCGGGCATCTCCGTCATCCTCCGGCTCGCCGACGACGACGGCGCCGGCGGCGCGCTGGCGAGCCTGTGGACCGCCCTGATCCTGCTCGCTGGCGGTGATCCTCCTCGTGCGGCGCGTGATTTCCCAGCCCGCAGATCACCGGGCAGAGCATCTACGGCGTGCTGAGCGCCTACATGATCATCGGACTGATCTTCTCCGCCGTGTACGTCGCGATGTAGAAGTTCGGCGGTCCGTTCTTCGTCGCACGGGGAGAGCCGGACAACACCCAGACGTTCCAGTACTTCAGCTTCACCACGCTGACCACGCTGGGTTACGGGGACTTCACCGCGGCCGGGGACGGTGGCCGGGCGGTCGCCGTGCTGGAGGCCATCATCGGCCAGATGTTCCTGGCCACCCTGGTCGCCCGGCTGGTGGCCGGATTCCGCTGGTCGGACCGGGCGGCCGCCCGGCGCGCCGGCCAGCAGGCGGCTCCGGCCGCGGTCCAGGGCCCGCACGTCAGCGGCACGGTGCCGGGTTCCGGCCCGGACCACTCCCCCTCCGGTACTCCCGCCGGACTCCCGCCAGGCACCCCGCCGGCCGGCCCCGCCCGGCCGCCGGTCCCGGGCGAAGAAGGCCTCGGCGCCCGGCCTGATCCGGCTGAGCCCGCCGGGCGCGGTGCGGGGCCGCGGAACCGGTCAGCGCCCTGGCGCGCGAAAGGGGACCGGGGGGTCAGGCCCGGTCCCCTCCCCCCGCCCCGTGGAGCGGGATTGAACCAGGCGGCCCTGAGCACCGCGTGAGCGGCGGAACCCAGGGCCGCCCCGGGGTCAGATTTCCTGCATCTCCCCGCCGTGCATGGCCAGCGCGTAGATGACCACGATGTCCAGGGCGATGAGGATGACGCCCCAGACCGGATAGGCGGCGAGGAACGCCAGGTTGATGATGGCGCTGATCACCGCCAGCGCGATGCCGACCACCCGGGCCCAGGTCTGGCCGGCCAGCACCCCGAAGCCGACCAGGATGAACAGCGCGCCCAGGGCCAGATGCGCCCAGCCCCAGGCCGAGTAGTTGACGTGCACGACCAGATGGCTGCTGGTGACCTGGTAGTAGCCCTTCTCGAACAAGGCCACCAGGCCGTCGATGATGTGGAACGCCCCCAGCGTGATCATGACGACGCCGGCGAAGATGACCCAGCCCACCCAGCCGCTAGGCCTGGCTCGCCGCCCGCGTGCCCCGGTAGCCAGCGGGCCGGTCGGTTCCTGGTGTCCGTTCGGCTTGCGTATCGCTCATGTCGTGTCCACTCCCTCGGTAGCGGGGGCAGGTGGTGACCAGCTAACGGTCCGGCCGTGCCGGTGAACGGAGGTCGTGCCCCCCTCGACCGTTGTGGCCGGTTTCCACGCTTCCGAGGCGGCTTTCAGCAAGCATCACCCAGGGTGGGTGAAACACCCCTTCTGCACCGGGTCACGCCAGGTCAGCGGGGGCGTCCGGGTCCGGGGGCGCCGGGTCCGGGGGCGCCTGGTCCAGGGGCTGACCGGTCCGGGGACTGGCCAGACTCCGGGAGCGCCTGGCAGGTCCGGAGCTCGGGCGGTCCAGGAACCGGAGCCGGGCCGCACGGGCGTCCCAGTAGTACACCACCGCCGTCCCGGCGATCATGTCGTGCAGGGCCCGGCGGTCCCGCTGGAACAGGATGCCGGTGAAGCCCAGCCCCAGGAGCAGGAAGCTGAGCGGGAACGCCAGCGTCCGGATCACCCCGCGGCGCGGGCCAGCCAGCGTCCCGTCGGCCGCCACCACCTTGACCCCGAGCAGGGCCATGCCCAGGGTCTTGCCGCTCGCCCCCCACGAGTAGGCGAAATAGACGAACTCCCAGGCTACGTAGAGGATCGCGACCGGAAGATCGTTGCGGTTCCAGGAGATGGAGTGCCCGGTGATGATGCTGGCCGCGAAGGAGACCGCCGCGAGGGCCAGCATGAACACTCCGGTGCTGACTCCCAGGTCCACCGCGTACGCCACGAACCTGGACACCGCGCCCCCGAAATGCGGCCGCTGTGCGGGAGCGTCGCGGCGGAGCAGCCGGGCGACCCAGCGGGCGATCCACTCGTCCAGCCCGACGCGCCTGGCTGCGGGCCGCGTCCCGCGCGTCGCTCGCGATGCCGCCGGACGAGTGAGCGATCATCGCGCCGATGTCGGTGTGCATGGCGATGGCGTCAATGTCAACGCGCTCGGCGATGCCGTTGATGTCCACCCGGTCGACGATCGCGTCCACGTCCACCCGGGCCAGCAGGTCGTCGAGATCCACCTTGGCCAGCAGCCGGTTCATGTCAACCTGGTCCAGGATCTTGTCCAGGTCGACCCGGTCCACCAGCTTGTTCACGTCGACCCGGTCCACGATCGGCGTTCAGGTCGACCCGCTGCACCACGGCGTTCACGTCCAGGGTGCGGACCACCAGGTCGATCACCCGCTCGGCGGTCCTCTCGGCCAACTGCTCGACCGGATCGGTAATGCGCTTGCCCATCGAGCGCAAGCCATAAAGTGGGTCCACCGGCGTCAGCCCTTCCTGATCGGCCCGACCAGCCCGTCGGCAGCCACGATGAGGCCCGCCGCCACCAGGGTGCAAGCCAGGATCATCCGGCCATTGTGGCGCAGCCGCCGTTGAAGGCCGACAGCCGCCGTGTCGTTGGCTCCGGCGCGGCGAGGAACGCCAGCACCGCGGCCAGACCAGGAGACGTGATGCGATCAGGGCGGCCAGCAGCGGCGCGGTCGGCGAGATGGCCGCCAGGACCGCCAGGCCGGCCGCCTCGATCAGCATGGCCTCAGCCGCCGTCGTGGCCGGCGGTCTGCGGCAGGGCCGCAGTCGGCGCCGGAGGCCTGCCGATCAGCTCGATGAGGCCGAGGACCACGAGCAGCAGGATGGCCAGGACTATCGCGACCACGGCGGTCGGACGGCCCCAGAACACGAAGATGATGGCGAACAGGGCCACCGCGGCGATGCGCAGCGCGTGGCGGTGCTGGAACGTCCACCGCCCCACCGGCCCGGTACGCAGCCCGGCCCGTTCCCCGCTGGACCGCAGCCAGCCCAGCCCGCCGGTGACCGCGCCGCGGGT
>CAVUKT010000020.1:0-54538 GCA_963742055.1 uncultured Actinomycetes bacterium | reverse complement strand
ACGCTGTACGGCGGGGGAGCCGCCACCGTGGGGTACCTCAACGCCGCGCCCGGCGTCGGCGCGCTGATCGGGTCGCTGCTCATGGGCCGGGTGAGCCGGGTGCACCGGCCGGGCCGCGCGGTGGCGGTCTGCGTGGTCGTCTGGGGGATCGCCATCACCGCGTTCGGCCTGGTGCCGTGGCTGCCCGCCGCGCTGGTGCTGCTGGCCGCGGCGGGGGCCGCCGACGTTGTCTCGGCCGTGTTCCGGATGATGATCGTGCAGCAGGTCACCCCGGACGGGATGCAGGGCCGGGTCAACAGCCTCATCTACGCCGGGATCCAGGGCGGCCCGCGGCTCGGTGACGCGGAGGCTGGCGGGGCCGCGGCCCTCGGCGGGCCGCAGTTCGCGGCCTGGTCCGGTGGCCTGCTCAGCGTGGTGACCGCCGTGGCGACGTGCTGGCTGCTGCCCGGGATGTGGCGCTATGACTCCCGGCGGGCCGGGCCGGGGGCGGCCGGGCGCGACGCAGGGGACGCCGGGCAGCGCGCTGAGCCGGACCCGGTCGGCTAAGGCCAGGTCAGGAGCCGCCGGACACGCCCTGCGGTGGCGCGGTGGTCGCGGCCGGAGTAGGCACCGGGGCGGCCGGGGCGGTGGCCGCCGCGGCGGGCGCGCTGGCGTGCCGGTGGTGGTGGTGGCGGCGGTGGTGCCTGGCGGCCGGAGTCCCGGCGGCACCGCTGGCGGCCGGGCTGGCGGCGGCGGCTGCTGCTGGCGGGCGCGGGCGCGGACGGGGCCGGCGTGCTGGCGGTGCTGGAACTCGCCGAGGCATGGGTCGAGCCGGGCAGGATCGCGGCCACCACGCCCGCCGTGACCACGCCCGCGACACCCACCGTGGCGGTCACCGCCCGCAGGTGCCCCTGGCTCCGCCGCCGCTGGAACACGGCGGCGCGCACGTCTGCCCGGCGGTGGTTCATGAAGTCCTCGCGGTGACGGTCAGTGGGTCTCGGCGGGCCATCCGCCGACCGTCCGGACGTTACCCGCCGTATCGACCAGGCGGGCCGGGCAAGCCGAGGTTTGAGAGCCAATCCAGAGCCTGGGGGCCGCGGATGATCGCGGCGGTGCTCGCCGTGTTGGCGTCCACGCACGATGGCGGCGGCCACGGACACGGTGCGCCAGTGCACCGGGGCGGGCAGGCCGGTGCGCGGGTCCAGGATGTGGTGCAGCACATCGCCGCCGCGCCGCCAGCGCCGGGCGGTGGTGCTGGACGTGGCCAGCCCGCCCTCCCGGATGGCCACCACCGCGGCCGGGCCCGCGCGGCGGGTCCTCCGGCCGGCCGGTGATGTCCTGCACCCGGATCCGCCAGCCACCCTCGGGCGGCGGCCCGGCCACCGAGATGTCCCCGCCCAGCCCCACCAGCACGCCGCAGCCCAGCGCCACGGCCAGCCGGGACGGCGGCCCGGTCCGCGGCCCAGGCCTTGGCCGTGGCGCCGAGATCCAGGTGCACGCCGCGGGGCAGGGTCAGCAGCCGCGCCTGCTCGTCGAGCCCGACCTGGCGCCAGCCGGGCACCGCCCGGACGGTGAGCCGGACCGGCGGGCCCACGGCGGGCAGCAGCGAGAAGTCACGGTCGTAGCCGAGGGCGGACATCGCGTCGGCCACGGTCGGGTCCACGTCCCCGTCCGTCATCCGGGCCGCGCGCAGCGCCACCGCGATCGCCTCCGCGAGCAGCGGGCTGACCTCCACGGTGCTGGCCTGGTCCGGTGCTGGCTGGTCCGGTGCTGGCTGGTCCGGTGCTGGCTGGTCCCGGCCGTCCGCGCCGAGCCGCATCAGCTCGGAGTCGGGCCGGAAGCGGCTGCAGGCCTGGTCCACCGCGGCCAGGTCGGCCTCGAGGAGGCGGCGGCCCTCGGCCAGCTGGCCCGGGTCGGTGACCAGCAGCCAGACCTGGGTGCCCAGGGCCCGCCAGTCCGCGGCCGCAGGCTCCCCGGTACCGGAAGACGCGTGGCCGGGGGACGCGGCACCGGGCGACGCGGTGCCTGGGGGGACATCACGAGCCGCCCGAGGTGACGCTGCCCGATCCGGAACTGGACGACGGCGCGCTGGCGGACGAGCGAGCTCTGGCCGGACGACGAGCTGGTGCCGGACGAGCTCGTGCCGGACGACGAGCTGCGTGCCGGACGAGCCGCCCGACGTCGCATGCGACGACGATCCCGTGCTCGTCTTGGTGGACGTGCCCGCTGAGCTGGCCGTGGCGTGCGTGGAGCTGGGCAGGGTAAAGGCGAGCCCGCCCGCGACGGCCAGCCCCAGGACACCGGCCCCGGCGGTCACGGCCGCGCAGCCGCTTGCGGGCCCGGTCACGGCGCACCACGGCCGACACGGTGCGAGGGTCGCTGCTATTCATCATGGCTCCTTCACGGAAGTTAACACCCTCAGATTTCCGCAACGGTCTGTGGCTGAGGTTTCGGCTTCATCTGCGGCGGCTCTGAATCGCCGGTTCCGGCCCTGCGGGGCGGTGGGCCTTTGGTCCTCCGCAGTGGGGACGGACGGCTCTGCTCTCTGTCACGGTGTGACCGGACGCTGACAGTAAGCAGGCGTAGGGGGCGATATGCCGGAGATCCCGCTCGACATCAGCAAAGCTCACGCCGCGGGCGCGACCCTGACCCCCGACCAGGTGGCCTTCCTGGTGGAGACGGCAGGCCGGGCGCCGTCGGTGCACAACACCCAGCCCTGGCAGTTCCGGGTCCAGCGACAGCGGCCTCGACCTGTACGCCGACCAGGCCCGCCGGCTGCGGGCCATCGATCCGGCAGGCCGGGAAATGCTGATCAGCTGCGGCGCGGCCGTTTTCGGCCTGCGGCTGGGCCTCCGGCACCTGGGGTACCGGGCGGCCGTGGAACTGCTGCCCGACCCTGGTCACCCCGGCCTGCTCGCCCGGGTCCGGCTGGACCGGCGAGGTCCCGCCCACGGCGGAGGACTGGGAAATGCTGGCGGCGGTGCCGCACCGGCACACGCACCGGGGCCCGTTCAGCCCCGAGCCGATCCCGCCGGGGCTGCTGGTCCGGCTGCAGCACGACGCGATCGCCGAGGGAGCCACCCTGGTCCTGATCGACGAGCCGTCCCGGGGCCGGCTGCGGGACCTGGTCACGGCCGCGGCGCGCTGGCAGCAGCGCAATCCCCTGGTCCGCGACGAGCTGCGGGACTGGACCCGGAAGCGGGGCAGCGACGCCCGGGACGGCGTGCCGGCCAGCTCCTACACCGCCCTGCCCGAGGACGAGACGGAACGGCCGGGCGGCTGGGACGGGCGGCTGGCGCTGCGCGACTTCGATCAGGGCCGCGGCGACGGCCAGCTCGAAGCGGGCGGCCCGCCGCCCCCGGCGACGGCCATCCTGGTCACCGCGGGAGACACGCCGGCCGACTGGCTGCGGGCCGGGCAGGCGCTGAACCGGGTGCTCGTGCACGCCGCGAGCCTCGTGGGTGTTCGCCGCGCTGAACAGCCAGCCCATGGAATCGCCGCCGCTGCGGGCGCTGGTCCGGTCCCGGCTCGGCCTTCCCGGCGCGCCGCAGATGCTGATGCAGTTCGGCCGGGCCCATACCGCCGCCGCCACGGCCCGCCGCCCGGTCGAGGACGTGATTCTCTAGCCGGTCGTGTCCCAGAGGGCGGCGACGTGGCGGTGGTCGGTTCCGCAGCAGCCGCCGAGGATGGTGAGGGCGGGCAGTGCGGCGGTGAGGTCGGCCTGGGCCGCGGCGAGCGCGCCGATGTCACCCTCATCGAGGTCCTCGGCGTCGTCGAGTTCGGCGTGGCTCTTGAGTGAGGCGTTGGCGCGGATGCCGATGATCCGGTCGATCCAGGGCCCGGGCTGGCCCCGTGTTCCAGGCTGGCTCAGTCCGGCGCGGATGTGGGTCGGGTGAGCGCAATTGATCAGGTAGTAGTCCGGCGCGGCGGTGGCGTCGACGGTGGCGATGGCGTCGGCGATGGTGGGCCCGCTGGGCAGGCGGCCGTCGGTTTCGACCGTGAAGGAGATGGCGATGGGCAGTCCGGCGGCGCGGGCGGCCTGGACGATGCCGATGGCCTCAGGGACGTCAGTGAGGGTGAGGGCGGTGGCCAGGTCGGCGCCGGCGGCGGCAAAGGCCTCGAGCTGCGGACCGTGGTAGCCGGCGGCCTCATGCCGGATCGGGGCGCCCGCCGGCGGTATAGCCGTCGCCGCGCGGCCCGATCATGCCGCTGACCAGGATGGTGCCGAGGCCCAGGGTGGTGGCGTAACGCTCGCGCAGCCCGGCGAGCAGGGTGATGGCCGCGGTGTTCACGCGGGTGAGATCCGCGGCGCTGTAGCCGAGCCGGGTGCCCCAGTCGGGGTTGGCCCGCCAGGTCGGGGCCTCGAGCATCAGCCCAGCGCCGGCCTGCTGCGCGATAGTGGCGTAGCCGTCGTAGTAGCGGGTGAGCAAGCCGCGTCCGGCCGCGGTGTCGAGCAGCGGGAAGGCGGCGAAATCCGGCAGGTCGACACCGTGGTGGAAGATCAGGTCGGTTTCCATGCCGCCGTCTGTGACGAACTTCGTGCCGTGCAGCTGGGGCAGGGCCCGGGTCTGCGGTCGCGGGCCCGGTCATGACGGTTCCCCGTGCAGCACCCGGGCCAGTTTCGAGGCCGACCGGGACGGCGTGGCGCCCGCCGCGGCCAGCCCGGCCGCCGCCGCGTCCAGCAGGTCCGGGGTCCCGGATTTCAGCTCGACCTCCACCTCCCGCCAGGTGTCCTGCAGCCGCCAGGTCTCCGGGTCCGCCGGGTCCGGCCGTGACCCGGTGACCTGGTCGTCGGCGACCTCGGCGAGCACCTCGCCAGACTCGCCGACCAGGCGCCGCACGGTCCGGTGGGTCTCCAGCCGGGCGACCGGGCGCAGCGGCTGCCCCGCCCGACCAGCGGGCGACTTCGGCGGCGATCTCGGCGGGGACGACCCGGCCCGGCGGGCCCAGCGGGAAATGCACTTCGCGCCGGGTGTCCCCGCCGACCGGCAGCTTGATGTGCCAGCCCGCGTCGTCGCCGCCGGTCCGGCGGCGCAGCGTGATGTGCGCGGCGATCAGCCGCAGGTCGTCGGTGTCGAAGTAGGTGGCTTCCAGCAGCTGGACGTCCGGCGGGGCCATGCTGACGGAGCCGCCCGGCCCGGCCAGGTCCGGCAGGACGAAGCCGGCGTCCACGTCGTACTTCCGCTCGGTCTCGATCTGCTCCTGCTCACCAGTCGCCATGGTCTGAGGCTACGAGGGACCGCGGCGCCCGGGTGCCGCGGGGCCACGGGAGGGCCGGCGGGCCGAATTCTCCCGTGTGACGGCAAACGCGCAGCCAGCGATGTGGCTGGGCCGCGTGTTTCCCGCGGTGCATTCAGTGATCACGGTGCCAAACTGCATAGTGACGTTTCGTATGCGGGGCAGTTCCGGCCGGAGCCGGGGGACCGGGCTGCCAGGGGACGGGGGAACGCGCGATGGGTCTCATCATGGACGTTCACGGTGCGGCGGAGGGTTATGAGGCGGTGGCGCTTCCGCTGCTGCTGGAGGAGCCGTCGGGAACGCACGGCCTGGACGGGGCGGTGCTCCGCCGGCGCAGCGCCCGCCCGACCAAGCGGGCGGTGATCTACCTGCACTGCATGAACGACGCGTTCGTGCCGCGCCGACCTGGCCAGCTGGTACACCGAGCGGGGGTTCCACTTCTACGTCGCCGACCTGCGCCGGCTGGACGATCCGGGCCGCCCCGCCGCGGAGAATCACGCGGAGGAGCTCGGGGAGTACCTGGCCTGCCTGGACACGGCCGTGCGGCACGTGCGGGAGGCGGACGGCATCGAGACCGTGGTGCTGTGCGCGCACGCCAGCGGGGCGATCATCGCGGCGCTGTGGTGCCACGCCCGGCGGGCCAGCCAGCCCGCCGATGCGCTGGTCCTGGCCAGCCCGGCGCTGCGGGGCGGCTCGTGGCTGGCCCGGACGGTGGGCCGCCGGCTCACCGCGCCGAGCCGCCGCACCCCGCCGCTGCTCGCGGTGGCCCGCCGCCGGGTCCGGCGCGGCCTGGACATCAGCTGCCCGGTCCTGGTGCTGTGCCCGTCGGAGGACTGGGACGCGCCGGGCGGCACCGGCGGGCCGGCTCGCGCTGCCGGGGGCCGGCGGCCAGGGCCACGATCCGGCTCGGCGCCCACGTGACCTGGCTGCGGCTCGACGGGGCCCAGCCCGGCCAGGCGCTGCCCGGCGGCGCGGCCCGCAGGCTCGTGTTCGACGAGCTGGCCCGCTGGCTGAGTGCCTACCTGTCCGGCCAGATCCGCGACCAGCTGCTCTAGTCAGCCGCAGCCGGTGCTTGGCAGCCGCCTAGGCGGCTGGCTGGGCGAGGGAGCGGCCGGCGGTTTTCGTTGCGGAAAAGAAGCGTCAGCTGACGGCCACCGTGATGCTCGGATAGCCGCTGGCGCCGTTGGGCTCGGGTGGTTCCTGCAGGGCCGTCTGCGTGTAGCCGGTCGCGTCGGTGGCCCGCGCCTCGATGAGGTGGTTGCCGCGGCGTGGCGTCCCAGTCCCAGGCCCACTGGCGCCAGGTGTCGATCCCGGGCACCGCGGCCAGCCGGGCCTGGTGCCACGGCCCGCGGTCCACCCGTACGTGCACCGCGTCGATGCCCTTGTGCTGGGCCCAGGCCACCCCGGCCACCTGCCGCTGGCCCGCGGACACCGAGCCGCCGCCCGGCACGTCGATGCGGGACTCGGTCTTGATCGGGGCCCGCTGCGACCAGCCGCGCTGGGCCCAGTAGGCGTAGTTACCGCGGAACGTGGTGACCTTGATGTCGGTGACCCATTTGGTGGCGGACACGTACCCGTACAGGCCGGGGACCACCATCCGGACCGGGAAGCCGTGCGCCACCGGCAGCGGGGCGCCGTTCATGGCCACGGCCAGCAGCGCGTCCCGGCCGTCCAGGACCGTGGCCAGCGGGGTGCCCGAGGTGAACCCGTCGGTGGAGGTGCACAGCAGCTGGTCCGCGCCGGCCTGGGCCGCGCGGCCCGCAGCAGGCTGGCCAGGCTGGCGCCGAGCCACTTGGCGTTCCCGATGTAGGGACCGGCCACCGGGTTGGAGACGCAGCACAGCGTGATCCAGTCCTCGATCAGCGGGCGCTTCAGCAGCTCGTGATAGCTGAGGGTGATCTCGCGCTCCACCATCCCGTGGATGCGCAGCTGCCAGGTCTGCGGGGCCACCTGGGGCAGGATCAGCGCGGTGTCCACCCGGTAGAAGGCCGAGTTCGGGGTGACGAACGGGCTCAGGCCCTTGATGTCGAGGTTGACGCCGGCCGGCAGCGGCGGCACCGGGTGCGCGGCCTGCGGGAACCGGATGTGGGACAGGGCGGTCGATACGCTGGAGCGCTCGGAGAGGCCCCGGCCGGCCAGGGCGCCGACGCCGCCCGCGGCCACCGCCACCGCGCTCGCGGTCAGGAAGCTCCGGCGGCCGGGCTCCCAGGTGCCGGCGCGGCTCGCCCGAGGGCGGGCCGCTGCGGAAGCTCGGGGACGGGGCGCGGCTCGGCGCTGGCTGGCGGCCGGGCCGGCGCGGGCCTGGCGGGCCGGTCGCGGCCCGGGCTCATCGTCCAGCGGCCGCGGTCCGGCCGGGCACGGGCAGGTCAGGTCGGCCGGAGGAAATCGGGTTGCGGTGGCGAGGCCGCCGGGCGCCGCGGCCGGGCCGCGGCGCGGCCCCGGGCCGTCCCGCCGGGCGCGAGCGGCGCGCGAGCGCCGCCGGCCGCGCGGACCAGCAGCGACAGCGCGAACGCCCCGGCCAGGGCGCCGATCAGCGTGGGCAGCACGTCCCACGGCTCAGCGTTGGGGCGGGTCAGCGCGGCGGCCAGGCCGATGACCGCGAAGAGGGCGAGCCCGATGTAGCCGTCGCGGAGCCGGCGCATCGCGGCGATGCCGATGGCCGCGGCAGAACACCGCGAGCACCACGAGGATGCCGAGGACCAGGACCGTCTTGTCGTGAGAGCCGAACGCCGAGATGGCAAAGTTCTTCACGGCGGGCGGGGTGCGGTCGATGGCCGCACCGCCCACGGCGGCGACCGGCGACGCCCTGCGGCCGGCCGATCCCGGCGACGAGCTGGCCGACACCGAGCGCGACCCAGGCCATCAGCAGGCCGACAACTGCCCCGCGCCAGGGCGCGGGCGAGTCAGAATGGTCTCTCACAGGGTCTATTCGTAGCCGACGCCGAGGCGGATTGCCGCGGATAGCCCCTGATGGCCAAGCCAGACACGGTGCGGCAACGAATTAAGGACATGCAGATGACCGACGGCCAGCCCTGGCCTGCGCGCGGGGAGCAGGGCGCTGACGGGCCCGGCCCGGGCGAGCCCGGCGCCGGGGCTCCGGCGGCGGGCCGGCCGGGGCGACTGGCCGGCGCCGAACTGGGGCTGCTGCTCGGCCTGGTGGCCCGGGGCGACGAGGCCGCGTACGGCGTGGTCTACGGGCAGCTCGCGGGGCACGTGTTCGGCATCGCGCGGAGCGTGCTGCGGGATCCGGCCCAGGCCGAGGAGGTCGCCCAGGAAGTCCTGCTGGAGGTGTGGCGCGACGCGGCCCGCTTCGACGCCGCCCGGGGCACCGCGAAGGCCTGGGTGATGACCCTGGCCCACCGCCGGGCCGTGGACCGGGTGCGGTCCGAGCAGGCCGCGGCGGACCGTGATCAGCGCGCGGCCAAGCCGGAGATCTCCTACGACGTGGTGGCGGAGACCGTGGCCGCGCGGCTGGACGCCGAACGGGTCCGCCGCTGCCTCGGCTCGCTCACCGGCCTGCAGCAGGAGTCGATCACCCTCGCGTACTACCGGGGCTTCACCTACCGCCAGGTGGCCGCGCTGCTGAAGGTGCCGGTCGGCACGGTGAAGACGCGGATGCGCGACGGCCTGATCCGGCTCCGCGACTGCCTGGGGGTGGACTAGGTGCGCAGGTTCCGGTTCCGCCGTACCGATCCGCACACCCTGGCGGGTGCCTACGCCCTGGACGCCCTGGGCGACACCGACCGGGCGCGCTTCGAGCGGCACCTCAGCGGCTGTCCCGTCGTGCGCTCAGGAAGCCCGCGGACTGCAGGAGGCCACCGCCCGGCTGTCGGACACGCTGGCCACCCAGCCGCCGGAGGGGATGCGCGAGCGGGTGATGGCCGCCGCCGCCCGCACCCGGCAGAACCCGCCCGCGGTGCGGCCGGCCCGGGCGGGTTCGGCCGGTGGCCAGGCCGCCGGTGGGGGATGGCCATCGCCGTGCGGCGTGCTGGCCATCGCCCTCGTCGTCGGCGGCCTGGCGTTTCACATGCAGCAGCAGCTCAACCAGGACCAGGCCCGCAGCCGGGCCATCGCCGCGGTGCTGAACGCGCCGGACGCGGCCATGATGACGGTCGACGGCCAGCACCACCCGGGGGACCGGCACCATCGTCATGTCGCACCGGGCCCACGCGCTCGTGTTCACCGCGGCCCGGCTGCCGTCGCTGCCGTCCTCGGAGCGCTATGAGCTGTGGCTGATGGGCAGCTCAGGACCCCGGGCGGCGGGCATGCTGCCCGCGCCCCGCGCCGGGATGACGGCCCCGGTCATCGTGTCCGGCCTGCGGGCGGGAGACGAGTTCGCGGTGTCGGCCGAGCCCGCCAGCGGGGCCAGGCACCCCACCTCGCCGATGATCATGAAAGTCGCGCTCCCCTCATGATCGCTTCCGCCGCGGGCGCCTGCGGCGGACCGTTTCCGCTGGGGTCGGCGGCAGGCTAACGTGGGGACCCGTGAAAGCATCTCCCGAGGCGCAGCTGCGGCTGCTTGAGTTGGCCGATTTCGACGCCGAGCTGAGCCGCCTGGATCACCGGCGGCGCACGCTCCCCGAGATCGAGGAAGCCGATCGGATCGAGGGCCGGGATCGCGAGCTGCACGACGAGATCGTCGCCCTGGAAGCCGAGGAGAAGGATCTCGGCCGGGAGCAGGGCAAGGCCGAGGCGGACGTCGAGCAGGTCCGGGCCCGGGTGGACCGGGACCGCAAGCGGCTCGACGGCGGCCAGGTCTCCTCCGCCCGCGAGCTGGAGACCCTCCAGTCGGAGATCGCCTCGCTGGTGCGCAGGCAGTCCGACCTCGAAGAGATCGTGCTCGACGTGATGGAGCGCCGGGAGGGCGCGCAGAGCCGCCGGGACGCCCTGGCCGCCGAGCGGTCCGGGCTGGCCGGCCAGCTCGGCGGACGTCGTCGCCCGGCGGGACGCGGCCCTGGCCGAGATCGCCGAGGAGGCCGGGCAAGGCCCGCGGTGAGCGGGCGGAGGTCGCCGCGGGGGAGCCCGCCGACCTGATGGCGCTCTATGAGAAGTTGCGGGAACAGCACGGGGTGGGTGCCGCGGCCCTGCGGGGCGGCCGCTGCCAGGGCTGCCATCTCTCGCTGAACACCGTGGACCTGAACCGGATCCGCGCGGCGGCCCCGGACGAGGTGCTGCGCTGCGAGGAGTGCCGGCGGATCCTGGTCCGGACCCCCGAATCCGGGCTGTGACGGGCCGCCCCGTGGCAGGCAAACCGTGCGGGGAGCAGCAGGCTCACTGATCGTCGAGGCCGACGGCGGCTCGCGCGGCAACCCGGGACCGGCCGGATACGGCGCCGTGGTCCGCGACGCCAATTCCGGCGAGGTGCTCGCCGAGCGCTACGAGAGCCTGGGCGCCACGACCAACAACGTCGCGGAGTACCGGGGACTCATCGCCGGGCTGGAAACCGCCGCCGACCTGGCCCCCGGCGCCGACGTCCAGGTCCGGATGGACTCCAAGCTCGTGGTGGAGCAGATGTCCGGGCGCTGGCAGATCAAGCACCCGGCGATGCGGCCCCTCGCGTCCCGGGCCAGCGCGGCCGCCCGCCGCCTGGGCCGGGTCAGCTACGAGTGGGTGCCGCGGGCCCAGAACGCCCACGCGGACCGGCTGGCCAACCAGGCCATGGATGAGGCGAAGAACGGCGGCGGGTCCGGCCAGCGGGGGCTCGTCCGCTGAGCGCTCGTCCCCTGAAGACCAGGGCCCGCGCCCCGCGCCGCGGCCAGGCCCGGGCTGGACCGCGGCGCACAGCGAGCCCACCACCACCGTGCTGCTGCGGCACGGCGAGACCCCGCTGTCGGCCGAGCGCCGGTTCGCCGGGCGCGGCGACATCCCGCTCACCGAGACCGGCAAGCTGCAGGCCAAGGCCGCGGCCCAGCGCCTCGCGGCGCGCGGCGGCATCCAGCTGATCGTGACCTCCCCGCTGCAGCGGGCCCGGCTGACCGCGGAGGCGGTGGCCGCCGCGACCGGGGCCCCGGTGCAGGTGGACGAGGGCTGGATCGAGGCGGACTTCGGGGAGTGGGAAGGGCTGAGCTACGCCGAGGCCATGGAGCGCTGGCCCGGCGAGGTGACCGCCTGGATGAACGACACCTCCGTGGCGCCGCCCGGCGGCGAGAGCTTCGCCGCGGCCGGCCGCCGGGTGCTCGCCGCGCTCGACCGGCTGCTGGACCGCAGCGAGCCCGGCCGGGTCGTGGTGGTCAGCCACGTCACCCCGATGAAGACCGTGCTGCGGCACGCGCTGCTGGCCCCGCCCGCGGCGCTGCGCCGGATGCATCTCGACGTGGCCTGCTTGTGCGAGGTTGACTGGTACGCCGACGGGCCGGTGGTGGTCCGGTCGCTCAACGACACCGGGCATCTGCAGCCGCGCGAGTAGGTCTGGCGGATCAGCCGTTGGGCGTGGCGGATGAGCGCCTATGCTGTGGATCACGGCGGGCGAGCCGGCCGGGCGGCCGCGCCGGGGCTTGCGTCCCGGTGAGGAAGGTCCGGGCTCCGCAGGGCAAGGTGGTCGGTAACGCCGACCCGGGGTGACCCGCGGGAAAGTGCCACAGAAAGCAGACCGCCTCGGGCCAGGGCTTAGGCCCTGGCCGGAGGTAAGGGTGAAACGGTGGTGTAAGAGACCACCAGCGCCGCAGGTGACTGCGGCGGCTCGGTAAACCCCACCCGGAGCAAGGTCAGAAGGGATCCTTCGCGGCGTTCGCGCCGCGGGGAGACTGCGCGAGCGATTGAGGGCGGCCCGCCCGATGCTCGCGGGTAGACCGCACGAGGCTGTCAGCAATGGCAGTCCCAGATGGATGGCCGTCGGCCCGCGTTCGCGCGGGTGCACAGAACCCGGCCTACAGGCCGGCTCGCCCGCCGCCTACGCTTCCGGCAGCTCCGGAGTCCGCAATTAGCGGTTGGGTACCGGGAATCGCAGGATGCCCCGGTCAAGTGCCCGGATGACGGCATCCTCCCGGGTATCTGGTGCAGCGTAATCCTCTTCGCTTTCGCTGATGGTCTGTTCAGGCCATACCGGGCTTACCCTCCGACGGTACTTTTGACACGTACTGTGATGTTTTAGACCCAAAGATTCTCCGGCCGACTCGGATTGGATCGCCCTGCCTCATGGTTAAGAAACTTAACCATGAGGCAGGCGCATCCGGCACGCGACTTGCAGCCTTAGCCCAGATTCCGCCGGGTAATCCTGTTGCGGAGCTTTTCGTGGCCATTAATGAATATTGGCTCTTCTTCTCAAGGTCAATTTATGCTATCTCGGTTAATGATCTGCCCCGGCCGTGGCGGGCGGTTAGTAAAAAGTGCGATCGGCAGATAAACAAGATCCTTACCGAGAGGCCTTCCGGGCGTAGGTTGTACGCACACAAAACTTCTCACTAGGGGGGTCTTATGCGCCCATTGCGCAGCCTATTTCTCGTAGGATCAGCCGCTGCCCTCAGCGGCGCCCTGGCGGTTTCCGCCGTCACGGCGTCAACGACTGCCGCTCCGGCGGCGCGCCCGGCCCCGGTGCAGCGCGCACCTCACCGCCAAGTTCCGGTCCGAGGCCCGGGCGGCGCTGGTCAGGGACCTGAACCGCAACCACGGGACCGCGTGGTTCGTGCACGGACGGCCGGGCACCACGGCGGGCGTCGCGAACTCGACGCGCGACCAGCAGCTTCAACTGGGCGGGCTACGCCGACGTGTCCAGCACTCGACGGCCACTTCACCAAGGTCAGCGGGGCCTGGACCGTGCCCTCGGTGACCTGCACGGCAGAGGACCGGATCACCTCGGACTGGGTCGGCCTGGACGGTTTCTCCAGCTCGACCGTGGAGCAGGACGGCACGGTCAGCCAGTGCTTCGAGGGCCGGGCCGTGTACTACACCTGGTACGAGATGTACCCGGCCGGCACCATCGCGGTGGGAACGACCGTCGCAGCAGGCGACAAGATCAAAGCCTCAGTGTCCCGTAGTGGCTCGGCCTACACCCTGGCCCTGACCGACTCGACGCGCAGCGCCAACAGCTTCACCAAGCACGCGACCTGCGCCACGACCACCTGCCTGGACACCAGTGCGGAATGGATCGCCGAGCGTCCGGCGTACTCGATCGGGATCGTGCCGGAGGCACAGTTCAGCACCGTGCCGTTCAGCGCCGCCTCCGAGACGGCGGCCGGCCGGACCAGCACCATTTCCGGCTACTGGGGCACCAACTACGACATCACCACGATAGATGCGACCAGATCGTACGACATCGCCACGGTATCCGGCCTGACCGGCGGTAACGCCTTCAAGGCCACCTGGAAGAACAGCTACTGATCCACCGCTTGTCCCGTCGCTGGGGCCCGTGACGCGGTCACGGGCCCCAGCGACGGCCCGCCGAAGCCGTAAGCGCGGTGAAAGCGGCTGTCCGGGGGAGAACCGCCCGATCGCTGCGGCAGCGGGTGGTGCAGGGGCCGGGCGATGAGTTCTGGCCGGGTCAGGCGTCACTTCAGGTACCGGGGAACACCGGATGAAGGGACGATGCCATGCCCAACACCGCTGACCGCCGCACGCGCGCGCAGGATGGCCGCAGAGCGCAGGCCGACCAGGCCGTCCAGGAGTACATCGATGCGATCCCCCCTGAGCACCGCCCCCTGTTCGACCGGCTGCACCGGCTGATCCTGGAAGCGCAGCCTGGCGCCACCGTGGTCCTCTCCTACCAGATCCCCACCTACCAGGTCGGCGCCCGCCGCCTGCATGTTGGTGCGTGGAAGCACGGCGTCTCGCTGTACGGCTGGCAGCAGGGCGGCGACGCCGGTTTCACCTCCCGCCACCCGGAGCTGAGGACCGGCAAGGGGACCATCCGGCTGCGGCCCGAAGACGCGGCGGGCATCGCCGACGACGAATTCCGTGACCTGGCCCGCGCCGCCCTGGCGGCCTGAGACGGCCGTGCGGCGGCCAGGTCAGAGGATTCCGGCGTCCCGGCACTTGCACCCCGGCAGATACCGGGAAGCCGCCTCGCGTTGCCTGGGACCCGGGTGTCCGGGGATAGGGGTGGTGTAGCCTTCTGCGCCGTGGCTGACGACCTTGCCGCCCCGGAGCCGGCTGACCCGCCGTTTGCCGCGGCTGAGCGCACCACGCTGGAGAGCTGGCTGGAATTTCACCGGGCCACTCTGCTGCTCACCTGCGATGGCCTGTCCGACGAGCAGCGCAAGCGCCGCCCGGTCGCCACGTCGCTCATGTCTTTGCACGGCATGGTGCGGCACCTGGCCGACGTGGAGCGTAACTGGTTTCAGCGCGCCTTTGACCGGCCTGACCCAGCAGGCCGGAGCGTCCGGAGCGAGGGTGCCGAGGACGCGGACTGGGTGCCGCTGGATAACGCCGACTGGGAACGTGACCTCGCCACCTGGCAGGCCGCATGCGAGCAGAGCAGGCTGACCGCAGCCCGGCATGGCCTCGATGACGTCGGCGTGGGCCGCCGCGGCGGCCAGCGCGCGGAGTTCTCGCTGCGCTGGATCTACCACCACATGATCGAGGAGTACGCCCGCCACAACGGGCACGCCGACCTGATCAGGGAACTGGTCAACCCTCCGGCGGGCGGCCGGTGAGTCTGGGCCGCTCCCGCGGTCTACCGTTCGACCATCCGCGAGGGAAGGTGAATCCATGACTGACCTGCACGGCCTCCTGGAGAAGTACGTCAGCAACGGAGCGCTGCCGGGAGCGGTCGGCCTGGTGGCCGGCCCGGACCGGACCGAGGTAGCGGCCGTCGGCTCGGCCAGCCTGGGCGGTGCGCCGATGGCCCGGGACTCGATTTTCCGCATTGCGTCGATCACCAAGCCCATCACCGCCGCCTCGGTCATGATGCTGGTCGAGGACGGCCGGATCGCGCTGGACGACCCGGTCCGCCAGTGGCTGCCGGAACTGGCGGAACCAGCCGTCGTCCGCACGCCCGCCAGCCCGGTCGACGACGTGGTTCCGGCGGCCCGGCCGATCACCGTGTCCGACCTGCTCAGCTCCAGTGCCGGGTACGGCTTCGCGTCCGACTTCACCCTGCCGGCCGTGCAGCGGCTGTTTTCCGTGCAGAAGGACGGGCGCGAGCCGCGGAGCTTCCTCCCGCCGGACGAGTGGATGGCCGAGCTGGCCAAGATCCCGCTGGTCTACCAGCCGGGCGAGGGCTGGCTGTATGACACCTGCTCCACCCTGCAGGGTGTGCTGGTCGCCAGGGTGTCCGGTCAATCGCTGCCGGAGTTCATGGCTGAGCGGGTGTTCGAGCCGCTGGGCATGGCCGATTCCGGTTTCGACGTGCCGGCCGGCCAGCGCCACCGGTTCACCAGCTACTACCGGACCGGCCCCGATGGTGGCCTGGAACTGGCCGACGGGCCGGACGGGCAGTGGAGCTCGCCGCCGCCGTTCCCGCTGGGCAACGGCGGGCTGGCCGGCACCGCAGACGACTGGCTCGCCTTCGGCCGGATGCTGCTGGCCGGCGGCGTCACCGCCAGCGGCCGCCGGCTGCTGTCCGCCGATTCGGTCCGGCTGATGACCACCGACCACACCACCCCGGCCCAGCGCGAGATCGGCGCGTTGTTCCTGGAGGGCCAGGGCTGGGGCTTCGGCGGCTCCGTTGACATCGCGGCCATCGATCCGTGGAACGTCCCGGGACGCTACGGCTGGGTGGGCGGCACCGGGACCTCGGCTCACATCACCCCGTCCACCGGAACGGTGGCCATCCTGCTCACCCAGGTGGCCGCGGACAGCCCCGTCCCGCCCGACTGGATGCGGGACTTCTGGCGGTACGCGGCCAGTGCCGCCTGACCCGGGTGGCGGGCGATGAGGGTCGTCGTGGCTGCTGGCCGCGGCAGCGCCGGCCGGCCAGGATGAGCCCATGGGAGTGATCCGGTTCCAGGCGCAGCTCCAGCCCCGTGGCCCGGCCGCGGCCGTCATACTCGACGACGCCCAGGTCGCGGAGGTCGGTGAGGGCGCCAAGCGATTCCCGGTGGTAGCGACCGTCAACGGCTACACCTGGCGGACCAGCGTGACCCGGATGAAGGGCGAATTCCTGCTGGGCCTGAACCGGGAGGTACGCGAGGGCGCAGGCGTGCAGGCCGGCGACGACGTGGAGGTGGCCGTCGAGCTCGACACGGCGCCCCGGGAGGTCGAGGTGCCCGAGGCGCTGGCCGTGGCCCTGGCGGCCAGCCCGGACGCCGGGGCGGCCTTCGAGCGGCTGGCCTTCACGCACCGGAAGGAGTACGCCCGCTGGGTCGCGGAGGCGAAACGCGAAGAGACCCGGGACCGGCGCGTGCAACAGGCGCTCGAGATGCTCCGGACGGGCCAGACCCTCTCCTGACCCACGCGTCCTGCTCCGCCGGGCGCCGGGCGGCCGCCGGGCGGGCGGATCAGCTCTGCAGCTGGCGGAGAATGCGGGCCAGGTGGTCGCGGTCGGCCGGGGTGAGCCGGTCGAAGACCCGTTCGGCCTCGGTTCCGCGGGCCGCGCGGATCGCACCGAGCACGCTCGGTGCCGTGTGCGGTCAGCTCGACGAGTGTGGCCCGCCGGTCGCTGGGGTCGGGCCGCCGTTCGACCAGGCCGCGGGACTCGAGGGCGTCGACGACCTCGGTGGCTGAGCGCGGCGCGATATGCAGGCGTCCCGAGAGATCCGACAGGCGTATCGCCCCGTGGTGGTTGAGCACGCGGAGCGCCCGGAACTGGGACGGGTTGATGTCCCAGGGGGCCAGGGTCTCCTGGGACGTCTCGCGGAGCTGGCGCGAGACGGACCGGAAAGCGTCGGCCAGCGTCTCGTCAGTGCCGGTCTGATCGGCTGCCCGTCTGATCAGGGCCGTCTGGTCTGGGCCGGCCTGGCCGCTGCGGGTGCCGGGCCGGCCCGCCGTCTCGCTGCCCTGGATCACGGGAATAGCTTACCAGCGACTACCGTTGTACCCTCATATTGAGGTAACCTCAGCAATACTTGAGCCCCGAGGCCCGCCGACGCGGGCCTCTCCCCGACAGAATCGAGCAAGCACTTGGCGTCCCCACCCATGAACCCCCAGAACACAAGTCCGCAGACCACCAGTCCCGAGAACCCCCGCAGCGGCGGCTCCGGCCGGGGCCGCGGCGCGAGAACGGTCACGGCCGAAGAGAAGGCCCAGGCCCGCGAGGTGTCGCTGCGCCGCATCGGGCAGCTCTTCAAGCCCTACACCTGGCAGCTGACCATTGTCACCGCCATCATCGTGGCCTCCTCCATCGTGGGCGTGGCCTCACCGTTCCTGCTCCGCGCGGTGATCGACACCGCCCTCCCGGACCGGAACCTGCGGCTGCTGATCCTGCTGGTCGCCGGCATGGTCGGCATCGCCGCCGTCACCTCCGCCTTCGGCGTGATCCAGACCTGGATCAGCACCAAGGTCGGCCAGCAGGTCATGCACGGCCTGCGCACCAGCGTCTTCGGCCACCTGCAGCGGCAGTCGGTCGCTTTTTTCACCCGGACCCGCACCGGCGAGGTCCAGTCCCGCATCACCAACGACGTCGGCGGCATGGAATCCGTGGTCACCTCGACCGCGACGTCCGTCGCCGCCAACCTCACCACCGCAGTCGCCACGGCGGTGGCCATGGTCGCGCTGTCCTGGAAGCTGTCCCTCATCTCGCTGGTCGTGATGCCGCCCTCGGTCTACCTGAGCCGCAAGGTCGCCCGGATGCGCCGGGCCATCACCACCGAGCAGCAGCGTGAGCTGGCCAACCTCAACGTCACCATCGAGGAAGGACTGTCGATCAACGGCGTCCAGCTGGCCAAGACGATGGGCACCGGGCCGTCCCTGGTCCAGCGGTTCACCGCCTCCTCGGCCCGCCTCATCGACCTGGAGCTGCGCTCCCAGCTGGCCGGGCGCTGGCGGATGGCCTCGATGAGCATCATCTTCGCGGCCGTGCCGGCCGTCATCTACCTGGCCGCCGGCCTGCCGGTCACCGCGGGCGCGATGACCATCGGCACCCTGGTCGCCTTCACCACCTTGCAGAACAGCCTGTTCCGGCCGCTGACCGGCCTGCTCAACACCGGCGTGTCCGTGGTCAGCTCGCTGGCCCTGTTCGCGCGGATCTTCGAGTACCTGGACCTGCCCGTCGAGGTGGACGACCCGGCCCACCCGGTGGAGATCGTCCCGGAGGTCATGACCGGGCACGTCCGGCTCACCGACGTCAGCTTCACCTACCCCGGCGCCGACCGGCCGGCCCTGACCGGCATCAACCTGGACGTCCCGCCCGGCACCACGCTGGCCCTGGTCGGCGAGACCGGATCCGGCAAGACCACGCTGGCCTCCCTGGTCGCCCGCCTCTATGACCCGGGCAGCGGCGTGGTGAGCATCGACGGCATCGACATCCGTGACATGAAGCTGACCGACCTCGCCGCCGTCGTGGGCGTGGTCAGCCAGGAGACCTACCTCCTGCACACCACGGTCCGCGAGAACCTGCGTTACGCCAGGCCGGACGCCACCGACGCCGAGATCGAGGACGCGGCGCGGGCCGCGCAGATCCACGACCTGATCGCCGGCCTGCCCGACGGCTACGACACGATGGTCGGCTCCCGCGGGCACCGCTTCTCCGGCGGTGAGAAGCAGCGCCTGGCCATCGCCCGGACCCTGCTCCGCGACCCGCGGGTGCTCGTGCTGGACGAGGCCACCAGTGCCCTGGACACCGAGACCGAGCGCGCCGTCCAGCACGCCTTCGACAACCTCGCCGCGGGCCGCACCACCATCACCATCGCGCACCGGCTCTCGACGGTCCGCAACGCGGACCAGATCGCCGTCCTGGACCACGGCCACATCGTGGAATCCGGCACCCACACCAGCCTCCTGGCCGGCCGCGGCCGCTACGCCGAACTGGCCGCATAAGGCGCCGTCGCTCGACCTGCGGTGCTCACGGGCCGGGAAGCGGGCGTTAGATATCCGGGCCTGCCGCGTGGTAGAAATGGCCGCCTGCCTGTCGGGGCAGGCGCCGGCCACCTCGTGGAGAGCACGCAATGATCAGGCGTTTAGCGGTAGCGCTCGGCGCGGCCGGAGCGGCCGTGACCATGCTGGCCGGAAGCGCGGCCGCCAGCACCGGCCCGGCGTACTACGCGCCTGACCAGGCCGGGTACACGGCCACCGGAGCGCGCTTCCAGGTCGTGGAGCGTCAATGCCTGGCTCCCTGATGCCTCGCGGTTCTCCCGCGAGATCGGCCGGCTGGGCCTCTCGCTGGAGATGCGGACCCCGGCCCTGGTGATCGACCTCAGCGTCTACGCCTGCACGGACTCCACCTGCCGTCCCGGCGGGCGCCCGGTGACCAACCGCTACCGCCTGGCCTTCAAGATCTACAACCGCCGCACTCACGCGCTGATCTGCTCGACCGCGATCGCACCTCGGCCTGCCCGCAGGTGAATCAGGCCTGGAACAACGCCAGGCTTGCGCCCGGCCACCCGGTGGGCCTTGTCTCTGTTCTACCAGCAGGATCCTGGACTCATGATCGTCACGGCGCGGGCGGCCACGCGGTATCTCGACTATCGAGCCCGGCCAGGGCCTCCTCATCAACCAGGCGCGCATCGGCGTGGAACTCGGCGGCACGCCCTGGAGCACCGTCCCGTTCCGTGCCCCGGCCCGCGAGATGCGCCTGGCCTCATTCGGGGTCCCGGTCGGGCCGCCGTATGAGGCCGAGTTCGCGGCCTACAAGGAGCAGACGTCGTGCCTCAACTCGTGGTGGGCGCGTCACCAGGTCGAGATGACCAGTAGTGGCACGTCCGGCCCCGCGGTCGGGGCCCGCCCGCGGGGCTTGTCCAATCTCGGCTGTAACTTCGGCGTCTACCTGGAACGGTAACCGGCCGCGCAGACGGGCGGCGGGCCTCGGCCGGCCCGCCGCCCGTCCGGTTGGCCCAGCAACGGGCACGCGAACAGGTCATGACAGCTCAGCCGCGCTAGCCCAGGCCGAGCCGGCCGGCCAGCGCTGACATCTCTTCCCGCTGCCCGTCCAGGTCGGGCGAGCCCAGGGCGGCCACCAGCCGGGTGACCCCCAGGGCCGCATGGGCCTCGGCGTCGGCGGCGGAAATGCTGGCCGGCACCCACCGGGTGTATTCCAGCAGCCGCCGGGTCCCGGCCCGCCTGCGCGGCGGCGGTGCGCATCACGTCCAGCTGGCCGGCCCGTTCCCCGGCCGTGAGCTGGCCCCCGGGGAAATAGCCGTCACCCCGCTGCCCGGCGCGGCGCGCGGCCGCCCGGCTCGCCCCCCCGACGTGGATGGGGAGGGTCCCCGGCCCGCAGGGCTTGGGGAAACTGCACAGGTTCGCGAAGGAGAAGAACTCTCCGTCGAAGCTGACCCCGTTCTCGTCACCCGTCCAGAGCAGGCGCAGCACGTCGATGGCCTCATCGGCCCGGCGGCCGCGGGCCGGGAAGTCGACGCCCACGGCTTCGGCTTCACCAGGCAGGCTGCCCAGGCCGACGGTCAGCAGCCGCATCCGCCCCCCCGAGAGCACGTCGATGGTCGCCAGCTGCTTGGCCAGCAGGACCGGGTGATAGTAGGGCAGCAGCAGAACGGCCGTGCCCAGCAGGATCCGCTCGGTCGCCGCGGCCACGAAGCTCAGCAGCTCCAGCGGGGCGGCGATGGGCAGGGCGGGCGGAAATTCGAACGGCCCGACTCTTGGCCCCCGGATACAGCGCGATGTGCTCGGGGACGTAAAACGACTCGAAGCCGCAGCGCTCCGCGTGCCGGGCCACCGCGATCACGGTGCGGGGGTCCACCCCGTAGGAGCCGTGTTGTACACGATCCCGACCTTCACCGCATGCCCCCTGTGCCGCCGGAGCCGTGGTTCATATCCGGCAACCTAACGGCCGTACCGCGGTACGGGTCTAGTCGGCCCTCACCGGGCCGGTCCGGCGCATCGGCGGCCGGTGCCCGGGTGCTCCGCCGTGTCCAGTCGTCCCGGACGCCGCGGAGGGCGGGCCGCCAGCAGTACGGGCACCCTGGGCCGAAAGCGCTGTGCAGATGCGCGCAGTCCACGAGCTGTGCGGTCTTCACGTCATCAGTCTCGCCCGGTTTCCCTGCTTCACCCTGAAACCGCAGCTCAGCGAGCGTGTCACGGGCGCCGTAGGCCGGCTGGCACCGGCCAGCGGGCCACCAGGGCTCGGCGGGTCACAGGAACTGCCCGGGTGAATCGTTGGCCTGGTCGCCGCGCCACACCACGGCCACGACCTCACCGGGGTCGATCACCGTCCATCCGGTCTCACGCTCCAGGCGGATGAGGCCGTCCGGCGCGGAGCTCCACGCCGGTCAGCTTCCTGTTCTCGGCGGTCGGGAAGGCGACCGGCCCGATCCTGCTGACCAGCATGGACATCGACCCTGACTTCCCGATGAGGGGCGTGAGCAGATCGCGCATCGTGTCGCCGGTCATGGTCTGCACCTCCAGCTGTCGCTATGAGCAGCATGCCCGGTACTCGCGCGGATTGTCGGGTCACCAGCCGCCACCTCCGCCCCCTTTAGCATCCCTTTGATCTTGGAGTACCACCAGGAACCTGGGCTGTCACGAGGGACACCGAATGCTGAAGCGGAGGACGTGGCCGGCCTGCACGGCGAGCCTGGCCGGGGCCGTGCTGATGGGTGCGGCCCTGATCGGGCCGCCAGGTGCCAGCGCCGCCTCGACGGGCCGCCCAGGCGCGGCCTGCGGGCCGCGTCATGGTGCCCGTCGGCACGGCGCCCGGGATTCCCCCGGGAGCCAGGATCATCGGCCGGGAGGCCAGCTCGGCCACCCTGCGTATCACCGTGGCGCTGCGCTCCGCTGACCCCCGCGGCCTCCGCCGCCTGGCCACCCGGGTCTCCACCCCCGGCTCGGCCAGGTTCCGCCATTTCCTCACCCCGCGCCAGGTCCAGCGCCCGCTTCGGTCCGCCGGCGGCGCGCCGCCGGCGCGGTCCGGGCCTGGCTGAACCGCCATCACCTCAGCACCAGGCCGGCCCTGGGGGATGGCCTGCTGCTGCCCGCCACCGGGTCGGCAGCGGCCGTCGAGGCGGCGTTCCGCACGACGATCGACCGGGTACGGCTCCCTGACGGCCGGACAGCGCTGCTCAACCGGCGGGCCCCGAGGGTACCCGCTGATCTGCGCGGCCAGGTGTCCGCCGTCATCGGCCTCAGCACCGTGCACCTGCCGGGCTCCGCCCTCGCGTCCGGACCTGTCCCTGGGCCCCGGGCCTGCCGGCGGCCCGCACCACCCGGCACGTCTACCCGGCCGCCTGGCTGGCTCGGGCCTACAAATTCAACCCCCTCTACCGCCAGCATGACTTCGGGCAGCACGTCACGGTGGCCCTGTTCGAGCTGGCCGACTACGCCAACCGGGACATCAGGGCTTACAACCGGTGCTACCGGGTGCACCCGTCTATCCGCCGGGTGCGGATCGACGGCGGGACCAGCGTCGCGGCCTCGGGAGCGGGCACGCTGGAGGTCACCGCGGACGTCGAGGTCGTGGCGGCCATGGCGCCGCGGGCCAGCGTCCTGGTCTATGAGGCACCGCTGGCCGGCGGCGACCAGTCCATCGTGGATACCTACGGCGCCATCGCCCAGCAGGACCGGGCCCAGGTGGTCAGCAGTTCCTGGGGCGGCTGCGAGCCGCTGGCCGGGGCCCCGGTCATCCGCATCGAGGCCCAGCTCTTCCAGGAGATGGCCGTCCAGGGCCAGTCGATGATGGCCGCCGCCGGGGACTCCGGCTCCGAGGGCTGCCTGCCCGATGTGAAGGAGATTCCCGCCCGCCTCGCCTACAGCCTGCAGGTCGGCAACCCGGCGAGCCAGCCCTTCGTCACGGCGGTCGGCGGCACCACCATCACCCGCTACGGCTCGCCCCCGGTGCAGTCAGCCTGGAACCAGACGCCCGCCGGGATGGGGTTCCCGGCCCCGTTCAACGGGCGGCACGGCCGTCCCGGCAAGTACCCCGGCAACCTGGTCGGCAGCGGCGGCATCTCCCGGATGTGGTGGATGCCGCCCTGGCAGGCCGCGTTCGTGCGCGGCCGCCACGCCAGCGGTGCCCGCTGCGGTGCCCCGCGCGGGACAGGCTGCCGCGAGGTGCCTGACGTATCGGCGCTGGCCGCGATCGGCACCAAGGGCACCCGCGGGTATGTCATCTACGGCACGGCCGGGGCGTTCAAGGGCCAGGGCTGGCTGACCGTCGGCGGCACCAGCCTGGCCACCCCGCTGTGGGCGGCGCTGACCGCCCTGGCCGACCGGCAGGCGCCCGGCCACCGGCTCGGGCTGCTGTCCCCGAGCCTGTACCGGGTCGCGCGGAGTGATCCGCGGGCCTTCACCGATGTCGCCGCCGGGAACAACGACTACCTGGCCGGGTACGGCCGCCGTTCCCATCACACCTGCCGCTTCCGCGGGCAGCCGGAACCAGCCCTGCTACCGGGCGGCCCGCGGCTACGACATGGCCACCGGGCTGGGCACCCCGCAAGCCGGGCTACCTGGTCACCGACCTGCTCCGGGAGCGGCCTCCTGACGCTCCGGCCCGGCCGGCGAGTCCGGGCGGTCACCGGGACGGACCGGTCCCTGACGCGCCAGAAATGGTCTGGACAGGTGGGCGGGGCCGGATGGCAGACTGCCAGGATGACCGGACCGGACCCGAAAGCAGACCTCCTCGGATACCTGCAGGCCGGCCGTGAGGCCCTGCTGTGGAAGCTCGACGGGCTCTCCGAGTACGACATCCGGCGCCCGCTCACCCCCACCGGCACCAACCTCCTGGGGCTGGTCAAGCACGTGGCCAGCGTCGAGCTGGGGTACTTCGGCGAGACCTTCGGCCTGCCGTCCGGTGAGCCGCTGCCCTGGCTGGCGGAGGGCGCCGAACCGAACGCGGACATGTGGGCGACCCCGGGGGAGTCGCGTGACCAGATCATCGCCCTGTACCACCGGGCGTGGCTGCACTCGGACACCACGATCGACGCGCTGCCCCTTGACGCGGTCGGCCACGTGCCCTGGTGGCCCGCGGACCGGAACGAGGTGACCCTGCACCGGATCATGGCCCACATGATCGCCGAGACGCACCGGCACGCCGGGCACGCCGATATCGTCCGGGAACTGATCGACGGGGCGGTCGGGCGCCAGCCGGGGAACGACAACATGGCGCCCGGCGACCAGTCCTGGTGGGAGGGCTACCGCAGCCGGCTGGAGCAGGCGGCCCGGGACGCCGGGCGCTGAACCTGCGCCCGGGTGTGCCGCACGCCATAGCGGGCGGGGGAACACCGGGGAACGGCGCGGCGTCATAAACGATGTGAGTACGTACATCGATGCGGCCGGGGATGTGCGCCCGGCCAACCTGGTCCTGGTCGAGCAGTCCGGAGCCAAGCACGAGTTCCCGCAGTCGTCTCCCGGCGACGGGATGATCGAGGCCGAGCAGGCCATGCACGACCCCGGCCTGCACCTGCGGGAAGTCAAGGTCGTCAGCGAGCACCGGGCCATCGCCCGCTGGAAGGCGTCCGAATTCGGCTGGCGCCGGGTCGCCTGACCGCCAGTCCCGCTGTCCACCGCAGTCCCGACCGCGGTCCGGGGTGCGTGATGATGAAAGCAGGGCCGCGGGCATTCCGAACGCTGGCAGTCACGCCGGCGCCGTCCACGGGCCCGGTAAACCCGGCGCCTCCGGCGCCAGGGATGGGACGGCCGAAATGTTCGGCTTCAGGATCATCCGCCAGTACGAGCAAGGGGTCGTGTTCCGCTTTGGGCAGGCCCTGCCCGGCGTCCGCAAGCCGGGCCTGACCTGGATCAACCCGTTCACCAGCCGGCTCACCAAGGTCAACATGCAGATCGCTGTGGCCAGCGTGCCCGCGCAGGAGACCATTACCCGGGACAACGTCACGCTGAAAGTGGACGCGGTGGTCTACTACCGGGTCATCGACCCGCTCAAGGCCATCATCAACGTGCAGAACTACCACTTCGCCGTCTCGCAGGTCGCCCAGACCTCGCTGCGGTCGGTCACCGGGCGCAGCAACATGGACCAGTTGCTGTCCGAACGGGAGCAGGTCAACGCCGAGCTCAAGGACGTCATCGACGCTCCTACCGAGGGACCGTGGGGCGTCCGCGTGGAGCGGGTCGAGGTCAAGGACATCTCCCTCCCCGAATCCATGAAGCGCTCCATGTCGCGGCAGGCCGAAGCCGAGCGCGAGCGCCGCGCGCGGATCATCGCCGCCGACGGGGAGTACCAGGCCTCCAAGAAGCTGGCCCAGGCCGCCACGGTCATGGCGGCGGACCCGGCCGCCTTGCAGTTGCGGCTGCTGCAGACCGTGGTCGAGGTCGCGGCCGAGAAGAACAGCACGCTCGTCATGCCGTTCCCGGTGGAACTGCTGCGCTTCTTCGACCGCGCTGCTCCGGCCGGCAGTCGTCTCCTGGCCGCCACGGACGCCGACGAGGCCGGCGCCCCGCCGGTCCCGGCCGCGCTGCCCGCGCCCGTCCCGGCCCCAGCCGCCAGCGCGGCCAGTCCGCAGGCCGTGCCATTGAACGGCTCCCGGAAGGCTGACACCACGGGCTGACACCAGTGGCGGTAGTGCCGTTGCCGATGGGGCCGCGTGAGCACTGCCGCTCACGTCGCGGGGGCGGGCCGGCCGGCCTGGCCGCTGGACCTCAGCGGCGGATGATCGTGCTCGGGCACGGCCTGGTTCCTCGCTCACGACTGAGTGCCATGCTCGCAGGCTGCCGGGACGCGCTGGCCGGTCTGAGCCGCCTTATGCGTGCGGCGGGAGGCGGTAGACGGACGCGCCGTCGGCCCGGTAGTCAAACCGGAAGCCGACCGCCTGGAGGTAGTGCAGGACCACCGGCGTGCGGGACCAGACGATGGCCCAGCCCACATCGATGCGGCGTGCGTCGAGCCGGGCCGCGTCGAGCCTCGCCGCGGCGCTCCGGGCCGGTGAGCACGCTGCGGTAGAAGGCGTGCGGTTCTCGCTGGGCGTTGAGCAGGTCAGCGTAGAACGGGTGCCGTTTCACCGCGGCCAGGGTGGATTCGGGCAGCCGGGATATGTAGGCGATGGCGCGCGGATGGCCGTCGGCGGTGGCCTGCATCTCGGCCTCGGAATTGAAGGCTGCTCCCTCGTCGGGCAGCGGGACGGCGCTGCGCACCCCCATCGGGACGTCCACCACGATCGACCCGGAATGGTCAGCCGCGATCGGGCGGTCGAGGGCGGGCAGGGCCGTGGGGATGGTGGCCTGGAAGGGCTGGACGCCGACGCTGCCGGCTTCGAGGACGGCCAGCGCGGCCACCACGACCAGGACCGGCCGGGCGTGATAGCGCAGCCAGTTCACGCCGACCCCGGCCAGCAGGGCGGCGGCCACCAGCCCGATCTCGGTGATCCGGTCGGCCTCGCGGAACGAGGAGAGCAACGAGATCCGCACCATCCAGGTGTAGGGCATGATGTCCGAAACCCGTACGCCATGCCAGACCTGGGCGAGCGGCACGTACCGGTGGTCGCCGATGACTATGCCGGTCCCCAGGGCGAGCCAGGTACCGGCCAGCCAGAGCAGGGCGAGCAGCCGGACGTTGCGCCGCCGCCAGCCAGACGACCAGGCCCAGCAGGCCCAGGGCGGTCAGCACCACGCCGTACGCCGTGAACGTGAAGCTGGTGGGGGCGGCGTGGTAGTAGACCGAGGCCAGGCTCTTCAGCCCGAAGAAGCCGACTCGCGGCGAGGGCGCGAATATCCGCTCCAGCGCGGCGCCGGAATTCCGGTAGTCCTCCGCCAGGGCGCCCTTGCGACACTGTCGCCTGGCCGGCGAGCGTCTGCTGAACCATGGCGATGATCTGCGGGCTGGCGACTACCGCCGTCACCACGCCCGGCGAGGGCGACCATGCGCAGCTTGACCCAGGCGGCGACCCCGCCGCGGGCCGGGCGGCGGACCAGCCAGAGCAGCAGGACCGCGGCAGCCAGGCTCCAGGCCAGGATCGTCGATTCCTGGTCGACCAGCAGCGCGGCTCCGAGGACCACGCCCAGGATGGCCGCCTGCCGCCAGCCCGGCCGCCGGGTCAGCCGCACCGCCGCCTCCAGCGACAGGGGCAGGAAGATCGCGCCCAGCGCGAGCTGGATCTCATACCAGGCGTTCCACGTCATCATCGTGGACAGGCCGAAGAACGCGCCCGCCGCGATCGCCGCCGGTCTGCGAGGGCACCCACAGCCGGGCCGCCCGGTACATCGCGTAGCACATCAGGCCGGGCGCGGCGACCGCCAGCAGGTTGTAGCTGAAGCTCGGGCCATACGCGAGCGTGACCGGGGCCATCAGCACACCGGGCAGCGGCATCAGCACGTGAAACCCCAGCGGGGCCCCCACCGGCGCGGCCAGGTAGTGGGTGAACCAGGGATTGCCGGGGTGCAGCACCAAGCGGGCCATCCACCAGTAGTCCCAGACAAACAATCCGCTATCCCGGCCGGTCGGCACCACCTGGTCGACCAGGTACGTGGCCCGGGTCCAGTTCACCGCGATCCCGGCGGCCAGATAGGCGGCCAGGACCGCCAGGTGCACGGTCACCGGCCGGGCGGCCCGGCCTAGCTGCGGCGGCCACGCCCCCGTCCTGACGTGCGAATCTTCCCGGTCAGCAGACCTAAGATTCCCGGTCGTCAACGCGCGGGCCCTCCTTGTCCGCTCAGGGGGGCGGGTCCCGCGGTCATGTTCGCTGGCTCGGGCAGCGGGCCGGAAAGTCGCATACCTAAGAGATGCACGGATCGATTCAAAGGGTCCCCAAGGATCTTCAAAGAAAGCACCTGCTTTCTGAGTCCTCGCCGGGACGGCCGTCTGCTGACGCGTAAAGCCGCACCTTCTAGGGGTGAACGTAGCGGATCACGCGGCCCGGGTACCCGCTTTCCACCCGCTCGTGGGGTACTTACGTGAGAGTTACTTCGGCGGATTCCGCGGTGGCGGCGCTGCTAACTGCCCGCAAATCGGGGAATAGCGGGTGCCTGGTAGCGGGGGCTCGCGGGCGGTCGGGAGCTTGGCGGCGATGAGTGAAACCGCGATGAATGGCGGCACGCCGCCCGGCGCGAATAGCCAGGCGCCGCTCTACGCCGGCCGCGAAAACGCTTCTGGGGCCACGGCAGTCCTGGGTACGGTGAGCTGGCCCGGACCCGCCCGGCGGGTCACGAACGCAGCCACGGAGGCGACGGCGATGGGTGGTCCGGTCATCACCAGCCGCGGAGAACGGCAGCGGCGGCCCAGGCCCCTGCTGCGGACGATGATCGGCGAGCGGCTGCGCCGCACCCGGCGGGAACAAGGCCGGACCCTGTCCGATGTGTCCCGGGTCGCCCGGGTGTCGGTGCCCTACCTGTCCGAGGTGGAGCGCGGGCGCAAGGAAGCCTCGTCAGAAGTCCTGGCCGCCATCTGCGATGCGCTGCGGATCGACCTGTCCGAGCTGCTGGCCGGGGTCGCCCATGATCTGGCCGTCGATCAGGCCCGCCCGGGCACGGTCATCCGGCTGGACACGGGCCGGCTGGATACGGGCCGGCTGGATGTGCCCGGCGACGGCCGGGCGCCGCCGTCGCCGCGCACCCCGGGCGAGGCCCGCTGCCTGCTGGCGGCGTGACGGCCGGCCGCGTGATCACGCGGCCAGCAGCACTGGCCGCGTGATCACGGGCCAGTGCGGCCGGCCCGCTAGGCCGCCCGGTCGGCCTGGCGGGTGGTGATGACCTCGTCGGCGAGGCCGTACGCGACGGCCTCGCGGGCGCTGAAGGTCTTGTTCCGGTCGGTGTCGCTCCTGATCTTGTCCACCGGGTGGCCGGTGTGCCGGCTGAGGATCTCCTCGACCTCACGCCGGGTCCTGGCTACCTCCTTGGCCTGGACGGCGAGATCGGGGAGCGCGCCCTGGGCCTGGCTCGACGGCTGGTGCAGCAGCACCTTCGCGTGCTGCAGCACGGCCCGCCGTCCCGCCGCTCCCGCGGCGAGGAGCACCGCCGCCGCCGAGGACGCCTGCCCCATGCAGATGGTGGCCACGTCCGGGCGGATGTACTGCATCGTGTCGTAGATCGCGGTCAGGGCGCTGTAGGAGCCGCCGGGAGAATTGATGTAGAGGCTGATCTCGAGGTCCGGGCTGGCCGCCTCGAGATGAAGCAGCTGGGCCATGATCACGTTGGCCACCCCGTCGTCGATCTCGGTGCCGAGGAACACGATGCGTTCCGACAGCAGCCGGGAGTAGATGTCGAACGCCCGCTCGCCGGCCGCGGTCCGCTCCACCACGGTGGGGATCGTGTACTGGCTCATGGTCACAGGCCTGCCTTCCGGCCCGCGAGGGCGGGGCGCACGTCATCGAGTCGCTCCACGATGTGATCGACGATCCCGTAGTCGCGGGCTTCCCCGGCGCTGAACCAGCGGTCGCGCAGGCTGTCGTGCTCGACCCGCTCCAGCGGCTGCCCGGTGTGCTCCGAGATCAGCCGCATCATCGTGGCCCCGGTGCGCCCGAGTTGCTCGGCGTAGATCTCGATGTCGGCCGCGGTGCCGCCGAAACCGGCCGAGCCCTGGTGCATGAGCACCTGGGCGTGCGGCAGGCTGAACCTCTTGCCCGCGGTCCCGGCGCACAGCAGGAACTGGGCCATGCTCCCGGCCAGCCCCAGCGCCAGCGTGCTGACGTCGTTGGGGATCAGCCGCATCGTGTCGTAGATCGCCAGGCCCGCGCTGACCGAGCCGCCCGGGGAGTTGATGTACAGGCTGATGTCGCCGCGCGGATCCTCCGCGGACAGCAGCAGCAGCTGGGCGCACAGCCGGTTGGCCACCGCGTCGTCGACCTCGGTGCCGAGGAGGACGATGCGCTGGAACATCAGCCGGCTGATGAGCTGTTCATCGAGGCCCGCGGCGGTCGGGGGCTGCGCAACGGCAAGCTTCATGATCTCCCTGCTCTCGGTCTGGGCCCCGGATCCGGGCTCACCGTCAACAATGGTTCGCCCGGGCAGGCCCGGCCAAGGCAATCTGCTGGCAGCAGAGGAATCCGTGCTCAGGCCAGTGGTCAGGTCCCCGTGGTCGGGGTCCTCGTGGTCAGGTTCATCGTGGTCAGGCGCTGGTGGCGTAGCGCAGGTACACCGCGCCGTTGGCGAAACGGCGCTCGCGCCAGCAGTTCGAGCGGCAGGCGCACCCGGCTGGGCAGGGACTTCTTGCCGCCGCCCACCACGACGGGGCAGACGATCAGGTGGCACTCGTTGACCAGGCCGGCCTTGAGCGCCTCGGCCGCCAGGACCGGGCCGCCTACCGTGATATCCCGGTCCGCGCGCGCCTTCAGCTGCCGGACCGCCCCGGGGTCGAAGTCCCGCTCGATCCGGGTCCTGGCGGTGGAGACCGCCTCCAGCGAGCGGGAGAACACGACCTTGTCGGCCGCCCGCCAGATCTGGGCGAAGTCGAGCATCAGGGGCGACTGCCCCGCCTGGGGCGTGGTCTCCCAGCCGGCCATTTCCTGTACAGCCGCCGCCCGTAGAGGTAGGTGCCGACCGGCCGCTCGAAGTCGTTGACGAAGCCGAACACCTCATCGTCGGGCATGGCCCAGTCGTACTTGCCGTCCTCGTCGGCCACGTAGCCGTCGAGCGACGTGATCGTCATGTAGATGAAGCCTGGCCACGGTAAGTCCCTTGCCTGGTCAGCGTTATAGCCAGAAATCGTATTCCGATACAGGAATATGTCAAGCAGCGAGGAGGCGGCAATGCGGCATTGAGGACGACGGTACCGGGGAGGCTCGGGGGCCTGGGCTGGGCAGGCCCGGGTTTCGTTGGCAGGATGAAAGCGACGAGGCCCTGGCCGGGGCCGGGCTGGCGAGGGGGCCAGATGAGCGGACCGGACAGGAGCTCGTCGTGCGGGACGTGATCGTCCGGGCGGTGGTCGTGCCGTTCCGCAGGCCGCTGGCCACCAGGGTGGGGCACTTTGCCCAGTGGCCGTTGCTGCTCATCGACGTCACCACGGAGCAGGGCATCACCGGCCACGGCTACCTGGCGCCGTACCTGGCCAGCGCGGCGGCCGGGCTGCGCACCATCCTGCATGAGCTGGGTGCGGGGCTGCGGGGCCAGCCGGCCGCGCCTGGTCAGGCGTTCGCCGCGGCCCGGGGCTGGTTCGCGCTGGCCGGCTACCAGGGCCTGGCCCTGGCCGCGGTGGCCGGCCTGGACATCGCGCTGTGGGACGTGCTGGCCCAGGCGGCCGGGCTGCCGCTGGCCCGGCTCCTGGGCGGCACCCTGGAGCCGGTCCCCGCCTACAACAGCAACGGCCTGGGCCTCATCCCGCCCGCCGCGGTCGCCGACGAGGCGCTGGAACTGCTGGCCGAGGGCGGGTTCACCGCGCTGAAGGTCCGGGTGGGCCGGGACCGGGCCGCCGATGACCTCGAGGCGGTCCGCCGGGTCCGGGCCGCGGTCGGCGACGAGGTCACCCTGGTCGCGGACTACAACCAGGGCCTGGCCCTGGGCGACGCGCTGGAGCGCTGCCGCGCGCTCGACGGGGAGGGGCTGACCTGGATCGAGGAGCCGCTGCGCTACGACGACCTGGACGGCCACGCCCGGATCGCCCGCGGCATCACCACCCCGGTCATGCTGGGGGAGAACTTCTACGGCCCGCGGGCCATGCACGAGGCCATCCGGGCCCAGGCCTGCGATCTGGTCATGCCGGACCTGATGCGGATCGGCGGGGTCACCGGCTGGCTGCAGGCCGCCGCCGTCGCGGACGTGGCCGGGCTGCCGATGTCCTCCCACCTGTACCCGGAGGTCAGCGGGCACCTGATGCGGGTCACCCCGACCCGGCAGTGGCTGGAGTGGCAGGACTGGGCCGACCCGGTCCTGGCCCGCCCCTTCAGGTCCGCGACGGGACCCTGCTGGTGCCAGATGTCCCCGGCAACGGGCTGGAGTGGGACGAGGACGCCGTGCCCGTACCTGTCGCCGGGCTGACCGGCCCGGCGGGGTGCGCTACCCCGGCAGCCGGGCGAACGCGCGCACCGGGATGGTGCCGAACCCCTCGATGCGCAGCGGCGCGGCGGTGAACCACGCCCCGGCCGGTGGCAGCTGCCCGAGCCCGGTCAGGTGCTCGACCACCGGAATCCCGGCCGCGAGCAGCAGCGAATGCGCGGGCCGCCGCCCGTCCGCGGTGTCGTCGATGTTGACCGCGTCGATGCCCGACCAGGGCCGGGTCCTGCCCGGCCAGCCACGCGGCCCCGGCCTCGGTGAGGAAGTGCGCGTCCTCGCGTAGGCCGGGGATGCCGAACCGGGCGTCATCGCCGGTGTGCAGCAGCACGGCCGCGCCCCGGACATCGAGCGCGGCCAGGGCGCCGACGTCGATGCCCCGTCGCTGCGCTCCGGTGACCCGGACCACCACGGCGGGCAGGCCGGCGGTCCGCTCCAGCCCGATCGCGGCCAGGTCGGCGCCGCCGGGGTAGCGGTGATAGGGCGCGTCGAGGTAGGTCCCGGTGTTGCCGACCAGGCTGATCCGGCCGATCGCGAACTCGGTGCCCGGGGAGTAGTGGCCGCGTGAGGCTTCCCGGGTCAGATGCGGGGTGATCTCCGGCCCGGGCAGCCCGGGATAGGTGATCATCCCGGCCCGGATCACGTGGCTGAGCTCGACCAGCGTCCCGCCCCGGGACGGCAGGCCGGCGGGCGGTCCGACGGGCCGCCCCGGGTTCCCTTATGCGGCTCAGCGAAGATCTCGACGTTGCTCAGCTCGACTGACTGCGTCATCAGCAGGCCGAGTGAGGCCACGAACAGGGCGGCGATCCCGGCCTCGTCCATGTCCGGGGCCGGGATGTCCACCCGGAAACCCGTGGCGGTGAGGCCGCCGCCGTTGGCGAACGTCACGCTGGCATCGAAGGATGCCCGGTACTCGGTCATGAGGGACCCCGGGGGTTTTCGTTGCGGAAAACTATGGTCCCGCAGCGTCCGGGTCAGCCGGGCAGGTGCGTGCGGAAGATCAGCAGCAGCGCCGATGCCGCCAGGCAGGCGGCGCCGGCCAGGCCGAAGCCGAGCGCCATCGCGGTGGCGGACCTGCCTCCCCGGTGCAGGACCAGGCCCATGCCGTCCACCGATATGGCCGGGATGTTGCCCGCCGGCGCCATGACCGGCTGGCCGTCGTGCTGCGCTGGTACCCCGAACACGTGGAACGGGACGCCGGGCCGGATGACCTCCTCGGTGACCCGGTAGCCGAAGGTGCGCGCCTCGGGCCCGGCGAAGCCGCCGAGGAACCCGCACGGCAGCAGGCCCGACGAGGTGAGCGCGCCCACCGGTCCGTACTCGTAGTTCCGGGGCTCCGGGCCTTCCTCGCGGCGGTCGTCCACGGCGTCCTCCTTCGGATAACCCGTGGTGGTCCTGCGGTCGACCACCGCCGGGTCGAGCAGCACGCGGCCGGATTCATCACGCAGCGCGAACGGGCCCGAGCCGCTCTCCCACACCAGTTCCTGGGCCCGGGCGGCCACCTGCTCCCACCCGTTGGCCCCGTCGTACCACCGCCTGCTCTCATACAAGCGGTACACGCGGTCGCGGTACCAGACGCACTCGAGGCCCGATACCGGCGCGGTCACCAGGCCGCGCGGGCCGGGGCTGCTGGTCCCGGACAGGTGGATGGGCCGGCTCCCGGCCCGGACGTCCGCGCAGCGGGCCGGGGATGCCTGGCGGGCCACCTGGCCGCCGCGCCACAGGCGTGAGCCGACGATCAGCAAGACGACCATGGCGATCAGGCAGAATAAGCCGGGAATCCACAGCAGCGCGACCCCCAGCGTGACCAGTGGCGGTGTACTGCCTGCTCCCAGCATCCTGGCTCCCGGGTGGCTCGGCCGCTGGCCCGCGGCGCTCATCCTGCCCATGACACGCATCGGGGCCGCCTCGCGTTCACCAGGCCGTCGGGCTACCGCTCCGGACGGCGGGCCCGGCGCGGCGGAGACCGCCCGGGAGATGGCGCGGGCCACCGCGACCACCGCCGGGCGGACGGCGGACGGCTCCAGCCGCTCGGACCGGGTGACCACGGACAGCGCCGCCACGGCCTGGTGCCGCTGGTCGGTGATCGGGCAGGCGACCGAGGTCATCGCCTCCGGATGCCGCCGGGACGCCACGGCCACGCCGTCCCGGCGGACCGCCGCCAGCTGGGCCCGCAGGTCGCGGCCGGACAGCTGGATGTGCTCGGGCTCCAGGGTCAGGTCACCGGCCAGGATCTCGTCCTGGACCGGCGCGGGCGCGTGGGCCAGCAGGACCAGCCCGACGCCGGTGGAATGCAGCGGCATCCGGCCCCCGACCCGGTACAGCACCTGGCCCGCGCCGTGCGCGGACAGCCGCTCGACCAGGATGGCCTCGCGCCCGTCCCGCACGGCCAGCAGCACGTGCTGGCCGGTGGCCTGGTGCAGGTCCTCCAGGTAGGGCAGGGCGGTGGCCCGCAGCCCGTGCCCGCGCGGCGCGAGCGACGCCACTTCCAGCAGCCGCACCCCGATCACGTAGCGGCCGTCCGCGGTGCGTTCCAGGGCGCCCCATTCGACGAGTTTGCGGGCGATGCGCAGGGCGCTGGGCTTGGGCAGGCCGGCCCGGGCGCTCAGCGACGTCAGGGACAGCGAGCGGTGCGCGGGACCGAAGGCCCCGAGCATCCGGAAGGCCCGGTCCAGGACGGGCTCGCCCTGGGCGGGCCGCCCCCCGCGCCGCCGGGTGCGCGTCCGCCATGGTCTCCTCCTTGTTCCAATCAATGAAACCACCGATGTACAGCCGGGCCGTCCTGACCGACCATGCATGTCGTGGCGATGTCGGGCAGGACGCGCGCCCAGGACACGCCGGTCCTGGTGGCCGGCGGTGGCCCGGCGGGGCTCGCCGCCGCCGCGGAACTGGCCAGCCGCGGCGTGGCCTGCGTGGTCATCGAGCCGCGGGCCCGCGTCTCGCACCGCCGGCCGCGGGCCAAGACCACCAGCGTGCGGACCATGGAGCACCTGCGCCGCTGGGGACTCGCGGACGCACTGCGCGCCGCCGCGCCGCTCCCGGTCGCCTGGTCGCAGCGGGTCACGTTCTGCGAATCGCTGTCCGGGCGCCGCATCACGGACTTCGACGGCGCGTTCGGGCTGACCACGGAGCGGGACGAGCGGTTCGCCGAGGCCGGCCAGCAGGTCCCCCAGCCCGTCGTGGAGGACCTGCTGCGCGCGCACGTCCGCGGCCAGCCCGGGGTCGACCTGCGTCTCGGGCACACCGTCACCGGCCTGGCCCAGCGCGACGACACGGTCACGGTCGCCGTGCGGGACGGCAACGGCTCCGACTACCAGATTACGGCCCGCTACCTGATCGGCTGCGACGGCGCCGCCGGGGTGGTCCGGGAGCAGATCGGCGCCCGCTACGGCGGGCACGCCGACCCGCGGCCCAACTTCAACGTGGTGTTCCGGGCCCCGTCGCTGGACACGCACCTCGGCCCGGCCGTGCAGTACTGGGTGCTCGGCGCGGCCGTCCCGGGGCTGCTCGGCCGTCTGGACCTGCACGGGACGTGGTGGGCCATCCTGCCCGGGATCGACGCCGGATACGGTGCGGCGCACGCCGCGGAACTGATCACCGGCCTGGCCGGCGGCCCGGTGGAACTTGAGCTGCTGGCCTCGGACCCGTGGACGGCCCGGATGCTGGTCGCGGACCGGTTCGCGGCCGGCCGGGTGTTCCTGGCCGGGGAGAGCGCGCACGTGAACCCGCCGTGGGGCGGTCACGGGTTCAACACCTCGGTGGGTGACGCGGTCAACGTGGCGTGGAAGATCGCCGCCGTCGAGCAGGGCTGGGCGCCGGCCGCGCTGCTGGCCAGCTACGAGCCGGAGCGCCGCGGCGTCATCGAGCAGACCGTGGCCAGCGCGGCGGCCAACATGCGCAGCCTGGCCCGGGACCTGCCCCGCGACGAGCGGGCCATCCAGGCCGCGAAACGGTCGGAGTTCCACAGCCTCGGGCTGGTGCTGGGGTACTCCTACGCCGGGTCGCCGGTCATCCAGCCCGGTGCCGGACCCGGTCGGGGCCGGCACCGGGTGACGATGCCGCCCGCGACGTGAGCACCTACACCCCGGACGCCGCGCCGGGCGCGCGGCTGCCGCACACCTGGCTGCCGGACGGGGCCTCGCTGTATGACCGGCTGGGTGCCGGGTTCACCCTGCTCGGGCCCGCCGGTCCCGGCGACCCCGCGGTGGCGGTCGCTGGAGGACCGGGCCCGCCGCCGGGGGATCCCGCTGGAGGTGCTCCGGGCGCCGCCGGACTACCCGTGGGGCCGGGAGTTCCTGCTGGTCCGGCCGGACCAGCACATCGCCTGGCGGGCCCGCGATGCCGCGCAGATCGACCTCGACCTCGTCACCGGCCATCCCAGCCTGGCCACCCGGCACCGGCGACTGGCCCGGCCCGGCCGGAACCGAACGGAGGAGACGGTATGAGCAGCACGGCACCAGGCGCAGCCCGGACGGGCGCGGCCGGGAAGACCGCCCTGACCAACGTGCGCGTGTTCGACGGGCAGCAGCTGCGGCCGCCCGCGACGGTGGTCATCGAGGGAGACCGCATCGGGGCCGATCCGGCGGGGGCCCGGTCATCGACGGGGACGGCGGCGTGCTGCTGCCCGGGCTGATCGACGCCCACGTGCACGTGCGCGACCGCGGCACGCTGGAGCGGCTGGCCAGCTTCGGCGTGACCACCGTGCTCGACATGGCGAACCCCTCGCCGGCCCTGGTGGACTCGCTGCGCGGCGTGCCCGGGCTCACCGGCGCTGCGCAGCGCGGGCATGCCGGCCCTCGCGCCCGGCAGTCTGCACGCCCGCATGCTCGTCACCGACGAGCGCGCGCAGATCAAGAGCGCGGACCAGGCCGGGCAGTTCGTGGCCGACCGGGTCGCCGAGGGCTCGGACTACATCAAGATCGTCATAGGCAGCCCGGGCGCCGACCACGACCAGGCCACCGTGGACGCGCTCGTGGCCGCCGCGCATGAGCACGGGAAGCAGGCCGTGGCCCACGCGTCGTCCTACGCCGCGGTGGCCAAGGCGCAGCAGGCCGGGGTGGATGTGCTCACCCACGTGCCGCTGGACCGGGCCCTGGACGAGGCCGACGCGGCGCGGATGGCCGCCGGCGGCCGGATCCTCATCCCCACGCTGACCATGATGGAGACCCTGGTCAGCCGGCTGGGCCTGCCGGGCGCCAGCTACGCCGCCGCGCGGGCCAGCGTGGCCGCCGCCTACCAGGCCGGCGTGCCGGTCCTGGCCGGCACCGACGCCAACGCCGACGCGGGCAGCCCCGCGGCCGTCAGCCACGGCGACAGCCTGCACCACGAGCTGGAGCTGCTGGTGGACGCCGGGCTGACCAGCCTCGACGCGTTGCGGGCCGCGACGGTGCTGCCCGCGCGCTATTTCGCGCTGGAGGACCGGGGCGTGGTCGAGCCGGGGCGCCGGGCCGACCTGGTGCTCATCGACGGGGACCCGCTCCAGGACATCCGGGCCACCCGGTCGCTGCGCCGCGTCTGGTGCGGCGGGATCGAGCACCTGACCGGCTGACTGGACCTGGCCGGCGGGGCTGGCTGACTGACCTGGCTGCCTGGCTCAAACGATGAGGAGGGCCTGATGAGCCTGCACGGACTGATGTCGGTCACGATCGGCGTGCCGAACGTCGACGAGACCGCCGCCTACTACACCGATTTCGGCCTCGTCCCGGACAGCGGCGGCTGGTTCAGCACCACGGACGCCGGCCGCCAGCTGCGGATCGTGCCCGCGCCCACCCGGCGGCTGGTCGAGATGCGGGTCGGCGTGGATGACCAGGACGACCTCGCGCGCGCCGCCGCCAGCCTGGAGCGCCTCGGCGTCCCTGCGAGCCGTGGCCGGGATGAGCCTGGAGACCGCCGAGCCGGTCACCGGCACCCGGGTCTTCCTGGACGTCGCGCCACGGATCCAGCAGCCGCCCGCGGTCCCGGAGGCCTACAACGGGCCTGGCCGCACGCGACCGCCCGGACACGCCGGGCCCCGGGTTTCTCCCGGCCGGGCCCGGTGCGCCCGCGCAAGCTCGGCCACGCCGTGCTGGGCAGCACCGACTACCGCCGCTCGACGTCGTTCTTCACCGACGGCCTCGGTTTCAAGATCAGCGACCGGATCGCCGGGGTCGGCGCGTTCATGCGCTGCTCCACCGACCACCACAACGTCCTCGTGCTGGCCGCGCCGGTCAACTTCCTGCACCACACGTCCTGGCAGGTGGACGACGTTGACGAGGTGGGCCGGGGCGCGTTCGCGATGCTCGAGGGGCGGCCGGAACGGCACGTCTGGGGGCTCGGGCGGCACTACGCCGGGTCCAACTTCTTCTGGTACCTCAAGGACCCGGCGGGCAATTTCTCCGAGTACTACGCGGATATGGACTGCATCGTGGACGACCAGCTGTGGACCCCGGAAGACCTCGAAGGCGCGCGCGGCCTGTTCGCCTGGGGACCGCCGCCGCCCGCCTCCTTCCTGCACCCTGAGGACCTCGCGGCCATGATGACCGGCGCCCACGCCCCCCGCTGACCCGCCGGAAGATCTGAGCGACTCTAGCAACACGCCCGCAGAATTCAGACGCGCGCCCTACTGACCAGGAGCCAGCAGAGGCCGGCCGGGACTGAGGCCGGATCTCTCACGAGCAGGCCCGCGGGCTGCTGCTCGGTGAAGACGCCGCGGGTCAGGTCCAGTAGCCCGGGCAGGTCTTCATGGGCGACGGCACGCACTGCGACGGAAGACACGGCGAAGGAGCCGACTACGGGGCGGCCCAGCGGTCGCGGTGGACGACCTCGTCGAACGGGCGGCGCTTGGGGGTCTTGATGGGGGCCAGCGGGCGGCCGGCGGGGTAGCCGAGCGAGATGAGGAAGGCCCAGTCGCGGTCCGCCGGGAAAGCCCAGCAGCTCGCGGGCGAGCTGGATGTCGGCCACGCCCGCGTGACAGCTGCCGATGCCGAGGTCGGCCGCGGCCAGCGTCATCGCCATCGTCGCCTGGCCGAGATCGAACTGCGCGCGGTGGAACTCGTTATCGGCCGCCGGGCCCGAGGACCACGATCGTCGCCGCCGACTCGGCCACGTGGCCGGCGCCGCGCCAGACCTTGGCCAGCTCGCGGAGCGTCTCCCGCCGGGTGACGAGGATGAAGTCCCACGGCTGCCAGTTCTGCGAGGACGGGGCCCGGCGCCCCGCCTCGAGGATCCGGTCCAGGTCGGTGGCCGCGATCGGCCGGCCGTCAAACGAGCGCACGTTGCGCCGTGAGGTGATCGCCTCCCAGGTCTGCATGGTCTCCCGGTCCTTCGGGTGCTGGAGTCTTCAGGTGCGGGTCCTTCAGGTGCTGAGTCCCTCAGCTGCGGACGACCCCGTACAGCGCTGGGTGCGCCGGGTAGCCAGCCAGGCCCGCGGCGGCCTCGCGGAACCCGGGGCTCTGGATGGCCGTCATGAAGTCCTCGGCGGTCTGCCAGCGGGCGATGTTCACGAACTGGAATTCGGCGTTGGGCGCGACGGCCTGGTGCAAGGCGGTACTGATGTATCCGGGCTGCGACTCCAGGTAGTCACGAGTCTTCTCCCAGGCGATGATGAAGCCCTCCGCGTCCGGGCCGGGAACCTCGAACGAATTGATCAAGGTCACTGGCTCCGCCATGGCTCCTCCGTCTCACTGCCTGCCGTCATAGGGCGAACCTAACCGATGCCGCAGGAGCGAGGGCCACGCCTCTCCTGGCCAGGGTCAGTGCCACCGCCAGGGCCGGCCGGGACGGGCCAGGGCAGCACGCTGAGCGAAGGCCATTCCCGCCGCCACCGGGTGATCTTGGCCTGGTAGACGTGACGGGGAGCCAGCACCGGGTTGGGCCGCGCGACGAGGTTGAACACGTCACCGAGACCGTGAGGAGCGTAGACCCGCCACCGGTCGCCGGGCTCAAGGCGCACGCCGAGGCAGGCGTTGGTCGCCTCGAAGGTGTCGATTGCCGCCTCGGTGGAGTCGTGCGGCGGGCAGGGAGCCCCGAATTTCTGCTCGTACCACAGGTGCACGCGGGCCTGGTTGCGGATCTGGACCGGGACGGGCAGGTCGCCGAAGAGCCTGCGCCCAGCCTGGATGACGGCGTCCTCGCCTTCCCAGGACAGATCGGAGGCGTCGAAGTAAGCCAGGTCGTAGTCGAGGATGCCCGCCTCCGCAGACCGGCCAGTGACGATGTTCCACACCGTCTGGTACGAGGCATCCCGCCACCAGATACCACCCGGGAAGAGCCAGGACAGCCGCACGGGTGAGGACCTCGGCCAGCGTCTGATTGCGCAGCAGGACGTCCCGGAAGGCGTCCAGCTGCTCATCGAGCGGGGAGTCTGCCGTAGTTCACCCGCCCTGTTCTACCGCCTCGGCGCCGGACCGGGAGGCGGACCCGCAGCACCGTGTTCCCGGGCCGGGACTCGATGGTGATCGTGCCGCCGTGGCGCTCCACGACTAGAGGCAAGACTATAACCGGTGGTCGTTGTTCAACACTATAGCCGGTGGTCGTTTTCAGCTGCTGGGCTGCGGCGCGGTGCAGTGAATGCGGGGATTCACGCCCAGGTAGTTGAGCGGGCCGGCCAGGATCGTCACCGCGGCCGTACTGGCCTTACTGCAGTTGCCGGCGGCCGCGTGATAATCGCCGCGCTGCCCGGCGGCGAAGCCGCCCACGACCAGCCAGACGATAAGAAGCACCGATCCGAGGTGCATGTCGCCTCCCTCAGCCTCATCTGCCTTTAAGTAAGCGTTTAAAGCAAGGAGATGGCCAGTAATAAATTGGCGAGCCATTCACCCTGGCCGTGCCACGAAGCCTACCCAGGTGTGGCGATGCTGAGCCGGTTATGGGCCGGTAGCGCGCGCTTTTCCAGAAAACTGGAAGCCGGGGCGGCTTACCGGGAAGCTGGCCCCGGCTACGCGCGGGCCGGCAGCTCCCCGGACCGGGCTCAGCGGCGTGATCTGTCCGGGGGCCGCCGGGGGCGGGTCTTGAGCAGGGTGAGCGCGGCGATGAGGGTGAACGTGACGATGTTGGCGGCGAGCACGGCGGGCTGCGCGGCGAGCAGTCCGTAGGCCAGCCAGCCGAGAACCCCGGCCGCGAAGACCGCCAGGTAGGTGTAGGAGATGTCGTCGGCGCGGCCGCGGCGCCAGGTGCGCAGCAGCTGGGGGAGCCAGGCACCGGTCGTGAGGAGGCCGGACAGCAGCCCCAGCGTGATGATCACGGCGGCTCCGGGAGCCGGGCGGTACTGGCCCGGATGATCAGGCGGGTCGGGTGCAGCAGGGTGGTCGCGGCGCCGGGGGTGATCAGCCGCCGGGCGCAGTCCTGGCCTTGCTGGTAAAGGTCCTGGTGGACGGTGGTCAGCGGGGGGAGCGCCCGGCTGGACTCCTCGATGTCGTCGAAGCCGGTCACCGACAGGTCGCGGGGGACGCTCAGGTCCAGTTCGCGGGCCGCTTGCAGTACTCCCAGCGCCAGCACGTCGGTGCTGGCCAGGACCGCGGTGGGACGCTCAGCGCCGGGAGGCTGAGCAGGGCGTGCCCCGCGGCGCGGCCGTCGGCGACGCTGTGGCCGGGCTGCTCCCACACCCGCACGGCCGTGGCGGGCAGTCCCGCCTCGGCCGCGGCCCGCTGATAGCCCTGGAGCCGCCGCCGGAACACCTCGTACCGGGCGCTGGCCAGCCGGGCCTGGCTGACCCACCCGCGGTACCCGTCGGGATGCAGCCGCCAGGTCACGACGCCCAGGCGGCGATGGCCGAGTTCGATGAGGTGGCGGGCGGCGCTCGCGGCGGCGGACTCATTGTCGATGGTGACGCAGTCCGCTCCCGCCGTGCTGGGCCCGCCGTTGATCACGGTGGGCAGCCTGCGCCGCAGGGCGGCGGCCAGGGCCGGGTCGCCGTCCGCCGGGGAGTGGGCGATGAGCCCGTCGACCGCGGCGTCCCGGACCAGCCGCTCCGCGGTCCCGGCGGGGGCGGGGATGAGCTGGAGCGCGAGACCGGCCGCGGCCGTCTCGGCGGTCACCCCGTGCAGGAACGAGACCGTGCCCGGATCCCCGAACGCGTACGGCAGCGCCTCGGTGAGCAGCACCCCGAGCACATCACTGCGGCCCCTCTTCAGCGCCCGCCCGGCCGCGCTGGGGCCGCCGTAGCCCAGCTCTTCCGCCGTCGCCAGCACCCGCTGGCGCAGCTCCGCCGACAGCTGGTCGGGGCGGTTGTAGGCGTTGGACACCGTCATCCGGCTCACCCCGCACCGGGATGCCACCTCCGCCAGCGTCACCCGCGCCCGTCCCTGCTCCGTACCGCTCACGGCCTCACTTTATCGATAAAGACTGTATCGGTAAAGCCGTAACGGAGAGGTAAGCCTGGACCGGCGCGCCCGGGCGCTGGCGCGGCCGGCCGGTCGCGGGAGAGCCGGGCCCTCAGCGGCCCGGGCGGGGGTGGCGCGCGAAGAACCGCCAGAGTGGAGATCGGCTACTGCAGGCGGTTCCGGGCGTCGGGCCGGGCGGGCGGCCCGGACCAGGGAGCGGTCGAGGTCCGCCAGCGTGGCGGCGCCGCACAGGGCCATGGTGGTGCGCACTTCGCCCGCGAGGATGTCGATGGCGTGCCGGACGCCGGCCTCCCCGGCCGCCGCGAGACCGTAGAGGTGAGCCCGGCCGACCAGGACCGCCCGGGCGCCGAGCGCCAGGGCGGTGACGATGTCGCTGCCCCGCCGGATCCCCGAGTCGAAGAGCACCTCCACCCGGTCCCCGACGGCGTCGGCGATGCCCGGCAGGACCTCCAGGGCGGCGGGCACATGGTCCTGCTGACGGCCGCCGTGGTTGGAGACGATGACCGCGTCCACTCCCTCGTCGGCGGCCCGGCGGGCGTCATCCTCGCTCAGCACGCCCTTCAGGGCGATGGGGCCATCCCACTCCTGGCGGATCCAGTCCAGGTCCGCCCAGCCCACCGTGCCGTCGAACATCTCCGCGAGCCGCTGCCGCGAGGTGAGCCCGCTGGTGGACAGGTTGGGGAAGCCCAGGGCCGGTGACGACAGGAAGTGCCAGGCCCAGGCCGGGTGAAGGGCGCCGTTGAGCGACCGTGCGCAGCGTCAGTTCCGGGTTGGGCAGCACGATGCCGTGCCGCAGTTCGCGTTCCCGGTTCGACCGCACCGAGGTGTCGACGGTCAGCAGCAGGGCCCGGTAGCCGGCCGCCCGGGCCTGCGCGACCAGCTTCCTGGCCGCGGACCGGTCGCCCCAGAGATAGAGCTGGAACCACAGCGGGCTGCCCTGGGCCTCGTCGGCGATCGCCTCGAGCGGCTGCGTCGCGAGGGTCGAGATCCCGTAGGGCAGCCCCGCACGCCGGGCCGCACGGGCCACCGCGAGCTCGCCTTCGTGGTGGAACATCCGCGGCGCGCCGATGGGGGACAGTGCGAACGGCAGCGGCATGGGCGTGCCCAGGACCGTCGTGGCCGTGGCCGGCTGGCTCACGGCCCGCAGCACCCGGGGGACCAGTTCCACCTGCCCGAACGCCTCGCGGTTGCGGTGCATCGTCCACTCGTCCTCGCCGCCGCCTTCGAGATAACCGAGCGCGGCGGCGGGCAGCCGCCGCCGGGCCAGGCGGCGCAGGTCGCTGATGCTGAGGCAGCGGGCCAGCGCCCGCGCGCCGTACGGGGCGTCGGGCCGCCCGACGTGGACGAGTTCGCGGATTTCGGACAGGTTCATGAGGAACTGCTTCCCCGCGCACGCCGCTCCGCGAACGCAGCAGGGGCGGCCAGCTGCGCCCGGAGACGTCCCGGCTGGCCCGCGGAGGGCTCAGCGGGTGCCGACGGCGGTGACCACGGCCAGGGTGAACGTGGCCAGGGCCGCGAGCCCGTGCCCGAACGGGATGACTGCCGCCGGGTAGACCCGGGGCTTGCGGGGCCGCCGCGGCGTGCCTTCGGGCAGGTTGGCGATCACCTCGTCGATGAGCCGGGCGGCCAGGACCTCGTCGGTGAGCGCGCGGGCCAGGGTCGCGTCCGTGAGCCGGCCGCGCACGGCGTCGTGGGCGGGCGGCGCGAACAGGCCCGCGCGCTGACTACCGTCCGCGGGGTGGCCGGGCCCCGCGGCCTGGGCTGGCTCGCCGGGCGGGCGGGGATACGGGGTCCACAACGTCACCGTGCAGATGCCCAGCCCGATCGCGGGGGTCAGCAGGGCTACCGCCACCCAGGTCAGCGGGCCCCAGCCGGTGGCCAGGAAGGCGGCCCAGACCACCAGGCCGGAGAGGGCCAGGCTGAAATGCCCGTACAGGACCCGGGGGGACAGGCCGTCCCGGACCGAGCGCTGCCGGCGCAGGGCACCGTGGCTGACCAGGGACCGGAGCATGTACGCCCCGATGCTTGCGGTGAAAATCCAGCTCAGCAGGGTGGCGAGACCCAGCGCGCCGCTGTGGGCCGTGGGGGCCGCAGTAACCACGGTCGCCACCCGCCAATCTGCCCTGGGCTCCGGCCCGGCCCCGACCGCTCAGGCCCGGCGGGCCCGGCGGCCCAGGAGCACGAACGAGAAGAGCCCGGCGGCCAGCACCAGGAAGGCCGAGAGCAGGAGTGCGGCATGCAGTCCCGCGTAGAACGCACTGTACGCCGCGTGAATGACCTCCTGGACCAGCGTGCCCTGGCCTGCCCCGGCCGCGCCACCCGCGCCCTTGGTGTTCCCGCTGGAGGGAACGCCGCCGGTCTCGACCGCGTGGATGACGATCGACTGGAAGTTAGCCGGGATGCCCAGGTGCTTCAGCCTGCCGGTCAGGCTGGACCGCAACTGCGCGTTGACCAGCGCGCCCAGGACCGCCACGCCGATCACGGCGCCGATCTCCCGGCTGGTGTTGGTGGCCGAGGCGGCCATGCCGGACCGGGCCGGCGGGACCGCGGACAGGGCCGCCGAGGTGATCGGGACCACGGTGGCGCCGATGCCCAGGCCGGTCAGCGCGAGGGCCGCAGGCGAGCGGCAGGTACGCGGGATGCGGGTTCAGCGTGAGCGTGGTGAGCAGCAGCCCGGCCCCGAACATCAGGCACCCGAGGAAGATCGACCAGCGCGGCGCGGCCGGGTCGGTCCACCGCCCGGCGAGCAGGGACGCGACGATCATCAACGCGGTCATCGGCAGGAAGAGCAGCGCGATCTGGTAGCCGGTGTCGCCGACCACCTCTTCGAGGTAGAGGGCGGTGAAGAAGAAGACCGCGAACGTCGCGAAGTACGCGCAGAACGCGACCACGTTGGCCGTCAGGAACTGCGGGCACCCGCAGGAACCGCAGGTCCAGCAGGGGATGAGCGGCCCGGCTCTCCCACCAGAAGAACGCCACCGCGGCCAGCGCGCTCAGGCCCAGCAGGATGAGCACGCTGGCGGAGGTCGAAGCCGGCGTTCTCCCCCCGGATCACCCCGAAGATCAGCGCGGTCAGGGCCGCGGCGCCCAGCACCGTCCCGGGGATGTCCACCCGGTGCGCGTCCGGGTCGGCGTTCTCCGGGAGCACGATCAGCCCGGCCACCAGGGCGGCCAGCCCGAAGGCCACGTTGAACCAGAAGATCCCGCGCCAGTTCCACGCGCCGACCAGGGCCCCGCCGATGACCGGGCCGAGCGCGAGGGCCAGCCCGGACACCGCCGCCCAGACCGCCACCGCCCTGGTCCGGCTGCGCTCCTCGGTGTACAGGTGCCGCAGCATGGACAGGGTGCCGGGTTCGCTGGCCGCCGCGCCGAAGCCCATGACGGCCCGCCCGGCGATGACCAGGCCGATGTTCGGGGCCAGCGCGGCCAGGACCGATCCGGCGCAGAAGATGCCCACCCCGATCAGCATGACCCGCTTGCGCCCGAACTCGTCGCCGACCATGCCGAAGGCCAGCATGGCGCCGGCGAACGTCAGCGCGTACGCGCTGACCACCCACTGCAGCGCGCTGACGCCCGGCGTGCAGTTCGGCCTGCACGCTGCCGAGCGCCACGCTGACGATCGTGTTGTCGAGGAAGGTCAGGAACAGCACCAGGGTGAGCACGGCCAGGGCGAGCGCCGCGGCTTCCGTGGCAGTGGCGCAGGGGCCCGCTCGGCGGGCGCGCCTACCGAGCGGACCATCTGATAGGCCGCGGACTTGCACGCCGCCGGGAGCCCCGACGTCTTGCCGCCGTTTTCCAGGGCCAGCAGCCCGCAGAAGCTGGCCAGCCCGACCTTCCAGGTGCCGTCCTGGAAGACGGCGACGCCGGCCTGGTGGGCCAGCGCGGACTGGCCGCCGATCAGGATCGAGTAGGTCACCTTGGCCTGCGTCGAGGAGACCATGGTCACCTTGGTGACCTTGGCGGTGGCCGAAGCGGCCAGGCCGGAGCCGGCCTGGGACTTGATGATGGACTGGAACGTCTGCCCGTCCTGGAGCAGGCTGACCCGCTTGGCCACGGGGGTCTTCGCGTTGAAGAACGCGGCCCAGTTCGCGGCGATCGTGGACGCGGCGCCGGAACTGCTGGCGGGACTGGCCGAGGAGGCGGTGCGGACGAGGCGGTGCGGACGAGGACGGTGCCGAGCTCGGACTCGAGCTGGCCCCTGAGCTGGAGCTATTGCTGCCACTCGAGCAGGCGGCGAGGCCTGCGGCGAGCGCGCCTACCAGCAGAATCTGCTGGAGAACTCTACGAGCTACCATTCAGCTATTTTCCAACTTCTGGGGCCCGCCCGCGAGTTAGCGGCACCGCCGTCCATGACGCCGGAGTCAGGCATCCGGCCATGTCCTGGTCACACACGCGGAGGATGATGTGGGAAACGTGCCCCGCATCCCCGCCGGAAAGGAGACGCCGACGGACGCCAGCGGCCCCGCGAACCCCGCCCGCCCGCCCGCCGGACCGCCGGTGCCGCCGGCGGCGGACGCGCCGGGCATTGAGCCCGATGCCCGGTTCACCTTTGCCAACGAGCGGACCTTCCTGGCCTGGATCCGCACCGCCCTGGCCCTGGTGGCGGCGGGACTGGCCATCGTCCAGCTGCTGCCGCCGTTCCACGGGATCCGCTGGGGCCGGCATGCCATCGGGGTCCCGCTGATCCTGCTCGGCGCGGTCGTCGCCGTGTTCAGCTACCTCGAGTGGGACGCCAACCAGCGGGCGTTGCGCCGGGGCGACCCACCGCGTCATTCCCGGCTCCCGCTGTTCCTGGCCATCATCATCGGGCTGGTCGCGCTGGCCGCGGCCGTGCTGGCGCTGGTTTCCGGCTGAGTGGCGCGATGAGCCGGGCCGGGCGGGGCGGAGCCGGACGATCCCGGGCTGGCCCGGGCCCGGACCCGGCTGGCCTGGACCCGCACCGCGCTCTCGTTCGCCGCGATCGGCGGGGTCATCCTGAAGCGCGACCTGGCCGCCGGGTTCGTGGTCCTGGCCCTCAGCGCCCTGGTCTGGGGAGTGGGCCGGCTGGCGGGGGTGCCGGGCCGGGCGGGCGCCCGCCCGGGCCGCCTGCTGGTCATCGCTCTCGCGGTCACCGTGGTAGTCGGCGGTGGCCCTGGCGCTGGCCCTGTTCGGTCCGCAGACGGCCGGCCTGCGCCTCTGAGCCGCAGCCTCCACGCCGCGTAATCCGCCCCCGGCAGCCAGCGCACTCTCCTCCTCACTAACGATCTTCATGGCCGACTGTGTGCTGAAAACGCTGATCCGGCAGCGGTTTCAAGCGCACGGTTGCGGCAGACCCGGACTCGCAGCGAACAACTGGCTCTGGGCGGGCTCAGATGTGGCTGGCGGCCAGCGCGGTGAGCACGGCGAGCGCGAACGTGGCGGTGGCGGTCAGCCCGTGCAGGAGGATCAGCCTGGGCGGGAAGCTGGCCCGGGCCTGCCGCTCGCCGCGCCGGGCGGCCAGCCGGTTACGGGCCAGCCAGCTCAGCCCGGCGGCGATGGCGGCCACCAGGATGCCGAACGAGGCCCAGGCCAGCGGCGCGTGGCGGGTGCCCACGTACACGAACCACAAGCCCATCCCGATGAGGCCGAGAGCGGGGTGGCTGAACTCGAGCAGCGGGTGCTCGCCGGGCTTGGCGTGGACCTTGACCCGGGGGATGGGCGGCGGCTCGGCGCGGCCGGCTCCCGGCGCCCGGGGTGGTGCCACGGGCCGCGCCGCCGAGTCTGCCCGGGGGCACCGTCACCGCGGACGCCGCGGCGGGGACCGGCCTGCTGGTCCGGGGGCCTGCTCGCCGCCGGTGCGCCTGGCCGCGCTGCCCGTGATGAACAGGACCAGGCCTGCCCCGGCAGTCAGTACCCACAAGACCAGGGCCGCGATCGCCAACGGGGTCTCCCTCCGCGCCACCGGGTTCATCGGCGGATCCGCCGGGACCGCTCCTCAGGCTAGCGAACGCCGGCCGGTGCCCCCGCCTGCCCCGCCCCGGCCTCGCCCAGCAGCCGGGCCGCCGCGGCCCGGATGAGCACCGCGGCCCAGGTGCGCAGCGGCTTCCACGGCTGGGCCAGCCTCCGGAACTCGGCTTCTGACGGGGGCGCGCCCAGCTGGTACAGCCGCCCGGCCAGGTCCAGCGCCCGGGGCTCGTTGACCGGCAGCACGTCGGTGAACCCGGTGCCGCGGATCACGATCAGCGAGCTGTAGAACGGGCCGATGCCGTCGAGCGCCTGCAGGCCGGCCATGGCCCGCTCCGGGCCCTGATCCAGCAGCCGCGCGGCGTCCAGCCGGCCGTCGAGGGCCGCCCGCGCCACCCCGTGCAGCCGGGGCATCCGGTCGGCGGGGATACCCGGGAACGAGTCGATAGCCAGCAGCTGGTCCGGGGTGGGCAGCGCGGCCACCTGCTCACCGGCCAGGTCGAAGACCTGCCCGTGCGCACGGCTCAGCCGGTCCCGCGCCTGCATCATCTGCCGGGCCGGCCGCCGGGCGCTCAGCACGCACCAGGCCGCTGCCTCGTACGGGGAGTAGAACAGCGGGGGCCGCAGCCCGGGAGCCGCCGCCTGAAGGCGCCCGATGACGGGGTCGCGCTCCCCGACGCGGCTGAACTCCCGGCCGTCGTGGTCGAGGGACAGCACCCGCGCGACCTGGTCGCGTACCTGGCCCAGGTCGGCGCCTGCGGGCCCGTGGACCACGCAGCGCACGGTACCTGCCTCGTCCCGCGGGCCCGTGCCGTCCCGCCGGCTGGCCCGCCTCGTCCTGCCGGACCTCCACCCCCACCTGGTCCGCATAGCCGTCCAGGCAGAAGGCCAGCCGCATGACCCCGTCCCAGCTGCCGCCCGCCCGCTGGCCGAACCCGAACGTGGCCGCCTCGGCGAGCGAGAACGGCCCGCTCGGGGTGATGGTGAATGATCCAGGCTGCATGCTGGCCATGCTCTCAGCCAGGTCTGACACTCAGCCGGGTCTGACACTCAGCGGCCCGCCCGGGCGAGCTCGGCTCTCGCGCGGCCGGCTACTGCTGGGCCGCGGGCTGGTCGGCCGACAGATAGGCGAGCACGGCCAGCACCCGCCGGTTGTCGTCGTCGGACGGCTGCAGGCCCAGCCGGAGGAAGATCGACGCCGTGTGCTTGGCCACAGCCCGCTCGGTGATCACGAGCCGCTGGCGCGATCGCGGCGTTGGTGCGGCCCTCGGCCATCAGGCCGAGCACTTCGCGTTCCCGCGGGCTGAGCGCGCCGATGGCGTTGTCGCCGGAGTTGCGGAACAGCAAGCGGTCGATGACCTCCGGGTCCATCGCGGTCCCGCCCGCGGCCACCCGGCGTACCGCGTCCACGAACTGCGCTGCTGTCGAACACCCGGTCCTTGAGCAGGTAGCCGATGCCGCCGCTGCCGCCGGCCAGCAGCTCGCGGGCGTACAGCTGCTCGACGTACTGGGACAGCACCAGAACCGGCAGCCCGGGCACGGCGCGCCGGGCGGCCAGCGCGGCCCGCAGGCCCTCGTCGGTGAAGCTCGGCGGCAGCCGGACGTCCACCACGGCCAGATCCGGCCGGGTCGGAGGTCACGGCGGCGAGCAGGTCGGCCCCGTTGTCCACGGCCGCGCTGATCTCGAAGCCGTGCGCCTCGAGCATCCGGGCCAGCCCGTCCCTCAGCAGGAAGAGGTCTTCAGCGATGACAATGCGCACGGGATCTCCATGGTCACCGCGGTGGGGCCGCCGGGCGGGCTGTGCACCGCGAGCACGCCGTCGAACGCGGCGACCCGGCGCTCGATGCCGCGCAACCCGGTGCCGCGGGCCGGGTCGGCGCCGCCCCGGCCATTGTCACTGACGCCGACCCGCAGCATCCCGTCGGCGTACCGGATGTCCATCCAGGTCTGGGCTGGCTCCGGCGTGCTTGGACACGTTGGCCAGCAGCTCGCTGACCGCGAAGTAGGCGGCCGACTCGACCGGGGCGGGCAGGCGGCCGGGCAGGTCGCTGGCCAGCCGGGCGCGCAGCGGGCGAGTCCAGGGCCAGCGCGCGGACCGCGTCGCCAGGCCGCGGTCGGCCAGCACCGGCGGGTGGATGCCCCGGACCAGGTCCCGCAGCTCGGCCAGGGCCCTCGCCGACGTATCGCGGGCTTCCAGCAGCAGGGCCCGCGCGGCGGCCGGGTTGGAGTCGATCAGCTGCCCGGCGGCGTCCAGGGTCATGCCCATGGCCACCAGCCGGGCCTGCGCCCCGTCGTGCAGGTCCCGCTCGATCCGGCGCATCTCCGCGGCGCCGGTGTCGATGGCCTCCGAACGGGTCTCGGCCAGGTGCCGGACCCGCTGGACCAGCTCGGCCGGCCCGGCCGGGGCCAGCATCGCCCGGGCCAGCACCCCGTAGCCCGCCAGCAGCCAGGGAGCGGCGGCCGAGCCCAGCGCGGTCAGCGCGATGCCCGCGCGCAGGTGGACCAGCGGCGGTGCTGGCCGTGAGCCCGGGTGCCACGAGCGCGAAGTGTGAGTGAATCGGCGCCCGCAGGAACCCGGTCAGGCCGCACCGCGATCAGCCCGGCGGGCAGCGACGGCCAGTATCCACCGCCGCAGGCGCTGATGACCAGCCAGAGCAGCTCACGTGCGGCCGCGGGGTCGGCGAGCAGCGAGCGGAGCCGCTGGAAATAGCCCCGGCCGCCGGCGGCGCGCGAGGGCAGGGACGGCTCCGCGATACGGATCCCGCACCAGTCGGCCACCAGCCGCCGGGTCACCCGGGCCAGCAGCCTGATGGCCAGCACGAGGCGGGGGAGCAGCAAGAGCCACACCGCCACCAGGACCAGCAGGGCCACCGCCGCGAGGATCAGATGCGGGCCCGATGACGGCCCCGGGGCGCCCTGGCTGGTGATGACCCCGCCCGTGGCCGAAGCGGCGGCCGAGGCGCTCTTCGGCACCGCTGCCACGCTCGGAGAGCTCTGCCCAGACCGCCCGGCGATGAAGAGCAGCAGAAACAGCGGCGCGGCCAGAGCCAGCAGCAGCCCGGCCCCGGCCGCGGCCAGGACGCAGAACCCGAGGCCGCGTCCGGTAGCGGTGAGGCCGGCCCGGAGCCAGCCCCGGAAGGACGGGGATCCGGGGCCGGACAGGCGTGGCGTTCCGCTGCTCATCACGGGTCTCCCTCGGCTGGCCGGATGCCCCTCTGCCAGTGTGCCGGGCCGGCGGCCCGTCGGCAGTGTGCCTGGCCCCCCAGAATGAGGGTGTACCTAGGTCCACCGGAGACGCGGCCCGCCGTATAGCCCGCCCGGCACCCCGGTGACCGCGAGGCCTGCTTCAGCGCTAGGCCGCCCGCGCCGGCGAGCACCGGTCGCGGCCTCGGGTTGCTCGTCCGGGTGCCGCCAGTGACGCTCGCGCCAGTGCGTTCACAGCCAGCGGCGGCTGGCTGGTGACCGGGCTGGATGCTGGCCGGCGGTCCGGCGGCCAGGGCGCGAATCCCGGCCATCGCGCCGCCGCGATCCTGCTCGGCGGGGCGGGCCGCGACGAGCACGGTGGCGCCCTGCTCCGTCCGACCTGGCCAGCGCGCGGTCAGCCCGGCGGCCGACCGCGGCGGTGGCCGCGGCCGCCTGGCGATCGCTGATCTCGGTCAGCAGGTGGCCGCCCGGGGCCAGCCACCGCGGGCCACCGCGGCCACCCGGCGCAGCACGTCCAGGCCGTCCGCGCCGCCGTCCAGGGCCACCCGTGCCTCGTGGTCGCGGGCTTCCGCGGGCAGCAGCGCGACGTCGCCGGTGGGCACGTAGGGCACGTTGGCCAGCAGCACATCGACCCGGCCGCGCAGCCCGGCGGGCAGCGGGCCGTACAGGTCGCCCTGGTAGACCTGGCCGCCCGCCGCGGCCACGTTACGCCGGGCGCAGCGCACCGCGGCCGGGTCGACGTCGGCGGCGTGCACCCCGGCCCGGGCACGGCCGCGGCCAGCGCTACGCCCAGCGCGCCAGAACCGCAGCACAGGTCCACGATCATCGGCCGCGGGCCGGGCCGAGCGCGACGGCCTGGCCGATCAGGAACTCGGTGCGGCGGCGGGGCACGAACACGGCCGGGTCCACGGCGACCCGCAGCCCGCAGAACTCAGCCCAGCCCAGCACGTGCTCCAGCGGCTGGCCCGCGGCCATCCGCTCGCTCCATGGCGGCCAGCTCAGCCTGGGTCCGGGCGGCCGCGATGAGCAGCCGCGCCTCGTCCTCGGCGAAACACAGCCGGCCGAGCGCAGCCGGGCGGCCACGGCGGAGCGACAGCCAGGGCGGAGCGGGTGAGCAGAGGCGTCTCGGCAGGCATGAGTGCCGGTCACCTTACCGGCTCCCCGCAGGATCGCCTGCCCGCGGATCCCGGTCCCGGGAGCCGGGACCGGGGCGCAAGACTCTAGCCGCGCCGCAGCAGCAGGACAATGAGCACGATGATCACGATCCCACGATGGTGGCCACGCCGTATCCACCGGGGTGGTTCCTGCTCAGTCGGACATGCGCGGCCAGCCGGGCGGCCGAACCGGCCCTTAGCTACCCGGGGCCCAGGACCGCGAGAGACGCTCCGCTTCCCCAGCCTGTCCGGGCCGCCAGACCGGGGCCTGGCCGGGGCGTCCCGGCGGAGACGGGTCTGATCCGGTCAGCGGGCGTGGTCGCCGCGCTGGCTGGGAGATGGTGCGACGCGAGGGGGGGGGGGGGGGGGGGGGGTTCGCGATGCGGGAGGACCGCGTGGGAGAGCCCGGATGCGGGGGTCCACGCGTGAGGGCTGGCCCGCTGGCCGACGCGGATCGGGGGAGGCGCACGGTTCAGCGGGGGAGCACGTGCGGGTTGAGTGTGCCGGCCGGGTCGAACGCCGCCGGATCCGGGCGAACAGCGTCCCGCTCCGCGGCGGAACGGGCCAGCGGCAGCCAGCGGGCCTTCAGCGCGCCGATGCCGTGCTCGGCCGAGATCGAGCCGCCCAGCGAGGCCACGAACCCGAACACCGCGTCCTCGTGCCGGCCGTCCGCGGGGGCCGCCGGGACGACGTTGACGTGCAGGTTTCCGTCCGCGACGTGGCCGTAGGTGATCACTTGCGCGCCCGGGTCCGCCGCCGGCCACCACGCGCGGCCGACCTCGGTGGCCAGCCGGCCCAGTGCGCGGCGGGCACGGAGACGTCGAGCTTGAGCGGCGCGCCGAGGAAGCCCGCCGCCTCCGGATGGCGCTCCCGGTAGGCCCACAGCCGGGCCCGGTCCGCCGCCGACTGCGCCACCGCTACCGGCCGGTCGCCGGCCACCACGGCCAGGTCCTCGAGCGCGCCCGGCCCGCCCGCCTCCAGCAGCAGGTACGCCGGGGCCGGCCAGCGGCGGCGCCAGGCCGGCGTGCTCGGCCAGGACGTCCAGCCCCGCCTTGGTGAAGAACTCGGCCGAGAGCAGGCCGGGCACGGTGGGCGGCCGCCGGGCCAGCGCGTGCAGCTCGCCGGGGCCGTCCAGCCCGACGATCACCGTGACGCAGTCCCGGGCCGGGGCACGAGCCGGAGCCGGGCCGCGGTGATCACGGCCAGTGTGCCCTCCGAGCCGGCCAGCAGCGCCGGGTAGTCGTACCCGGTGTTGTCCTTCACCAGCCCGGCCAGGTGCGACACCACGGTGCCGTCGGAGAGCACCGCCTCGATGCCGCGCACCTGGGCGCGCATCGGCCCGTAGCGCAGCACCCGCAGCCCGCCCGCGTTGGTCGCGATCGCGCCGCCGACCGTGGCGCTGCCCCTGCTGGCGATCAGGACGCCCAGGTCCAGGCCGGGTCGGCGTCCGCGACCCGCTGCAGGGTCACCCCGGCCCCGGCGGTGACCTGCGCCGCGTCCGGGTCCACCGGTCCCAGCCGGTCCAGCCGGGCCAGGCTGAGCACCATCTCGCCGTGCTTCGGGACCCCGCCGCCGACCAGCCCGGTGTTCCCGCCCTGCGGGACCACCGGCACGCCCGCCTCGGGGCACAGCCCCAGCACGGCGGCCACCTCCCGGTGTCCCGCGGCCGCACCACGGCCGCGGGTCGCCCCGGAACCGGCCGGTCCAGTCCACCGCGTACCCCGCAGCCGGGCCGCCCTCCGAGCACGTGCTCCGCACCCACGATCCTGGCCAGTGAATTCCCCTAGCAAGGCAGCGGGAGATGCCCGGGCAGGCGTTGGGCTTGGGTTTGCGGTTCTGGGTTGTGCGGCCCGGCGGTGTGCGGCACGAGGCTATCCCTC
>CAVUKT010000019.1:0-13294 GCA_963742055.1 uncultured Actinomycetes bacterium | reverse complement strand
ACCTGGGCTGGCTGCTCGACGACCTCGCGAGCCGGGTGGAGCATTTCCGCAAGGCCGTGATCCTGTCCCGGGACGGGCTGGCCATCGCCGCATCCACGGGCCTGCGCCGGGATGACGCCGAGCGGCTGTCCGCGCTCGCGGCCGGGGTGCAGAGCCTGGCCAGGGGCGCGGGCCAGCACTTCGGGGTCGGCGAGGTACGCCAGACCATCATCGAGCTGGAGCAGGCCCTGCTGTTCGTCACCGCCGCCGGTCACGGCAGCTGCCTGGCCGTCCTGTGCCCAGCGAGCGCCGACGCCGGCCTTGTCGCCTACGAGATGGCGATGCTGGTGAAGCGGGCCGGACCCCACCTGGCCGCCCGGCCCCGGTTCCCGGCCAGCCACATCACGGTGGACTGAGTCCGCGATGGGCGCGGGCGGCAAGTGGGTCGACCGGGACTCTGACCCGGTCGTGCGCCCCTACGCGCGTGACCGGCGGCCGGACCGAGCCGGCCGACGGCGAGGTGCTCGACCTGATCGCGGTCGATCGTGGACTCCGGCCGCCCGGCTGAGCCCGCCGACCAGCTCGGGCTCAGTCCCGAGCACCGGCGGATCCTGAACCTGTGCCGGCGCCCGGCCACCGTGGCCGACGTCGCCTCCGACACCGGGCTGCCGCTCGGCGTGGTCCGGGTGCTGCTCGCCGACCTCATCCAGCAGGGCCGGATCAAGGTGCTGCCGGGCCGGCCCGCCGGCCAGCAGCCCAGCGCCGAGCTGCTGCAGGGAGGTGCTGCATGGGCTCCGGGCCCTCTGATCCCGGCCCGGACGGCGCCGCTCGCGGCGTTCAAGATCCTCATTGCGGGCGGGTTCGGCGCGGGCAAGACCACGCTGGTCGGCGCGATCAGCGAGGTCCGGCCGCTGCGCACCGAGGAAGCCCTGACCAGCGCGGGCGTGAGCCACGACGACCTGGCAGGGCGTGGAGAACAAGACCACGACCACCGTCGCGATGGACTTCGGCCGCATCACCCTCGGCGGCCGCCGGGTGCTCTACCTCTTCGGCACGCCCGGCCAGGACCGCTTCTGGTTCATGTGGGACGACCTGTCCTACGGGGCGCTCGGCGCCGTGGTGCTGGCCGACACCCGCCGCCTGGCCGACTGCTTCCCGTCCGTCGACTACTTCGAGAAACGGCGGGCTGGCCGTTCGTCGTCGCCATCAACTGCTTCGACGGCGCGCACCGCTACGACCCCGCCGAGGTCCGCGCCGCGCTCGACCTCGAGCCCGCGGGTCCCGGTGGTGCTCTGCGACGCCCGCCAGCCGGACTCGGTCAAGAACGTCCTGATCACCCTGGTCGAGCACGTCCTGGCCAGCACGCCCGACGAGGGCTAGCGGGATCCGGGCGGCTCCCGCGGCCCCGCCCCTGGTGTAGGCGTTGCGGGGCGCCAGTGATATCACGGATGATCGCGTCTAGCGGCCGGCCAGGCCGCAGAGCAGGGGTAGCGGGTTGATCAGCCAGGTACCGGCCGGCGGGCCGGCCGAGTCGCCGGACGGCCAGGCACTGTGGCCGGTCCGCTCGGGAGTGGTGCCGCCGCTCGCGGATGGGTTCAGCACCAGGCCGGAGAGCGCACCCCGGCTCGGCGCTGCGCTGGTCCCGGGCACCGCGGTCGTGCTGGTGCCCGGCCGCGGCGGCGGCCCGGGATCGCGGGACTGGCTGGGATCGTGCGGCAAGACCCAGCTCGCGGCGTTCTTCGCCGAGTCCCTCTGGCGGTCCCGTGAGGTGGACCTGATGGTCTGGGTGTCCGCCACCAGCCGGGCCTCCGTGCTGGCCGGGTACGCGGAGGCCGCGGAGGCCGCGCTGGGCACCGACCCCAGCGCCGACGCCGAGGCCATCGCCGAGCGCCTCGTGAGCTGGCTGGGCGAGACCCGGCGGCGCTGGCTGGTGGTGCTCGACGACCTGACCGGCGCGGCCGATCTGACCGGGCTGTGGCCAGCCGGGCCGGCGGGCCAGGTCCTGATCACCGCGACCAGCCCGGCGGTGCTGCCCGCCGAGCACCGGGCCCTGGTCCTCCAGGTCGGGGCGTTCAGCTCCCGGGAGGCGCTGAGCTACCTGATGGGCCGCCTGACCGCCGACCCGGACCAGCGGCTCGGGGCGATCGACCTCGTCGAGGACCTCGGCTGCGAGCCCATGGCGCTCGCCCAGGCCAGCGGCGTCATCGCCACGTCCTCGCTGTCCTGCCGGGATTACCAGGGCTACTTCACGGCCCGGCGGGACCAGCTGGCCACGACCGCGGGCAGCAAGCCGCCCGCCGCCGCGGTCAGCTGGCTGTTCTCCGTCGAGCAGGCCGACCGCCTGGCCGCCGGGGGGGCAGCCCAGCCGGTCCTGGCCCTGGCCGCGCTGCTGGACGGCCACGGGATGCCCGCCACGGTGTTCAGCACCCCGGCCGCCGGCGCCTACCTCGCCTCGGATGGCGCCGCCACGCCCGCCGCCCGCGAGCTGGCCTGGAATACCCTGCCCATCCTGGAGCGGACGGCGTTGCTGGCCCTCGACCGGTCTGCGTCACCAGCCGGCAGTCCGGATGAGCCCGGTGATCCAGGCGGCGATCCGCGCGGTCATGCCGGACGCCATGCGTGACCGGGCGGTGCGGGCCGCGGCCGACGCGCTGGTCGAGGTGTGGCCCGCGGAGGAACCGCCCTGGCTCGGCGCGATGCTCCGGTCCTGCACCGCCAGCCTGCAGCAGCACGCGGGGACCATGCTGCTGGCCGACGGCTGCCACCCGCTGCTGCTGCGCGCCGGGCAGAGCCTGGTCCGGGCCCGGCTGACCGGCTCGGCCGTCGCGTACTGGCGCGAGCTCGCCGCGGCCAGCGAGGCCATCCTCGGGCCCGGCCACCCGGATACCAAGGTGATCGACGAGCGGCTGGCCGACGCGTACCTGGCGGCCGGCCAGGCCGCCGAGGCCGTGGCCTGGTTCCAGCGGGTGCTGGCCAGCCGGGTCGCGGCGCTGGGCGCGGGCCATCCCGGCACCGTCGCGGCCCGGCGGGATCTCGGCCAGGCCCTGATCGCCGCCGGCCAGCCCGCCGAGGCCGTCACCGTGCTGGAGGGCGCGGTGGGTGACTACGACCGGGTCCTGGGGCCGGATCATCCCGACACGATCAGCGCCCGTGAGGAACTCGCGGCCGCCTACCGGGCCGCGGGACGCCTGTCCGACGCGATCCGGCTCTACCGGCGCACGCTGACCGACCGGGAGCGGGTCCAGGGCGCCCGGCATCCGGACACGCTGAGCACCCGGCAGAAGCTGGCCGACACCTATCTGGCCGACGGCAAGCTCAAGGACGCGACCTCGCACTACAAGAAGGTGCTGGCGGACCGGGAGCGGGTCCTCGGCCCGGACCACCTGGACACGATCGCCGCCCGCGGCAACCTCGGCTCCGCCTACCATTCGGCGGGCAAGATGGCGTCCGCGGTCCACTTGTACGAGCAGGCCTGTGACAGCTACCAGCGCGTCGCCGGCCCGGATCATCCCGACACCCTGGCCCGCTGCGCCAACCTGGCCAGTGCCTACTACTCGGTGGGACGGCTGACCGACGCGCTGACCCTGCTCCGTGACACGCTGTCCCGGTGCGAGCGGATCCTGCCGCCGGGCGACCCGCTGACGGCCGCCGTGCGGGAAAGCCTGACCAACCTGGCCGGGAGCTGGACCTGCCGCCCGAGCTCGAGCCCCGGCTGGTTCCCGGCGGCCGGCCCGGCTCTTAATCGGGCCGGCGCAGCAGATAACGCGCCGTGCTGATGCCCGGTTCGGCCGCCATCTCGGCGTCCGGGTAGGCGCCCCGGCCATCCAGGCTCGCGGACCGGTCCTCGGAGACATGCACGATCTGCCAGCCGTCCAGGGACAGCCGGTCGAGGCAGCCCAGTACCTCCCGGATCGGGTAACCGAACTGGGACACCGGCAGGCCCAGGTCCACGGGCATGTGCTCGGCGCCGTTGAACAGCCAGCCGACCCAGGTATGCAGCTCCACGACCTGGACGGTCTCCCGCCATTCCGCGAACTGGGCGGCGACGGTCGGCTGCGGTTTGCGGGCCCGGAATTCCTCCGTGACGTAGTCGTGCGCGTTCTGCGGATCCACCACGGTCTCGGTGCCGTCGGGGAACCGGATCCGGGCCACATCCACCCGGGGGCCGCCCTCGTGCAGGCGCTCCTTGCCGACGGCCACATCCGTGCCCGCCTGCCAGTTCGCCAGCTCGCGTTCCCAGGCGTCGCTGTTGCGCTCGAACACGTCCGCGGCCACGGCCCGCACCCGCTCGTCCCACCACCGGCGGGCCGCCTCGTCGCCGGTGTCCTTGGCCACCACGAGCGGCTCCTGGCCCGGGATCTCCACCATGTCGAAGACCGCCCGGGTAATGACCAGCATCGCGTGCCGCACCGGCATACCGCCCCGCCTCCCCGCCTGATGTTTGGCCTGCGCGTGCGGCCTGCGTCGCCGCCGCCATCCGCTGGTCCCTGGTACCCAGTGCCACCGCGATAATTCCCGCTTACGGGGCGGCTGCGGGCCCACGGCCCGGTTACCCGGGGCCGGGCGCCAGGGGGGCGAGGACGATGTCGAACGCCACGCTGGTCCACGGGCCGTCGAGGCGGCGCCCGTCCGGTCCGGTGCCCGGCGGGTGCTCGGCGAAGTCGGTGATGAGGCTCTCCTTGACGCCGAACACGGCGTCCCGGTCCAGGTACGGGTCACCGGCGACGAAGATGTGCGTGATGAGCGTCCGGTACCCGGGCGCCTCCACCTTGAAGTGCAGGTGCGCGGGACGCATCGGGCCCCGGCCCGCCGCGGCGAGCAGGTCGCCGACCGGGCCGTCATCAGGAATCGGATAGGGCGCCGGGCGCACCGACCAGAACCGGTAGTCCCCGTCCGGGGCGCTGCGCAGCCAGCCGCGGCCCCCGGTCCGGCCGTCGGGGTACTGGACGTCGTAGAAGCCGTCCTCGTCCGATTCCCAGACCTCGATGCGGGCCCCGGGCACCGGCTCCCCGCCGGTACCGCGGACCGTGCCGGACACGTAGCACGGACGGCCCTTGGCCTCGCCGGCGATATCGCCGCCCAGCGGCACCTCCGGCGCATTCGTCGGTGAAGAACGGGCCGACCACCGTCGATTCGGTGGCTCCCGCCGACGCCGGGGCGTTGATCGCCACGGTCAGCATGGACAGCCCGAGCACGTCCGAGAGCAGGATGAACTCTTGCCGCCGGTCGTCGGTGATGTGCCCGGCCCGGGTCAGGAAGTCGATGCCCTGCTGCCACTCGCGACTCGGTCAGCCGCACCTCGCGGGCGAACGCGTGCAGGTGGCGCACCAGGCTCTGCATGACCTCCCGGTAGCGCGGCGCGGCCGCGCCGCTGAAGGTGGCCAGCACCTCGGCGGTGACCGCCGCCTCGCCGCCTGCCCGCGGCCTGGGCGTCATCCGGCAGCGGATCCCCGGCCCAGGCCCGGCGCAGCAGCGCCTGCAGCGCCGCGGCGCCGGCCGGCACCGGGTTGTCCGCGGGCACCGCCGGCTCGATCAGCCGGGCCGCCTCGGCGATCTGTTCCTCACCGAGCCCGATCTCGCGCAGCCCGCGGGGCAGGCCCAGCTGTCCGGCGAGCCGCTGCAGCGCGGCGGCCGGGTCACGCCGGCATCCAGCCCGCAGCCGCCGGCCAGGGCCTGGCCGATCTGGCGGGCCGCGTCCGGCGCTCCGGGCGCGTTGAAGGCCAGCACGTAGGGCAGCATGATCGCGTGGGTCTGCGCGTGCGGCAGGTCGTACCGGCCGCCCAGGATGTGGCAGATCTTGTGGTGCAGGCCGGAGCCGGTGACCGCGAACGCGGTGCCGGCCAGGTACGCCCCGTAGAGCAGGTCGCCGCGGGCGCCGAGGTCAGCGCCGTCGCGCAGCACCGCCGGCAGCGCGGCGGCCAGGACCCTGATGGCCTCCCCGGCGGCCAGCGAGCTGACCGGGTTGCGGCCCGGGCGCCCAGAACGCCTCCACGCAGTGCGCCATCGCGTTGAGGCCGCTGGCCGCGGACACCGGCCCGGGCAGGGACACGGTCAGCTCCGGGTCGTAGATCACCAGCCTGGGCAGCACCCGGGCATCCACGCCGGTGGTCTTGCGGTCGCCCTCGGTCAGCCCCCAGACCGGGGTGACCTCGGATCCGGCGTAGGTGGTGGGCACCGCGATCACCGGCAGCCCGGTGGTCAGCGCGACCGCCTTGGCCGTGCCGGTGGCCGACCCCCCGCCCAGGCTGAGCACCGCGTCCGCGCCGACCGCGGCGGCCTGCTTGCGGGCCGCGTCGGCGACCTCCACCGGCACGTGCGGCCGGACCCCGGTGAACGTGCCGGCGATCCGGTCCGCCAGCGGCGCGGTGAGTTCCCGGGCGGCTGACTGCTCACTTCCCGAGGGGATCAGCAGCAGCCGGGACACCCCGAGCCGGGCCGACCTCGCCGGCCAGCGCGGTCCGCGCCGCGCCCGCACCGAACACCACCCGGCCGGGCAGCGCGTCACGCGCGAATGGCTCCATCAGACCTCCGGGCCTGGACAACGCGGCACGGGCACGTTCCCCTGGTCACGCAACGAACCTCCTGGCTCCCGGTGGCCAGGGCACAGCCGTGTGCTGGCGTCCGGCGCACCGCCGGACGCCAGCACCAGCGCACGTTACCGGCGCGCGCGCCGCCGCATGCCGCCGGTCAGGCGCAGCGCCCCGAGCACGATCAGCACCACCAGAGCCACGAAGAACAGGAAGTGGAGGGCGGAGATCACCAGTGAGATGACCATGAACGCGACAATCACCGCGAGCACGATGAGCAGAAGTTTCCCCATACGCTCACGATATGCCAACCGGGGCAGCGCTGGCACCGCCGCCAGTCGCCGGATGTCCAGAGTGTCCCGCCGGATAGGGCCCCGGCCCGGCGGCCCGCGCGTCCGTGGCGGTCCCGGCGCACCTGCCGCTGGTAGCCTTTCGGCCTCGTGAGCACCCCCGCGACCGCACCCCAGAGGATGGCAGCCGCCCGGACGCTCCGGTCCGGCCCGATCTGCTCCTGTCCCTGCGCAGCTGGCAAAAGGAAGCCTACTGGGAGTATTTCCGCCTGCCCCGGCGCGACTTCCTGCTCGTCGCCACCCCCGGAGCAGGGAAAACGGCCTGGGCGCTGACCATCGCCGCCGAGCTCCTCGCCCGCCGGGAGATCGCCTCGGTCACCGTGGTCACCCCCACCGAGCACCTGAAGCACCAGTGGGCGCAAGCCGCGCATTACGTCGGCATCTCCCTGGATTCCTCCTACCGCAACGCGCAGGGCCGGGCCTCCGCCGACTTCACCGGGGTGGCGGTCACCTACGCACAGGTCGCCGCGCACCCGATCCTGCACCGGCAGCGCACCGTGAACCGGCGCACCCTGGTGATCTTCGACGAGATCCACCACGCCGGCGACGCGCTCTCCTGGGGGGACGCGGTCCGCGAGGCGTTCGAGCCCGCGCGGCGGCGGCTGGGCCTGACCGGCACCCCGTTCCGCAGTGACGCCAACCCGATCCCGTTCGTGAGCTACGCACCGGACGCCGACGGCAGCCGGCGCAGCGTGTCCGACTACGTCTACGGATACGGCCCGGCCCTCGACGACGGCGTGGTCCGCCCGGTCATCTTCCTCGCCTACTCCGGCGAGATGCGCTTGGCGGACCCGGGCCGGCGACGAGATCACCGGCACCCTGGGCACGCCCATGCTCGCCGAGCAGCTCGCCCAGGCCTGGCGGACCGCACTGGACCCGCAGGGCGAATGGGTGCAGCGGGTCCTCGAGGCCGCGGACCGCCGGCTGACCGAGGTGCGCCGGGGCATGCCCGACGCAGGCGGGCTGGTCATCGCCGGTGATCACGCGGATGCCCGGGCCTACGCGGCCCTGCTCCGCCGGATCAGCGGGACCAGGCCCGTCGTCGTGCTGTCCGACGATCCGGCGGCCAGCCGGAAGATCGGCGCCTTCGCGGACTCTGCCGACCGGTGGATGGTGGCCGTCCGGATGGTGTCCGAGGGAGTGGACATCCCCCGGCTGGCCGTCGGCGTGTACGCGACCAGCGTGGGCACGGCGCTGTTCTTCGCGCAGGCCGTGGGCCGGTTCGTCCGGGCCCGGCAGCGCGGCGAGACCGCCTCGGTGTTCCTGCCCTCCATCCCGGTCCTGCTCGGCTACGCCGCGGAACTGGAGGCGGCCCGCGATCACGTGCTGGCGGCCCGCCCGGACGACGCCGAAGAACGCGAGCTGGCTGAGGCCCAGCGCCGCCGGGACCACCCGGACCTGGCCGGCGACCTCCCGTTCGAGGCGCTGCACGCGTCCGCGCACTTCGACCGGGTCCTCTACGACGGCACCGAGTTCGGCACCACGGCCGCGGAAGAGGACTTCCTGGGCCTGCCCGGGCTGCTCGATCCGGAGCAGGTCGCGCTGCTGCTGCGCAAGCGGCAGGCCGAGCAGCTGAGGCAGCGGTCCGGGGTCCGGGCTGGCGGCACCGGGGCCGGCGGCACTGGCTCCGCAGCCCCCGGGACCGGGACGCGGCGTTCCAGCGTGGGCGGCTCCCGTTGCGGCGCCTGAAACGGAAGCGGCGGCGGACGGTGCGGCCGCCCGCGGCGCGGCGGATGCGGGGCCTGGGGCGCCGGTCCGCCGGGAGGTGCTGGCCGGCCTGCGCAAGGAGCTCAACGGCCTGATCGGCGCCTGGCATCACCGCACCGGGCAGCCGCACGCGGTGGTGCACGCGGACCTGCGCCGGGCCTGCGGCGGGCCGGCCCTGCCCCAGGCCACCGCGGAGCAGATCCAGGCGCGCATCGACACGATCCGCAGCTGGGCCAGGACCGGCCGCTGAGCGCGGTCAGCGCCGGCGACGGTGGCCGGCCGGCCTGACCGCTCACCCGCGGAGTCCGGGCGCCGGTCAGTAGCCGCCACCGCCCGCCGGAGGCCCTGGACGAGGCCGGCGCGGCCGCGCCGCTCACCGTCACCTCGTGCCAGACGCCGCCGGACGCGTTGATGTTGTTGCCCTTGGCCTGCCCGGGAGCGGTGTCCGCCACGTAGGTGTACAGCGGATGCCCGTCGTAGGTGGCCTGCGTCGACCCGTCGGAGCGCTTGATGGTGGCGAGCTTGCCGGTCACGCCGCTGCCCGCCGTGGCCGGCCCCTTGACCGGCGGCCAGATGGCGGCGCATGCCCCGTTGCAGTTCGACTTGGTGGACGTGTCCGGGACGAACCAGTAGAGCGTGAAGCCCTTGGCGTCGGTGAGGACCTTCACCCCGCCGATCGTGGTCGTCCGCAACGCGGTCCCGGAGGAGTTCGCGGCCGCGGACGCCGCCGCGCTCGACGAGCCGCCCGAGCTAGTGGAACCGCCGGTTGACGTGCTCCCGCAGGCCGCGTCACGAGCGCGACCGCCGCCAGCCCGGCCGGCACCCCCCATCTGATATGCATCGTCGATCTCCATTTCAAAACGGTCAGCTTTACCCCTCCCACGCAGCCGGAGCCGGATGCGTTCGCCACCGCGCCCGGCCGCCCGCCAGCCCAGGATCGGCCGCGCCGCGGGCTCCTCGTGGAATCCACCATTGAACTCCTCGTCCTCGTCGTTGACATGATCCCGCGCCGGGCGGTAGGACCTGAAACACTTTCCGCCGAAACCTGGAAGCGCTGATGCCCTCTCCCGTGGACCTGCCGCCTGGTGTCGAGTCCCAGCAGATCGAGACCTCGCGCCTGCGGACGCACGTGCTCACGGCGGGCTCACCCGGCGCGCCGCCTCTGGTCCTGGTGCACGGCAACGTTTCCGCGGCCCGGTTCTTCGCCGAGACCATGGCGGCGCTGGCCCGGGACTTCCGCTGCGTCGCCCCCGACTTGCGGGGCTTCGGCCGGTCCCAGCGGGCGCCGGTGGACGCGCGCCGCGGGGTGCGGGACTTCTCCGACGACCTCCACGCGCTGCTGACCGAGGGCGGCCTGCTGCCCCCGGCCCAGCCGGTGCACCTGCTCGGCTGGTCCCTCGGCGGCGGCGTGGCGCTCCAGTATGCGACCGACCACCCGGGCGCGGTCGGGTCCATCGTCCTGGAGAGCCCCATGTCGCCGTTCGGTTTCGGGGGCACCCGGGACACCGGCGGCACCCCCTGCTGGCCGGACTACTCCGGCTCGGGCGGGGGCACCGCCAGTCCCGAGATGGTCCGCCGGATCGAGGCCGGTGACCGCGGCGCGGACGACCAGACCTCCCCCCGCCAGGTCCTCACCCACCTGTACGGCAACCCGGTCGCGGTCCCGCCCGCCGTCGAAGACGCCCTGGTCGAGGCGATGCTGGAGATGGCCATCGGCCCCGGCAACTACCCGGGGGACACCGGCGGTCTCGGCGAACTGGCCCGGCGCCGCCCCAGGGGACCACGGGGTCAACAACGCCATCTCCCCCAAGTACTGCGACCTGTCTGGCTTCGCGGCGACCGGGAACCAGCCCGAGGTGCTGTGGATCCGCGGTGATGCGGACCTGATCGTCTCGGACACCTCGCTGGTGGACCTGGGCCACCTCGGCGCGCTCGGCGCGATACCGGGCTGGCCCGGCGCGGACGTGTTCCCGGCCCAGCCCATGGTGGGCCAGATCCGCGCGGTGCTCGACCGCTACCAGGCCGCAGGCGGCCGGTACACCGAGCACGTACTGCCTGGTTGCGGGCATTCGCCGCACCTGGAGCGCCCCGCCGAGTTCACCGCCGCCGTCACGGAGTTCCTGGCCCGCGCCGCTACCCGCCGACAACTGATGGTGTCGCCCCAGCGCCGCAATCAGTTGATCACGATCGCGCGGGTCAGAGGCGCGTGATCACGATGTGACCCCTGGGGCTGACGGTGCCAGCGGGTCAGGTGGAGCGGCGGGTCGGTGAGACCTATGGGGCCGAGTGGTGGTGGGTCGGGGTTCGAGGCCGCGCGCGGCGGATAACGCTCGGCCAGCCAGGAGGCGAGGGCGAACACCGGCGTGGCCAGCGCGATCAGCAGGGCGCAGCCGGTGAAGGCGCTCTCGATGAACGCGCCGCCGACCCGGGCCACGCCGTAGTAGTAGAGGATCACCACGGCCATCAGCAGCAGGTAGCCGCCGATGGCGGTGCCCGCGTAGTGGCGGGCCAGCCGGAGCCAGCCGGCCGCGGGCCGGCGGCCCCGGCCGGGCCGCCTCCCGGTCCCGCGGGCCCGTAGCCGCTCCCGCCTCCCGATCACGGGAGCCCGGAGCCACGCCTGTCTCGGGGTCCGGCCGGAGCCGTGGGCCTGGCGTCCCGTGCTGCCGCCGGATCAGCCACAACCCCGTCCCCAGCGCCCCCATGACCAGCAGATAGCCGATCCCAACCGGCAGGACATCCTGCCGGATCAGTGACGACGACACGTCAGGCGCGGAGCAGGAAGTGCCAGCCGCGGATGAAGATGTGCCAGCCGAACCATAGCCACAGCGCGAACAGCGCCCAGCGGCCGAACGGGTAGCGCATGATCGCCCGGAACGCGTCGCTGAGCGTGGGCACCCCGCTGATATGGCTGAGCGCCAGGCCCTCCCACGCGAACAGCGCCCCGAACAGCACCGCCCAGACGAGATAACCAATTACCGGATGCTGGGCCACATCGACCTCCTCGGCTGGTGACGGCGGCCGGGCTGACCCGGGCCAGCCTGGCCGCGGAGCACGTACCGCGGCCCGCCAACGGTCTATCACTGCCCCCGGCAGGCGGAATGCTCATAGAATCGCCGCGTGCTGCCTCCCGGATCGGCCGCCGCGGTGAGCGGCGGGACGGACGGCGCCCTGGACGTACTGCGCCGGGTGTTCGGCTACGACTCGTTCCGCGGCCACCAGCAGGAGATCATCGAGCACGTCACCGCGGGCGGCGACGCGCTGGTGCTGATGCCGACCGGCGGCGGCAAGTCGCTGTGCTACCAGATCCCGGCGCTGCTGCGCGACGGCACCGGGGTGGTCATCTCGCCGCTGATCGCGCTGATGCAGGACCAGGTGGACGCGCTGCGCGCGCTCGGCGTCCGGGCCGGGTTCCTGAACTCCACCCAGGACCCGGCCGAGCGGCGCGAGGTCGAGGCCGCCTTCGTGGCCGGCGAGCTGGACCTGCTCTACCTGGCCCCGGAGCGGCTGCGCACCGAGTCCACGCTGCGGCTGCTCGACCGCGGCACGATCTCGCTGTTCGCCATCGACGAGGCGCACTGCGTGTCCCAGTGGGGACACGACTTCCGGCCCGACTACCTGGCCCTGTCCGCGCTGCACGAGCGCTGGCCCGCGGTGCCCCGCATCGCGCTGACCGCGACGGCCACCCAGGCCACGCGCGCCGAGATCGCGGACCGGCTGAACCTCACCGGCGCGCGGCACTTCGTGGCCAGCTTCGACCGGCCCAACATCCAGTACCGGATCGTGCCGAAGAACGAGCCGAGCCGCCAGTTGCTGAACTTCATCCGCGCCGAGCACCCCGGCGACGCGGGCATCGTCTACTGCCTGTCGCGGGCCTCGGTGGAGAAGACCGCGGAGTTCCTGACCGCCAGCGGGATCGAGGCGCTGCCCTACCACGCCGGCCTGGACGCGGCACCCGGGCGCGCCAACCAGGCCCGGTTCCTGCGCGAGGACGGCCTGGTCATGGTGGCCACGATCGCGTTCGGCATGGGCATCGACAAGCCCGACGTGCGCTTCGTCGCCCACCTCGACCTGCCCCGGTCGGTGGAGGGCTACTACCAGGAGACCGGCCGGGCCGGGCGGGACGGCCTGCCGTCCACCGCCTGGATGGCCTACGGCCTGCAGGACGTGGTCCTGCAGCGCAAGCTGATCGACACCTCCGAGGGCGACCTGGCGCACCGCCGCCGCCAGGCCGCCCACCTGGACGCGATGCTGGCGCTGTGCGAGACGATCGAGTGCCGCCGCGGCCCAGCTGCTCGGCTACTTCGGCGAGCAGGCCGGCGCGTGCGGCAACTGCGACACCTGCCTGTCGCCGCCGCAGGCCTGGGACGGCACGGTCGCGGCGCAGAAGCTCCTGTCGGCCGTGTACCGGCTCAGGCGCGAGCGGGGCCAGAAGTTCGGCGCGGGCCAGGTCATCGACATCCTGCTCGGCAAGCAGACGCGCCAAGGTGACCAGCACGGGCACGACTCGCTGACCGTGTTCGGCGATCGGCACCGACCTGAGCGACATCGCAGTGGCGCGCCGTGGTCCGCCAGCTGCTGGCCCAGGGCCTGCTGGCCGTCGAGGGCGACTACGGCACGCTGGTGCTGACCGCGGCCAGCAACGAGGTGCTGGCCGGCAGCGGCAGGTCAGGCTGCGCCGCGAGCCCGAGCGGCCGCCCCGGACCCGGGCCGCCCGGGCGGCGAAGACCGCGG
>CAVUKT010000018.1:0-53554 GCA_963742055.1 uncultured Actinomycetes bacterium | reverse complement strand
ACCGGTGAGTAGAACGCCCGCTCGCGCAGGTCCCGGGCGTCGTCCACGCCGCCGTGGGAGGCCGCGTCGATCTCGATCACGTCGAGGCTGCCTGGCCCGTCGGGGGCGAGCGCAACGCGCCGACTCCCACGTTGCCCGCACCGGTCCGGGGTCGGTCCCTTCCGCGCAGTTCAGCGAGCGGGCCAGGATGCGCGCGCTGGTCGTCTTGCCGCAGCCGCGCGGCCCGCTTGAACAGGTAGGCGTGATTGACCCGCCCGGTGCGGAGCGCCTGCCGGAGCGGCTCTGTGACGTGGTCCTGGCCCTTGACCTCGGCGAACATCGCCAGCAGGGTGACGGCAGTACAACGCCAGGCGCGGCGGGGGGCCACCGGGCCGGTCCAGGTCTCACAGGAACAGTGCCTGAGGCACGTCGCCGGTCATGACCTCACCCTCGCGGTGCCGGTAAGGACCCCCCGCACACCCGCCAGAGCCCGCGTACCCTTGCTGCCTTCCGGCCCTGGGGGAGTTGGCGGGATAAGCGCCGTGCGGGGGGTCGCGGACCAGTCTAGCCACGGCCCGGGGGCGGTCGTGCCGCATCCCGCCTGGCGGGGCAGGCCTCCCCAGGAGCGCCGGGCCACCTCGTCTGCGAGGTGGCGTCCAGCGAGTCCGCGCTCCCGGTAAGCTTGCCCGCGGAGGGTTCGCCTAGTGGCCTAGGGCGCACGCTTGGAAAGCGTGTTGGGGGCAACCCCTCAGGAGTTCGAATCTCCTATCCTCCGCCATCCCTGACCTGCCAAAACACTGTTCATCGCCGTCGGCAGGCAGGCGCTCCGAGTTTCCGCCGGTCTCATTTGTGGCCTCAGTTCTGAGCGCCGGAAGAGGCGTCTCCGACGGCTTAACCCTGCCCTATTTTGCCAGGTCACAGGCATGCCAGACAGTCTTGAACGGACAGGTGCACGCCGCCGGGGCGTGCGCCCTGCCGTTCAGGGCTGGCCGGGGCCGTCCGCGACCTGGGTGCAGGTTGCTGTTGGGCGCGGCCAGATCCCAGCCAACTTAAAGACGGCATCACACTCGGTGATCGAGAAGTTCTAGGAGAACGCGCGCTGACCCGCCGTTCGGTGCCGCTGACAGCTGCTTGCCGATCATCACCCCTGGCGCGCCGACCAGAAGGGCGCCGTAACCGCGAGCTACTCCGAGCGCAGCGTGCGGGCTACCGGGGTCCGGGCGGCGATGGCGGCGGGCCAGGTGGCCAGTATGTTGCCGGCCGCCGAGCAGTGCCAGCACGCCAAGGGCGAGCGCCGCGGTGGGCACCACAGGAGCGGGTACGACGCCGATTGCGTTGGCGAAGGCCGTCCAGGCCCACCGGCCTGCTGCGATTCCCAGGGGATGCCGATGATGATAGCCACCACCAGGATGGTGCTCGCCTGGCTGAGTACAACGGCACGGAGCTGGCTGCGGCGCATCCCCAGCGACTTCAGCAGGGCCAGCTCACGGCGTCGTTGGCGGACCGAGGCGACGATCGTCAGGGCGAGAGCCAGCACGGCCGCGATCGCCACGCCGAGCGCGATGGTCAGCGGCAACCCTCCCATCTGCTGGAAGTTCACGATCTGCGCGGCGCTGGGGCGGCAGTGCGTACATGCCCCCGGGAGTTCCGTCCGGTTCGTGCCGCAGAATGCTCGCCACCGCCTGGCGAGCGTCAGCACCGGATCTCGCGTAGATGGCTACCGCCGACGGATAGAACGGGGAGCTGACCGCGACGTCGTTTGCATTAGCAGCGGTGAACACAGCTTGGGTGTAGGGCTCGAGGTGGTCCGCGGACAGCATCGCGTCTTCCTCCATCATGGCGCCGCGACCGAGGGACACGTGGTCAGTCAGAACGGTCCCCATCGAGGGCAGAGTCACTGTCCCGACTACCGTGAAAGGCCGTCTGGCGGCCCCGACCGTGACCTTGTCGCCCACCTTCAGCCCCAGCGTGCGCATCGTGACTGTGCCGAGCTCGATCTGGTCGGCGGCGGCCAGCGGATGGCCGCTGGTGGTGGGGGCGCGGGCGCGTTCGCGCCGTGCTGCAGCAAGCCGAGTACCGGGATCTCCTGGTGATCGATAGCCAGCTGGCCGAAGCCGAATTCAGACCATCCTGTGATGCCGTGCTGATGCGCGAGGATCGAGGTCATGGAGTCGGGCGCCCAGGATCCCAGCCGCTTGCGACTGGACCAGCGTCGCCCAGTTCCAGCCGTACCGAGCGGGATGGGAGACAAGCCCGCTCAGGCTGGAGCTGAACACTACGGCGACAGCCAGCGCCGTGACGGCGGCCACCGAGCCTGCCAGCGTTGCCCGGACCGGCGCGCGCTGCCGCCCGTACCCACGCTCGAGTGCGTAGCGCATACCGGTCAGCGCGGTGATGGGCAGGCCACTGCGGCGCGACGCGGTGATCAGCGGCATCGGCCGGGCCAGGGCCGGCTCAGCTGCCCGCCCGGCCGCCCGCCAGGACAGCCAGGTCAAGACGCCGCCGAGCAGAAGCAGCAGCCCCAGTGTTCCGCCGCCCAGGACCAGCCAGTCAGCCCTGACGCCGATCTGCGGATCGTAGGCGCGCACCGGGCCGACCGGCGCAAGGGGCGACAGTGCCAGAGCTCCCGCCACTGACAACACGGCGCTGCCAGCGATCGCGGCGTAGCCAGGTCCTGCTAGGGCCAGTGCCGTCTCGCCGCGGGTCGCCCCCACCGCGCGCAGGATCGTCCCGTCGGCCGCCGATCTGCTGACCAGCTGAGCCAGCCCCTGGCCGACCAGGACCAGCGTGGCGAGCGCGATCAGGCCGCCGAGAACGGCGAGCGCGTCCGCCGCCGGCTCGATCGCCTGCTGTGCCTCGTGCTGGACGATGGCCAGGACGCGGAAATCGAAATGAACAGGGAAGTGATACCGCTCCGACAGCTTGCGCTCGAGCGCCGCGAGCTGCCGCTGGATGGCCGGCAGGCCGACCACACCGCCAGGAAGCCGCATCGCCACCCAGCCAAAACCCCACTCCCCGTTCAGGTACGTAGGGGTGGCCGCGGGTGGCAAGAGTGCCCCGTTGACGTCATCGAGCTGATCGCCGAGCGCGGGCGGAGTCGCAGTGATCGCGGTGACCACAAACGTAGTTCGCTGCGCTGTAGCAGGCGCCGCGCTGGTCGGCAGCCCGTCCGGGCCTGACCTGACCCGATAGAACTGCCAGGTCATGTGCGAGCCGGGATGCAGGCCGAAGGCCTTGGCCATCGGCTGGGTGACCGCTATCTCGTCCGTCGAATCGAGCGCTGGCAGCTTCCCGGCCAGCACCGTCATCTTGTCCTGCCGGAAGTACTCGCCACCCAGGCTCGCGGCAAGCGAGTCCGTCTGGAAGGCCGGATCGATTCTCCCGTCAATGACGGGCTCGGCGTTCAGCCCGAGCCACGCCGCGGCAGACAGCCTGCCGTGAAACCCCTCCACCTGGCGGACGACGCTCAGCAGCGGACCTGGTACGTCGATCATCACGTCGCTTGCCTTTGCCGCCTGCAGGTAGCGGCCATAAGCCGAATCGGTCCGCCGTGCTCCGGCCAGCGCGGCCATCGCTGCGGCCCCCAGCAGCCCGCCGATCAGCGCGACGGCCAGTGCCAGCTGCCAGGACCCGCGCCAGCCCGCCCGCCACGCATACAAGGTGGTACCCATAACGGCATTGTGTCCCCGCGAACTCGGTCCGGCAGGTGTGGCTGCACCCGCGGCAGAAACAGTTGACTGCCCCGCCATGGGCCGCTGCAGACGCCGGGCGCCCCCGCGGCGTATCTCGTCGGGGTCAGGCGCCGCTTTGCCCCGGGTTTCGCCGGGCACTACCCCAGCTGGTCGCGGCGGCGGGTCAGGTAGGCGGTCTCGGCGGTGTTGCCCGCCAGCTCGATGGCTTTGCCGTACGCCGCGCGCGACTCCTGACTGCGGCCCAGCCGGCGCAGCAGGTCGGCGCGGGTCGCGTGGTAGGCGTGATAGCCGGCCAGCCTGTCCTCGAGACGGTCGACGGCCGCCAGCGCCACCTCCGGGCCGTCAAGCTCGGCGACCGCGATGGCCCGGTTGAGGGCGATGATCGGCGAGGGGTCGAGGCGGACGAGCTGGTCGTAGAGGGCGACGACCTGCGACCAGTCGGTGTCGCGTACGTCGCGGGCGGAGGTGTGCACGGCGCTGATCGCGGCGAGGATCTGGTAGCGACCTGGAGCCACCCCGGCGGCCAGCCGCTCGCGCACCAGCCGGTGACCCTCGGCGACCAGCGCCGCGTCCCAGGTCCCGCGGTCCTGCTCGCCGAGGGCGACCAGTTCGCCGCTCGCCGAAACCCGGGCGGCGCGGCGGGCCTCGGTGAGCAGCATCAGCGCCAGCAGCCCGGCCACCTCACCGTCCTCCGGCATGAGGGCCCGGATCAGGCGAGTGAGCCGGATCGCCTCGGCGGTCAGCTCGTGGCGTACGGGATCGGTGCCGGGGCCGGTCGCCAGGTAGCCCTCGTTGAAGACGAGGAAGAGGACGGCGAGTACGCCGGAGACGCGGGCCGGGAGATCCTCCGCGGACGGCACCCGGTAAGGGATGCGAGCCGCCTTGATCTTGGCCTTCGCGCGGGTGATCCGCTGCCCCATGGCGGTCTCCTGCACCAGGAAGGCGCGGGCGATCTCGGGCATGGTCAGGCCGGCGACCATGCGCAGCGTCAGCGCCACGCGGGTCTCCATCGCGAGCGCCGGGTGACAGCAGGTGAAGATCAGCCGGAGCCGGTCGTCGTCGATGGCGCCGAGAGGCTCGGGCGGGTCGCCGTCGTACACCATCTGAGCCTCCTTCTGCTTGTCGTCGCGCTTGTTCTCGCGCCGGATCCGGTCGATGGCCTTGCGGTTGGCGGTGGTGGTCAGCCAGGCGCCGGGGTTGGGGGGTACGCCGTCGGCCGGCCACCGCTCGACGGCGGTCGCGAACGCCTCGGCCGCCGCCTCCTCGGCGATGTCGAGGTCACCGAAACGCCTGGTCAGGGAGGCGACCACCCGCGCCCACTCCTCGTGGTGAGCGCGGGTGACCGCCTCCCGGACGGCGACCACGCTCACAGGAACGGCCGCACCTCGACCTTCCGGTTGCAGGCCCTTGACCCCTCGGCGGCGAGCTTGAGCGCCACGTCGAGGTCGGCGGCCTCCATGATCCAGAAACCGACGATGTACTCCTTCGACTCCAGGAAGGGCCCGTCAGTGATCATCGCCTCTCCACCCCGGTTGTCGATGACGGTGGCCGAGCTGGCCGATCCAAGGCCGCCGGCGAAGACCCAGTGACCCTCCGCCTATAAGCCGGTCGTTGAACGCGTCGATGGCCGCCATCTCGTCCGGGGTGGCGAGCTCGGCCGAGTCGTGGATCACGGAAACCAGGTACTGCATCGTGGATCATCTCCTGTGGTTCGGGGCGCCCCTCGTGGGCGGCCGCTCACCCCTGCTACGAACACCTCCGCCCCGATCCGACACCGCCTCCCGGATTTCTTGTCGGCGCGCAGCTGACTGCGGGGGCTAACTCGGCAGGATGACCACGAGATGGTCGGCAGATTGACCGCCGAACCCTGCGGGACGCACCGGAATCCAGCGGCCCCATGATCCCCGCACCGACAGCATGCCGGGCGGGGTGCCTGCGGGTCTGGACGCCGGGTTTGCGCCGGCCTGCCGGCCCATGGCAGCGTCAGCCCGGCGGCAGGACATCCAGGTCGAACTCGTTGCCCTCCGGGTCGGCCATCCGCCGCCACTGGAAACCTTCCAGCTCCCGGGTGTGGTCAGGCTCCAGCCAGCGGCCGCCCAGCGCCTGCACCTCGGCCGTGGCCAAGTCCAGGTCCTCGACGATCAGGTCAAGGTGCAGCCGGTTCTTCCCGGTCTTCGCGTCGGGGACGCGCTGGAAGCCCACCGTGAGGCCGTCCGCGGTCTGGGTGAGCAGGACGAACTGGCCTTCCCCGATCGTCGTGTCGACCTGCACGTCCAGCAGCCCGCACCAGAAGGGGACGAGCAGGCTGGGGTCCGTGGTGTCGATGACGAGGTATCCCACTGAAGCTGGCATTGCAGTCCTCCCGGGCCTGACTCCCTGGCCAGACAGTGCCAGCAGGAAACGGTGTCTTCAAGAAGCAACATGCTGGCCAGAACAGATTCCTGGCTAGAGGATGCCGCTGATGAGCGCGGCCGCGCGGGCGGCGCCGCCCGCCTCGACCGGCCGGTAGTCGACCTCACGGCCGATCTCGCTCGCGATGGCGGCGGCGATCTCCGCCGGCCCCGACGTCTCGTAGTCCATGCACCGCCCGGCGCCGTAGCGCCCGAGCCGGTGGCGCACGTGGATGCTCTGCTCGAAGTGGTGGCCGAGCGGGAAATACAGGAACGGCCGCCGGTTCGCGGTCAGCTCCATCGCGGTCGTCAGGCCACCCTGGACGACGGCCAGGTCGCAGACGGCCAGGTGGCGGTAGAGGTCAGGCACGTACGGCCGGATCTCCAGCCCAGTCCAGCCCGACCGGCCCCAGCCCCGCCGGCAGCCAGCTGCCGCGCGCAGGTCCCCCGGATCGATCCGCGGCCCGGCCACGATAATCATCCGCAGGTCAGGCACCTGCTCCTTGGCCTGCGGGAACGCCGCGATAACCCGCCGCAGCAGCGGGGCGCCCACCGAGGAGCCGCCGACGGTCACGATGCAGACCCGCTCGCTGCGGCCGTAGCCGAGCGCCGCGCGGTCCTGGAGCTGCGCGGGAGTCAAAGCCGGTGACGTAGCCCGCGAAGTCGTAGTGCTGCTCGGTCCAGTCCCGGATGGACGGCAGCCCGGGCCCGAAGGTGTCCGGGACGACGTCGTCCGGGTCGCCCACGAAGATGGCCCGGTCGCGCACCCGCGGGAACCGGGCGATGTGCTCGATCATCTCGGCGTTGTAGTCGGCGGTCAGGGACGCCTCCCGCTCGCCGCCGTCGGCCATCGGCAGCCAGCCGACGAAGTCGGTCAGCCAGGCGTAGCCAGCCGACTTCAGCTCCGGGTTCTCGTGCAGGTAGTAGTCGAGATCCCAGGACTCGTCGCCGATCCACAGGTCGTAGTCCTCCTCGCGGGCGAGGTCATGGAAGACCATGAAGTTCGCGAGCAGGATCTCGTCCATCCGCCGGATGGCCTGGAAGGCGTGCAGGTCATGCTCGGCCGACTCGGACTCGATGTGGCCGGACTCGCTGGCCAGGTACGCGCTGGCCGGGTGGACCCGCTCGCCGCGGGCCTCCAGCACCCGGGTCACCGGATGCTGGGCCAGCCAGTCGATCTCCAGGTCCGGGTGGAGCGCGCGCAGTTCGCTGGCGATCGCCACGTCCCGCAGGGCGTGGCCGAGACCGATGGGCGAGGAGATGTACAGCGCGCGCTTGCGGACGCGAGCGGCCCCGGCGCCAGCGGGGCGGCGGCCCGGGCGGGCAGGCGAAGTCGCGGATGACGAGGTTCGCCGCGACCGGGTCGCGCAGGTGCGGCCGCGTGACCCGAGCCCTCGAACGTGATCAGCCGGGCGCCCGGGATGGCCGCCGCCACGGCGGGCCCGCGGGCCGGTCCCGACGATCGCGTCCGCCGTGCCCTGGATGACCAGGGTCGGGCAGCGGACCTGGGCGCAGAGCCGGAGCGCGGTCTCCCGGTCGTTCAGCCAGGCCGCGTCCATGCCCCGGACGATGGTCTCCGGGTCGGTGTCCAGGCCCCAGCCGACCGCGTCCTCGATCTGCTTGGTCGAGTGCGGCTCGGTGAACGTCTGGGTGAAGAAGAAGTCGAGGAATCCGGGCCAGTCCCGCAGCCAGTAGTGCCGGTTCCACTTGGCCCAGCCTTCCGCGGTCTCCGGCTCCTCGTCGAACTGGTAAGGGCCTTCGCTCCTCGCCCGGCTCCGCGGTCAGCTGCAGATCGGGCGCGATCAGCACCAGCCCGCTGACCCGCTCCGGGTGCTCGGCCGCCAGCAGCAGGTCGTCCCCGGCGCCGCACCAGGACACGACGACCGCCTGGTCCACGCCGACGTGATCCAGCACGGCCCGGGCGTCGTCGGCGCTGGCTCGCCGGTCGTACGCGTCCACCTCGACGGGGCGATCGGAGCGCCCGTTCCCGCGCCGGTCGAACGTGACCACCCGGGCGTGCCGGGCGAAGTACGGGATCTGGGCTTTCCACGCCCGGGAGTGGGTGATCTCCCAGGAAGGGAACAGCAGGATGGCGGGCCCGCTGGTGCCGTACACCTCGTAGAACACCCGGACCCCGTCCCGCTCCAGGTAGCCCTCCTCGTCGGGATAGCGCGCCCGCGTCTGCTCGCCCCGCACGCCTACCTGACCAGCGCGATCCACCCGTCCTGACCGCGCGTCACCGCTGGCGTCCCCGGGCCCACCCGGGCCCGGGGACGCCACCGCCGACTGCGCCCCGGCGCTCAAGGCCGCGCCTCGAACACGAGGTTGAAGGGCGTCTCCGCGGCGCGGCGGAAGCGGGTGAAGCCCACCCGCCCCGATGACGTCCCGGATCCTCGCCTCGCCGGCCTGCGCGCCCAGGGCGAGGCCGACGTCCTGGGACAGCGAGGCGGGCGTGCACAGCAGGGTGGAGAAGCCGTAGTAGGCGCGTCCCACCGGATTCAGGTTCTCCTCGACCCGGTCGCCGGCCCGGGGCTCCACGATCATCCAGGTGCCGTCCGGCTTGAGCGTCGAGCGGACGTGACGCGCGGCCCCGACCGGGTCGCCCATGTCGTGCAGGCAGTCGAACATCGTCACCAGGTCATACCCGCTGCCGCTGTAGGCCGCGGCCGGGGCGACCTCGAAGCGGACCCGGTCCGCCACCCCGGCGCTCTGCGCCCGCTGCCGGGCCGTCTGGATCGAGCCCTCGTGATAGTCCGAGCCGACGAAGGTGGACTCCGGGAAGGCCTGGGCCATCAGGATCGTGGACGAGCCGTGGCCGCAGCCGATGTCGGCGACCAGCGCTCCCGCCTCCAATTTTCCGATTACGCCCTCCAGCGCGGGCAGCCAGCCCGGACACGAGATTGGCGTTGTAGCCAGGACGGAAGAACCGCTCGCAGCCGTCGAAGACGTCGGACACGTGCTCGTGCCAGCCCAGCCCGGCCCCCGTGCGGGCCGCCTCGACGATCCGCGGCGTAGTCGAGCACCGAGCCCACCGCGACCTGGAAGAAGCCGGGCAGGTAGGCCGGGCTGTCCGGGTCGGTGAGCGCGACCGTCTGCTCGGGCGGCAGGGTGTACCGGCCGCTGGCCGGGTCGTACTCGACGTAGCCGCCCGCGGCCTGGGCGTTCAGCCACTCGCGGACGTAACGCTCGGCGGTGCCGGTGCGCTCGGCCAGTTCGGCCGGCGCCAGCGGGCCCGCGCCGGCCATCGCCCGGTACAGGCCCAGCTTGTCGCCCAGCACGACCAGCGCCGCGTTCAAGGTGGCCCCGACTTCGTCCACCGCGCGGAACACGAACTGCATGAGCTTGTCCCCGTCGACCTCGGCGGCCTGCTCGATAGTGCTCATCATGCCCTCCCCCTGATCGGTTTTGAGCGAGCGTAGGTTCGGGATGGCCTGGCTCGCTTCCGGGGGGCCACCTAGTCCTTTCCGTGGCGCCACCTAGGCCCGGACGCCCCTATCCGGCCGGGGACCAGGTGCTTACAATCGCGCCATGCTGCTGGGGCGGGCACGTGAGCGGCAGGAAATCGGGCACGCTCTCGCGCAGGCGCGATCGGGGACGAGCGCGACGCTCGCGCTGGCTGGCGAGCCCGGAATCGGGAAGACGGCGCTGCTCGACTACGCCGCCGGGCAGGCGACCGGAATGCGGCTGCTGCGGGCCCGGGGGATCGAATCGGAAGCCCAGATACCGTTCGCATCCCTGCTCGAGCTGATCCGCCCGGCGCTGCCGATGCTGGGGAAGATCCCGGGGCCCCAGGCGGCCGCGATGGAGAGCGCGCTGGCCCTGCGGCCGGGCTCGGGCCACGAACGGTTCGCGGTGGGCGCCGCCACGCTCAGCCTGCTCGCGGCCTACGCGGAGGATGCGCCGGTGGCGGTGGTGATCGACGATGCCCACTGGCTGGACGGTTCGAGCGCCCAGGCGCTGCTGTTCGCGTTCCGCCGGCTGGTGGCCGATCCCATCGCGGTACTGATCGCGGTCCGGGACGGCGAGCCGTCCCTGCTCGACGGCGCTGACCTGCCGACCCTGCGGCTGGGCGGCCTGACCAGCGATGAGGCCGCCATGCTGGTGCTCGGGCTGGCCCCGGAGGCGGCGGCCCGGCTGTACGGCGCGACCGCCGGCAACCCGCTCGCGCTGCTCGAACTCGCGCCGGACGCGCATGACCTGGCGCTCGCCCCGGAAGGTGCCCCCGTCCTGGTCCCGGCCACGATCGCCGGGGCCTTCCTGCGCCGGGCCGGCACGCTCAGCGACACCACCCGGCAGGCGCTGGTCCTGGCCGCAACCAGTGACAGCTCCGATCTAACGACCCTCGGGCGCGCGGCGGCCCACCTCGGCGTGGACCTGTCCGCGCTGGCCGGCGCGGAAGCCGCGGGGCTGGTGACGCTGGACAGCGGCCGGGTGGAGTTCCGCCATCCGCTGGCCCGCTCGGCCATCTACGCCGACGCGCCTGCCGGGCAGCGGCGCGACGCGCACCGGGCGCTCGCGGGCGCCCTGCCCGACCGGGACGTGGACCGCCGCGCCTGGCATCTGGCCGCGGCGGCGACCGGGCCGGACGAGGCCGCGTCGGCCGCCCTGGAGCAGGCCGGGGCCCGCAGCCGCGACCGCAGCGCGTACGCGACCGCCGCGGCCGCGTACGAACGGGCCGGACGGCTGGCCGCGGACCACGGCCGGCGCGGCCGCCTGCTGCGGGAAGCGGCGGAGGCGGGCTGGCTCGCCGGGCTCGCCGACCGGGCGGTCGCGCTGCTGGACGAGGCCCGCGCGGTCACCAGTGACCCGGTCATGCTGGTCGAGATCGCCGCCCTGGCCGGGCACATCGCGACCCGCCGCGGCCCGGTCATGCGGGGCCACGCGATCCTGACGGCGGCGGCCGAGCGGGCCGATCCCGAGCGGGCCGTGAGCATGCTCGCCGAGGCCGCCAGCGCCTGCTTCTACGCGGGGAATCCGGCCGAGATGCTGGCCGCCGCCGAGCGGGCCCGCGCGGCGCTGCCCGGGAGCGCCTCGGTACGCACCCGCTTCATGGCCGCCATGGCCGCCGGGATGGCGCGGATCCTCGGCGGCGACGCGGCGGCTGGCGCGGAATCCGTGCACCAGGCGACGGAGCTCGCCGAGAGCTCGGCCGAGCTGCGCGAGGATCTCCGGCTGATCCCGTGGCTGGCCGTGGGACCGCTGTTCCTGCGCGAGGCCGGCACCGAGCGCTCGCTGCTGGAGCCGGTACTGCGCACCGCCCGGGCCCACACCGCGGTCGGCGCGCTCCCCTTCATCCTCAACCTGATCGCCCGCGACCAGGCCACCACCGACCGCTGGGCCATCGCCGAGGCCACCTACTCCGAAGCGATCAACCTGGCCCGGGAGAGCGGGCAGCAGACCGAGCTGACGTTCGGCCTGGCCGGCCTGGCCTGGCTGCAGGCCCGCCGCGGGACGGGAGCAGGAGTGCCGCCGCTGCGCCGCCGAGGCCCTCCGGCTCTCGGCGGAACTCGGGACGCGGCTGTACTGAAGTCTGGGCCACGGCGGCCCTGGGAGAACTCGAACTCGGCCTCGGTGCGGCCGCCCAGGCCGCGGGGCACTTCGAGCAGCTGGAGCGGCTGCTGGCCGAGCTGGGCATCACCGATGTCGACCTCTCGCCCGCGGCGGACCTCGTCGAGGCCTACCTGCGGCTCGGCCGACCACGAGGCGGCGCGGCGGGCCGCCGCGCGGTTCGTGGCCGCGGCGGACGCCAAGGGGCAGCCGTGGTCGCTGGCCCGGGCGCTCCGCTGCCAGGGACTGCTCGCCGGCGGCGACAGCGGCTTCACCGCGGCGTTCGAGCAGGCGCTGGCCCTGCACGCGCTCACGCCCGACAGTTTCGAGGCGGCCCGGACCAGGCTGGCCTACGGCGAGCGGCTGCGCCGGGCCCGCAACCGGGTCCGGGCCCGCGAGCAGCTACGGGCCGCCGCGGAGGTGTTCGAGCGCCTCGACGCGCAGCCCTGGGCCGATCGTGCGCGCGCCGAGCTGGCCGCGACCGGCGAGACGCGGCGAGCCCGGGACCCGAGCACGCTCGACGAGCTGACCCCGCAAGAGCTGCAGATCGCCGTCCTGCTCACCGGGGGGAAGACCACCCGGGAAGCCGCGGCCGCGCTGTTCCTGAGCCCGAAGACCGTCGAGTACCACCTGCGCCACGTGTACCAGAAGCTCGGCATCCACTCGCGCGAGGAACTCGCGCGAGTGCTGGCGGCGCAGGGACCCCGCGCGACCGGAGGATCCCAGCCGCCGACGGATCCCAGCCGTGACGAGCACCAGCCCGCCGACGGATCCCGGGCGCCCAGGCGGCCCGGTGCCTTATCGAGCGCCGCACCCTAGGCCGGGCGGCTGAGCCGGTAGCGGAATTCGCCGTCGGCCGCGATCCGGCGGAACCCGGCTTTCTCCAGCACCCGCTGGGAGGCCGCGTTGCCCGGATCGGTGCCGGCGACCACGGCCGTCACCCGGGGATCCGCCCACGCCATGGCGAGCATGGCCGCGACAGCCTCGGTGGCGTAGCCGCGGCCTTGCCGCGAGGGCACAATGCCGTAACCAACCTCCACCTCCCCGCTCTCCCGCGGCGGCCCGAAGAACCCGATCCCGCCGACCACCAGGCCGCTGGCCCGCTCGACCACCTGGCGATGACCCCAGGCCTGGTCAGCGGGGTCTGCCACGGCCGGCCCCACGTCCTGAAGCAGCCCGGCGATGATGACGTCTCCCTCGCTCGGGTAGTCGGCGGCCCAGTCGTCCAGACGGCTCCCCCCGCTGATGGCGCGGACCGCGTCCCACGGCACCGGCCGCACGATCAGCCGGGCCGACACCAGGGACGACCTGGTCCGGATGGGTGGCCGGCCGGCGGGTTCCATCGCGCCATTGTGTCCGATGAGGCCGTCCGGGGCCGCCTGGGCCCGGCCGGCCCTTGGGGAGGACGACTGCTCATGATGCGCGTGTTTCGTACCGTTTTATGCCTCGGGTCGACCCGCTGCGCTCAGTGCACGATTTGACTGCGCGGAGCCCCGGTGTCCTGGCAACATGCCTGAGGAATAGCCACCGTCAGGCCCGCGGAAAGGCGCATTAGGCCAAGTAACCGGGCGAATTCCGGCATGAGGAGCCTCGTGAGTTCAGTCCCCAGGCATCGCAGGAAACGGAAGATCAGGCGGACCGGTCAGCACACGACCCCCTCTCAGGTGGAAAAGGTCGCCCAGACGGCAGGAAAGGCTGCCCCCGCCGTTGTGGTGGTGGGCACGCTCGCCACCGCGGCTCCGCACATCGGCGGAGTGACCGCGGCCGAGCCCGCCGCCACGGCCCCGCACGTGATCCACGCGCACCTGGACGCCGCGGCCCGGCCCGCCAGCACGGCAGGCGGCCAGCAACCCGGCGGCCAGCACCGAGGCAGTCAGCCGCCCACCACGCGGACGCGGCCCGCCGCAGCTACGCCGTGCAGACCGGGGACACGCTGTCCGGCGATCACCCAGCGCTTCTACGGCAAAGACGCCAACTGGCGGTCGCTGTACGCGGCCAACGAGTCGAAGATCAGCAACCCGAACCTGATCTACGTGGGTGAGGAACTCCGCCTGCCCCGGCACCTGCCCGCCCCCGCGGCCGTGCCCGCCCAGTCCTCGGCCAGCACCACCAGCTACGCCCCCCGGCATGCCTCCTCCGTCCGGACGAGGCCTCCGGGGCCAGCAGCCAGGCCGCCGTCAGCACCGCGGCCACCACCACGAACCTGTCCGGCACACTGAGCTGCGGCGGCCTGGAAGCTCTGTGGGTCGAGGCGGGCGGATCAGCCGGCCGTGGAGGTCACCGCGGCGTCCATCGCGATGGCCGAGTCCGGCGGCAACCAGTTCGCCACCGGAACCGTCGGCGAGCGCGGTTACTGGCAGATCAACCCGGTCAACGGCTCGCTCTCCACCTACGATCCGTACGGGAACGCCCGGGCCGCGGTCATCATGTCCGGCGACGGCACCAACTGGTCCCCCTGGACCACGTACACCAGCGGGGCCTACGCGGGACGCTGCTAGCCCCGGCCCGGCCCGGCCCGTCCGGCCGGAGCCGGCTTCCAGCCGCTCAGCTCCTAGCCACGCCAGCCAGCCGGGCGTGGTCTCTCCCGTAGTCAGTCCGGGATCACGCCCGGCCCGGCGGCTCCGATCATGGCACGGAGACCACGACACCTCGTCCCTTCTGCCCCGCCAACTGCCAGCGCCGCCGACCCCGCTGAACCGGATGGCGGGATGAACCGTGCACAGTCCGGGAGCTGTTTCCAGCGGCAGGAGCGGGCGATGACCTCGAGGAGACTCCGTCGCCGCCTCGGCCGCCTTCGCGTCCGGCTCCCCTGAAGCGCGCACGGTCGTGCTGCCGACCAGGTGGGGAGCTGGCAGCACGGCCGTGCGGCCCGGGGCCAGGAAGCTCCGGCAGGACCCGGCGGCAGCCGCACGCTCCGGCAGCCGCCCCTGGCGCGCTGCGCTCAACTAGACTCGTGCCGTGATCTTCAAGCAGGTCGGGGAAGGGAGACCCTATCCCGACCATGCCCGGACCACACGGGAGTGGGCGGAGGTGCCGCCGCGCCCGGTCCGGCTGGACCAGCTGATCACCACGAAGGCGGTGCTGGATCTCCGGCTGCTGCTGTCCAAGGACTCCACCTTCTACGGTGACCTCTTCCCGCACGTTATCCAGTGGCGCGGCGAGCTCTACCTGGAAGACGGCCTGCACCGGGCGCTCGGCGCGGCCCTGCACCAGCGTTCCGTGCTGCACGCCCGGGTGCTCGATCTCGATACCGGGCACCAGCCGAAGCACTCACGCAGGCGGGGAGGCAGTATCGCGGACTGAACCGCGGGCCGCCTGGCTGACCCTGGCCCGGCGGTGCCGGTCCTTGCGTGATACGTGCGCCTTCCCGACCTGGCTGACCGGGACCGGGTGCTGCGACGCCTCGGTCAGCAGCGGCGTCATCCACTCCAGCAGCGAGGGCACCAGGGCCCGCCAGGTGGCCATGGTGTGCCCGCCGCCCGGCACCACGTTCAGCTGGACGCCGGGCTGCCGGGCCAGCACGCAGGCGCTGGAACTGCCGCGCCGCGCGGAGCCCGGCGATGTCCTTCCCCCCGACGCCGAGCCAGAACTGCGGGATCCGGGCGCTCACCGGGAGCCGGGTGATCCGCAGCAGCGGCGTGTTGGTCCGGCGCGTATGCAGATCGTGGCCGAACGGGTTGACGGTGTGCACCGGGTTGCCCAGCTGGTCATCGCTGGGGGTGAAGTAGCCGCTCATCACGCCGGCCGCGCCGTAGCGCAGCCGGTAGACCAGGGCCAGGTTGGCGGTGCAGTAGCCACCCTCGGAGTAGCCCGCGATACCCCAGGCCGGTCCCTGCGGCTGCACCCGCAGGATGCTCGGCAGGTACGCCGGCAGGTCGTGGGCCAGGAAGGTGGCGTCCTGCGGGCCCGTGCCGCACGTTCAGGCACTGCAGCGAGATCCGGCGGCCCGCCGTTGGCGTCCGGCATGACCAGCACCGCGGGCTTCACCGCCGCACCGTCGGCCAGCAGGGTGCTGTAGGCCGCGGTGATGCCCACCACGTTGATCCAGTCCGCCGGGCTGCCCGGGAACCCGGGCAGCAGCTCGATGACCGGGAAGCGGTAACCGCTGAAGGCCGCCCGGAAGTACTGCGGGGGCAGGTAGACGAAGACGGTCCGGCTCAGGTGGCTGGCCTTGCCCCGGACCGTGAGCCGGATGGTCTGCCCGTGCGCGGCGGCGGCGCGGACATTCACCCGGCTGCCCAGGATGGCGCTGATCTGCGCCGGCTGACGCGTGGTTGACGCTGGTCGCCGTGGCGACCTGGCTGCTGCCCTGGCCACCGAGGTCCGAGGCGGCCGCACCCCAGGTCTGGTAGTAGTCGTAGTACTTGTTGACCGCCGCCACCCCGAACAGCATCGCGGGGATGAACGCCAGGCAGGCCGCGAGCACCCGGAACACCATCTGCCTGGCCAGAGCCATCCAGCAGACCAGGGCGCAGAACACCACCATCAGGAGGATGAACAGCGCGGTGCTTTGCGGCTCTAGCACTCCATCCCCTCAGCTGGGCGGACGCTGGCCAGTGGTCAGGCCGGCGGTGCACGGACCCGTGATCATGGGCAAGCGCCGCGCCGCGCAGCAGGCGCGGACCCCGGCGATCCATATGGGCGGTGGAGGTGGGATTTGAACCCACGGAGGGGTTGCCCCCTCACACGCTTTCGAGGCGTGCGCCCTCGGCCACTAGGCGACTCCACCGCGGCTGAGCCTACCTGACGCGACGGGCCGCCGGCCCGGCCGAGGCGCTATTGTCACCGGGTGCCGCAAGGCGCACTCGGTGGCGTCAGCCGCCCGGGGCCTGCGGCCGGCGAAGAACTCCCGCAGCAGGCGAGCGCACTCGTCCTCCAGCACCCCGGCGATGACCTCGGTCTGCTGGTCCAGCCGCCGATCGCGGAGCACGTCCCACAGCGAGCCCGCCGCCCCGGCCCGCGGATCGGCCGCGCCGTACACGAGCCGGGCCATCCGCGCCGCGGAGATCGCCCCCGCGCACATGGTGCACGGCTCCAGGGTGACGACCAGGCGTGCAGCCCGCCAGCCGCCAGTCGCCTGACGCGGCGGCCGCCGCGCGGATGGCCACGATCTCGGCGTGGGCGGTGGGGTCCGCATCGGCCTCGCGGCGGTTGTGCCCCCGGCCGATGATCGCGCCCCCGGCGTCCAGCACCACCGCGCCGACCGGGACCTCGGCAGGCTGCATGGCCAGGGCCGCGCCCGCCTCCGCGAGGGCGGCGCGCATCGCGGGCTCGAAGGCGGCCGCGTACCCGGTGCTCACGGCGTGAGCCCGCGCCTCACGGTGCGGCCTCACGGGGCTAGGCTTCACGGGCTGGCCTCATGGGCCGAGGGCGGCGTCCAGGGCCCGGTCCAGCGTGTGGCCGAAGCCGAGCCGGCGGGCGATGCTGGCCAGCGCCTCGTCAGGGAACAGGTCCAGGTCGCCGGACAGCGCCCCCAGATCCATCTCGTCGACGCCCAGGTCCGCGAAGATGGACATCTCCCCCGCGGGCAGCACCTGGTCCAGGTCGTCCTCGCCGGGGACCGGGATGTCCAGGTACTCGAGGATCTGGCGGGCCAGCGGCCAGTCCACCGCGGCGGTCAGGTCGGACAGGAACACCGAGACCTCGCCGCCGAGCACCCGTAGCGCCACGAAGAAGTCATCCCCGACCGCCACCAGCCCAATCGTGCCGCCCAGGCTGGGCTGCTGGCGGAGCGCGTGGATCAGCCCCTTCAGGTCCTCGGTGAGGGCGACCGGGAGGACCTCGGTGTCCCACGCGTCATCCTCGCGGTAGACGATCACGGCGACGTTGCCGCCATTCACATCCGTCATCGCACCTCACCTGGGCTCTCTTCAGCAAGGGAATGGTGTCAGATCGACGGCATGCCCGTATGGCAATCACCAGGCTCGCCAGGGGCGGTGAGGCCGCGGGGAGATTTCACTACCTAAGGCAGTGAGATGTGCACCTATTGTTACCAGCGTCGGGAGGCGGGACCTACGGGACGGGAACTGTCCAATTTTCCGGCCCGGGCGGCGCGTGATGTTCGCCCCGGCGGGGGATCAAGGTACGGTGGCTGCCTTGCAATCGGTAGTCTTGGTAATGCAATTACGCTGGGCTAAACTAAGCTAACGGGCTGAACGCAGCCGACGACCGCGGAGCTGATCATGCTGAAGAAGATCATCACCTGGGCGATCGTCATCTTCCTAGCCTTTTACCTGCTCACGCAGCCCACAGGGGCGGCGAATGTCATCCATGGCCTGCTGAACCTGCTCAAGGACGCCGGCAATTCCCTGGCGACGTTCGTGAACTCGCTGTGAGCCAGCGATGCGGTTGATCGCCCCGCGCAACGCGGGCCCGGCCGCGGTCAACAAGTACCTGCTGCCCCATGAGCACCAGGTCATCACGGTCCGCAAGCATCCTGCGGTGCTCATCGGCCCGATCGCGATCGCGCTGGCCGGGCTGCTCATCGCCCTGGTGCTGGGGACCACGGTGCTGCACCACTCCCACGACGGCATCCTCGTCCTGGTGCTGATCGTCGTGGGGCTGCTGCTCTACCTGGCCTTCAAGACCTGGGAGTGGTCCGAGGACTACTTCGTGGTCACGTCGGACCGGATGCTCCAGGCCAGCGGGGTGTTCACCCGCAAGATAGCGATGATGCCGCTGGTCAAGGTCACGGACATGAGCTTCCAGCGCTCCTCGCTCGGCCGCTTGCTGGGCTTCGGGGAGTTCATCCTGGAATCGGCGGGCCAGGACCAGGCCCTGCGCAACATCGATCACGTGCCCTACCCCGAGCAGCTCTACCTCGAGATCTGCGCCCTGATCTTCCCGGCCGAGAAGATCCCCTGCCCGCAGTGCGACGGCCAGGGCGTGCTCATCCAGCAGAACGAGGACGGGGAAGAGACCACCTACCTCTGTCCGCTGTGCAAGGGACGGAAGACGGTGTCAGGAGACACCCTCGTCGCGGAGAATAGAGACTTCGGCGACGACTGAGTCGCCCGCAGCGCTATCGATCCCTTCCCCGGGGTTCGTGCTGCCGGACGGTCAGGCCTGAGCGTCCGGCAGCACGAGTCTGCCCGTCGCGCTGCCGGTCGCTGGGGGACGCCCCGTCACACGCTGACCAGGGCGATGCCGGCCACCGCCAGCAGCAGCCCGGCCAGTTGCGGGAGCCGCATCCGCTCCCCCAGCACGAGCCGGGCCAGCAGCACGGTGACCCCGGGGTACAGCGAGGTCAGCACCACCGCGATGCCGAACAGCCCATCCCGGGTGGCCACCACGTAGCAGACGTTCGCGGCGGCATCGAGCAGCCCGGAGGCGACCGCCCCGGCCAGCAGCCAGGGGCTGACCGCGCGCCAGGCCAGGCCGCCCATCCAGGCCACCGCCCCGGTCACGACCAACGCCCCGGTGATCCGGGCCACCGCGCTGGGCCACAGCACGCCCGAGGCGCCCGCGTGCTGGAGAAAGAGGAAGAACAAGCCGAACCCCACGCCGCCGCCCACGCCGAGCAGGAGACCGCGGCCCACCGGGCGGGAGCCGGGCCGTCCCCGGCCGATCCCCTCCGAGCTCACCAGTACCGTGGCCACCAGGCATACGCCGCCGCCGAGGTAGGCCAGGGTCCCCGGGCGCTCCCCGCCGGCGATCGCCACACCGACCGGGAGCACGGTGGAGACCAGCGCGGAGACCGGGGCCACCACGCGCATCGGCCCCGCGGCCAGGCCCGCATAGAACATGATGAGCCCGGTGCCGCCCGCCGCGCCGGCCGCCGCAGCCCAGGGCAGGCCGGCCGTCCCGATCGGGCCGCCCGCGGCCAGCGCCGCGGTCAGCAGCACCACGGCCCCCGCCGGGGCCGACACGATGAGCACGGAGAGGACATGGGTACGCCGCGACACCGCACCGCCGAGAAAGTCGGCACTGCCGTAGAGCACGGCGGCCGCCAGGGCGAAGACAATGATCACGATGGCTCCAGTCGGGCGGGCCCCAGTCGGCGCGGCCCCAGTCGAGCTGGGCCCAGTCGGGACGGGCCGGTCGGGCAGGCCCAGCGGAACGAGCGGAACAGCAAGGTCGGTCGGTATAGCGAACTACATGGTTCACTGTACCGACCGACGACAGCGGAGGCGAACGGATAAACGATGGCTGCTGCCGACATCTCGGCCGCCCTGGCCCGGACTCTCCAGGCGATGCGGGCCGAACGGGGGTGGTCGCTTGACCAGCTGGCCGCCCGGTCCGGGGTGAGCAAAGGGGTCCTGGTCTCCCTGGAACAAGGACGGGCCAACCCGAATCTGGCCACCCTGGCCCGGGTCAGCGACGCGTTCGGCGTGCCGATCACCAGGCTGGTGGAGGTCACCAGCGAGTCCAGCGTGCGGGTGAGCGGACCCGAGCAGGCGCGGGTCCTCTGGCGGGGCCCGTCCGGGGGGACGGGCACCATCATCGCCGCCACGGAGCCGCCCTGGGCGGCGGAGCTGTGGCGCTGGACGCTCCAGCCGGGCGAGGGCTTCGGCGGCGACGCCCACACGCCTGCCACCCGGGAGCTGGCCTGGGTCGAGGAGGGCACGCTGACGCTGACCGTGGCCGGGGAGCAGTATCAGGTGACGGCCGGGCAGTCAGCCCGGTTCCCGGGCGGCGTCCCGCACGCCTACCGGAACGACGGGACCGGGCCGCTGTCCCTGACGATGATCGTCGTAGTGCCGCCCGCTCCGGAGTGAGCCTGACCCGCGGCGGGCCCGGCCGCCGCGGATCCGGTTAACCCGGATATAAGGGCGCGAAGTGGCGCGGGCACCGCCGGGCGCTGGTACATTCTGAACGTAATTCGCACCGGCCTTGCCGGTGCGAATTTACCGGCGGATTACCTCGGTGCAGATTGCTGCCGCGTGACCCCGGGGAGGCCGTGGCGGGCTGAGCCCCGGCCAATAGTCTCGATGGGAGAAGCAATGCGAGTCGTGGTGACAGGTGGCGCCGGTTTCCTCGGTTCCCATCTGTGTGACGCGATAATGGCCCGGGGTGACAGTGCCGTATGCGTGGACAACCTGGCCACCGGCCGGCCGGACAACGTCGCGCACCTGATGGGCCAGCCCGGTTTCACGTTCGTGGAGGCCGACGTCAGCTCCGCCCTCGACGTACCCGGCCCGGTGGACGCCGTCGCCCACCTCGCCAGCCCGGCTTCCCCGCCGGACTACCTGCGCCTTCCCCTCGAGACGCTGGCCGTGGGCAGCCACGGGACCGAGAACGCGCTGCGGCTGGCCCACCGGCACGGCGCGCGTTTCGTCCTCGCCTCCACCAGCGAGGTCTACGGGGACCCGGCCGTGCACCCGCAGACCCGAGGACTACTGGGGCAACGTCAACCCGGTCGGCCCGAGAAGTGTGTACGACGAGGCCAAGCGATTCGCCGAGGCCCTGACCCGTGCCTACCGGGAAACGCACGGCGTCAATGCCGGCATAATCCGGATCTTCAATACGTACGGCCCGCGGATGAGCGCCCGGGACGGCCGCATTGTCACGAACTTCATCACCCAGGCGCTGAATGGCGACCCGCTGACTATTTACGGCGACGGCAGCCAGACGCGTAGTTTCTGCTATGTCGATGACCTCATCCGCGGCATCGTGAGCATGATCGACTCCGCCGAGAGCGGCCCGGTGAACCTGGGCAACCCGGAGGAGTTCACCGTCGCTGACTTCGCGCGGCTGGTGCTCCGGGTGACCGGCTCGGACTCGCCGGTGGAGCACCTGCCCCTGCCGGTCGATGACCCGACCCGGCGCTGCCCGGTCATCACCCGGGCCAGCCAGGTGCTGGGCTGGCAGCCGCAGATCCGGGTGGAGGACGGCGTCCGCCGCACGGTCGAGTGGTTCCGCTCCCGGCCGGAGGAAGTACGGATGGCGTCGGCCGCCAAGCACTGACGACCTGCGCCAGCTGGTACCACGCCGACCGGATTGCGCCGCCCAGCGCCTGCACGGTCCAGCCCGCGGCCTGCCACTCGGCCAGCGGCAGCACGTTGCGCCCGTCGAGAATGCAGGGGGTCCGGACCACCGAAAGCAGCTGCACCGGGTCGAGGTCGCGGTACTCACGCCATTCGGTGAGGTGCAGCACGACGTCGGCCGCCTCGCAGGCCTTGACCGCTTCCTCGACGTAGTCCAGGTCCGGGCAGGCCCGGCGGGCGTTGTAGGTGGCCCGGGGATCGTGCACCCGCACGACCGCGCCCTCGGCGCGGATGGTCCGGGCCACGTCCAGGGCGGGCGAGTCGCGGACATCGTCGGTGTCCGGCTTGAACGCGGCGCCCAGCACGGCCACGTTCCGGCCGGCGAAGGACCCGCCGGCGAGCTCACGGGCCGCCTCGACGGCCAGCGCCCGCCGGCCCGTGTTGATCTGGTCGACCTCCCGGAGGAACTGCAGGGAGTCACCCACGCCCAGCTCGTCGGCGCGGGCCATGAAGGCCCGGATGTCCTTGGACAGGCAGCCGCCGCCGAAGCCGAGCCCGGCGGACAGGAACCGGCGGCCGATGCGGCTGTCGTGGCCGAGCGCGTCCGCGAGGGTCATCACGTCCGCGCCCGCCGCGTCGCACACGTTGGAGACCGCGTTGATGAAGGAGATCTTGGTGGCCAGGAACGCGTTCGCCGCCACCTTGACCAGTTCCGCCGTGGCCAGATCGGTCGTGATGTACGGCGTGCCCAGCTCCAGCACGCTGCCGTAGATCGCCGCGCAGCGTGACGTCGGCGGCCTCCGACGTGATGCCCACCACGATCCGGTCCGGCCGCAGCGTGTCCTCCACCGCGAAGCCCTCGCGGAGGAACTCCGGATTCCAGGCCAGGCCCGCGGCGGCGCCCGCCGGGGCGAGCTCGGCGATCCGGGCGGCCAGCCGGGCCGCGGTGCCGACCGGGACCGTGGACTTGCCGATCACCAGGCAGTCCCGGGTCAGGTACGGGGCCAGCCCGTCCACCACCGCCTCGATGTGGCTCAGGTCGGCGCCGGCCGCCCCGGGCAGCTGCGGGGTCCCGACGCAGATGAAGTGGGCGTCGGCGAACCCGGCGGCCTCCTGCAGGGAGGTGCTGAAGCGGAGCTTCCCGGAACCCACCGCCCGGACCAGGATCTCCTCGAGCCCAGGCTCGAAGAAGGGCGCGTGGCCGTCCTGGAGCGCGGCGATCTTCCGGGCATCGGTGTCCACGCCGAGGACTTCGTGGCCGATGTCCGCCATGCAGGCGGCGTGCACGGCACCCAGATATCCGGTCCCAATGACGGACATGCGCATACGGGTCACTCCTTAACCATGCAGCACAAAAGATCGGTAGTGGCTATCCGCTGGGACCGAGTTGGTGAAAGCTTGGGAAAGATCCGGGGTCCACCCCGCGTCCGCGGTGACGCTACATTCACCCTAAGAGTCACGTCGGACTCTGCTATGCGGTGTAATAGTGCCAGGCCGGACAGGCTGAGGAGGCGAGTTCACGCGGTGCGGTTCGTCTTCAGCCCGCCGACCGAGGAAGCTGCTGGTCTGCTGACCCTACCGTGGACGGAGCCGCTCGAAGAGTGGCAGGATCCCGCGCCTGGTCGAGATCCGGCAGCGCGGCATCTCCCGGCACATCGTCCGGTTCGTCGCCGATGACGGCGAGCTGTACGCGCTCAAGGCGATCAATGAGAACCTGGCCCGGCGCGAGTACCGGCTGCTGCGCGAGCTGGCCGAGCTCAACGTGCCCGCGGTGCATGTGGTGGGCATCGTGGTGGACCGCGGGCCGGATCTCGACGCGATCCTGGTCACCCGGTTCCTGGACTTACTCCACCACCTACCGGGCCGTCTTCTCCAGCCCGCGGGGCGGCCAGCCGACCGACCGGCTGCTCGACGCCCTGGTCGAGCTGCTGGTGCGGCTGCACCTGTCCGGTTTCTTCTGGGGTGACTGCTCGCTGTCCAACACGTTGTTCCGTTACGACGCGGGCACGCTCGAGGCGTACCTGGTCGACGCGGAGACCAGTGAGCGCCATCCCACGCTCACCGCCGGCCAGCGGCATTACGACGTGGACCTGGCCGAGGAACGGGTGTACGGCGAGCTCCTCGACCTCCAGGCCGGTGAGCTGCTCGAGCCCGGAGCTGGACCCACTGGAGATCGCCGCCGAGCTGCCCCGGCGCTACGAGCGGCTATGGGACGAGCTGACCCGCGAAGAGCTGCTCCAGCCGGACGACCAGCGTTACCGGATCGCGCAGCGGCTGCGCCGGCTCAACGAGCTCGGCTTCGACGCCGACGAGGTAGAGCTGATCAGCACGCCGGACGGGAACCGGCTCAAGCTGCGGACCAAGGTCTCCGAGTCCGGGCATCACGCGCGCAAGCTGTTCCTGCGCACCGGGCTGGTCGTGGAGGAGAACCAGGCCCGCCGGCTGCTCAACGACATCGCCAGCTTCCGCGCCTACCTGGAGCAGAAGCAGGGCCGCCCGGTGTCGGAGATGGTGGCGGCCAGCCAGTGGCTGGGCGACGTCTACGACCCGGTGGTCGCGGCGATCCCGGAGGGCCTGCGCCGCCGCCTGCCGCCCGCCGAGATCTTCCACGAGATCCTCGAGCACCGCTGGTACATGTCGGAGGAGGCGGGCTTCGACGTGGGAACGGCCGCCGCGGCCCGGTCCTACTTCCAGACGGTGTTGCCGGGGGTGCCCGAGCTGCTCAGCGAGGGCGGCCCGGCGCTCGGCGAGGCCGGCATCTCGTCCTGACGCCGGCGGGCCGCGATCATGGGCAGCCCGATCAGCAGCGCCAGCACCGCGATCACGGCCGCCTCGACCAGCTGGCCGTCCGCCTGGTGCGTGCAGAACTGCTCGAACTGCCGCTGCTGGGCGGCGGGCACGGATTGCCCGGCGCCGCCGCCCGTGTTGACGATGCCCGGGTCGATCCGCACCTGGAGGGCGTTATCGGAATGGAAACCAGGGCCGCACCACCCGATGACCTGCCCGGACGAGGCCCGCTGCACACTAAGCGGGATGAACAGCAGGGTCAGCGCCGCGGCCAGGCCGCCTACGACGATGGCCACCCCGCACAGACGCAGGAAATCCCGCCCGCCAGATCGCATGGCTGTCTCCTCACCGGCCTTCCACCCCGGGAGCTGGCCACCGCCCTGCGGTCGGCCCCGCTCACCCGGCTGCTACCTAGCTTGGCACGGCCCTCGTGGTGAAGACGTGTACCACCCGGGCCAGGTTCCCGGATCCGCCGCGGCCGCCTTTAGGCTCAGGCCATGGCGGTTGACTGGGGCACCATCGCGGAGCTGGCGACGGCCGGCGGCACGCTGGTCCTGGCCATCTCCACGTTCGCGTCGGTGCGCTCGGCCAACCGGGCCGCCCGGGCGGCCGAGCGGTCGCTCCTGGTGGGACTGCAGCCGCTGCTGGTCCCGTCCCGGCTCCAGGATCCGGATCAGAAGGTCTTCTGGGTCGACCCCAAGCATGTCGTGCTGGCGGGCGGCATCGGGGGCGGCCGAGGTCGACGGCGATGCCGTCTACCTGGCGATGTCGGTGCGCAACGCGGGGAACGGCATCGCGGTGATGCGGCCCTGGCGGGTCTGGCCGGAGCGGCTGACCGGCGAGCAGCGGCCAGAGCTGTCGGGGTTCCGGCGGCAGACCCGCGACCTGTACGTCGCCCCCGCCGACACCGGTTTCTGGCAGGCGGCGTTCCGGGATCCGGACGACCCGGAGCGGGGCGGGGTGGCTGAGGCGGTCAAGGCCCGGCAGCCGGTGACCGTGGACGTGCTGTACGGCGACTACGAGGGTGGCCAGCGGCTGATCAGCCGGTTCCTGATGCAGCCGGGCTCCGACTCCGGCCGATGGATCTTGTCGGTCTCGCACCACTGGAACCTGGACCGGCCCGACCCTCGTTAGCCCTGCTCCCCAGGCACTGCTACCCCGGGGCGGTGCTCCCGGTGACGCGGGCCGTTGCGCTGCCGGTAACGTCCACGAGACAGCGCACGGTAGTCCTGGGAGGCAGACGTCATGACGGAGCCCGAGCCCATGCAGGCCGGGGTGGTCAACGTCCTGCTGACCATCGACCCGGTCGCCAGCCATGCCGCGGGAAGGTACCTCACCTGGGACGGGGAGCCGTTCGACGAGGAGGAGACCGCGCGATGTGACGCGGCCACCCCGCACGAACTGTGGGCGTGGACCCTCACCGCCGAGGAGGCGCCCGGCGCCTCCGCCGAGCCCCGGGCGGACGTGCGCAGGCTGACCACGATCGTGGCCGGCGCGACCGGCCAGGCTCCGGAGGCCTTCAACGAGGCGGTTCTCGCGCACTTCGGCACCGTCCCGGCCCGCCAGGTACTGGGCCCCGGGGAGGGCGGCACGACCGCCAGCGGGGAGTACCGCCCCTACCCGGTCGCCTTCCGCGAGACCGTGCTCCCGCAGATCTTCCGCGAGACGGTCCTGCCCGGCCTGGCCGGGCAGGCCCACGACGAGGCCCTGGAGATCCTGGGCCGCCTGGAGCCCTAGCTCAGCTCGCGCATCCGCCCGCCGCCTTGGCCGCGGCGACATCCGCGGACACGCTCCCGTGCCGGTACAGCGCCAGGTCCCGGGGCGAGAACCCCCAGTGCCCGTCGGCGTAGACCAGCGTCTCGGTGGCGCTTTCCGGCTTCGCGGCGCCCCCGGTCAGGGCCACCGTCACCACCGCGGTCTTGCCGGCCACGGCGATGTGGCGGATCTTGTAGGACATCCCGCCGGTCGCGCCCAGGCAGCCCCGGTGCACCGCCACCCAGGCCTGCTGGTCGATGGCCTGCCGGGCCGGGGCGCTCAGCATCTGATAGATGATCGGCGAACTGGCCCGCGGTGTACAGGGTGAGGTAGTCATCGGCGTCGGCGCGCACCGCCGACACCGTGGCCGGTTCGACCGGCGTCGAGGCGTGCGCGCCGGGCGACGCGCTGCGGGCCGGCGCCGACGGCCCGGCCGGACTCCCGGAACTGGTCCCCGAGCAGGCCGCTAAGGCCAGCCCGGCGGCCACCGCGGCCGGGACTATCCCAATCGCCGGAAATCGCATTCGCGCGCTTTCTGTTCGAGGTGACGCTTAACAGACGCCTGCCGGGCCCGGGCGGTGCACGCCTGCGCGGGTCGGGATGAGCCAGCGTAGCCGGACCAGAGGCGGGCGGGGTCCAGCCCGCCGGACAGGTTATGGCACCCGGCCCCGGACCGGTGCGCGCGCGGGGTCCCCAGCGGGCGGGCAGGCTGTGACCGGGTTCACCAAAAACTGATGCATTAGTTATTCATAGCGGGTAGAGCCGATGGTGGAGGTGGACAGAGTGACTGGTACTTCAGCCGCTGGCATCATCGTGATCATGGCCGTGGTCCTGGTAGCAGCGATGGCGATGATCCTCTGGATCTTCGTTGTGGGGCGTGGGTCGTGGAAGCACCGGCGGATCGAGCACCGGCCGGGGGACGTGCACGGCGGGGTTTTCGCCGGGGACCCGGGCAGCGTGATGCCGCGCCGCGACGCCCCGGCCAACCCAGCCGATCCGACCGGCACCGGCCAGGACAGGCCGTTAGGGAGGACGGCGCGCGGGCCTGGCCCGGCCCGGCCAGCCCGGCCTGGCCGGTAACCCGCGCGTGTCGCGGTGCCCGGCGCGGGTAGCGGCACTCCCCGCGATACGCCACGAGCCCAACTCCCGCCCAGCAGGCAAACCATCCTGGAGGACGCCATGAGCGAGTTCGACAAGCTGAAGGACGACGCGGAGAAGTACGCGCAGGACCATCCGGAGCAGGTCCAGAAGGGCGAGGAGGCCGCCGAGCAAAAGCTCGGCCTGCCCGGACAGGGGAATTCCGGTTCTGGCCAGCAGGACCAGTCCGGCCAGGACCAGTCCGGCCAGGACCAGTCCGGCAGGGGGTCAGTACGACCAGGGCGCCGGGCCCGGCGGGGAAGACCAGCAGAACGCCGGAAGCGGCGGAGGCCAGTAGCCCGAGCCCCGATCTCCCGGCTGGCCACGCGGCCAGCCGGGAGGATGCTGATCGGACGCATACTGGACGTATTGTGACGGCCGACGGACAGAACCGGGGCGGGGCGGCCGGACCGCCGCCTTCGCGGAGCGACAAGCGGCGCTACTTCGCGCTCATGACCGTCTGCGTCGGACTGTTCGTCATCTCGTGGGCGGTCGTGGCCCGCTACTCAGTCCTCGCGTCGGTCATCATCTCGCTGGTGGCGCTGGCTATCCCGCCGTTTGCGGCCATCATCGCGAACGTGACCAGCGCCACGGACCGCCGCCGTCCCTGAGCCCCCGGCGCGGTGCGGTGGCGGTTCAGTACGCCCGTTCGAGTTCGTAGTGCATCGTCTGGTAGCGCTTGATCCGATGCGCGAGCGGCACCAGGACCGCCTGCAGCAGGCGGTGCCGGCGGGCCAGGGCCCGGGCGGCGAACTGGGCCTGGGCCCCCGTCAGGAGGCTCGCCCGCGCCGGCACCGCCGGGCCGGTCGGCTTGCCCCGCAGCGTGGCGGGCGCAATCTCCACGCGCGGATTGTTGCGCAGCCGCTTGGTCTTCCAGGCCTGATCGTAGGAGCGGAAGAAGGCACGATCCCCGTCGAACGCTATGCTCACCGGCGTCGGCACGGGGGTGCCGTCGCGCTTGTACGTGGTCAGCAAGATCGTTCCGGTCCCTTTGAGGGACTCGAGCCCGGTAGCGGTAGTCATCCCATCTCCTCCTCGGTGGTCGCTCCCACCTAGGACGAACGGGCTCACGCGCCTGTGACAGTGGTACTGGCGGCCGATCAGCCGTCGCCGGCTTCCACGTGGTCAGCGTCCAGACCGTCGAGGAATTCCCGGACCGCCTGCTTGGATCTGAGCACGTGAAGGGCCACATGCTGACCGTGCTGCGAAATGATTTCGTGTTCGCGCTCCGGCTCTGACCGGCGCTCTCGCCAGATGCGGCCGGCCAGACGCCACTCATCGCGCAACCGCAGCCAAGCCGAATAGCCGCACCCTTCGGGCAACTCGCCCGGCATCCGGAAGCCGCGCAGGAACGCGCGTCCTGCGCAGAGCCACCAGGGCAGTTCGAGAAACACTACGGTGTCCGCGCGTTCGAGCCGGAGATCGAGTGTCTCGTGGTAGTTGCCGTCAGCGATCCACGCGTTGCCGGCGAGCACGCCACATTGCTTCTCGCGCCACTCGGTCTCCGACGGCGCCACCCAGCCGGGCTTCCAGAAGCAGACGTCAAGATGAATGACCGGCAAGCCGGTCTTGGCGGCGAGCGCGAGCGAGAAGGTGCTCTTCCCAGACCCGGCCAGCCCAGTGACGATGACGCGGCGTCCTGGCGCCGGCGGGGCTTCTCCAGCGATACGGATCTCCTCCCGGCCCTTGAATCTGTCGTTAGCTCAGGCTGGGGCACGTAGAGGTGGCCTGCTGGTCGGTGGCCACAGGGCAGCAGCTTCCCCGGTGGATGATCCACCGGGGAAGCTGCTGCTCAGGGGGCGGAGGCTCGGGGATTTGAACCCCGGATGGGCGGTAAACCCAAACCGCATTAGCAGTGCGGCGCCATAGACCGGACTAGGCGAAGCCTCCCGACGACCAAGCGGTCCGCATCAGCGTACCGGGATGCTGCCAGACGTGCCAAAGCAGTTGGCGCACTGCGGCAGAAACAACCGGGCCGCAGCGGGCCCGGCCCGGCTGGCCGGTGGCTGGCCGCCGCCGGCCGGTGACTGGCCGGCGCCAGAACCCGTCACGGCACCTCGACCACCTCGTAGTCGCCCGGCCGCGTACGCCTCCCGGATCCGGGTCTTCGCGAACTTCCCGACGCTGGTCTTCGGGACCTCCTCGATGAACGACCAGCGCTCCGGAAGCTGCCAGCGGGGTATCCGGTCAGCGAGGTACGCCTTGAGCTCCTTCGGCGTGATCGTGGCGTCGCCCTTGATCACCACCGTGGCGAGCGGGCGCTCGCCCCACTTCTCGTCGGGGACCCCGATGACGGCCGCCTCGGCCACCTCGGGGTGACCCATCAGGATGTTCTCCAGCTCCATCGACGAGATCCACTCGCCGCCGGACTTGATCACGTCTTTGGACCGGTCGGTGAGCGTTATATAGCCGAGCCGGTCGATGGTCCCGACGTCACCGGTCCGCAGCCATCCGTCGTGGAACTTCCCCGGATCGTCGTCCTTGTAGTACGACCCGGTGATCCAGGGCCCGCGGACCTCGACCTCGCCGACCGCCACGCCGTCGTTCGGCAGCACGTCGCCGCTGTCGCCGACCAGCCGTCCTTCGACGGTGCAGAACAGCCGGCCCGCGGTGTCCCGGTAGGCCCAGCCCTCTTCCTCGCTCACCCCGCGCGGCGGCCGGGCGACGCTGGCCAGCGGTGAGGTCTCGGTCATCCCCCAGGCTTGCAGGATCTCGACGCCGAGCTCCTTCTGGAAGGCTTCCATCAGCGCGTGCGGGACCGCCGAGCCGCCGCACGGCACCAGGCGCAGCGAGGACACGTCGCCGCCATGAGCGCGGATGTGCTGGAGCAGGCCGTTCCAGATGGTCGGGACCGCACCGGCGATCGTCGGCCGCTCCGCCTCGATCAGCCGGACCAGCGGCTCGGGCTGCAGGAAACGGTCGGGCATGATCAGGTCGGCGCCGCTGAGAACCGCCGCGTAGGCCAGCCCCCAGGCGTTGGCGTGGAACATGGGCACCACCGGCAGGATCCGGTCGCGGTCGCTCACCGCGAAGGCGTTGCCCAGGCAGGCACCCATCGCGTGCAGGTAGGTGGAGCGGTGGCTGTACACCACGCCCTTGGGCATGCCGGTGGTGCCGCTGGTGTAGCACATGGCCGCGGCGGTCCGCTCGTCCAGCTCGGGCCAGTCGAACTCGGTCGGCTGGGCGGCCAGCAGCTCCTCGTAGTAGTGCACCTCGTGGCCGGGGCCGGCCAGCGCCCCGGCGTCGGCGGCTCCCTCACCCGAGACCGGGCCGGCCAGCACGATGTGCCGGACCGTTTCCAGGCTGGGCAGGATCGCGGCCAGCAGCGGCACCAGCGTGGGCTCGGTGATGATCACGTCGTCGCCGGCGTGGTTGGCGATGTAGCTGAGCTGCTTCGGGTCCAGCCGGAGGTTCAGGGTGTGCAGGACCGCGCCCATGGAGGGGACGGCCAGGTAGGCCTCCAGGTGCTCGGAGTTGTTCCACAGCAGGGTGGCGACCCGCTGGTCGCCGTCCACGCCGAGCTCGCGCAGGGCGCCGGCCAGCTGGGCCGCCCGGGCGCCGGTCTGGGCGTAGGACTGGCGGCGGACGCCGTCCGTCGTGCACGTGACGACCTCACTGTCGCCGAAGACCGTGGTGCCGTACCGCATCAGCCCGGTCACGGTCAGGGGCACGTCCATCATCGTGCTGAGCACGGGCCACCTCCTTGTGATTCACCCCGGCGCAGCAGCACCGGTCCCGCGTGGTTCTCGTCGGATCGTGTCATGCCTTGAGGGCAAACGTCACCCTCCGAACCTCGGATTACCCTCAGCCTTCGCTCAGCTTTCGAGCAGGTCGGCGTCGATGCGCAGCTTGGCCACCGCCCGCGACACCGTGCTCTTGACCGTGCCCAGGCTGACCCCGAGGACGTTCGCGATCTCGGCCTCGCTCATGTCCTCGTAGTAGCGCAGCACCACGGCGGCCCGCATCCGCTGCGGGAGGCGCTCGATCGCCCGGCGCAGCGCGTCCTGCACTTCGCTGTCGCCCGCATGGTCGATGACGGGCTGATCGGGGATCTCGTCCGTCGGGTACTCCTCGACCCGGCGCCGCCGCCACCAGGAGATGTGCGTGTTCACCATGGCCCGGCGGACGTAGCCGTCCACCGCGCCGCGGTCCTCGATCCGGTCCCACGCCTGGTAGGTCTTGGCCAGCGCCGCCTGGACGAGATCCTCGGCATCCGCCCGGTTGCGGGTCAGCAGGTAGGCCATGCGCAGCAGTGACCCGCTGCGGGATGTGACGTATTCGTGGAACGCCGGGTCGCCTGGGCCCGGTGGCTCCTCCCGCGCCCCCGGCCACGGCGCGTGCGCCGCGGCGGCGCGTTCGACCTGCGCGCCCGCGGCAGTTCCCCGCGCGGATTCGCTCTGACCCTCAGTCCCGGCGTGCCTGCTGCGCGGTGTGGCCCCGTTCCCCCGCGCACCGGCCACGACGTGATCGCCCCCGACGCTCACACCCCAACCGTACCCAGGTAACACGCTGTCCCCACGGTTCAGCCGTGTGCCGGCGAGGCGCTGCCTTCACGAGCAACGTGCCGGAACCGCTTGACGCGTGCCTCTCCCGCCCCCATCGTCATGAGCTGGGACGTTTGCCTGGGGAGGGTCGATGGTTGTCCAACGTGGTGACTTAGCGTGTTGTGTCCGTTGCGCAGGACCAGCGGCCGCGGAGCGCCTCGCCCGGCGGCAACTGCTCAAGGCTGCGGTCCACCCGCCAGCGCCCGGTCCGTTAGTGCGGGCCGGAACGGCCGGGGTGGCTGCCGCAGGCGCCGTGGAGACAGCAGCGGCGCGCACCGGAGCGGACCCGTCCGCGGGACGGCCAGCCCGGAGCGGCGACGGTGGCGGGCCTGGCGGCGGCCCAGCGGGCTTCCCGGGCGTGCTCACCGGGACGGTGCTGGACACCAGCCCGCAAGTCATCACCATCTACGGGCCGGGCGGGGAGCGGCGGATCGCGCTGCCACCCGGGGCCGTCGTGTGGAAAGGCCGCACGGCCGATCCCACCGCCCTGGAGAGCGGGGACAGCGTGGTGGTCCGGATGCACCCGGGGCAGCGCAGCGTCGCCGACCGGATCTGGGCCAACGTGGGCCGGGTGACCGGGCTGATCGTCGAGCGGGACCGGGAGAGCATGCTCGTCGACGTGGGCCGGACCACCCGGCGCCAGGCCGTGCTGATCCCCCCGCACGCCATGGGCCGGCTGCAGGTGCGCTTCCCCCGGCTGGAGCCCGGTTACCTGGTGGACTTCATCGGGCTGCGCGGCCGGGGGTTCCTGGAGGCGCTGGTCCCCGCGACTTCCCAGCCGGCCTACCGGGCCAGCGAGGCGCCCGCCCCGGCCGCGGTGCGGGGCCATGCCGCGGTCCGCATCGCGGGGTCGGCCGTGTGGCACGAGGCCACCGGCCCCGCGGACGCGGACGGCGTCCGGTATCCGGCCCTCGACCCGGAGACTGCCTGCCTCGAGCAGCCGCTGGCCGGGGCCGGGCTGCCCGCGGCTGCCCTACCTGTCGGTCGGCAGCCTGCTGGAGGTCCGCAACGAGTGCACGGGCACGGCCCGGGTGCTCCCTGTGTCCGGCTGCGCCGCCACCGCGCAGATCTTCTGCGATCGGTGCGTGACCTGCGGCACCTCACCCCGGGGACGGATCGCCGACCTGCCGATGGCCAGCTTCGTGGCCATGGGCGGTGACCTGGAACGGGGCTGCTTCAACGCCACGGTCTCGCTCGGGTCCCTCTCACCTGGCTCCCCGCCGCCCGGCTCGATCCCTGTTCACTTTCACCCGGCCTCGCTGTCACCCGGCCCGGCACCGGCGGGACGGTCATGACCAGCCCAGAGCTCCCGGCGACCCTCTGGGCGGACCTGCAGGACGTCCAGCCGCCCCTGATCGCGGGCATCCTGATCGGCGGATGCCTGGCCAAGCTGGGCCGGGTGCTGCGCTCCGGCTCGCGTGGACGCCGGCCTGGGCCCCACCCAGCTGTTCCCGCTCCGGCTCCGCCGCCCGCTGGCCATGCTCATGTGCGCGTTCGAGATGGCCCTCGGGCTCGCGCTGCTGGTGACCGTGTTCCCGGTGGGAACCCGCAGCGGGACGGCGCTGTTCGCGCCCCGCGCGGCGACCGGGGCCCGGGTCGCGGCCGCCGCGTTCTTCCTGGTGTGCGTGGCCGCCCTGGCCGAACTCCGGGGCCGGCGCCCTGACCTGGGCTGCGGCTGCTTCGGCGACTTCAGCACCCAGCCGGCCGGGTGGCGGTCAATCGCCCGGGCCGCGCTGCTCACCGGGGCCGCGCTGATCTCGATCGAGAGCCCGGCCCTGTACCTGCCGCCCCGCGGCCATGGGGCGCTGCTGTTCCTCGGCATCGTCTGCGCCGAGCTGGCGCTGATCGCCGCCCTGTCGCCGGAAGTCAGCGAGGCGCTGCTCCGGCTGGGCTACACCGGACCCCTGCGAGCTGCGCCAGCTGCCCGCCGAGCGCACCCTCGCGGCGCTGCGCCGCAGCCGCCAGTGGCGCAAGCACGCCCAGGCGATCACCACGGAGCTGCCCATCGACATGTGGCGTGAGCTGTGCTGGCGGTACGTGGTCTACCCCTGCCGCCTCGACGGCGAGAACGCGGAAGTGGTGTTCGCGGTCCAGCTCAAACGGCGGCGCCCCATGGTCCAGGCGGCGGTGCTGCCGCTGGCCCCGGACTGGCCCGCGGCCGCGCCGGGCCATCCCGTGCCCGCCCAGGACCGGGGTCATCAGGAGGCTATGCAGTTATCTACGGGTGTCTACCCGCAGCCCTAGAAAGCTCCATATTCGGCCAGAGGACCCTGGCCCGCGGGCGGCCGGGGCCGCGCTCAGACGGGCTGGGCGCGCAGGAACCGGCCGAAGTGCGGCACGGTGAACGCGATCAGGCCGCGCTCCGAGCTGTAGATCAGCCCCTTCTTGATCAGGCCGTCCCGGGCCGGGGACACGCTGGACGGCTTGCGGCCGAGCTCGTCGGCGACCTGCGCGGTCTGCACCGGGTCGTCGCCGAGCTGCGCCATGGCCCGCATGTACTCGCGTTCGGCCGGGGTGGCCCGCTCGTAACGGCTGCCGAAGAAGCCCACCGCCAGCTCGGCCTCGGCCTGCGGGCTGGCCACGGCGACGTCTTTCGCGGTCACCGGGCTGTCCGTGGCCACGTCCCAGGTGACCTTGCCGTACGCCTGCACGAAGTACGGGTACCCGTCGGCCGCCTGGTACAGCGCGTCTGAGCGCGTCCGGCTCGAAGTCGGCCCCCTCCCGCTGGGCGGGAGCGAGCAGCGCCTGGTCGGCGGCGGCCCGGTCCAGCCGGTCGATCGACACGTACCGGAACAGCCGCTCCGAGTAGCTCTTGCTGGCGGACAGCACCGACGGCAGGTGCGGCAGGCCCGCCCCGACCACGATCAGGGGGCCGCCGGTCTGGGACAGCTCATGGGTGGCGGCGCAGAGCGCGGATATGTCGGGCGCGGGCACGTCCTGCATCTCGTCGATGAACAGCGCGATGCCCACGCTGAGGTCGCCGGCCACCGACGCGGCGTCGGTGAACAGCTCCATCAGGTCGATCTCCATGTCCCCGGAGTCGGCCCGGCCCCGGACCGCGGGCACGTCGATGCCCAGGTGCGGGGTGAAGGTGCCCTTCGGCGCCTTAGGGTCCCGGGCCGCGAACGCCTTGAGCACGCCGAGGAACTGCTCGATCCGGTCGGGGGCGCGGTGGCGGGGGGCGAGTTCGCGGACCGCCATGTGCAGCGCGCCCGCGACCGGGCGGCGGATCGACTGCTCGGGGCGGGCCTCGATCTTCCCGGTGCCCCACAGCCGTTGCAGGGCCATCGAGCGGAAGGAGTTGAGGAGAACGGTCTTGCCCACGCCGCGCAGCCCGGTGAGCACGATGCTGCGCTCCGGGCGCCCGCGGGCGATCCGCTCCAGCACGACCTCGAACTGGCTGAGTTCCCGGTCCCGGCCGGCCAGCTCGGGCGGGCGCTGGCCGGCGCCCGGCGCGTAGGGATTACGTACAGGGTCCACGGCCTAGCAGCCTATGGGCGGATCTAGCTGGATCCCTAGATTGACGTAGAAAGCGCTGCCGGCGTGTCGCCGACCGGCCTGCTACCGCATGAGCGGGGTGCATTTGCGCGCCAGCGGCGCGAATGCACCGCGTTGGCGTGGCCGGGGCGCGACGGGCTGAGTCACCGGGCGCTGATGAGTGCGGCCGGCATGAGGCCGGGGCGCGGCGCCTCTCCCCTGGCACCACGCCCCGGCCGGCCCGTGTGAGTGCGGCGGGCCGTGACTGGCGTTAGTGGAGCAAGCGCAGCGTGTTGACCGCGTCGTCCACGTAGTACAGGCCAGAGCCGTACGGCGCGACGGCCAGGCCGAACAGTGCGCCCGCGCCCTTCGGGCTGCCGGACTTGTCGAGGAAGCGGTGGGCGATCTGCATGCCCGCCGGGGTGGTCTCGACGAGCCTGCCGTCACCACCGTTGACGGTGAGGATGTTCCCGTTCGGGGCCACGGTGAGCCCCAGCGGCGTGTTCAGCGCGCCGCCCGAGGTGACCGGGAACCCGGTCCCGGCGCTGGTGTTCCGGAACGGGGCGCCGGGGATCGCGGTGATCCGGTTACCCAGGCTGTCCGCGACGTAGAGGGTGCCGTGGGAGTTCAGCCCCACGCCGGTGGGCCCGACGACCAGGGCGGCCGGGTCGGTGCGCTGCCCGAATCCGGACCCGATCGTCGTCGTGCCCAGCAGGTGCGGGGCGCGATGGCGATGCAGGGCCAGGGTCAGCCGGAGCACGGTGCCCTGGTTCACCACCTTGCCGTTCGCCGCCACGGTCCCGTTGAGGACGTTCGTGACGAACAGCTGGGCGAAGTGGCGGTTGCTGATCGCGGTCATGTCCCACGGGCCGTTGATGCCGTAGCCGGACAGGGTCTCCCGGACGTGGCCCCAGCGGTCCAGCACCAGCAGGCAGCCGGCCTTGGCCGTGGCGGCCATGCCGTTCGTGGTGGGCAGGCTGCCGACCACGACCCAGCCGCCGTGCAGGATGCTGAGCGCGGTGGTCAGGCCGATCCCGCCGGGGCAGGCCCCGGGCAGGTGCCTGGCGCTGATCCGGGCGAACGTGCTCACCGAGCCGCCCGGCGACACCTGGACGATCGTGGTGCCGGTGCCCTGGAGGTTCTTCTTGTTGTTGAAGTTGCTGACCAGGACGTTGCCGCGGTGCAGGATGCCCTGACTACGGCCGACCACCGCCACGCCGTACGGGTTGACGTCGCCGTTGCCCGGCACCGTCGACGCGATGGTAGAGATCTTGTGAAAGTGGCTGATGAAGGATTGCTGCCCGTGCGCCTGGCCCGCCGTCCGCGCCTGTGCCCCCGCAGCAGGCGCGATGGCCAGGCCCGCCGCCGCGAAAGTCGCCAGACAGGCGGCTGACGCGAGGGCCACACGATGGATGAATGACATTCCCCGCTTCCCCTTTCCACCTGGATGCCAGGGCCCCTCGGTGGGCGCCCTGGCACGGCGCCAGGGCGGGGAGGAGAAGCGCACCATGCAGCCAGCACGGCCGGCCGGCCGGGTTGTGCGGCCTGGCTGGCACCATGCAGCTAACGCCCCGCTCGCGCGCCGCACCCTTTGTCACGGGAATAGCGCGCGGGGGGTTCAGGATGCAGCCCAAGATTGTTTCAGCTGTTTTGCAGAAAGTGATTTTCCGGCCAATTCATTGGGCTGGCTTGGCGTCCTGTTTACCGGCCGGGCCCGGTGCCCGGGCTGGTTCAGCCGGGCGAGGTAGGCGTTGTAGGCGTCCAGGTGCTCGTCGTCGTCGATGGTGCCGCGCGCCCCCGCCACGGCCGGGGTGGGCTCGGCGGCTGCGGGCCCGGCTTGCGCACCGGGCGATGCGGCCGGCCGGGGCCGGCGCGGGATCCGGCGCCCGCCGCGCTGCGGATCCGGGCCGGACGCGCCGCGGTCCGCGGCCGGCGCGGCGACCAGGCTCTCGAAGCTCGACGTGCGCACGGCTTCCAGCCAGCCCCGGTTGACCGTGCCGACCCGGTCGGCGTGCGCCCACATCAGGAAGACCAGCATCATGAAGCCGAGCATGATCGCGTCGCCGCCGATCCACATGACCGCGCCGCCCGCGTGCAGGTCGGCCACGGGGCCGGCCGAACCGGCCGGGCGCACCCCGGTCATGCCCTTGATCGGCGTGTTCTCGGTACCGAGAACCAGCCCGGTGAACGTGTCCACCGGCATGGCCACGACCAGCATCACGAACCGGATCGGGTAGGACAGCCGCCAGCGGATGGGCTCGCTGCCCAGGATCGGCAGGAAGAACAGGTACCCGACCACCAGGTAGAGGGCATGCTCGGCGTTATGCAGCGCGGGGTTGGTCATGACCAGGCTCATCAGGCCGGTCAGGTGCGTGCCGGCGATGGTCGCCGCGTACAGGACCAGGACGAACGGCGGCCAGGTCAGGAAGGTGACCACCCGGGACCGCACCACCCGCTTGGCCCAGGTGTGCAGCGGGTTCCGGCTCGCGTGCAGCAGCAGCGTGACCGGCTGGGCCAGCACCAGCAGCGGCGGCGCGATCATGATCAGCATGAGGTGCTGGATCATGTGGTCCCAGAACAGGACATCGTCGTACGCGCCGATGCCGCTCTCCGTGGCCAGCACGACGACCGCGAGACCGCCCAGGAACAGCCCGGTCCGCCACCACGGCCAGGGCCGGGCCGGATGACGGCGCCCGACCCGCCACGCGCCCCACAGGTACAGGGCAGCGAAGACGACGACGATGGCCGTCACGACAGGCGCGAATTCCCAGCGTTCCAGGACCGCCTGCCAGCCAAATGGGGGCAGCATGGAACCTCCTTGCAACGCAGAGCCTACTCACTACCGCGTGTAGGAAAAGCCCGCCGCGCCCCCATCTGCGACAGCGCAGACCAGGTCCTGAGCACTGGATCGCAGGGCGCGCGAGCACTGATCCCGCCGACCCGGACCGGCGGGTCTGCATCTGCACCGCTGGAACGACCGGGCCGTGGTCGGTGTGGCCATCGCCGCCTTCGCGTCGGGGTTCGGGCAGTTCGGCGTGGTGGCCGCCCTGGGCGACGTGGCGCGGGGATTCGGCCAGGTGAGCCACGGCGCGAGCCTCGCCGACCAGGCCGGGCTGTCCGGCACCGACCTGGGCATCGGGCTGGCCATCATGCGCCTGGCGTCGCTGGGCGCGCTGCCCATTACCGGCCTGGCCGACGACTTCGGCCGCCGCAGGATGCTGCTCATCACGGTCGGCGCCGGGCTGGCCCTGACCGTGCTGGCCGCGGCCAGCCCCAGCTACTGGTGGTTCGTGGCCATCTTCGCCTGCGGGCGTCCCCTGCTCAGCGCGTCGAACGGGCTGGCGCAGGTCATCGCGGCCGAGCAGACCGCGTCGGCGGACCGGGCCAAAGCCGTGGCGCTCATCGCCGCCGGGTACGGCACCGGAGCCGGGGTCATCGCCATCGTGCACAGCCTGGCGTCGCACGCGATCGGGTTCCGGGGGGTGTTCGTCCTGGCGCTCGTCCCGCTGGCCCTGCTGCCCCTGGTCGGCCGCTGGGTCCAGGAGCCCGACCGGTTCACCGTGGCCGCCGCCGAGCTCCGGGCATCCCATCCCGGTGCTCGATGCGGTGGCCCGGCCCTTCCGGCGGCGCCTGCTGGTGGTCGCGATCCTGGCCTTCGCCATCTCGGTGATCACCGGTCCGGCCAACAGCTTCGGCTTCCTGTTCGCGCAGAACATCCTGCACCTGCGGGGCATCGTGACCGCGGGCATGGTGGTGGGGTCGGGCATCGCCGGGCTGGCCGGGCTGCTGGCCGGACGCTGGCTCGCGGACCGGGTCGGCCGGCGCCTGACCGGCGCACTGGCCATGGTGGCCGTGGCCCTGCTGGCCACCCTGACCTACAGCGGTTCCGCGCCGGCCCTGCTGGCCGGCTACATCTCGCGCCGTGTTCGCCGCCTCGGTCTTCGCCCCGGCGGCCGGGGCGCTGGTCAACGAGTTGTTTCCCACCTCGGTCCGCGCCTCGGTGGTGGGCTGGACCACGGCGGCCGGCGTGCTGGGGGCGGTGGCCGGCCTGGTCACCTTCGGGGCGGTAGCCAACGCTGCGCACGAGTTCGGGGTGGCCGGGGTGGTCACCTTCCTGCCTGCGGCACTGGTCATGGGGCTGTTCTGGCTGCTCCCGGAGACCCGCGGGCGTGAGCCGGAGGATCTCTGGCCCGAGGGCTGACCCGGCCCGGGGCTGACTGCCCGGGGGTTGACGGTCCACGCAGAGTCTGACCGCGCGGAGCTGCCCACCGCGAGGGCCTGGCGTCTGGGTGTCGGCGCCGTCCGGACCGCGGGTATCAGGCTGGCCATGGTCCGGGTTCGCGGATACTCGGCACCGGTCTCGCTAGCTGGCCGATGGCGGCGGCTTGAGGAACCAGCTGATGGGGCTGCGGTCCACGTCGGCGTTCGTCCGACACACTCCGCACTAGCCTGGCCGTGTCGGCCTCTACCCACGGAGGTATGAGGACGCTCTGGTGCGGGCCGGGTATGTCGCAGCCACAGTCGCCAGCGAACACCGCCGGAAACGGGAGGGTGGCTATGGCGGGGAGTCCGTCAGGATCGGGGCCGACGCCAGTTGCAGCGATGGAGCCTGCGGTCATGTGAGCCGCATAATCGTCAACCCGGTCGCCCGGGAGGTCACCCATCTCGTAGTTGACCAGAAGCACCGGAATGGCCCAGGGCGGCTTGTTCCTGTTGACCTTGTGGACGCTACGACGGGTCAGATCCGGCTTCGCTGCACCCTAGCCGAGTTCCAGGCGCTCCGACCCGCCCAGGAGACCGAGGTCGTGCCGGACCTCGACCCCAGCGGGCCCCAAGAGTCCCACTCCGCCCCTAGCGTGAACTTTCTTCCTGCTGTCCCCCGGAGTTTGCGGGATTGCCCGGTGCGGCGCGAGGTCCGGCCCGACCGCGACCCTGGCCGACCGGAAGCCCCGCAGGAAGTCACCGTTGACTCCGTCCCATCCGGCGAGGTAGACATACGCCGCGAACTGACCGTCTGTGCGACCGATGGCGAGATAGGGCAGGTCCAGGGACTGGTCGTGGAACCTGGCGGCCGCTATGTAACCCACGTGCTCCTCCAGGAGGGGCACACGTGGGGCCGCAAGAGAAGCTGGCTGTCCCGATGCGGCGCCTACCGACCCCTTCCCGTGGAGCCACGCCCTGACCACGAGCACCAGCACCACCACCACGAGGATCATGACCCGCCTCGCCGCCCAGGCCCCCCGGCCCGCGGTCGCGTGATCGCGCTTGGCACCCCCGCAGGCTCCGCTCCGCCCGTAACAGCCGCGCCCAGTAAAACCCGACGGCTAACGCGACCACGACGGCAACAACAGCGGCCATGCTCGTCATGACTCCAGTGTCGCCGGAGGACGGCATGATCGCCAGAGGTCACCAGGTGACCGCCTAGGGTCAGGCGGCCTGATGACCGCGCTCACGGGCGAGTTCGCCGAGCAGTGCGACAGCCCGCGCAGGGGTCCCCCGCAGCGTGGGCATTTCCACGCGCGGGCAGCCGGATGACCGGCGTCCAGGGCTTTCGTTCCCAGCGGCCGTCGATTCCGGTAAGGCGGCAGTACACCCGCCCGTCGGCTCGCAGGATCCACTCCCAGGACAATTCCGCCGGATCCCCGCCGCTGACGCTGACCAGCCGGGCGATCACCTTCCGGGGAATTAACGCCATGCCGGATGCCCTCCCGCCGGGTGACCCCTTCGGCGTTGAAGGCCCCCGCTCACCAGGGGCGGTCACGTTGTGTGGCTTTGGAAACAGAACCTTACTCCTGAACAGTCACCTGGGACATGTAGCGCAAGCCCGGCATTTCCTCTCAGGCGCTGGGGGATTGATCAGCCGGGCCTCCTGGGCCTGCGCGGGATGACCGCCCGGGCGGTCAAGCCGGCGCGCAATCAGTAAGGCCAGGTTCCCGGGGCGGCTCACGGTGGGGCATCGCGTCCGCGAGGCTGTCGAATATCGCGAACAGCCGGTCCATGCCCGCGTCCGCCAGGACCCGGCGGATCGCCGGGCTCCCCGCAACGACCCGTATCTCCCCGCCGGCGATGTCCGTGTACTTCAGCACCATTATCAGGGCGCTGAAGGCGTACCAGTCGCAGGCCAGCAAGGCCGTCAGGTCCACCACGATGATGGAGTAATCCTGGCTGACGGACACGAGGGCTTCCCAGAAGCGCTGGGCGTTCCAGACGTTGACCTGCACCAGTGGGCTCACGATTGCCATGCCGCGGTCCGAGGTGACCTTGACACTGGCCTGGTGAGCACTGGCGCTGCTGGCGGCACTGTGCTGCGACACTGGGCTCGTCAGGGCCGTCGGTCAACGTCTCATGCTTTCCGCCAGGCAAGCTCGGCTTGCCGTTGTCCCCGGCGCCGCCTGGGCATGGGCGCACGCGAGCGGAACCGGATGGCGGCTGTTTCGTCAACCGCGCGCAACGTAACACCCAGGTCACAGAGCACTCAAGGCTTCGCTGGTAACGCAGCCCGATGGGGCGCCGCTAAATGCAACCTAACCGGGCGTCTGCCGCATCTTCCGGGTGGTGGCATGCCATCGCGATCACCCCTGATGGGAGGACCGCCTACGTGACTAGCTACAACTCCGGTACCGTCACCCCCATCAACGTCGCGGCCAACACCGCCGGGCGGCCGATCAAGGTCGGCATGGGCGCCCACACGGTCGCGATTGCACCCTAAAAGTTCCGCATGCCCCCAGACGGGGGCAACTACCCGGAGTGCGGGCGGCGGATCAGCCGGGGGTCGTAGAGGTACCAGCCTTCCCGGCCGCCTACGGCCGGGCTGGCGTACCAGCGGAGCCCCACGCACCAGCGGCCGTGCCGGTCCTTACGCTGACCGGTGACCTGCGCCCAGGCCCATGTGCCATCCTGGAGCAGGATCTCGGCCTCAGTGTCCTCGGGGATGGTGGAGCCGGGCACGGCGTCGGCGGGCATGGCCCGCTCCAGCGCTGGCTCGCGGGCAGGGTCCGAGGTGACCATCTGGCCAGGATGCGTCTCGGCCCATAGGCTCCAGTGGCTGTTTCGGGATTCTTTTCGCAAATGTTTTCGGATGGACCAGCTCGCCGAGCCCGGTCCTCCCGGTCAATGCCGCCCGGGTGTTCACAGTTTGTGACGTGACGAGTGAGCTTCTGCGGGTAGATGCGCGACCTGGGCGCAGCGTGGCGGCCCAACTATCTGAGGGGGAAGCCATGCGCGGACAGCACCACGCGGGGACGAAGACCTCCGGCAGGAACACCAGCGCGGTCGTCGGCGTGATCGTGGTCACGCTGCTGATAGTGCTGGTGGTCGTGATCATCCTGGCGGTGGGCTAGGAGCCGCTTACGCGCCTCGGTGCGAGCAACCCGGCTGTCTCAGTTGAAGAGGCAGAGTTCCAGGATGAGGGCCTCGACGGCTCCCTCACGCTCCTCAGGCCTGCCGTACCGCACTGACCGGCCGATCTCGGTGCCGGTGTCGAACTCATCGAGGTAGCGGAAGATCCCTTCCCGGCCGTGCCCTAGCGCGATGTCGTATCCGAGCAGGAGGGCGGCGTGACGCATCTCGCGTGTCGCCACCCGATTGACGACGGCTCTCATCACCCGCCACCGAAGGCCGCGAGCGTGCCTGGTGATCCACTTGCCGCGCAGGCGTCCCCTCACGCTGTCGCGTACATCTAACATGCCTGGCCTCTTTCGTTAGCGGGGTCGGTCGTTGGCCCGGCCAGGCTCCCCCCCAGCCGCGCCCCACTTCTAACAGAGAGACGCACAACTGTCGCTCTGGGTGCACAGAATCCCAGTATCTCTTCAATGTCTCCACCCGCGGGCACAGCGGCGTAACTGAGTGGCGTAACCGAGAGTGACCTCCTTAGTGGCCGAGAGGTAGTCAATTAATACGATTGTCTTACAAGCTCCGGTAAACACCGATACCGCAAGCACTCATTGCATCAAGTGTCAATCCCTGAGAAAGGGTGCAAGTCCCGGTAAACCAGTTCGGTCCCCGTCCGCGTCTACACGCGAAGGACACGAGCGATGGGGTCCAGTCCCTGCCACCTGGGACGAGCACTGGTGGGAGGGGGCGGTCGCCAGCGCCGGCCCGTCCCGGTAGAGGGGGATTGAACATCTCTGCTAAACGTGACATAGATAGACACACCCCGCCGCCTGAGTGCCTGGCCCGCTCGCATGGATGAGGGGAACGAACATGAGAGACATACCCCGACGATGAACACCACCGGGAAAGCAGCCTGAATCGCTCGGTAGTGGTCATTATTCCGACGTATAACGAGCGGGAGAACCTGGGCAGCATCGTAGACCGGGTTCGCGTCTCAGTGCCTGACGCCCACGTGCTTGTGGTGGATGACAACAGTCCGGACGGCACCGGAACGCTCGCTGACGAGCTGGCGGCAGCAGATGCCCATATCCACGTGCTGCACCGCACCGAGAAGAAAGGACTCGGGGCAGCGTATATCGCCGGGTTCCGCTGGGCCCTGGACGCAGGACTTCGGCGCAGTGGTGGAGATGGACGCCGACGGATCGCATCAGCCAGAGCAATTGCGTTTTCTGCTGGCCGCCCTCGACCACAGTGACCTGGTGATCGGATCACGCTGGGTTCCTGGCAGCTACGTGATCAACTGGCCGAAGTCGCGGCAACTGCTCTCGAGAAGCGGAAATGCGTACGCGCGCCTCATGCTGGGCATCGGGCTCCGTGATCTCACCGCCGGGTATCGCGTTTACCGGGACACGGCTTTACGCCGGATCGGCCTGGAGAACCTGCAATCGCAGGGGTACTGCCTTCCAGGTGGATCTGACTGTGCGTGCCTTGCGGGCCGGTCTCGTGGTCATCGAACTGCCGATCACGTTCGTGGAGCGCGCCACCGGCACCAGCAAGATGAGCGGGGCCATCATTGCTGAGGCGCTGTGGAGGATCACCCAGTGGGGGGTCACCGCCCGCTGGCGCAGGCTTGTCACTCCGGCAGCGGGTCACCCAACCACGGTGCCGCGGCGGAAACGGCTGAACCAGCCCTCGCGCACGTCCCACCGCATCGTCGTGACGTCCAGGGCCGCGAAGTTCCGCAGCCGGTTGTCCGCGTCCAGCCCGGTCACCTTGACCGGTCCGTACCCGAAGTCCACAGGTCCGCTGGTAGGCGCGATGCAGGTGACCATGCATCAGGTACGCGGGCATGACCGCGTCCACGATGCGCTGCAGGCGCCGGCGGTGCGCGTCGTTGCGGGCCAGGTCCTCAGCGGCCCACTCGGGCGGCGGATGAGCGAAGGTGTGCGCGACGCCCGACGGGCAATCGTGGCAGACCATCACGTCAGCGTGACCGCCGCCGGAGATAGCCACCTCCTGCTCGGTAGTGATCTCTTCCTCCGGCCACCAGTCCACGCCCTCGGTGCGGACCGCCCGGTCCAGGCTCACCGCGCCCCCGCAGGCCAGCCAGGTGAGGCCGTGCCAGTTCCACCGGTAACCGCGCGGCAGGTGCATGACCCGCGGGACCACCGGCACCCGCCCGTCCGGGCCCGGGTTCTCGTCCAGCTTGCCCAGCTGCGGGAAGTCCTCGTGGTTGCCGTCCACGAACCAGAGTTCGGCCCCCGCCTCGGCCAGGGCTCCGCTGACCCGGTCGAGGTAGACCTTCCCGTGCTGGTCCGGCCAGATACCGAAGTCCCCGAGATGCAGGATGATCCGCTGGCTCTCCCCCGCGAGCAGGCGCGGGACGCGCCGGATGACGCTGACCGCCCATTCCTCGTCGCCGTGCCAGTCCCCGGCGACGACGATCCGCCGCGGGCCGCCGGCCGGCGGCAGTGCCTCCCCGGATTCCGCCCCTTCGGACTGGTCCTCCCCGGACTCGGCACCCGGGGCGTGCCCCCGGCCGGATTCAGCGGTCATGACTGATTTGTAGCCGCTGAACAGGCATTCCGCCAGGAGACCGGCCGCGCGCACGTCAGCCGCCGGCCGCGTCCTGCCACTTCCCGCTCAGCGGGTCCCGGCTGATCTGGCAGGACGCGAGGCTGTGGCGGCCGGTGGCGGCGGACCTGGCCATCACCTTCGTGCCGATGAGGATCTCGCACTCGACCGAGCCCTTGCCGGGCAGCTCGGCAGTGATGAAGTAATAGAGCGGGTTGCCCAGCCTCGCGGTGACCTGCAGCGGCGCCCGGCCGGTCAGGTAGGTGCCCGCCGGGCCGTAGGTCACCCGCGCTCCCGGCGTGCCGGTGACCCGGTAGGTGAGGATGGGCCGCGGGCCGCTCCTCGCTGCCCTGGACCTGGACCTGGGCTGGCCGCTGGGCCGCGCCGCCGCCGCCGGCGCCGCGGCGGCTGACTGGCCAGCGCCCGCGTGGGATCGGGACGCGGAGGTCGGGAATTTCCCTCCGGTCAGCCCGGTCCCGATGGCCACGATGACGACTCAGGCAGCCGAGCCCGACCAGCATCCCGTTCCGGACCTGATGACGCCGGCGCCGCCGGCGCCGCCGCGGCGGATTGCGGCCCGGGATGGAGTGGCCTCCCGGGGGCGGATACTCGTCCCGGTACTCCATCTCGCGGTGCTCCTGTTCGCCGGGAGGAGTACTCCCCGGCTGGCAGGTGCGCCGGCCCGCGGTAGCGCGTCTCCCCGTACCGCGGAGGCCGGTACTCCCTGCCCGGGTACCACTCCGTCCCCGGATACCACTCCCGCCCCGGGGCGCGCACATCCGGGCTGGTGTCGTCGGGGGGCGGCCAGGACGGGGGTTCCGGCTGACCTCTATCTGCGCCCACCGGCGACTCCCTCCGCAACCTGCTGGACCAACGGTCAGAGAGGGCTGTTCCCGGCCGCTCGGTACCTGGGCTGACCCAACCGTGCCGCGCGCGGCCTGGCAGCACCCGCGCGGGTGACACTCGCTGGTATGCAATTTCGGACGCACGGCATTATTCACGGGTTTACCTGGGAAATACGTGGTCTTGACCACAACCGGACCCGGCGGCGCCGAGCGGCGGCCGGCTCGGCGAGCTCACTCCGCGCAGGTCACCTGGCGTTCGGCGGCGATTTATCGGAGGCCCGGCCGGGCTCCCTATGCCAGGATCAACCGGTGACCCGCGTCCTCCTGGAAAGCCGCCGATGCTCCTGACCATCACGCTGACCGAGCCGCCTGCGACGGATCTGGGGTTCCTGCTGCACAAGCACCCGGACCGGATGCAGAGCTTCGACGTGTCCGCCGGTCAGGCGCACGTGTTCTACCCGGAGGCCGGCGAGCAGCGCTGCACCGCGGCGCTGCTGCTGGAGATCGACCCGATCGGGCTGGCCCGCGGGCACCGGCGGACCGGGGCGGGCGGCCCGGAGGCGTTCTCCCTCGCCGAGTACGTCAACGACCGGCCCTACGCGGCCTCGTCGATGCTCGCGGTCGCGCTGGGTAAGGTCTTCCGCACCGCGATGACCGGCCGCTGTGACGCCCGGCCGGACCTGGCCGCCCGCCCGCTGCCGCTGGAGATCAGCATCCCGGCGCTGTCCTGCCGTGGCGGCGCCGACCTGGCGCACCGGCTGCTCCAGCCGCTGGGCTGGGACGTGCAGGCCACCCGGATCCCGCTCGACCCGGAGTTGCCGGAGTGGGGCGACTCGCACTACTTCACGGTCCGGCTGGCCGGGCAGGCCCGGCTGGCCGACGCGCTCAGCCACCTGTATGTGCTGCTGCCGGTGCTGGACGACAACAAGCACTACTGGGTGGACGACGCCGAGATCGACAAGCTGCTCCGGGCGGGCGGGGACTGGCTGGCCGCGCACCCCGAACGGGAGCTGATCACCCACCGCTACCTGGCTCACCAGCGGCACTCGCCGCGACCGCGGTGGCGCGACTCGCCGAGGTGGACGACACGGAGCCGGAGGCGCTGGACAACGCCGTGCCCGACGCCGCCCGCCGCGCCGCAACTCCCTGGCCCAGCAGCGCCGCGAAGCCGTGCTGGCCGTCCTGCGTGACACCGTGCTCAAAGACGCAGCGGCCGCCCGCGTCGCCGACCTCGGCTGCGGAGAGGGCCGGCTGGTCGCGCTTGCTGCTCGGCGAACCGTCCGCGGCCCGGGTCCTCGGCATCGACGTGTCGCACCGGGCGCTGGAACGTGCCGCGCAGCGGCTGCACCTGGACACGATGCCGGACCGCCAGCGGGAGCGGGTGGATCTGCTGCAGTCATCGCTCACCTACGCCGACGAGCGGCTGGCCGGCCTGGACGCGGCCGTGCTCATGGAGGTCATCGAGCACGTCGACCCGCCCCGGCTCGGCGCGCTGGAGCAGACCGTGTTCGGCGCGGCCCGGCCCGGCACCGTCGTGGTCACCACGCCGAACGCCGAGCACAACGTCCGCTTCGCCGACCTGCGCCCGGGCGCGATGCGGCACCCGGATCACCGGTTCGAGTGGACCCGCCCCCAGTTCCGCGACTGGGCGGCCGGGGTGGCCGGCCGCCGCGGTTACCAGGTGCGCTTCCTGCCGGTCGGCCCGGACGACCCCGAGGTCGGCCCGCCCACCCAGCTGGCGGTGTTCACCCGTGCCTGACTCCGTGACCCCTGAAGTCCCCGACTCAGCCAGCACCGGGCCAGCCAGCACCGGACCAGCCAGCACCGGCCAGCCAGCACGGCGGGAACTCAGCATCCCCGAGCTGTCCCTGGTCGTCCTGGTCGGCGTGTCCGGCTCGGGCAAGACCACGTTCGCCCGCCAGCACTTCGGGCCGTTCGAGGTGATCTCCAGCGACTTCTGCCGCGGGCTGGTCGCCGACGACGAGAACGACCAGGCCGCGACCGCCGACGCGTTCGACGTGCTCGAATACATCGCGGGCAAGCGGCTGGCGGCCGGCCGGCTGACGGTGGTGGACGCGACCAACGTGCAGCCCGCCGCGCGCAAGCAGTTCGTGGAGCTGGCCCGCGCCCACGACGTGCTGCCCGTCGCGATCGTGCTGGACCTGCCGAAAAACCTGTGTGCGCAGCGGAACGCGAGCCGCCCGGACCGCACGTTCGGGGCGCAGGTCATTGCCCGCCAGCACGACCAGCTGCGCCGCTCGCTCCGGTCGCTCAGCCGGGAAGGGTTCCGCAAAGTCCACGTCCTCCGCAGCCCCGCCCAGGTCGACGCGGCCGTGGTGGTCCGCGAACGGCTGCTCACTGACTACCGCGACCGGACCGGGCCGTTCGACGTGATCGGCGACGTGCACGGCTGCCGCACCGAACTGGAGGCGCTGCTCGGCACAGCTCGGCTACACGATCACCCGGGACGCGGCGGGGCGCGCCGTCGACGCGGTGCCGCCCGGCGGCCGGACGGCGCTGTTCCTCGGCGACCTGGTCGACCGGGGACCCGACTCGCCTGGGGTGCTCCGGCTGGTGATGGGCATGGTCGCGGCGGGCCACGCCCTGGCCGTCCCCGGTAACCACGAGAACAAGCTGACCCGGGCCCTGTCCGGGCGGAACGTCCAGGTCAGTCACGGCCTGGCCGAGACGCTCAGCCAGCTGGCCGGTGAGGACGAGGCGTTCCGCAAGGACGTCGCCGAGTTCTGCCACGGCCTCGTCTCGCACCTGGTGCTGGACGGCGGCCGGCTGGTGGTGGCGCACGCCGGGCTGAAAGAGGCCTACCACGGCCGCGCGTCCGGCCGGGTGCGCAGCTTCGCGCTGTACGGGGACACGACCGGCGAGACGGACGAGTTCGGGCTGCCGGTCCGCTACCCGTGGGCCCACGACTACCGGGGCCGGGCCATGGTGCTGTACGGCCACACGCCCACGCCGGACCCGGAGTGGGTCAACAACACCCTGTGCCTGGACACCGGGTGCGTCTTCGGCGGGCGGCTGACCGCGCTGCGCTACCCGGAGAAGGAGCTCGTCTCGGTCCCCGCCGAGCGGGTCTGGTACGAGCCCGCCCGGCCCTTTCTTTCCCCTAACGCCCCCGGCACCGCCGGCGACTGCCGGCGCAGGCCAGCGTTGCAGGCGCCAGCACCACGGCGCCAGCACCACGGGCGCCAGCACCACGGGCGACGCCAGCACCGTGGCGGCCCGCCGGGATCCTGGCGTGCTCGACATCACCGACGTGCTGGGCAAGCGGGTGATCGAGACCGGCTACCAGGGCCGGATCACGGTCCGCGAGGAGAACGCGGCCGGGGCGCTGGAGGTGATGAGCCGGTTCGCGGTGGATCCCCGGTGGCTGCTCTACCTCCCCCCGACCATGGCCCCGTCTCCCACCTCCGGCCGGCCGGACCTGCTGGAGCATCCGGCCGAGGCGTTCGCGGCCTACCAGGCCGACGGCGTCACCGACGTGCTCTGCGAGGAAAAGCACATGGGCTCGCGGGCCGTGCTGCTGGCCTGCCGCGACGAGGAGACGGCCCAGGCCCGGTTCGGCGTGCCGGACGGCATGCCCGGGGCGGTGTACACCCGGACCGGGCGGCCGCTCTTCGGCCGGGCCGTAGGCCGGCCGGGGAACAGAGCGGGCGGGCCGTAGGCCGGCCGGGGAACAGAGCCCGCCGGCGACGACGCGGCAGTTGCTGGACGTGGTGCGCGCCGGGATCGGCGCGGCCGGGCTCTGGGACGAGCTGGGCACCGGCTGGGTGCTGCTCGACTGCGAGCTGATGCCCTGGTCGGTCAAGGCCGGGGACCTGCTCCGGCACCAGTACGCCGCGGTCGGCGCCGCGGCCCGGGCCGCGCTGCCCGAGGCCGCCCGGCCTGCTCGCCGAGGCGGCCGCACGCGGGCGTGGACGTGGCGGCGCTGGCCGCGCGGACCACGGCCCGGGCCGCCAACGCCGAGGCGTTCACCGCCGCCTACCGCCGCTACTGCTGGCCGGTAGACGGCCTGGACGGGGTGCGGCTGGCGCCGTTCCAGATCCTGGCCACCGAGGGCGCCGTCTACCACGAGCGTGATCACTCCTGGCATCTGAGCCTGGCCGACCGGCTGGCGGCGGCGGCGCCCGGAGCTCATCTCCGTGACCCGGCGGCTGCGGGTGGACACCGCCGACCCGGACTCTGTGGCGGCCGGGATCACCTGGTGGGAAGAGCTGACCAGGGCCGGCGGCGAGGGCATGGTGGTCAAGCCGCACGCCAACCTGACCCGGGCCGCCAAGACCCGGGATGGTCGCGGTCTGGCCCAGCCCGGCATCAAGGTCCGGGGCCGGGAGTACCTGCGGATCATCTACGGCCCCGACTACACCGAGCCCGCCAACCTGGCCCGGCTCCGGGACCGCAACCTGGGCCGCAAGCGGTCGCTGGCGCTGCGGGAGTACGCCCTGGGACTCGAAGCGCTGGACCGGGGCGCGCGGGGCGAGCCGTTGTGGCGGATCCACGAGGCGGTGTTCGGAGTGCTGGCGCTGGAATCCGAACCGGTGGACCCTGCGTCTCTAGGACGGGGTGGGGGGCTGGCGGGCGGCGGTTTTCGTGCGGCGGGACGCGGTGCGCGGGCTTACCACGGCCGCCGGGGTCTGGATCACCGCCGCGGTCGGCATGGCCGCCGGGGCGGGCCTGCCCGTCCACGCCGCGCTGGCCACCGGTATCTACCTGATCGTGGCGCTGGTGTTCCCGGCCCTGACCAGGTTCCTGCCCCGGTCCGGCACGGCGATCTCCGTGGTCCGGGTGCGTTATCCCGACGGCCGGGGATCCGGTCAGACGCGAACTGCGACCACGCATGGCTTCGCGGCGACGATCCGCCGGGTGCGCGCGGTGATCGCCAACGGGACGGCGCCTGAACGCAGACGCTTAGCGGGCGTTATCGTCCGCTGGACGCGGTCCGGGCGCGGATCAGCAGGCCGGGCGGCTAGCGGGCCATTTTCGGCGGGCGGGCGAAGCCGTCGCCGACCTCCGCGGCCAGCATCAGGTAGGCGTCGGCCGTGGCCTGGTTCAGCCGGGACAGCTCCACCTCGGCGCCCTCGTCCAGGTGCGCGTCGTACGGGACCCTGACCACGGCCCGGCAGCGCGCGGCGAAGTGCTGCTCCAGGCGGTCCAGGTCCACCCCGCTCCTGCTCCGCGGGCGGATCACGGCGAGCACGACCACCGCGTGCCGGACCAGGTCGCCGTGGCCGTGCGCCTGGAGCCAGTCCAGCGTGGCGCTCGCGCTCCGCGCCCCGTCCACCGACGGCGAGCTGACCACGACGATCTGGTCGGCCAGCCGCAGCACTCCGGTCATGGCCGAGTGCAGCAGGCCGGTCCCGCAATCGGTGAGGCAGATCGAGTAGTAGTGCTCCAGCACCTGACACACGTCGCAGTAGTCCTGCTCGCTGAACGCCACCGACACGGTGGGATCGCGATCGGAGGCGAGCACCTCCAGCCGGCTCGCGGCCTGCGTGGTGTAGGCCCGGACGTCCGTGTACCGCTGGATCTGGTACTGCTCGTTCAGCAGGTCGCGGACGGTGGCGGCGGTCTCCAGCCGGAGCTTGTCGGACAGGGTGCCCCGGTCGGGGTTGGCGTCCACCGCGATGACCCGGTCCCCGCGCAGCGAGGCCAGCATGGCGCCCAGGCCGACGGTGGTCGTGGTCTTGCCGACGCCGCCCTTCAGGCTCACCACCGCGACCCGGTGATGCCCGCCGGTGACCGGGGTGCGGGCCCGGGCGATCAGTTCCCGGCGGCGCCGCTCCGCCGCGGACTCGGGCGCGCGGACCAGGCCGCCGGTCACCTTGAAGACTGCGCGGCGCCAGCCGCCGGCCGGGGCTTTGTGCCTCCCGGGCAGGAGCAGGTCAGTGGTGAGGCTGTCGGCCGTGACCGGTTGCGAAGGTGTGGCTGCTGGCTGGGGCTGCGGGGGCGCGGGTGGCTGCGGCTGCGGCGGTAGCGGGGCGGGGGAACCCTGACCCGCACGGAATTCCGCTGGGCCAGCGTCCGGTCCTCCCGGCTCCGCCAGCCAGGAATCGGCCCCGGGGGGCGCCGGCACCCCGAACTGACCGGGGGGCCGGCCGGAGCTCTGGATCAGCGACAGGGGCGAGTCCTGGCCCGGCGCCTCGTGGTCGTCCGATGGCCGGTATCCATCGCCGGTGTCATAGTCGTCGCCCACCAGGCCGAGCGCACCAAGGCCGTAGCTGCCCGGGTCGTGAAGGATCAGCGGTGCCCTCCTCCTCCGCCGGGCTGTAAGCATCAGCGGTGTCAAGGTCGTCGGGCGGCCCGTAAGGATCCCCGGCATCGCTTGGTTCCGCGCCCGCACCGTCCAGCGCGGGGTCGCTATCCGCGCTCAGGGCCAGCCCGGGCGCGAAGGCATCCGGCAGTTCGGGCTGCGGGTCGGGGACCTCTGGGCCGAGCCGTCGCGGGCCCCGGACGGCGACTGCTGGCCGGGCACCCGTGGCGGCCGGTCCTGGCCAGCCCGGGGCGCGAGCCTCACCCGTCCCTGCCTCCTCGCTGCGGTCCAGGTCCTGATCAGCCAAGGTCGTTCCCCTCCGCTCTCATCGGTGTAGGAGAATGACGTGCCGGCAGGGACCGGATGTGCACCTCACCGAAGCCTAAGCTACCGAGCTCGCCGCAGCACAGCCCGGCTACGGCAATCAGGAGAACCTCATGCGAGCGGTCGTCATCACCCAGCCCGGCGGACCCGAGGTCCTGCGCCTGGAGGAGGTGCCCGATCCGGTACCCGGACCAGGTGAGGTGCTGGTACAGGTCGCGGCGGCCGGGCTGAACCGCGCCGACGTCCTGCAGCGGCAGGGCCACTACCCCCGCCGCCCGGATCGCCGCCCTACCCCGGCATGGAATGCTCCGGCCAGATCATCGAGCTGGGCCCGGACGTCACCGGCTGGCAGGTCGGCGACGAGGTGTGCGCCCTGCTGGGCGGCGGCGCGTACGCGGAAAAGGTCGCCGTGCCCCAGGGCCAGTTGCTGCCCATCCCGGACGGGGTGTCCCTGGTGGACGCGGCCGCGCTGCCGGAGGCGACGTGCACCATCCAGGGCACCGTGTACCAGCAGGCGCGGCTGGCGCCCGGCGAGATGTTCCTGGTCCACGGCGGGGCCGGCGGCATCGGGACGTTCGCGATCCAGATCGCGAAGGCCGAGGGATGCACGGTGGCCTGCACCGCGGGGTCGGCGGAGAAGCTGGCCCGCTGCCAGGAACTCGGGGCCGACCTGGCCATCTCCTACCGGGACGACGACTTCACCGCCGCCGTGCTGAAGTTCACCGGCGGGCAGGGCGCGGACGTCATCCTCGACATCATGGGCGGCCCGTACCTGGCCGGAAACCTCGACGCGCTGGCCAGCTGGGGACGCCTGGAGATCATCGCCACCCGGGGTGGCAGCCGCGGCGAGATTGACCTGGGGCTGATGATGCAGAAGCGGATCTCGATGGCCGCCGCCACGCTGCGGACCCGGACCGACGCGGAAAAGGCCGAGGTGGTGGCGGCGACCCGGGAGCACATCTGGCCCCTCATCAGTGCCG
>CAVUKT010000017.1:0-32345 GCA_963742055.1 uncultured Actinomycetes bacterium | reverse complement strand
CGCGGTGTTGTAGTGCGGCGCGCTGACCTGGAAGTACTCCTCGGCCGAGCGCGGTGCGCTGCTCCGGGGTTCCGTTGCGGAAATAACTAACCGGGCGCTGCTGCCGCGGGTACGCGCGGACCGGGACGCGCAGCCAGCCGGCTCACGGAGCGCCGGAGGACCCGGAACGTGAAGTTCCGCGCCTCGGGTCTGGACCACCTCGGCCGCGGTCTCGGTGACCCGCAGCCGCCGGCCCGTGTCGGCGTGCCCGGCGCGGTACTGGCGGGCGGCGAACGGCGTGGCCGTCGAGTCCGCCGCCGTCCGTGCAGTGCCGCCCGCTGGGCGCGCAGCTCTGCCAGGTGTAGGCGACCTCGAAGCTGAGCAGCTTCATGCCGCGGGGCAGCCGGGGCGCGTGCCAGGCCAGGCCGGACGCCGTGACCAGCGCGCCGTCCCGGGGCTGGCCGGCGATCCGCAGCGTGCCCCGGTGCACGGGCGGCGGGATCCGCGGGCCGCGCGCGCCGCGGCGGCCGACGGCGTGCCGCGGCCGGCGCCGCCGCGGCCGCGAGCCAGCCGCGGCGCGGGATCGCGATGACCAGGGGCACGGCGGTGAGCGACCGCCGTGATGAGCCGGGACGGTACGCACTGGGTCAGCCTGCCGCGAACGCCGGCGGGCAGCAGGTCCCGGTGCGCCGCGAACAGCTCGTCGCACATGGCCACGGTCTGCGCCGTGGTCAGCGTGGCCGCGGTGTTCGGGTCGAGCAGCGCGGCCTGGTAGACGTGGTCGCGGGACTCCTCCAGCGCGGCCCGGACGGTCAGCTCGACCACGTTGAGGAAGGTCCGGTTCAGCGCGGCCAGCTGCGGCGGCAGCGCGCCGACCGGCACCGGCTTGGGCGCCGCCCGCCCCGACCAGGCAGGGCACCTCGACGCAGCACGTCGTCGGGCAGGCTGGCGATCAGGCCGCCGTTGCGGATGTTCACGTGCAGCTCGCGCTCGGTGCCGGTCTCCAGCGAGTGGATGAACAGCGACGCCAGCTCGTGCGTCGGCTCCAGGTCGAGCGGGGCGTCCGAGGCCAGCGCCTGCTGCAGCGACTCCAGCTCGCGCAGGTTCTCCTCGGACCGCTCCAGGTAGTCGCCGACGAAGATGCGGAACTGCTCGATCTGGTCGTCGTGGCGCATGAACCACGGCACGTACTCGGCGGAGTGCTCGCTGGACTCGGTCGGGAAGTAGCCGAACCGGCGGTAGATCTCCACCCGGACCCGGCGCTGCAGCTCGGGGGAGCCGTCGATGACCTCGGCCAGCCGCGGGTACAGGGACTGGCCGTCCTGCTCGAAGCGGAGCACGAACGCCTGGTGGTTGAAGCCCGCGGTCAGGAACCGGACCCGGTCCGGGTCGGCGCCGACCAGGCCGGTCAGGAAGGCCTGGGTGTCCCGGACCGAATGGCACAGCCCGAACACCCGGCTGAACGGCGTGCCCTCGTACACCGCCCAGGGCAGCATGGCCATCGGGTTGCTGTAGCTGAGCAGGTAGGCGTCCGGGCAGACGTCGTGCATGTCCCGGGCCAGCGCGATGATCACCGGGATGGTCCGCAGGCCGCGGAAGATCCCGCCGATGCCCAGGGTGTCGCCGATCGTCTGGCGCACCCCGTACCGGGCCGGGATGTCGAAGTCGGCCCGGGTCGCGTCGTACCCGCCGACCTGCACCTCGTTGATCACGTAGCGGGCGCCCGTCGAGCGCCGCGCGCCGGTCCCGGGTCGCGGTCACCGTCGCGCCGGCGCCGGACTGCGCCGGAGATCCGGCTGGCCAGCCGCTCGGCGTGGGCCAGCCGCTCCGCGCTGATGTCATACAGCGCGAGGTGCAGCCCGCCGCGGAACTCCGGGTAGCCGCACAGGTCGGTCACCACGTTGCGGGTGAACTCGATGCTGCCGGCGCCGACGAAGGTCACCTTGATCACAGCTCGGTAGTGTTCCATTGTGCGCCGTTTTCGCGCAAGAGCTTGCAAGATCTGCGCCGAGATCTAGCCTGCACGAATGCTGATTCAACTTCATGCATCAGTTGCGAGCATCTTCGAGCGGAGTGCGGCGATGACGAAGCATGGCGAGCTCGGCTGCGGGCCACCCTGGCAGGCCCGCTCGCCGGCTCACGGCGCTCGCGCTCGGGCTGGCCGCGCTGCGGCACCGACAGCAACAGCGGCGGCGGCGGCGGCGGCAGCACCACGATCCAGATCTGGGAGGGCTGGACCGGGGCCGAGGCCAAGACGTTCGCGCACCTGGTCGCCGAGTACCAGAAGCAGAACCCGGGCGTGAAGGTCAGCAGCCTGTACGTCAACAACGACGACACGCTGCAGAAGGTGCTGACCGCGGTGCGCGGCGGCAGCCCGCCGGACATCGCCTACCTCTACGGGTCGTGGGCGCCCAACGTGGCGCAGATCCCGCAGGTGGTCAACCTGACCAAGGTGGTCCAGCGGCCCGGCGTCAACTGGAACGACTTCTGGGTCGGCGAGCGGGACGTGGCCACGGTCAACGGCAAGGTGATCGGCATCCCGGCCCTGGTCGACAACCTGGCCGTGGTCTACAACAAGACGCTGTTCGCCAAGGCCCACCTGCCGCTGCCCGGCCCGGACTGGACCTGGTCGCAGTTCGAGGCCGACGCGAAGAAGCTGACCGACCCGGCCATCAAGCAGTTCGGCACCGCCTACGTGACCCCGGGCACCGAGGACACCGTGTGGCACTGGGAGGCGCTGCTCTGGGAGGCCGGCGGCCAGATCCTGACCGCCGACAACAAGAAGGCCGCGTTCGACTCGCCCGCCGGGCTGCAGTCGCTCGACACGCTGCGGACCATGGCCGTCACCGACAAGTCCATGTACCTGGACCCGACCGACTCCGCGTACGCCAACCTGTTCAACTCGGGCAAGATCGGGATGCTGGTCACCGGGCCCTGGGACCTGTCCGCGTTCCCCAACGTGCACTACGGCGTCCAGGTCATGCCGGCCTACCCGGGCGCCGGCCGGCGGTCACCAGACCATCTCCGGGCCGGACAACTGGGTGGTGTTCAACAACGGCGCCACCCGGGTCTCCGCGGCGGAGAAGTTCCTGCTCTGGCTCACCGCGCCCGCCCAGGTCAAGTACTGGTCGCTGCACACCGGCGACCTGCCGACCCGGGCGTCGGTGGGCAACGCGGCCGGGCTTCAACCAGCAGATGGACTCCACGCTGCCCGGCGTGAGCGCGTTCGTCGCCAACCTGGCCAACGTCAAGCAGGCCCGGCCGCAGATCCCGCACGTACCCGAAGATCTCCCAGGTCCTCGGCAACATGATCGTGTCCGTGCTGCTCGGCAAGAGCCAGCCGCAGGCGGCGCTGAGCTCCGCGGCGCAGCAGGTCAACCAGATCCTGGCCGCGGGCTGACGTGGCGGCTTCCGGAATCATCCTCCGCCGGAGGCGTCCAGGGCCAGGCCGGCCCGGGCGTCCCGGCGGGGCTCGCGGCGGTGCGCCGCCGGGTGACGGCGTCCGAGCAGTTCGCCGGGTGGGCGTTCGTCACCCCCGGGGTCGCGATCATCCTGCTGTTCGGCGCGGTGCCGATCGTCTGGTCGGCGATCATGTCCTTCCAGCAGCAACAACCTGCTCACGCCGAGCACGCCGTTCGTCGGGGCTGAAGAACTACCGGCAGCTGGTGCACGACCCGATCGTCGGCGCAGGCCATCCAGCACACGCTGATCTACACCGCGCTGTTCGTGCCCGGGACGATGATCGTCGGGCTGTTCCTGGCCGTGGCCATGAACCGGAAGATCCGCTTCATCTCGTTCTACCGGACCGCCGCCTACGCGACGATGGCCATCTCCACGATCAGCGAGGCGATCGTCTTCATCTGGCTGTTCGACCCCTCCTACGGGGTGGTCAACTACTTCCTCAGCCTGGTCGGCGTCCCGCAGCAGCAGTTCCTGAACTCGCCGTCCCAGGCGCTGTACGTGATCGTGGTCATGACGATCTGGGGCTGGACCGGGTTCTCGGTCGTCATCTACCTGGCCGCGCTGCAGGGGGTCCCGCGGCCCTGCTGGAGGCGGCCTCGATCGACGGGTGCACGGCCTGGCGGACGGTTCCGCCGGGTGACGCTGCCGCTGCTCAGCCCGGCGTCGCTGTTCCTGGCCGTGTGGCTCACGATCAACGCGCTGCAGTTGTTCGACGAGGTCTACCTGAGCACCTAGGGCGGCCCGCTCAACGCCACCACGGTCCTCGTCTACTACCTCTACGAGCAGGCCTTCCTAGGACTTCAACTTCGGCTACGCCTCGGCCATCGCCTACTTCCTGTTCCTCATCATCCTCGTGGTCACCGCGATCCAGTTCCGGGTCGGCCGGCGATTCACGCACTACCGGCTCATGACCGCGACCTCCGCGCCCGCCCGCGGCGGGATCGAGTCCTCGGCCGGCGGCGTCGCCCCCGTCCGCCGCCGGCGGCGGCTGCCGTTCAGCCCGTGGCACCTGGTCCTGCTCCCGGCCACGCTGGTGCTGATCTTCCCGTTCTACTGGCTGGTGGTCACCTCGCTGGAGACCTCCGTCCGAGGCGCTGCACTTCCCGCCGGTGCTCATCCCGCACGTGCTCCGGTTCGCCAACTACGCGGACGCGCTGAACAGCGCGCCGTTCGGCCGGTTCTTCGTCAACAGCGCCGTGGTCGCGGTGCTCACCGTGCTGTTCAACCTGGTGCTGTGCTCGCTGGCCGGGTACGCGTTCGCCCGGTTCCGCTTCCTCGGCCGCGCCGCCCTGTTCGCGGTGATCATGGCCACGCTCATGGTGCCGTTCCAGGTCACGATGATCCCGCAGTTCATCATCACCAAGTGGCTGGGCGTGCACGTGCTGGCCGCGGTCGGGATCAACCACATCGGCGCGCTCATCCTGCCCAACGCGGCCACCGCGTTCGGCATCTTCTTCCTGCGCCAGTTCTTCCGGACCCTGCCGCTGGAGTACGAGGAGTCCGCCCGGGTGGACGGGGCCAGCCGGCTCACCGTGCTGATCCGGATCGTGCTGCCGCTGGCCACCCCGGCGCTGGCCACGCTGGCCGCGCTGACGTTCCTCGACTCCTGGAACAACTTCCTGTGGCCGCTGATCGCGATCACCTCCACGAACCAGATGACGCTGCCGCTCGGCCTGGCCACGTTCCAGGGCGCGCACTCGACCGAGTGGACCCTGCTGATGGCGGCCAACGTGATGAGCCTGGTCCCGATGCTGGTCATCTTCTTCCTGGCCCAGCGCTACTTCATCCGGTCGGTGGCCTCGACCGGCCTGGCCGGGACCTGAGCCGAGCCGAGCCGGAGACCGACCGGCGCGAGAGCCCCGGCAGAGAAGGAGGAAGCAAGCCATGGGCGAGGAGGCCCCGGTGGTAGGAGCAGCCAGCGATGCGGGAGGACGTGGCCGAGGGCAGCCGCACCGAGCAGGAGGTGGCCTCCCAGCCCGCCTGCTGGCGCCGGGCGGGCCAGCTGGCCGCGGACGTCGCGGGTGTCCTGCCCGCCCGCGGGGAACGCGTCGCGGTCGCGGGCTGCGGCACGTCCTGGTTCATGGCCCAGTCCTACGCGGCGGCCCGGGAGGCAGTCCGGGCACGGCGAGACCGACGCGTTCGCCGCGTCCGAGATGCCGCTGGGCCGGGCGTACGACCGGGTCCTGGTGCTGTCCCGGTCCGGGACCACCACCGAGATCGTGCAGCTGCTGGACCGGCTGCGCGGCACGCGTGCCCACGGTCGCGATCACCGCGGTGCCCGGCACCCCGGTGGCGCAGGCCGCCGACGCCGTGATCGACCTGTCCTTCGCGGACGAGGAATCCGTGGTGCAGACCCGGTTCGCCACCACCGAGCTGGTCCTGCTGCGCGCGCATCTGGGCGAGGACCCCGGGCCGGCGGCCGACGCGGCGGAGCGGGTGCTCGCCGAGCCCCTCCCGCCGGAGATGCTGGCCGCCCGCCAGTTCACCTTCCTCGGCACCGGGTGGACCTACGGCCTGGCCAACGAGGCCGCGCTCAAGCTGCGCGAGGCGGCGGGCATGTGGACCGAGGCCTACCCGGCCATGGAGTACCGGCACGGCCCGGTCGCGGTGACCGGCGAGGGCAGCGTCGTGTGGCTGTTCGGCACCCCGCCGGACGGGCTGGGCGGCGAGATCGCCGCGGCCGGCGGCACCGCCTGGTTCAGCGACGAGGACCCGCTCGCCGAGCTGGTCCGGGTGCAGCGGGTCGCCGTGGCCCTGGCCCGGGCCCGCGGGCTCGACCCCGACCGCCCGCGCAACCTGGCCCGCTCGGTCATCCTCACCACGGGCTGAGCAGGCGGCTACGTGAGCGGAGTCGCCATGACGGGGTGGCCAGGATCGGAGTCGTCTGCCTCAACCCGGCTCTGGACGTCACCCATCACGTGGCGGCCGTGGACTGGTCCGGGGTGAACCGGCCGGACGCGGTGCACGCGCGGCCCGGCGGCAAGGGCGCTGAACGTGGCCCGCACGCTGCACGCGCTCGGGGCCGAGGTGCTGGTCACTGGGCCTGGCCGGGGGCGCCACCGGCGAGGCGGTGACGACCGGGCTCGCCGCCCTGGCCGTGCCCGCGGCCTTCACCCGGGTGCGCGGGGGAGACCCGGCGGACGTTCACCGTCGTGGACGGGCGGACCGGGCACGCGGCCGCTGTTCAACGAGCCCGGCCCGCGTGATCGCGCGCGGACGAGTACGCGGAGTTCCGGGACCAGTACGCGTCCGCCCTGGCCGGGTGCGCGGCCGTGGTCCTGTCCGGCAGCCTGCCGCCGGGGCTGGCCGCCGGCAGCTACGCGGAGCTGACCGCGATGGCGGCCGCCGCCGGGGTGCCGGTGCTGCTGGACGCGCACGGGGACGCACTGCGGCTGGGCGCGGCCGCCGGGCCCGCCATCGTCAAGCCGAACCTGGCCGAGCTGGAGACGTTCGCCGGGCGGCCGCTGTCCGGCGCAGACGGCGCGGACCGGCCGGCCGTGGCGGCGGCCGCCGCGGGAGCTCAGGGCGGCCGGGCGCCGGAGGCGGTCGTGGTCTCGCTGGGCGCCGGACGGGCTGCTACGCCGACACCGGCGACGGCCGCTGGCAGGCGCGGCCCGCCGGCCGTGGTGGCCGGGAACGCGACCGGGGCCGGCGACGCCGTGGCCGCGGGCCTGGCGCACGGGCTGGCCCTGGGCCGCCCGTGGGACGAGCGGCTGCGGCACGCGGTCGCGCTCGGCACCGCGACGCGCCTGGCCCCGGTGGCCGGGGAGTTCAGCCCGGCGGACTACGCCAGCGCTGCTGGACGCGACCGTGGTGACGCGCGCGACGGCCGACGCGCACGGGGAGGCCGGCTGATGCCGCTGGCCGGGATGAGCGACATCGTCGGGCCCGCCCGGGCGGCGGGCCGGGGCGTCGGCGCGTTCAACGTGATCGGCATCGAGCACGCCGAGGCGATCGTGGCCGGGGCCGAGGCCGCCGCCGCGCCCGTGGTCCTGCAGATCAGCGAGAACTGCGTCGCCTACCACGGCGCGCTGGAGCCGATCGCCCGGGCCTGCCTGTCGATCGCGGCTCGGCCGCGGTGCCGGTCGCGGTGCACCTGGACCACGCCACCGGCGCGGACCTGGTGCAGGCCGCGGCCGGGCTGGGCCTGCGGTCGGTCATGTACGACGCGTCCGGCTCTGCCCTACGGGCAGAACGTCCAGGCCACCGCCGACATGGCCCGGTGGTGCCAGGACCGGGGCATCTGGGTGGAGGCCGAGCTGGGCGAGATCGGCGGGAAGAACGGCGTGCACTCGCCGGCGCGCCCGCACCCGAGCCGGACGAGGCGGCCGCGTACGTCGCGGCCACCGGGGTGGACGCGCTGGCGGTCGCGGTCGGCAGCTCGCACGCCATGCTGACCCGCGACGCGGTCCTGGACCTCGGCGCTCATCGCCGAGATCCGCGGCGCGGTCAGCGTGCCGCTCGTGCTGCACGGCTCGTCCGGGGTCCCCGACGCCGGCCTGGCCGCGGCCGTCCGCGCCGGGAATGACGAAGATCAACGTCGCGACCCAGCTGAACAAGGCCTTCACCGCCGCCGTCCGGGCCTGCCTGGATGGCGACGCCGGCGTGGTCGATCCCAGGCGGTACGGTTCGGCGGGGCGCGACGCGGTCGCCGCCGAGGTCGCCCGCCTGCTGCACGTGATCGGAGGCGCCGGTGACCCGGTATCGGCGGTGGAATGAGCTGCTGGAACTGCTGGCGGTGGCCGGGCAGCTCCAGGTCGAGGAGGCCGCCAAGGCGCTCGGGGTGTCCGAGGCCACCGTCCGCCGGGACCTCGACGAGCTGGCCCGGCAGCAGATGCTCACCCGGATCCGGGGCGGCGCGGTCGCCCAGGGCGTCACCTACGACCTGCCGCTGCGGTACAAGAGCGAACGGCATCCCTCCGAGAAGCAGCGCATCGCGGCGGTCGCCGCCGGGCTGGTCCGGCCGGGCCAGATCGCCGGGCTGAACGGCGGCACCACCACGACCGAGGTGGCCCGGGCCCTGGCCACCCGCTCCGACCTGAACTCGCAGGTGCCGCCGCCCGCGCGTCACCGTCGTGACCAACGCGCTGAACATCGCGACCGAGCTGGCCGTCCGCCAGCACATCAAGATCGTGACGACCGGCGGGGTGGCCCGGCCGCAGTCCTACGAGCTGACCGGGCCGCTGGCCACCGGGGTGCTGGAGCAGGTCGCCCTGGACGTGGCCATCCTGGGCGTGGACGGGATCGACGCGGTGGCCGGCGCCACCGCGCACCACGAGGGTGAGGCGAGCATCAACCGGCTGATGGCCCGGCAGGCGGCCAAGGTCGTGATCGCCGCGGACAGCTCCAAGGTGGGCCGCCGCGCGTTCGCCCGGATCTGCACCGCCCGGCGAGATCGACGTGCTGGTCACCGACGCCGGGATCGCCGCCGAGGACGCGGCCCGGCTCGAGGACGCCGGAGTCGACGTTGTCACCGCCTGAGCGGCACGGCCCGTCGACCTGGTGGTCGTCGGCGACTGCAACCCGGACGTGCTCGTCCTCGGCGACGACGTGACCCCCGCGTTCGGCCAGCAGGAGAAGCTGGTCGACAGCATGTCGCTGGTCGTCGGCGGCTCCGCGTCGATCACCGCGGTGGCCGCGGCCCGGCTCGGGCTGCGCGTCGCGCTGGTCGCCGCGGTCGGCGCCGACCCGGCCGGGCAGTTCATGCTGGACCAGCTGGCCCGGGAGGGAGTCGACACCGGCGCCGTGGCCGTCCGCGAGGACATGCCCGACCGGGATGACGGTGGCGTTGTCGAACGGCGGTGACCGGGCCATCCTGACCGCGCTCGGGGCGGTGGGCTCGCTGACCGCCGCCGACGTCCCGGCCGCGCTGCTGCGCCGGGCCCGGCACGTGCACATCAGCTCCTACTTCCTGCTCGAGGACTCGCTCGGGCCCGGCCTGGCCGCGCGTGATGACGGCCGCGCAGGCGGCCGGGGCGACCGTGTCGCTGGACACCAACTGGGATCCGTCCGGCCGGTGGGGCGACGACCGGCTCGCCGCCGCGCTGGCCCAGGCCGACCTGCTGCTGCCCAACGAGGCCGAGGCGGTCCGGCTGAGCGGCGAGCCGGACCTGTCCGCGGCGGTGCCGGTGCTGACCGCGGCCGGGTCCCGCCTCGTGGTCAAGCTGGGCGCCCGCGGCGCGCTGTGCGCCGACGGCACCCGGCGGCACCGGGTCAGCGTGCCCGCCGGTGGTGCCGGTGGACGCGACCGGCGCCGGCGACTGCTTCAACGCCGGGCTGATCGCGGGCCTGCTCCGGGGCCTGGCGCTGCCCGAGGCGGCCGCGCTCGGCTGCGCCGCCGGCGCGCTGTCCACCCGGGCGCCGGGCGGCACCGGGAGCGCCCCGGACCTGCGCTCAGCCCTGGCCCTGGCCGGCGAGGCGGCCGTGACGGTCCCCGCCGCGGGCCCGCCCGCCGCCTGAGGTCCTCAGGCTCGACCGCCTCGCTGGCTGGCCGGCGACGAGGCCGTCGAGCTGACGTCTCCCGCCAGACGAAGACGGTGAAGTCACTCGACTCCCACCCGGGTCGCAGGCCAGCCGGGTGACGAAACGACCCGCCGCGGTGGACCTGCTTCGCGGTCTTCTGGCGACCCTACGGCCTGTCTGGGCCATGGCCGCGGGCGCCGCCGCGGCGGTGGCGGCCAGCACCACCACGGGAGCGCAACTCGCTGTAGCGCCGATAACCGGTTCACCTGGCAGTTTCACCTGACGCCCCGCTCACCGGGCACCCGACTGTGCCTGTGGGTCGCGGCCAGCCGACGGCACGTGGAGACAGTGTGGAGGAGGTTGAAGCCTGCCGGGCGTGGGCCTAGTTATCACCAGGAACTTCTGCCTGGTTATCACCAGGACGGAAGCGGCGCTTCGCATCCAAGCGTGCTCTTCGTTTCGGCGGGGCGGCAGGCGTATGGTGAGGGTACGTCGCAGCTGGGGGGTTGGCTATGATTACGATCGGTTACCGGAGCCAAGTGGCGGCTCTGCTGGCCATAGTGACCAGTCTTTCTTTAATACCGGTCGCACAGGCCCAGGCCGCCGCTCCCCGGGCGGGCCAGTTCACCAGCTTGTGCGGCGCTATGGATAGCACGCATCCAGCCACGGTCAATCACGTCATGTTCATCTTGTTCGAGAACAAATCGTATGGCTCCATTGTCGGCAGCAAGTCAGCGCCCTACATCAATCAGGCCCTGATTTCCGGCTGCGGGCTGGCCACGAATTACCACAACTACTCGCATCCGTCCACGTCCAACTACCTGGCCCTCACCTCAGGGGCTGTCCAGGGCAAGGCGGTCAGCGCAGACTGTCTTCCCTCCGGATGCCCGCAGCCGCAAGCGTCGATCTTCTCCCAGCTCAGCAACGCCGGGCAGACGTGGCGTGAGTATGCCGAGGCGATGCCGAGCAACTGTGACAAGAAGAATTTCGACAACACGACCTTTGTCAATGCTGATGGCAGCACTGGGGAGTACTACTACGTGCGGCACGCACCCCCCGCGTACTACACGTCGCCACCTGTCCCCGTGAACTGCTCCAGCTGGGACGTGCCGCTCGGCACGACGAGCTCCGGGAACTTCCTGAACGCGCTGTCCCCCAGCAGTGACGGGCTCCCGGCATTCAGCTTTGTCACGCCTGGGGGATGCGATGACATGCACGATTGTTCCACCATTGTGGGAGACGATTGGCTCAAGGAGTGGATTCCGGTCATCCAGCAGTCCGCCGCCTACCAGAGCGGCCAGCTCGTGGTGTTCATTACCTCGGACGAGGGGACGGGTTCCGACAAGGTCAATGGCGAGTCGTGCTGGGATACCACTCACGCTGCTTCCGCGACCTATCCCTCCTGCCACATTGCCACCCTGGTCATGTCCCCCTACACCGTCCCGGGCACCAGGTCAGGCAGCTACTTCAACCACCTGAGCCTGCTCGGCACCGCCGAAGACCTGCTGGGGTTGCCGCGGCTGCCCACTGCCGCCGGGTACACGGGGCTCGAGTCCGCGTTCGGGCTCTGACGTGCCACCGGGCTAGACGCCGTGCATGCCGCCATCAGTGCCTTTCGGCGCGGCCTGTCCCAGGACGTGGGTTAGTTTGGCCTAGACCGCACTGCGGACTTTGGAGGGATGCGATGTCCCAGTACCCAGACGAACTGGGGTCATGGTGGACCGAGTTTCCCGGCAGCGACCGCGCCGCCTGGCTCACCCCCTCCTCGCCCTCCCTGAGTGCTCTGGCCCCGGCGCAAGACGGCGTCCGGGGCGCGTCTCGAGGCGGGCGCTCAAGCGCAGGCTGGTGATTCCGCCTGGCAAGCGCGAGCGAGCCAAGCGCGAGGCGGTGGCGGAGTGGCGACGCCAGACGGTCGACGCCATCCGGAAGCCGTCCCTCAAGTCGGGCGTGATCACCCTGGGCTCGGGCTTCGGGGGGACCGGCAAGACTGACGTGGCCGTGACGCTCGCGGCGATCTACGCCGCCGCGCGGCCCGCCGACCGCGTCATCCTCGCCGACAGCAACGACGATATGCCCCATGGCTACATCAGGCTCGGCGGAGTACCGGTCGAGGCGCTGCCGCCGGACAAGCGGACGTTGTCCATCCGGGGCTTTTACCAGGCGTGCACGGACGCGAGCATCAAGGTCTACGCCGATCTGCGCGATGCCGTCGCCTGGCTCCAGGGTGTGGCGGTGATCCGGGCGACACCGCCGACGAGTGCGTGGGGATCGATTTTGGGGAGCATGAGTACCTGACGGTGCTGGAGTTCCTCCAGTGCATGTCCAACATCGTCATCAACGATGGCGGCACAGGACTGTTTTCCCAGCTTCAGGTGGGCACGCTGCTGCACGGTGACAAGTACGTCTTCGTGACGGAGGCGTCGCAGCTGGGCTTCTGGTCCATCGATCAGGTGTTCAGCCGGTACCGGAACTACGAAGGCGAAAAGGACAGGCCGCTGACTGAGCGGGAAAAGACGCACCTGAATCTGCTCATGGACGAGGCCACGATCGTGGTGGATAAGTTCAGCGAAAACGACCCGGAGCAGGCTCGCTGGCTGACCCGGATCCGCGAGGGCTTCGAGGGGACGCAAGTGTCGGTGGTGGCCACTCCCTGGGACCAGGCGCTCGCCAACCGGGTGACCCTGGATCTTGGTGCCGTCGCCGGGGCCACGCTGGACGCCAAGCTGGCCATGGCCGAGGTGGTGCTGCGCGGAGTCGACCGGGCTAACCGCAGACGCCTGGGTCTTCCCGATGAGGAGGCGCACGTAGCCGGCAACGGCCAGGGGGCCCTGGCCGAGCCGCCACGCTGGTTCTCCGAGCCTGAGCGGCCGGCCGCCGATACCGCAGCCCAGGACGCGGACGAGTGACGCCGGGCCGGTGCGCTCCCCGTGGCCAACCGAAGGAGTCGGCGGCTGAGCTCGCAGGCCGGGCCCCGTCCGGACGGGGCCAGGTACGACGAGGAGCAGGTCGCCGGGATACGCCGCTGGCCCATCGACGCGACGGAGAAGGGCTTCGGCGGTCCAGCGCACCGCTCGCCGCTGACCGCCGGGCAACTGGCCCGCGAACGCCCCCCGGCGGCGGCCGGGCTGCTCAGCACGCCGCGGGTCCTGTTGCGGGAGCAGGCCCTGCGGCACAACATCTCGGCCATGGCCGCCTACTGCGCGGCGAACGCCGTCACCCTGTTCCCGCACGGTAAGACCACGATGGCGCCGCAGATTCTCGCGGCCCAGCTGGACGCGCGGCGCGGCTGGCATTACTGCCGCGTCGATCTCGCAGGCCCGGATGTTCCGGCGCTTCGGCGTGCGGAACGTCCTGCTCGCCAACGAGCTCGTGGATGACGCCTCCATCAGCTGGGTGGCCCGCGAGCTGACCGCGGATGGGCAGTTCTCCTTTCTCTGCTACGTCGATAGCGTCGCGGGGGCCGAGCCGGCTGGACGGGATCCTGGCGGCCTGCGGTTTCCCGGGCCGGCTGCGCGTGCTGGTCGAACTCGGCCACGACGACGGCCGGACCGGCTGCCGCACCCAGCGCGGAGGCGCTCGCCGTGGCGGCCGCGGTCGGGCGCGCGCCGCGACTCGAGCTGGCGGGTGTGGCTGGCTACGAGGGCTCCCTGCAGGCCCCGACGCCCGCCGAGACCGCGCAGAAGGCGCGGGCGTACTGCGCGGAACTAGGGCAGCTGGCCCTGTCACTCGCCGCGTCGGGACAGTTCCCGGAGCCGCCGGTGGTGACGGCCGGCGGCTCGGCCTACTTCGATGAGGTCGTCGATGTGCTCGGCCGCAGCCGTGACTGGAGCCTGGTCCTGCGCAGCGGGTGTTACGTCACCCACGACCACGGGCTGTACCGCCGCATCGCGCCCGCCGGACGGGACGCGCCGGCCGTCCCCGTCCTGGAACCGGCCCTGGAAGCCTGGGCCCCGGTTCTCTCCCGGCCCGAGCGCGAAACCGCGGTGCTGGGAATCGGCCGCCGGGACGTCTCGTTCGACGCCGGAAACCCCGTGGTCCTGCACGGACGCGCGGCCGGCGGAACGACCCTCGACACCGGCGGTTCGGTGGTCAGGCGGCTCTTCGACCAGCACGCGGTGCTGTCAGTCCCCGCCGGGGCCGGGCTCGCGCCCGGCGACGAGGTCTGCCTGGGCATCTCGCATCCGTGCACGACCTTCGACAAATGGCGGTGGATCCCGGTTCTCGACGCCGAGGACCGCATTACCGACGTGATACGCACATTCTTCTAGGGACCGTGTTCTTCTCGGGACTGGCCCCTCTCTTCCTGACTGCGGTCTTTACCTGACCGCGTCTTTACCTGACCGTGAGTTGCCCACCGTCAATGATGATCTCAGCACCGGCGATGAAGACGCGTCTTCTGAGGCCAGGAAGGCATACACAGCTGCCACCCGGATAACCGGCCAGGATGGCCCAGCGGAATGCTGCGGCTGACACGGCTCGGTTATTGCGATCATGGACCTCGCAGCCGTCTTGTCTCGCTGACCTGCGGGTTCGCTACTAGTGAAGGACGAAAGTTGCGCACTAATTCCCGCCGCGAGGCCCGTGCAGAACGCCAATATTGGCCGTTTTGCGAAATTTGGGTATCGGCTCACCAGGCCGCCCCGGGACATCTTCATATGCACGGCCCCCGGCGTGATACCGGATAGGCGGGCGGCCGTCTGCAGCCACTCTTGAACCGTCTTGAGGCCCAGCCCGTAATCATTTATGTGGACCGCGCAGCGGGATCCCGCAGCGTCCGGCTGCGCCACCTCGGCCCGCGGCCTCCCCCCGCCTGGCCCGCACCGATCACGCTCGCCATCCGGCTGAGCGTGAACCACCAGGTTCAGGGAGCGGACATCATGACCTTCAGACCCTGGCGGGTCGCAGCCGCTCGTGGCTCCTGCCGCCATCACCGCGGTGGCGCTGGCCACCCCGGCCGCGGCAGCAGCCAGTCCCAGCTGGCAGCTCACCGATCAGTACACCGCCAATCCGGCCTGCTTCACCACCGGCGGCGGATCGGAGTATCTCGAGCTCAACCTGTCCGGCAGCTGGTCGGTGCCGCTGAGCTTCGGCGCGTCCGGCCTGCCCGCCGGCGGCTCTTACAGCGACGTCATCCTCTACGAGAATCTGGCCAACGACACGTGGAGCCCCGGCGCCCTGCCCATACCGCCGGGCTCCAGCAACGGAACAGGCCCCTTCACCGACGGGCCGCAGACCATTGACGAGGCTTACCCCGTGACGACCATCCCGGCCGGGCTTCCGGCGAACTCGACGTTCGCCATCACCTTCTGGGCCAGCGACGGCACCACCAAGCAGACCGAATCTGTACCCATCGTGATCAAGTCCAGCTGCGCGCGTCGTTACTAGAACGCCAGCCAACCCGACGGTGTCCCGCGCCCGCAACCAGGCGCGGGACACCGTGCGCCTTGGCCGGGTTACATGACCGCGAGCTGCCCGCCGTCGATGACGATCTCGGCGCCGGTGATGAAGGACGCGTCGTCCGAGGCCAGGAAGGCGTACACCGCGGCCACCTCGGATGACCGGCCCGGACGGCCCAGCGGGATGCTGCCGCTGGCGTACGCGTCAGCGAACTCCTTCCCGCCGAGGTCCGCGCTGATGGCGGCGTTCAGCGGCGTCTCGATGTATCCGGGACACAGGGCGTTGACCCGGATGCCATGCTGCCCGAGTTCGACCGCCATGGTCTTGGTCAGCAGCAGCACGCCTGCCTTGGACGCGTTGTAGTGGGCGTAGTCCGCCTCGCCGCCCAGGCCGTTCGTCGAAGACATGTTGACGATGACCCCACCGCCACCCTGGTCCACCAGCACCCTGGCCACCGCCTGCGCCACCAGGAACATCCCGCGCAGGTTCACCGCGATCATGCGGTCCCAGTGCGACGCGGTGATCCTCGAGAAAGGGCTCCCGCCAGGCGATCCCGGCGTTGTTGATCAGGACGTCGATGCCGCCCAGCGCCTCGCGTGCCGAGTCGACCAGCCGCGTCACGTCATCTTCCCGGCTGACATCCGCCGCAATTCCGGCCAGCCGTCCCGAATTCCCGCAGCTCGGCGACCGCCGCGTCCACCTCGTCAGGGTCGAGTCCGCAGAGGAACACGCGGGCGCCCTCTTCGAGGAAGCGCTGGGCGGCCGCCTGGCCGATTCCGCTGCTGCCCCCGCTGATCAGAACTCTCTTATCCCGGAGCCCGCGCATGGCACTCTCCTCCTCTCGGTGTCCCAGCCAGCGGCCTCAGCCGGCCGCCTCAGCCAGCGGCGGTCAGGATGAAGGCCAGGATCTCGGCCTCGTAGCGGAGCTGGTCGTAGCGGCCCGCCGGGCCGACGTGCGCCCCGGCGCCCAGCTCGGGGCGGAACAGGACCCGGCCGCCCGGTGCCGCTACGGTGGCCCGGAGCCGGGCCACCCACTTGGCCGGCTCGTGGATCAGCACCCGCGGGTCGTGCAGGCTCCCGGTGACCAGCAGGTCCGGCCGCGGGCCGTCCGGCACGTTGTCGTACGGGCTGTAGGACCTCAGGTAGGCCCGCATGGCCGGATCGCGCGGGTCACCCCACTCGTCCCACTCGGTGATGGTCAGCGGGATGGACGGGTCGAGCATCGTGGTCACCACGTCCACGAACGGGACCTCGGCGACCACCGCCCGCCACCGCTCCGGCGCCATGGAGAACACCGCGCCCTGCAGCAGCCCGCCGGCCGACAGGCCGCGCGAGACGATCCGGTCCGGGGCCGCCCACCCGGATCGCAGAGCCCGCGCCGGCCAGCATGTCGGCGGCCGCGATGAAGTCGGTGAACGTGGTGCGCTTGCGGTCCAGGTGCCCCTCGGCCCACCACCGGCGGCCACCCTCGCCGCCGCCGCGAACGTGCGCCACCGCGTACACGAACCCCCGGTCCAGCAGGCTCGGCGTGATCACGCTGAACTCCGGCCAGGAACAGCGCCTCGTACGCGCCGTAGCCGTACAGCAGGACCGGCGCGGAGCCGTCGCGGCGCAGCCCGCGCCGGTACGCCACGGTGACCGGGATCAGGGTGCCGTCCGCGGCGGGCGCGCTGATCCGCTCGGTCACGTACCCGGCCGGGTCGTAGCCCGGCACGTCCTGGCGCTTGCGCAGCTCCCACCGGCCGCTGGCCAGGTCCACGTCGTGCCAGGACGGCGGCTCGGTCAGCGACTCGGTCCGCACGGTCACCGCGGCCGCGGTGTACTCCTCGTTCACCGCCAGGGCCAGCGCCCGCTCCGGGCCGCCCGCCTCGATCAGATGCTGCGCCCCGGTCTCGCGGTCCAGCACGCGCAGCTGGGTCGCGGCGCCGTGGCGCTGCTCCACGCACCAGGTAGCGCCCGAACACGTCGCAGCGCACCAGCCGGGTGTCCTCGGCCGCCCCGATGACCTCCGTCCACCGCGCTGCTGGCCACGGGCCGGCCGGCCCCGGTCGCAGCGCGGTCACGGGCCCGGACCAGCCGGAACTCGGCCGCCCCGGCGTTGGTGACGAGGTACAGCTCGCCCCCGTCCGGCCCGCCGGCATGGTCGGCGTAGTACTCCGTGCCCGGCCTTCTCGGCTCGATAACGAACGGCGCTACGCCCGGTGTCGTCCGCCGGGATCAGCAGGGTCTCGGTGGTATCCCGGGACGCCGTCTCGATCAGCAGCCAGGCCCCGCTGCGGGTGGCCCGGACGGTCAGCTCGAACCGCTCGTCGTCCTCCCGGTACACCAGCGAGTCGCGGTCCGGCGCGGTGCCCAGCTCGTGCCGCCAGACCTCGTGCGGCCGGTACGCCGGGTCGGTGACCACGTAGAGCAGGGACCGGGAGTCGGCGGCCCAGGCCAGCCCGTAGTACGTGCGCTCGATGCGCTCGGCCAGGTCGGTGCCGGTGGCCAGGTCCCGGACCCGCAGCTGGTACACCTCGTCGCCGTCGAAGTCGACCGAGTAGGCCAGGTACCGCCCGTCCGGGCTGACCTCGCGCACCCCCAGCTCCGCGTAGCTGCCGGCGGCGGCCGGATCCGCGAGGAGCAGGTTCTCGTCCAGCAGCACCTCGCCGGGGCCGTCCGGGCCGGCGGCCCGGCAGAACTGCTCCAGCTGCTGGCCGGCCACGGTCGCGGTGAAGTACCAGAACCCGCCCTGGCGCCACCGGACCGACTCCTCGGCCGGCGGGAGCCGCGCCGCCATCTCCGCGAACAGCTCCTCGCGCAGCGCGCGCAGCGGCGCGGTCTGCTCGTCGTAGTAGGCGCGCTCGGCGGCCAGGTACTCCCGCATCTGCGGGCTGGTCCCGGTCGCGCATCCAGGCGTACGGGTCGGCGCCCGGGCCCCGGGGCGCGACCGGCGGGCCGGAGCCGGTCATCCCGATCTCCCCGCCGTTCCGCCGGGCCCCCGAGCAGTGCGCGCAGCGGCCCGGCGGGCAGCCCGTACGAGGTGTGGCCGTCCCGGCCGGTGACGGTCCCGGCTTGCAGCAGGCTGTTCAGCACGGCCTCCTCGGTGGCCTCGACCACGGCGGCGAAGTAGTCGTCCAGCGCGCCGCCGGTGACCGGGGACCGGGCGGCGCGGCCCCCCGGGGCGCGCGCAGCCCGGTGGCCAGGGCCAGGAAGATCTCCCCGCTGGCGTGGTGCGCGGTGCTGCCCATCCGGGCCAGGCCCAGGCCGGCCCGGCGGGCCAGCCGCTGGCAGGCGGCCGCGTCCAGCGGCCCGTCGGTGAGCACCACCACGATGCACGACCCCGCGGGCCCGGGGCGGGCCTGCGGACCCGCCGGGGTCGGGCAGCAGCCGCCCGGCCGGCACCCCGGCCACGGTGAGCCGCTCCCGGTCGCCGAAGTTGGTCATCGTGACCACCCCGACGGTCGCCCCGTCCGGCACCACGCGGGACGCGGTCCCGATGCCGCCCTTGTATCCCAGGCAGCTCATCCCGGTGCCCGCCCCGACCGCGCCCTCGTGGGCGGCCTTCGCCCCGGCGGACGCCCGGGCCGCCGCCAGCGCGGCCCGTACGTCGTCCCGCTGCACTTGCATCCGGCGGCTTTCGTTGAGGAAACTGTCGTCGCATTCGGCCACGATGGGGATGATCACGTCCTCGTCGCCGATCGCGGCCTGCTCGTCGATGAGCAGCTCGCAGGCCGCGTCGTAGACCCGGCCCAGTTGCATGGTCGAGGTGAGGAACACCGGCGTCTCGGCCAGTCCCCATTCCTGCGCGGCCAGCAGGCCGGTGCATTCGCCCGCCCCGTTGAGCACCGCGCCGCCGGCCGGGACCGGGAAAGCGGAACAGGTCGCCGCCCGGGTCGATCACGGTCACCCCGGTCCGCGCCGTGCCGCGGCCGGCCGGCGGGGGCGGCTCGTCCCGCCAGACGGTGGCGTGCCCCAGCCCGGCCCCGGGCACGTCGAGCACCGACCCGGTCGGGCCCGGTGGCAGCAGGCCGATGGTGATGCCAAGATCAGGAACGCGCGGCATCCCGCGATGCTAACCCCGCCGCGCCTTCCCGGGGAGGGTGCGGGTGAGCCTGCCGGTACCGGTGGTGTGGAGCGAGGACTGCCTGCGGCACGATCCCGCCGGCGAAGTATGGCTCGGCCTGCGGGAGCCCGGGACCGAGGTCCCGGCCCGGGCGCTGGTCCTGCGCGACGCGCTGGCCGCGGCGGGCGCGCCGGTGACCGCCGCGCGGCGACCACGACGACACCGTCCTGCGCCGGGTGCATGATCCGGCGCTGCTCGATCACCTGGCCTCGGTCTGGGCGGACTGGGAGGCCGCCGGGCTGCCCGCGGAGTACGGGCGGGACCGGGTGGTGCCGTACGTGTTCCCCACCCCGGGCCTGCTGGCCGGGCTGCCGCTGCGGACCCCGCCCGCCGTGCACGGCCGGGCCGGGCTGTACTGCTACGACACGATGACGCTGGTCGGCCCGGGCAGCTGGGCCGCGATCCGGGGCGCGGCGGACGCCGCGCAGACCGCCGCGGACCTGGTCAGCTCGGGCTCCCCGGTGGCCTACGCGCTGTGCCGGCCGCCCGGGCACCACGCCACCCGCGAGCGCCTACGGCGGGTCCTGCTACCTGAACAACGCCGCGGTCGCGGCCGCAGGCGCTCCGGGCGGCCGGGGCGGCCCGGGTCGCGGTCCTGGACATCGACGCGCACCACGGCAACGGCACCCAGATGATCTTCTACGACCGGGCCGACGTCTGGTACGGCTCGCTGCACGTCGACCCGGGGGCGGGCTGGTTCCCGCACTACGCCGGCTACGCGGACGAGCGCGGCGCCGGCCCGCGGCGAGGGCTTCAACCGGAACCTGCCGCTGGCCCCCGGGACCGGCGACGACGGCTGGCTGGCCGCGCTCGACGTGCTGTGCGCGGAGGCGCCGGGCGTTCGGCCCGGAGGCGGTGGTGGTGTCGCTCGGCCTGGACGCGGCGGCCGCCGACCCGGAAAGCCCGCTGCGGGTCACCGAGGCCGCCTACCGGGCGGCGGGCCAGCGGCATCGCCGCGCTGGGCCGCCCGGCCGTGTTCATCCAGGAAGGCGGCTACCACCTCCCGCACCCTGGGCGCCCTACGCCGTGGCCACCCTGGAAGGCGCCGCACTGGGATTCCGTTAGCGCGGTGCATTTTGCGTCGCCAGGCAACACACAATGCACCGCGCTAACCGTTCAGGCCAGGAGGCAGGCGGCCTCGTGGCCGGGCGCCACCGCGGCCTTGGGCGGGCGCAGGGCGGGGTCCTCGCGGCGTGCACTGGTACTCGGCGATGGGGCAGCGCGGGTGGAACCGGCAGCCGGACGGCACGTCGACCGGGTTCGGCGTCTCACCCTGGAGGATCTGCGGCGTGCTGCGCTGCCGGGGGTCACGGTTCGGGCACGACGGACAGCAGCGCCTTGGTGTAGGGGTGCTGCGGGTTGCGGACCACCTCCCGGGCCGGGCCCTGCTCGACGATCCGGCCGAGGTACATGACGGCGATGCGGTCGGCGAAGTGCGCGGCCGTGGACAGGTCGTGGGTGATCATGAGGATGCCCATGTCACCGTCGCGGCGCAGCCCGTCGAGCAGGGACAGCACGCCCGCCCGGACCGAGACGTCCAGCATCGACACCGGCTCGTCGGCGAGCAGCAGGTCCGGGCTCGAGCACCAGCGCGGCGGCGATCGTGACCCGCTGCCGCTGGCCGCCGGACAGCTCGTGCGGATAGCGGTCCAGGAACTGCTCCGCCGGGACCAGCCCGGCCCGCTCCAGCGCGCTGACGACCAGCTCGCGGCGCTCGGCCCGGGAGCTGCCGATGCCGTGCACCAGCATCGGCTCCTCGACGGCGTCCTGCACCCGGAACCGGGGATCGAGGGACTCGTACGGGTCCTGGTAGATCATCTGCAGCTTGCGCCGCAGCGGGCGCATCTGCTGCTGGGACAGCGCGGTGATGTCGGTGCCGTTCAGCCGGATCGGTCCCGGAGGTCGGAGTTCGACCATCCGCAGGATGGTCTGCGCGGTGCTGGTCTTGCCGCAGCCCGACTCGCCGACCAGGGCCAGCATCTCGCCGCGGGCCAGGCTGAAGCTGACCCCGTCCACCGCGTGCACCCACAGCCGGGGCTCGCGGGCCAGCCGCTCGGTCAGGCCGCGCCGGACCGGGTACTGCGTGACCAGGTTCTCGACTTCCAGCAGCGGTGCCTCGCGTCAGCCGGGCGCCTGCCCGGCGGGCTGGCGGGTGAGGTGGCAGGCGGCCTCGTGGCCGGGGCCGACCGCGCTGGAGCACCGGGTGCTCGTCGGCGCAGGGCTCGAACGCGGAGTCGCAGCGCGGCCGGAACGGGCAGCCGGGCATGTCCCGGTCCAGCCGCGGCGGGGCGCCGGGGATGGAGACCACCTCGTCCTCGCCGTACAGGTCGGGGGTGGCGGCGAACAGCAGCCGGGTGTACGGGTGCGGCGGCGCGTGGAAGAGCGTCTCCATCGGCCCGGACTCCACGATCTCGCCCGGCGTACATCACCGCGGCCCGGTCGCAGACCTGCGCCACCACCGGCAGGTCGTGGGTGACCAGCACCAGGGCCAGGCCGAGCTCGCCGGACAGCCGGGTGAGCAGGTCCAGGATCTGGGCCTGGACCATGACGTCCAGCGCCGTGGTCGGCTCGTCGGCCAGCAGGATCTTCGGCTCGCAGGCCAGCGCCATGGCGATCGAGGCCCGCTGCCGCATGCCGCCGGAGAACTCGTGCGGGTACCGCTCGGCCGCGGCCGCCGGGATGCCGACCAGTTCCAGCAGTTCGCCCGCCCGCCGCCGGGCCGCCGCGCCGTGCGCGACGCCGTGGAAGGCCATCGGCTCGGCGATCTGCCAGCCGATCTTCTTCACCGGGTTCAGCGCGTTCATCGCGCCCTGGAAGACCATGGCGATGTCGGTCCAGCGGTGCGCGCGCACCGAGTCCTCGCCGCCGGCCAGGATGTTGCGGCCGTCCACCCGCACCTCGCCGGCCAGCGACGCGTTCGGCGGCAGCAGGCCCATCAGCGCCAGGATGGTGGTGGTCTTGCCGCAGCCGGACTCGCCGACCAGGCCGAACCGCTCGCCTGGGTCCAGCGCGAAGCTCACCCCGGCCGCCGCGTGCACCTGGCCGCCCGCTGGCGGCAGGTCGAACCAGACGTGCAGGTCGTCGACTTCGAGCAGGCTCAAATCGCGTCCGGCCCCCTTCCGACCAGCGGGCGCAGCCGCCACCGGCGCACCGACAGGTTGGCCGCCTTCAGCCGCGGGTTCAGCGCGTCCTCGATGGCCTGGCCGAACAGGAAGCAGCCCACGATGACGGCGGCGATGACGATCCCGGCGGGCACGATGGCCCACCAGGCGCCGGAGCAGATCGCGGTCCGCTGGAACGCGTGCTCCAGGATCGTGCCCCAGGTGGTGACCGTGGGGTCCTCCAGGCCGAGGAAGGCGAGCGCGGTCTCCAGGTAGATCGCGATCGCGATGGTGAGCACCGTGTTGGCGATGAGCAGCGGGCCGACCTGGGGCAGGATGTGCTTCCAGATGATCCGCGAGTTGCTGGCCCCCATCGCCCGGGTGCGTTTCACGTACACCCGCTCCCGCACGCTCATCACCTGGGCCCGGATGATCCGGGCGGTCGAGGTCCATTCCAGGATGCCGATCACGATGATCACGTGGAACAGGCTGGCCCCCCAGACGTCGGCGATGACGATCATGAGCACCAGGTCCGGGATGACCAGCAGGTAGTCGGTGATACGCATCAGCCCGATGTCGATCCAGCCGCTGAAGTACCCGGACAGGATGCCGACCCCGCCACCGATGATCATCGCGACCAGGGTGGCCGCGAACCCGACCACCAGGGAGATCCGGCCGCCCTGCATGAGCTCGCTGAGCATGTCGATCCCGCCGTCGTCGCAGCCGAGCCAGTGCGCGCCGGAGGGCGGCGCGTACACCGCGCAGGTCTGCTGGGTGATGCTGTACGGCGAGATGTACGGGGCCACGATCGACAGCACGACGAAGAAGACGATGATCGACAGGCCGACGACGGCGGCCTTGCGCTCCCGGAGCACGGTGCGGAAGAAACCACTGCGGGTCGACGGCTGGCCCCCGGTCTCGACGGCGAGCTGCGGGTCCTGTAGGGGCAGGGTCACTGGGAGATCCTCGGGTCCAGGCGGAAGTAGATGAGGTCGGCGACGAAGTTCAGGATGATCACGGCCAGGGTCAGGATCAGGAAGCCGCCCTGCAGCATCGGGTAGTCGCGCTGCCCGATCGCGTCGTACATGGCCAGCCCGATGCCGGGCCAGCTGAAGATCACCTCGATCAGCAGCGCGCCGCCGACGATGTAGCCGAGGTCCAGCGCGACCAGGGTGACCATCGGCAGCAGCGCGTTGCGGAACGCGTGCCGCCGGACGATCCGGCGATCGGGCAGCCCCTTGGCCCGGGCGGTGAGCACGTAGTCCTCGCCGAGCGTCTCCAGCATGGAGGACCGGACCACCAGCGTGTAGCTGCCGTAGGCGGTCAGCATGAGGGTCGCGGCGGGCAGGATCATGTGCTTGCCGATGTCGATCAGGTGCTGCCAGAACGGCTCCGCGCCGAACAGGAAGGGGTCGCTCATGCCGGCGGCGGGCAGGTACCCGGCGAAGATGATCAGCAGCACCAGGCCGAGCCACTGGGTCGGGAACGCGTAGAAGAAGATCGCCCCGTTCGTGCTGAGGTGATCCGGCACCGTCCCGCGCCGCCAGGCCGACAAGACGCCGGTCGCCACCCCGACCACGATGGCGGCCACGGTGCCCACGGTCACCATCGGGATCGTGTTCTTCAGGTCCGCCAGCAGCAGATGGGTCACCGGCTGCTGGTAGGTGAACGAGATGCCCATGTTCCCGTGGGCCAGCTCGCGCAGGTAGATGACGTACTGCTGCCACTTGGGCTTGTCCAGGCCGAACTCCACGGTCAGCGCGTGCCGGAGCTGAGGGCTGGAGTGCGGCACCCGGGACAGGTTGGTCACCGCGTTGCCGGGCAGCACCCGGAACAGGAAGAAGTTGATCGTGATCGCCACGAACACGGTGACGAGGGCGAAGAACCCCCGCTTGATGACGTAATCCGCGCTGCGCACCGCCTCAGCCCGCCTGGTGCACGCTCTCGAACGGGATCTTGGACATCGAGTTCCAGGAGATGCCGGCGACCAGCGGCAGGTCGGCCCAGGCGGTCGAGTGCGCCTCGATCGCGTCCGGGTAGTCGAGCACCAGATACGGCTTGGCGCTCGCGATCATCTGCTGCATCTGGTAGACGATCTGCTGTCGTTTCGCCGGGCTGGTGGCGGCGCTCTGCGCCTGGTACAGGTTGTCGTAGGCCTTGCTGCAGTAGCCGGTGTCGTTCCAGACGTTCCAGGAGCCGCAGGTCAGCACGGACAGCATGAAGTCCGGGTCGGTCAGCGGGTACCAGTCCCACATCGAGATCTCGAAGTTCTTGTAGTTGTTGGCCGTGATCGCGCTGTAGGCGGCCGAGTCGTCCAGCACCTTCAGGTTCAGCTGCACGCCGATCTTCTTGAAGTCACCCTGGATGATCTGGAACGACCGCTGGCCGTAGCTGTTCTGGATGTCGGTCGGCATGATCACCGTGTACGACATCGGGTGGCCGTTGGCCATCCGGACGCCGTCCGGGCCCATCTTGTAGCCCGCCTGGTCGAGCAGCTGGTTGGCCTTGGCTCAGGTCGAACGGGGCCGGCTTGATCGCCGGGTCAGACCAGTGGCCGGTGGCGGGCGGGATGATCGACGGCTCCGGGCTGGCCGTGGCCGAGCAGCGATGTGCTGCACGATGGCCTGCCGGTCGATCGCGTCGTCGAACGCCTGCCGCAGCAGCGGGTTCAGCAGCTCCTTGTGGCTGGCCTCCTGCTGCGGGTTGGAGTTGATGATGAAGTCGTCGAACACGACGCCCGGGCTGGACCGCACCACGAAGTGAGCCGATCTTGCAGCGTGGTCACCGAGGTCGGCGGCACCACCTCGACCCCGTCCAGCTGGTTGCTCTTCAGCGCGGTGATCATCGCGTCGGTGGTCTGGAAGAACTGCAGGCCGAACCCGTCGATGTGCGGCTTGGGGCCGTAGAACGTCGGGTTGCGCTTGAACAGCGCGATCTGCTTCGGCGTGTACTTGGTCAGGACGAACGGGCCGCCGGACACGATCGGCGCGTTGTTGGTGAACCGGGTCAGCGCCTTGCCGTTGCCGGTGGCGTACTTGGCCCAGACGTGCTCGGGCAGGATCGGCACCTGCTGGACCTGGGACAGCACGTTGGCCACCGGCCGCTTGTAGGTCAGCACCAGCGGTGGTGGCGTTCGGGGCGGTCGGCGCTCTTCAGGTGCGCGACGTAGCCCGCGGAGTTGGCGGTCGGCGCCGTCCTGGTACTTGAGGATGGTGCTGTAGGTCCAGGCCGCGTCGGCGGCGGTCAGCGGCTTGCCGTCGGACCACTTGGCGCCCGGCTGGGTGTGGAAGGTCCAGACCTGCCCGTCCGGGCTCTCCGACCAGCTGCGCGCGAAGTCCGGCACGAACTGCAGGCTGGGGGTTGTACTGGACCAGCATGGGATAGATGTACTCGAACGTGAGTAGGCGTCCCCCTGGAACGCGACGAACGGGTTCAGCGAGTCGATGCTGGAGTTGCTGCCCAGCCGGAACACGCCGCCGTCCTTGACGGAACTCCCGGACCCGTTGCCGCCGCAGGCGGCGGCGGCGAGCGTCACGGCGGCCACTACGGCGATCAGCGCGGCCGGCTGACGGCGCCCGCGCGGGTTTCCCCGGCGGGGGCGCAGTTCCGGCCAGAATCCACGGCGTCGTCCGGGCAGCTGACCGTGGCTTTCCATCCGCCCACCCTCGTTCCTGGAGCCGTCCGGGATCCGCCCCGCCGGATTTGCCGGGAAATCATCTGAATAGCCGTTTAGGGTCGCTCATCAGGACATGGGCGTCAACCCCCGCGCCGCAACCGCCGCCTCGACGTGACCTAACGCGCGTCCGGCTCGCTGAGCGTGCCCCGCTGCGCCAGGCTGTACAGCAGCACGAACGACGGGCCGACCAGGACCACGATGATGCCCACCACGACCAGTTCCGCGACCCCGGCCCCGGCGGGCGCGGCCGCTCATGAATGGTCAGGCGGGGTGGCAGCAGCAGCGGGTACTGGGCGAGCGCCCAGCCCCAGATCACGGCGGTCACGGCCAGGGCGGCCAGCAGCCGGGTCAGCCTGGTCTTGTCCAGCGCCAGCAGGACCGCCGCGGCCAGCCGGCCAGCACCGAGAGCACCACCAGCGGCAGGGCCCGCCCGCCGGTCAGGATCGAGAACACCCGGGCCGCCGCCGTGTGCAGGACCGCCATGGTGATCGCGGCCAGCAGGCCGGTCACGACGGCCGCGGCCAGGGCCCGCCGGGTGAAGTACCTGCGCAGCCCCGGCTCACCGGCGCGTTCGCTGTCGGCGGCCAGGTAGACGGCGGCCAGGTACGCGGAGGTGGCCACGAACAGGGCCCCGGTCAGCAGGGACGTCGGATTCACCCACGAGGAAACCGGATCGCCGGCCGCGCCGCGCACCCGGCCGGTCACGATCGCCCCGATGGCGGTGCCCAGGAAGAACGGGGTCAGCAGGGAGGCCAGGGCGAAGACCGCGCCACTCACCCGCTGCCAGCGCAGCGTCTGCACCTGCGAACGGAACGCGAACCCGGCCCCGCGCAGGACGATGCCCAGCGCGGCCACGCTCAGCGGCACGAACAGCGTGGTGAAGATCCAGGCGAAGGCGACCGGGAAACCGGTCCAGAGCAGCGACCAGGGCGATGACCAGCCAGACGTGGTTGGACTCCCACACGGGCCCGATGGAACGGTCGATCCGCCGCCGCGCCGGCGCCCCGGCCGCCGCTCCGCCAGCCAGCAGGTCCCAGACGCCGCCGCCGAAGTCGGCCCCGGCCAGCACGGCGTAGGCCGTGATCACCAGGACGAGCACGGCCGCGACGACGTCGGGGATCATCGCGGCGGCTCCGGTGGGCGCGCCGGCCTGCCCGGCGGCCTGCCCGGCGGGCGGCGCGTAGGGCACGGCGGGTTCCGGCTGCCCGGGGGTCCCCGCGCTCCAGCGGCGCTGCATCACGAGCAGGACCGCGAACGTGGCCGCCGTCAGCACCCCGTAGATGACCAGGGTCGCGGCCAGCGTGCCGGTCACCCCGCTGGCGGTGGTCGCGGCCTGGCTGGTGAGCAGCACGTGATACACGGTCCAGGGCTGGCGGCCGACCTCGGTGACGACCCAGCCTGCCTCCATGGCCGCTGTGGCCGCGACCCCGGACAGCGCGCCCCCGACGAGGAACACCGTGCCTGGCCGGCCCTGCGGCAGGTCACGGTGGCGCCACCAGGACCAGGCCAGCCAGATCCCCCAGAGCAGCAGCAGGGTTCCGATGCCGACCATGAGGTCGAAGCTCAGGTGGATGAGAGTGGGCAGCGGCGGCCGGTAGGCGGCCCGCACGCTGTCCCAGCCGGTCACCCGGGTGTGCGGCGAGAAACCCACCAGCAGCGAGTCGACGTCCGGCAGCCCGATGCCCGCGATCACGTGGCCGTGGTACCAGATGCCCGCGATCCACTCGGTGGCGCCGCGCGTGCTGCGGGCGACGTACTCCATCGACGCGAACTTGACCGGTTGCTGGCTGGCGATCGCGCGCGCCGCGGTGTCGCCCACCACGATCTGGACCGGCGTCACGATCGCGGCGATGGCGAACGGCACGCCGAAGCCGAGCCGGGTGTAGCGGTCCCGGTGGCCGCGGAGCAGGCCCACCGCGTACGGCGTCGCGGCCAGGCCGCCCGCGACCATGTAGGCGGCCAGGATCATGTGCGGGGCCTCGTAGTAGGTGGCCCCGTTGAAGAACACCGCGACCGGGTTGACGCTGGTGATCTGGCCGTGCGCCATGGTGTAGCCGGACGGGTCGTTCATCCACGAGTTCGCGGCCACCACCGACAGGGCACCGAGGATGCCGCTGATCACGATCGGCCCGAGGGTCCAGAAATGCAGCCACCGCGGCAGCCGGTCCCAGCCGTACAGATAGATCGCCGTGAACACCGCTTCGAGCAGGAAGAAGATGCCCTCGAAGCTGAACGGGATGCCGATGGCCGAGCCGTACTTGCCCATCAGCCCCGGCCACAGCAGGCCCATGTCGAACGACAGCACCGTCCCGCTCACGGCTCCCACCGCGACCAGCACGGCCATCACCTTCGACCAGCGCCGGGCGAGCAGCAGTGCGTCGCGTCACCGCGGAGACCGAGATAGTGCGCGGTCATCACCACCGCGGGAAAACCGATGCCCATGCAGGCCAGGATGATGTGGAAGCCCAGGCTCGACCCCATCTGGGCCCGGGCCGGGATGACCTGGTCCGAAGGCAGCGCCAGGCTGCTCAGCACCTGCCTCGCCTCGCCCTCCGATCTCGCGGCTGGCTGCACTCCCCGTCTATCCTGGCAAACAGGGGCGACGGGGTTGAACGGGGGCTAGCGGCCTGAGTCCACTTCCCTCGGTACGCATCGGGTCAGACGAGTGATCATCGCGTAGAAGGGTAACTCTAGGGCGTGGGGGTTGCTGGGCTTGTGTTGCGGGGCCGCTACCGGCTGGATGCGCTCATTGCGTCCGGCGGTATGGGGGACGTCTGGCGGGGTACTGACCTGGCCATTGACCGGCGGGTAGCGATCAAGCTGCTGCGCTCGGAGCGCGCCGACGACGAGGACGGCGCTGGCCCGGTTCCGGGCCGAGGCGCACCATGCGGGCTCGCTGTCGCACCCGAACATCGCCCAGGTCTTCGACTACGGGGAAGCCCGGGCGGACGGAACCCGGGTACCTCGTCATGGAGCTGGTGGAAGGGCTGTCCCTGACCAGGATCCTGGACGACGGGCCGCTGCCCCCCGGGGACGTGATGGATGTCGTCGCCCAGGCGGCCCGGGGACTGGCCGCCGCGCACCAGGCCGGCCTGGTCCACCGGGACATCAAGCCCGGGAACCTGCTGGTCAGGCTGGACGGCCTGGTCAAGATCACCGACTTCGGGATCGCCACCGCGGCCGGGGAAACTCCGGTGACGCAGCCGGTGACCCAGCCCGGGATGCTGATCGGGACCCCGGCCTACCTGGCCCCGGAACGGATCTCGGGTGTCCCCGCGATGCCCGCGACCGACCTGTACGCGCTCGGTGTCGTCGCGCACCAGTGCCTGACCGGGCAGGTCCCGTTCGTGGGCGAGCCGCTGGCCGTGGCCCTCGCCCACCTGGACCGGGGCATCCCCCCGCTGCCGCCATCCGTGCCGCCCGCGGTCGCCGCACTGGTCGCCGACCTGACCCGGCAGGATCCCGCGGCCCGCCCCGGGTCCGCCTGGGACGTCGCCGTGCGGGCTGAGCACCTCCGGGTGATCCTGTCCGGCCCGGAAGCGCCCAGCCCGGGCGACCCGACCGTGACCCTGCCCGCGCGGGCAGACGGTGCCGGCCTGGCTTCCCCAGCCGCGGCTGGCCCGGTGGCGGCGGGATGAGCGGCTGGCCCGGTGGCGGCTGGCCCGGTGCGGCTGGCCCGGCGGTGGCTGGCTCGCTGGTGGCTGGCTCGGTGGTAGCTGGCTCGGCGGCGGCTGGCCAGGTGCCCGGGGGCCGGCGGCGTCGCACCGGCCGCCCCGCTTCGCCCCCGGCCGCCCGGCCCGGCCGCCGGGGTCGCCGGCCGCGGCGGCCTGGCCCGGCCCGGAACAAGGCGAGCCTGCCGGTCCGCGGGGCCCTGCTGCTGACCGGCGTCGCGTCGGTCGGGTTCATCGGCTGGACGCTGGCCACGCTGCCCAGTCCGGCTGGGGTCACACACGCCGTCCGTGGCCCCGCCGGCGTCCAGCCAGAGCGCCGCGCCGAGCCTCCTGCCCCGGCAGAGCCCGGTCGCGGCCACGCACGTCGCCGGAGCCGACGGCGGTAGTGCCGACGTGGCGCGGGCGGCCGCCACCCCGCAGGCGTCCACGACGGGCCAGCCGCCCAGTCCGCGTCGCCGACGCCCACGACGCCCGCACCGACCACGCCGGTGCCCACGACACCGGTGCCGACCACGCCGGTGCCGACGACCCCGGTGCCGACCACGCCGGTGCCGACCACGCCGGTGCCGACCACGCCGGTGCCGACCACGCCGGTGCCCACCACGCCCGTGCCGACCACGCCCATCGGCTCACTCACCCCGAGCGCGCCGCCCACGGCCCCGGCCAGCGTCAGCGTCACGCCCGCGCCCAGCCTGCTGAGCGTGCAGGTCGTCCCCTGACGCGAGGCTCAGGGTTGCGGGGCGGCCGCCAGGGGCGGCGGCACCGCCCGGCGATCCCACGGGCCGGAGACCCGGGCCAGCAGCAGGGCCGCATCGTCGTCGAGGGGCGCGCCCACGTACCGCACCAGGTCGTCACGCAGCCGGTCCAGCAGGTCGCCGTCCGCGCCGCCGGCCCTCGCGGCCACCTCGGCTACCCGCTCTTCGAGCGGGTAGAACTCCCGGCGCGCGTCGCGGGCCTCGGTGACGCCGTCGGTGTAGAGCAGCAGCGCGTCACCGGGCTGCAGCGGCACGGTGCGCTCCGCGCCCGACGTGTCGCCGAGTGACATCAGCCGCAGCGGCAGGGCTGGTGCGGGCACGTCCACCGGGGTGACCCGCAGCCGCGCTCGGCGCGTCCTGACCGTCCGCCCGTCCGGCTGGCCTGTTCGCCTGGCCCGTTCCCGGCTGGACTGAGCACGAGGGGCGGCGGGTGGCCGCAGTTGTAGATGGTCAGGCTGCCCGCGGCCGGGTCGATCTCGGCCAGCACCGCGGTGACGAACTCCTCGAGCGGTGCCGCGGGGCGGCGGGCCAGGCTCGCGTCGATCCGCCTGGCCACCTCGGCCAGCGTGTAGACCTCGTGGGCGACCTCGCGGAACACCCCCAGGACGTCCGCGGCGATCTCCACCGCGTCCAGTCCCTTGCCCCGGACGTCGCCCACGATCAGGCGGATGCCGAACTGGGTCCGCGTGACCTCGTACAGGTCGCCGCCGACCCGGGCCTCGGCCGCCGCCGCGAGGTATACGACCCCGAGCTCCAGCGGCCCGACCTGGCGGGGCAGCGGGCGCAGCAGGGCTCGCTGCGCCGCCTCGGCGACCGAGGTGACGTCGGCCAGCCGCTGGTTCTCCTGCCCGCCCCGCGCGCCTCCCGGACGCGCTGATGAGGGTCACCACCAGGATGGACACCGTGGTGACCACGGGCACTTCCGCCGTGGTGGTGAACGGCGCCGCCGCGATCGCGACCAGCAGCATCACGGCGCCGTAGGCCAGCGGGCGGCGCGGAGTCGCCGCGCCGATGCCGGCCAGGGCCGGCGGCACCGCCAGCAGGACTTCCTGCGCTGGGCCAAGGAACAGTTCACCCAGGACCAGATCATCGAGGACCGGGACTCGCTGCTGAAGATCTTCGGCGCGCACGCCCAGACCGACCAGAACCTGCACACCACCGACGGCTTGATCAATCTGTTCAACCTGGTGGCGTTCTCGGCCGGGCACACGATCAAGCAGATCCAGTTCCCGGCCATCCTGCTGCCGTGCGCCCCGGCTCCCGCGAACGCCAACAGCGCCACCCAGCAGAAGCCGTGCTATGTCACCGCGCAGTCCGGCGCCGAGCAGCAGGCCTATCACGCCTTCATGACGCCGACCACGAGTCCGCCTCCCTCGAGCAGCAGCACCTCAACTACGAGCACCTGCTGTCGGCGATCCCGGCCGGCGCCGGCAAGGGGAAGGGTGGCGGCGCGGGGGCTCCCGGCCTTTCCGCCGACGTGGGCGACGGCGTCTCTCAGGCCAAGGCTCTGGGGCCGATCCGGATCCCGATCTACTACCCCAAGCTGATCGTGAGCGGTGCGCAGTACTGCACCCCCAGCAACGGGAACTGCCCGTTGGGGGATGGGAACGCGGCTGCCCAGGACGGCATCGCCGCCGGCTACCCCCGGGCCTACCTCCTCCACGACCGGACCGGCATTGCCCACTACTCCTACTACATGACGATCGAGATCAACTCCGTGCTCGGCGAGTACTACGG
>CAVUKT010000016.1:0-144624 GCA_963742055.1 uncultured Actinomycetes bacterium | reverse complement strand
GCGGTGGCCGTGGCGGTCAGCATCCCCACGCTGACGCCGGACACGAACCGGGCGATCAGCAGCCCCGGCACCGAGGGCCGGAGCAGGAAGATCACCCCGGACGCCACGTTGATGGCCACCGCGATAACGGCCATCCGCGGGCGCCCCAGCCAGTCCGACAGGTGCCCGGCCAGGAACAGGCTGGCGATCACGCCCACCGCGTAGGCCGCGAAGATGACCGTGATCATCAGCGGGCCGAAGTGGTCGCGCGCCGCGTAGAGCACGTACAGCGGGGCGGGCACGGCCGAGAAGGCCATGGTCACCAGGAACACGAAACCGACCAGCCAGAACCCGCGCCGGTACGGCCAGGCCAGCACCGGTCCGGCCGCCGGCAGGGCAAGAAGCGGACCATCCTCCCGGTAGATCTCACCGGACGCCTCGGGAGAGAGCTCCCAGCGCCGGCGGCGAGGGGCGTGAGCGCTGGCATCGCGGCTCCTTCGGAGAAGTAACGTCGCCCGGGATAACACCAGCCGCGGCCCAGATCATTGATCTACAGCAATGACAAGTCTTGCTAAGCAAAATCTCCCCGGGAGATAATGCTCGGGTGAAGTGCGCATGACGTCAGCGCGGCCCGGACCCCGGGAAGACCCAGGCCAGCTGCCGTCACTGGAGAGCCTGAGAAAATTCGTGGTGGTCGCCGAGGAGCTCTCCTTCACCCGGGCCTCGCGCCGGCTGCATGTCGTGCAGTCCGGGGTATCCAGCGCCATTGCGGGCCTGGAGCGGGAGCTCGGGGCGACCCTGTTCGACCGGGACCGGCACCGTGTAGCGCTCACCGACGCGGGCCTGGCCCTGCTGCCGGAAGCGCGGGCCACGCTGGCCGCGGCCCAGGCCGCCCGGGACGCGGTGGCGCAGGCCCGGGCGGGCCTGCGCGGCACGCTCACGGTGGGCACGATGCTGTCCACCGGCTCGTTCGATCTCGCGGCGCTGCTCGGGCGGTTCCACGCCACTCATCCGGGGGTGTCGGTCCACCTCCGGCAGGCTCCCGCGGGGTCGGCGGGGCTGGCCGCACTCGTAATCAGTGGCGAACTTGATTTGGCTCTGGTGGGCCTGCCCGGACAGGCGCCGGCAGGGCCTGCGGCTGCAGCCGCTGAGCGAGGAGCCGCTGATCCTCATCGCCGCCGCGGGGCACCCGCTGGCCGGCCAGCGCGGCGTGACTCTCGCCCGGCTGGCTGAGGAGGATTTCGTGGACTTCCCGCCGGGATGGGGGAACCGGACGCTGGCTGATCGCGCGTTCGCCGGGGCGGGCCTGGACCGGCGGGTGCCGTTCGAGGTGGCCGAGTTCACCTCGGCGGCGGCCCTGGTCCGCAACGGCCTGGGCCTCGCGTTCATCCCGGAGTCGGCGGCCGATCTCACCGGGCTGGCGGTGATCGGCCTGGACGGCCCGGCGCTCGCCTGGCGGGTCTCGGTGGCTACCCCGACCGCACGGCGGCTGTCCGCGGCGGCCCGGGCGTTCGTGGCCGAGCTTCTCCCCTGATCGCCGGCGGCTGTTCGCAGCGACCCCGGGCGCTCAGGCCACGTAGGGCGTGGTCCCCGACTCGTTCGTCATCGGGCGCCCCGCGGCGGCCCAGCCCGCATGCCGTCACTGACGTTCACCGCGTCCCAGCCCGCTCCGGCCAGCGCGTGCGCGGCCCGGTTGGACCGGCTGCCCGGCCCGGCAGATCAGGTACACCTGGCCGTCCCGCGGGATCTCCGTGTACCGGGCGCCGAGCTGGCCCAGCGGGATGTGCGCCGCCCCGGGCGCGTGCCCCGCCGTCCACTCGTCCGGTTCCCGGACATCCACCAGCCGGGCGTCCGCGGGCACCTCGCGCCGCGGGAACCTGCTGCGGCCGCGCCTTCGTCCGTCCTACCGCTCCCGCGGTCATGCCGGACTTCCGGTTCATTGCTGGCACCCTCCCCGCACGCTTGCCAATCAACCCATTGTGGCCCGCCGGACACGCTCATGTACGCAAATCTCCTGGCCTACTCGGGCTCCGGGACGTCCTGCCCTTCGCCCGGCAGCTCCTCCGGCCCGGCCAGCCGCAGGTAGGCGCGGGCCGAGCAGGTCGGCCAGCCCTGCGCCGCGGATCTGCACGCCCGGCGGCTCGGCCGAGCGCAGCAGCAGGTCGGGCGGTACGGGCGGGGCGGCCTGGGCCGCGCGCAGCCGGGCCCGGCTCATCCCCGGCGACCAGAACCTGTCCAGGCACTGCGCCAGCGGCGCGCGCCGGGACCTCTCCAGCGCCCCGGCCGGGCCGTCAGCCGCCCGCGACCGGGCCCGGCCCGGCCGGGCCCGCGCAGCGCGGCCAGCAGGTCGGCCCGGTCCCGGCCCCGCCAGGCCAGCATGCCGAACGGGTCGTCGTCGAACCGCTCGGCCAGCACGTAACAGACCGCGGCCAGGTGCTTGCACGGCACGCCCCAGTCCGGGCAGGAGCAGAACAGGTCGAGGTCCCGGGCCGACCGGGGGAACAGCGGGGTGCCGCAGTCCGCGAACACCTGCTCGATCTCGTGCGGCATCTCCCCGGCCAGCAGTTTGGCCCGGAACAGCGCCTGCGCGCGGAGCGCCTCGATGACCCGCCGCCACTGCGCGGTGGTCAGCGGCAGCACCCCGATCCGGACCTGGTAGGGCACCGGCCGGGAGCCCTGCACCCGGGCCCGCACCACGCCCGTGCCCAGCTCGAACTCCATCACCTGGCCGCGCCGGGCGTAGTTCCGGCCGCGGGCCAGCCGGCCGCTCATCCCGAACGACTCCAGCACCTCGACGAACCGCCGCGACCACCACTGCTCGCCGATCGCGCCGCGCTTGCTGCGGGCCTTGATGCCGCTCTCGACCTGGATCGGCGGCGCCGCGCCTCGTGCCACCAGGCCCGGTGTCCCGCTCGGCTCACTCGGACACCGCCTCCGGCGACAAGGCCAGCACCTCACGCAGGTCGGCGGTGGACAGCTCGGTGAGCCAGCCCTCCCCGGTGCCGACGATCCGCTCCGCCAGCGCCTTCTTCTCCTCGATCATCGCGTCGATGCGCTCCTCCAGCGTGCCCACGCAGACGAACTTGCGGACCTGCACGTCCTTGCGCTGCCCGATGCGGAACGCCCGGTCGGTGGCCTGATCCTCGACCGCCGGGTTCCACCAGCGGTCGAAGTGGATGACGTGATTGGCCGCGGTGAGGTTCAGCCCGGTACCGCCCGCCTTCAGCGAGAGCAGGAACACGGCGGGCTCGGCGGCGTTCTGGAACTCGGCGACCAGGGCGTCCCGGGCCTTCTTGGCCGTCCCGCCGTGCAGGTAGAGCACCGGGCAGCCGAGCCGGGCGGCCAGGTAGCGGCTGCAGCACCCGGCCGAACTCGGCGTACTGGGTGAAGCACAGCGCCTTGTCCCCGGCCGCGACGATCTCCTCGCAGATCTCTTCCAGCCGGGCCAGCTTGCCGGACCGGCCGGGCAGCCGGGACCCGTCGCCGAGCAGGTGGGCCGGATGGTTGCAGACCTGCTTGAGCTTGGCCATGGTGGCCAGCACCAGGCCGCGGCGCTCGATGTCCGCCTCGGCCGCGTCGATCCGGGCCAGCATGTCGGTCACCGTGGCCTGATAGAGCGAGGCCTGCTCCGGGGTGAGGGTGCACCAGATCTTCATCTCGATCTTGTCGGGCAGGTCGGAGATGATCGACCGGTCGGTCTTGACCCGGCGCAGGATGAACGGGCCGGTCAGCCGCTTCAGCCGGGCCGCGGCCTCCTCGTCGCCGTGCCGCTGCACCGGGACCGCGAAACTGCTCCGGAACTTCTCGGCCGGGCCGAGCAGCCCGGGGCTGGTGAACTCCATGATCGACCACAGCTCGCCCAGCTGGTTCTCCACCGGGGTGCCGGTCAGCGCGAGCCGGGACCGGGCGGGCAGGCCGCGCACCGCGCGGGCCTGCCGGGTGCCCGCGTTCTTGATGTTCTGCGCCTCGTCGCAGACCACCCGCTGCCAGGGCACCCCGGCCAGCGCCTCGCGGTCCCGGGCCGCCAGCGCGTACGTGGTGATGACCAGGTCCGCCCCGGCCAGCGCGGCCCGCAGGTCCGCGCCGGACAGCCGGTCCGACCCGTGATGCACATGCACCGCCAGATCCGGCGTGAACCGCTCCGCTTCCCGCTGCCAGTTCCCCACCAGCGACATGGGGCACACCAGCAGCGTCGGGCCGGTGCGTGGCGGCGCCCCGGGTACGCCCTCACCCGCTCGTGGTCCAGCAACGCCAGCGTCTGCACGCTCTTGCCCAGTCCCATGTCGTCCGCCAGGATGCCGCCCAGGCCCAGGTCGCTGAGGAAGGACAGCCAGGCCAGGCCGCGCTCCTGGTAAGGGCGCAGTTCGCCGTGGAACGAGGCGGGGGCGGTCACCGGGGTCAGCGAGCGGTCGCCCGCCCCGGAGAGCAGGTCGCCCAGCCAGCCGTCGGCCGCGACCGCGGTGACCTCGAGATCCTCCTCGGGGCCGCGCAGCCCGGCCACCAGGACGTCACCGGCCCGCATCACGCCCTCGCGGCCGCGCTCCATGAACTTCAGCGCGGCCTTGAGGTTGCCTTCGTCCAGCTCCACCCACTGGCCCCGGACCCGGACCAGCGGGATCTTCAGCTGGGCCAGCTCGGCGAGCTCCCCGGCGTCCAGGGTGGTGTCGCCCACGGCCAGGTCGTAGCGGAACTCGACCAGGTCGTTCAGGCCGAAGCCGCTCCCGCTGGGTGCGCTGGCCGAGGCGGAGGGGGTGGTGCCCTGGGACCGGGAGGTGAGCTTGAGGCCCAGCCGGGCCTTGCGGGCCCAGTCCGGCAGCAGCACGCCGAACCCCGCGCCGGCCAGCAGCGGGCCGGTCTCCTTCAGGAAGCGGAACGCCCCCGCGGTGTCCAGCGCGACCCCGGCGGGCGCCGGGTCCCGCAACGCGTCCTCCAGCTCACCGAACAGCCGCGCCGCCGAGCCCAGCCCGAGCAGCAGTTCCTCGTCCGGGCGGGCGATCCCGCCCGGGGCCCAGCCGCCGGTGCCCGCCCACACGTCGTCCGCGGCCAGCATCAGGCTGGGATCCTCGGCGGACTGCAGGGCGAACTCGACGCGCCAGGTGTCGTCGGGGGGTTCGGAGGCTGGTCGTCTCCCGGGCCGGGTCCTGCGGCACCGGGTCTCCGGCCCGCCGAGGTCTTGCGGCCCGGGGTCTCGGCGGCCCAGGGTCTTGCAGCACTGGCTCCACCAGCCGGAAGCAGGTGCGCACCGGGCCCGCCGGGGCCTGGGCGGCCGCGCGCCAGGCGTCCAGGGCGGCGGCCAGCTCGGCCGCCTCCGCCTCGTCCTGCGCGGTGGCCACCTCGACCTCCGGCATCCGGGCCGGTCAGCGCGGCCGCCCAGCGCTCGGCGACCGGGACGTGGGCGGGCCGGCGCCCGCGGCGCGGCGGGAGCAGGCTCCAGTGCTGCGACGGCCCCGTGCCTGTACGAGCCCGTGATGGCCCGGGCGGCAGCGCGGCCAGCCGGGCCCGCGCGGCCGCGTCGGCCAGCGCGTCCAGCGCCGCGGCCAGCAGCGGCCCGGGCGGCTCACCGCCGGGCTCGCCCGCGCGGCACACCGGCGGCATCGCTCCGGCCAGCTCGGCGGCCCGCGGGGCGTCCGGGCCGGTCAGCACCGGGCGCCAGGCCGCGGCCCAGCACGGGCCAGCCGCTGCGCGCAGCCAGGCCGCCCGCGGCCAGGCCAGAGCCGTCGCCAGCCCGCCCGAGCACGGGCAGGACCCGGCCGCGGGCGCACAGGTCGGCCGCGAACCGGGCCACGGCCGCCCAGTAGGCCGCCGATCCCCCGGCGATCAGGTCCGGGTGCGCGGCCGCGGCCGCGCGGGCTATCCACCGGATCCAGGGCGGCCAGGAGGGTGAGCGCGGCGGCGGGACCGAACGCCAGCGCGGGAACCCGCCAGCAGCCGAGCGCGGCGCGGCGCCGCGGCCGGCGCTGGTCCCCGTGCCGTCCCTCCGGTCGCCTCCCGGATCAGCTCGGGGGCACACCCGGGCCCGGGCCCGCCGACGGCAGCCAGAGGGACAGTTCGTCCGCGGCCGCCTTGCTGGCCAGGTCCCGGGGACCCTCGCCGAGCAGGCCGAGCGCGTCGCCCAGGACGCCGGGATCGGCCGCGAACGGGTGCGGCCGGGGGGCCCGGGACGGCCGGCCGCCGGCCGGAGCGTCCAGGCTGGCCGGGAGCGCGGAGTCCTCCGCCCACAGGCAGAGCGCATCCCGCGCCCAGATCCCGTGGATGACCAGCATTCCCGCCACTCCTCGCCGGCCCGACCAGGCCACGCCGTGCTCCCGACCGACGGTAGCAACCACCAGGGACAGCCGTGGCACGCTGGCGTCATGCCCAGGACAGGAACCGCGCACTGGATACACCGCGCCCGGGAGCTGGCCGCCGGGGTGCTCGCCCCGGCCGCGATGCGGGTGGAAGCCAGCCAGCGGGTGCCGCCGGAGCATCTGGACCTGCTCGCCGCCGAGGGCTTCTACGGGCTGGCCGGCCCGCGTGAGGCGGGCGGCCTGGACCTGCCGTTCGCGGCGGCCAGCCAGATCATCGAGATCCTGGCCGGGGCGTGCCTGTCCACGACCTTCGTGTGGATGCAGCACCACGGCGTGGTGCGCGCGGTCGCCGGGCCGCCAATACCGCGCTGCGGCAGGCGATGCTCGGGCCGTTGTGCCGCGGCGAGCGGCGGGCCGGCGTGGCCCTGGCCGGCCTGCTGCCCGGGCCGCCCCGGCTGCGCGCCCGGCCGGCCGAGGGCGGGTACCTGCTCGACGGGACCTCGCCGTGGGTCACCGGCTGGGGGTATATCGACACCCTGCACGTGGCCGCCCGCCGGGAGGACGACACCATCGTGTGGGCCGTGCTGGACGCCGGGGCGCCGGTCCTCGCTGACCCCGACCCTCCGCGCGGAGCCGCTCGACATGGTGGCCGTGATGGCCAGCTCCACCGTGGAGCTCAGCTTCACCGGCCATCCCGTCCCGGCCGGGCGGGTGACCGCCACCCTGCCCCTGGCCCAGTGGCGCAGCCAGGACGCGGCCGGCCTGCGCTCGAACGGGTCGCTGGCGCTCGGCCTGGCCGCCCGGTGCGGCGAGCTGATCGGCCCGGGCCCGCTCGACGAGCAGCTGTCCGGGTGCCGGACGGCGCTGGACAGCGCCGATCCGGCCAGCATGCCCGCGGCCCGCGCGGCCGCCTGCGAGCTGGCCCTGCGGGCCACGGCGGCGCTGGTGGTCAGCCAGGGCTCCACCGCGATCCTGGCCGACCAGGACGCGCAGCGGCTGGCCCGGGAGGCCCTGTTCCTGCTGGTGTTCGGCTCCCGGCCGCCGATCAAGCAGGCCCTGGCCGGGCTGCTCACCGCCCCGGGTCTAGCGACAGCGGTTCAGGTACCGCGGTTCAGGTGCAGCGGCCTAGGTAGAGTGCTCCGGTGTCAAAGACCCGTAGCACGGGATCGACGCCGCCGCCCGGCCCGGCCTCTCCCGCACTGATCGTGCGCGACGCCCGGCCCGCCGAGCTGGCCGAGATCGGCGATCTGCGGGTGGCGGCCTACGAGGCGGGCGGGTTCCTCTCCGACGCCTCGCACTACGGCGAGACGCTCCGCACCCTGGGTCATGATGGCACGCGGCCAGATCCTGGCCGCGGTCGACGAACCCACCGGGCAGATCCTGGGCACCGTCATGCTGCAGCTGTGGCCGGACGCCGGGCATGTGGTGCGGGGCTCGGACGAGGCCGAGATCAGGGCGCTGGCGGTGGCGCCGGAGGCGCGCGGCCGCGGCGCGGGCCGGGCCCTGCTGCAGGCGGTCATCGACCGGGCCCGGGCCAGCGGCGTGCGGCACCTGCTGCTGTGCACCCAGACGACCATGCTCGCCGCGCAGCACCTCTACACCGAGGCCGGGTTCCGCCGGCTGCCCGAGCGGGACTTTTCCCCGGTGCCCGGATTTACCCTGCCGGCCTACGGGTTGCTGCTCGAGCTGAGCACCGGCCTGCGGGCCGCTGCTGCAGCGCTAATACCGGCCTACGGGCCGGTGCTGTCCGGCTGATCATCGGCACCAGGATCGCTGGCCGCGCGGGCCCGGTCGGCCTGCATGGCGCGATAGGTCGCGAGGCCAGGCCGCGGCGGCCGGGCCCGGCCGGGCGGGGCGCTGGACGGCTGGCCCGGCGCGATCTTGTGCAGTTGCTTGTTCATCGACCGGAACAAGAAGAACAGGGCCAGGCCCATGCCCGCGACCACGAGGAACCCGATCAGCCCGGGGTAGACCTGGCTGGCGGTGCTCGACGAGGCCAGGACGCTCACCGGCTCACCCTCTCCCGCACCCCCGCGAACAGGTCGTCCTCGGGGAATTCCGTGTCCACTACCGACCTGGCTAGATGGTAGTCCTCGGTCGGCCAGGCCGCGCGCTGCACCTCCACCGGGCAGGCGAACCACGAGCTCTCCGGGTCGATCTGGGTGGCGTGGGCCAGCAGCGCCTGATCCCGGACGGGGAAGTAGTCGGCGCACTGGACCCGGGTGGTGATCTCCACCGGCTTGCGGTCCGCCGCCCGCTCCTCCCAGCGCTCGAACCACTCGGCGTACGGCGACTCCAGCCCCCGCCGCAGCAACTCCTCGTGCAGCGCGGTGATCCGGTCCTTGTGGAACGTGGCGAAGTAGTACAGCTTGAGCGGCTGCCACGGGTCCCCGGTCCCGGGGTAGCGGTCCGGGTCCGCGGCGGCCTCGAACGCCTCCACCGCGACCTCGTGGGTCTTGATGTGATCCGGGTGCGGATAGCCGCCCTCTTCGTCGTAGGTCAGGATCACGTGCGGCCGGAATTCGCGGACCGCGCGCACCAGCGGCTCGGCGGCCACCTCGAGGGACTGCAGCGCGAAACAGCCTTCCGGCAGCGGCGGCAGCGGATCGCCCTCGGGCAGCCCGGAATCGACGAAGCCGAGGAATTCCTGGCTGACCCCGAGGATCTCGCGGGCCCGGGCCATCTCCTCACGCCGGATACGGGGCAGGTTTTCCCGCACCTCCGGCCGCTCCATGGCCTTATTCAGGATGTCCCCGCGCTCACCGCCGGTCAGCGTGGCCACCATGACCTCCACGCCTTCCCGCACGTAGCGGGCCATCGTGGCCGCACCCTTGCTCGATTCGTCATCCGGGTGCGCGTGCACGGCCATCAGCCGCAACGGCGTGGACGGCGGAACCACCGGATCATTCGTGGCGGCAGACAAGCGAATCGAATTCCCCTCGGCACCATCAGCAGTCAATAGGAACCGGCGGTCCGGCTTCCCGGCCGGTGCACCCGGGGCAGTACCTCGCCGACAGAACATTGTGCAGGACAACGCGCTTGGCCCGCGACGACATTCCCGTATAGTGGCGGGCTCTGATGACGCAGCGGCGTCAGGGCTGGCGTGCCGGGAACGGATTGGGGCGCGACGTACTTGTCCGGCCTTGTTAGCCTCAAAGGATTACCCCCGAGGAGCCGCGCATGGCTCAAGCGGATCCGAGTGTCCGCACTGCAGGCAAGGAGTACCCGTGACCGAGACGAACAGCGACAGCCTCACCTGGCTCACCCAGGAGGCGTACGACCGGCTCAAGTCGGAGCACGACTACCTCTCGGGGCCGGGGCGGGTCGATATCGCCAAGAAGATCGAGGCCGCCCGGGACGAGGGCGACCTGCGCGAGAACGGCGGCTACCACGCCGCCAAGGAGGAGCAGGGCAAGATCGAGGGCCGGATCATCCAGCTCGCGCACATCCTGCAGCACGCCCAGGTGGGTGAGCCGCCGCGGACAGACGGGGTGGTCGGGCCGGGGATGACGGTGACCATCCGGTTCGACGGCGACGACGATGAGGTGACCTTCCTGCTGGCCTCCCGGGAGGAGAGCGGCGCGCCGATCGACGTCTACTCGCCGCGCTCGCCGCTGGGCAGCGCGATCAACGGCAAGAAGATCGGTGACACCGCCACCTACCAGCTGCCGAACGGCCGGGCGGCCAAGGTCGAGATCCTCGAGGCGGTCCCGTACATCGGGAGCTGACCCCGAGAGCATCAACGTGGTGCGGTTCGCCCTCCGGGGCAAAACGCGCCACGTTGGCGTTAGGCGTGGAGCGGTCAGGCGACCAGTTCGGGGGCGGGGGCCTCGGCGTCGCCCGGGGCGGTGCGGCCGCGCAGCGGCACCTCCTTGATGAACCAGGCCAGGACGAAGGCCAGCGCGGCCGCCGGGATGGCCCACAGGAACACCCCGTGGATCGCGTACGAGACCGCGTAGTACACGTCGTGCTGGATGGCCGCGGGCAGCGACTTGACCGTGGCCGGGTCGAACTGGCCGCCGCTGGTGGACAGGTGCACGCCGGGCGACACCGTGGTCAGCGCGTCGGCCAGCCGCCGGGCGAAGATGGCGCCGAACGCCGACACCCCGATCGACCCGCCGATCTGCTGGAAGAACAGCCGCGAGCTGCTGGCCACGCCGATGTCGCGGAGCTCCACGCTGTTCTGCGCGATCAGCGTGGTCATCTGCATGAGGAAGCCCATGCCGAGGCCCAGCACCACCATGTACAGGCTGGAGGTCACCCGGCTGGTGTTCACCCCGAGCAGGGACAGCAGCCACATGCCGATGGTCATGCCCGGCCGCGCCGAGGATCGGCAGCGCCTTGTACCGGCCGGTCCGGGTGGTGATCTGGCCCGCGATCAGCGAGGTGATCATCACGCCGACCATCATGGGCGTGAGCAGCAGGCCGCTGACGGTCGGCGAGGCGCCCTGCACGGTCTGCTGGTACAGCGGCAGGAACGTGATCGCGCCGAACATGGCCAGCCCGGCCAGGAAGCTGAGCCCGGTGACCACCGAGAAGTTCCGGCTGCGGAAGACGTGCAGCGGCAGGATCGGCTCGGCCGCCCGCGCCTCGATCATGATGAACAGGGCCACGGTCACCAGGGCCACCGCGCCGAGCCCGAGGATCTGCGGCGACGCCCAGGCGTACTGGCTGCCGCCCCAGGTGGAGACGAGCACGATCGCGGTGGTGGCCACGGCCAGGACCAGCGCGCCCAGGTAGTCCACCCGGTGCTCGACCCGGCGCCGGGGCAGGTGCAGGGTCGCGGCCAGGTAGGCCAGGGCCACGCCGCCGATCGGCAGGTTGATGTAGAAGATCCAGCGCCACGAGAAGCTGTCGGTGATGAAGCCGCCGAGCAGCGGCCCGCCGATGGTGGCGATCATCATCACGGCCATGATGTAGCCCATGTACTGGCCGCGCTCGCGGGGCGAGACCAGGTCACCGATGATCGCGATGGCGCTGACCATCAGGCCGCCCGCGCCGAGTCCCTGGATGGCCCGGAACGTGATGAGCTCGGCCATCGACTGGGACAGCCCGGCGGCCGCGGAACCGGCCAGGAAGATCACGATGGCCGTCATGAACAGCTTCTTGCGGCCGTACATGTCGCCGAGCTTCCCGTACAGCGGGGTGGTGATGGTCGACGCGAGCACGTAGGCGGTGACCACCCAGGACAGGTGCGCGACGCCGCCCAGGCTGCCCACGATGCGGGGCAGCGCGGTGCCCACGATGAGCTGGTCCAGCATGGCCAGCATGATGGCCAGGAGCAGCCCCGGCAGCACCACGAGCACCTCGCGCCGCATCTTCATGCCGGGCTCAGGGCTGGCGCCCGGTGCCGTCGCGGCGGCTTGCGTATCTGTCATGCCGACCCCAGATGAATGGCTACTTACTTGCCGACCGGCTAGTATGGCGGCGCCAGGCTAAGACGCTACTAACCGGGCGTCAAGTAAGTTTAGCGACCGGGCGAGCCAGGCTACGAGACGCCCAGACTAACCGGAGCGTCAAGTAAGTTTGGCGGATGAGACGATGGACGCAGCGAGTGCAGACCAGCCGGCGCCGGGCGGCGGCGCCCAGGGGTGACACCCGGGAGCGGATCCAGTCCGTGGCCCTCGAGCTGTTCGCCGAGCACGGGCTACGAGAAGACCTCGCTGCGGGAGATCGCCGAGCGGCTCGACGTCACCAAGGCCGCCCTCTACTACCACTTCAAGTCCAAAGAGGACATCGTCCGCAGCTTCACCGAGGACTACGTCACCGACCTGGACGCGCTGATCGCCTGGGGCGCCGCGCAGCCGCGCACCGACGAGACCCGGGGCCTCCTGCTCGACCGCTACAGCGTGATCGTCGGCCACCGCCTGCCCGTGATGAGGTTCCTGGAGCAGAACCAGGCCGCGGTGCACCAGCTGATGAGCGAGGGCCAGCGGGACCGCAAGAAGCTGTTCCGGACCCAGTTCGAGCGGCTGCGCGACCTGCTGGCCGGGCCGGACGCCCCGCTGCGAGACCGGGTCCGGGCGTCGGTGGCCGTGGTCTCGGTGGGCATCTCATGCATGCTGTTCGACAAGGACGCCGGCGCCCCGGACGAACTGCACGACATCGTGCTGGAGACCGCCTGCGAGCTGGCCGGGGTCAAGCCGCCGCGTGGGTCAGGGCGGCCGGCGGGGTCGGCGCCCAGCGCTACCGCGTCGCACCAGGGGCAGCACCCGGTAGGGCAGCGGCGTGGCCAGCGCGATCACCGTGGAGGCCCGCTCCACCCCGGCCACGTCCACGATCGCGTCGATGACCCGCTGCAGGTCGGCGTTGGTGCGGGCCACCACCCGGCAGAGCATGTCGCCGGCCCGGTGATCGTGTGCGCCTCCAGCACCTCCGGGATCGCGGCCAGCCGCCCGGCCACCGGGTCGTGCCCGCCCGGCTGGCGGATCTCCAGCGTGACGAAGGCGGTCACGCCGTGCCCCAGGGCCACCGGGTCCACCTCCGGGCCGTACCCGGTGATCACCCCGCGGGCGTGCAGCCGGTCCAGCCGGGCCTGGACCGTGCCGCGGGCCACGCCGAGCCGGCGCGAGGCCTCCAGCACCCCGACCCGGGGCTCGGCGGCCAGCAGTCCGATGAGCCGGGCATCCAGGCTGTCGATCACCGGGGATCACCTCCGTGGGGCCAGCGCCCAGGAACATGGGCGCATGCTGTACAGCTTTAGCATCGGTTTTCGTTAGAGAATAGACAAGTTGACTAGCAAATCAAGTCACTATTGCACATACTGCCATGCGAGGCTGATGCTGCTCCCAGGACCACGACGAGCCTGAGGGAGCATGCCATGAGCGCTGCAGACGAGTTCCCGGTCACCGGCATGGACGCGGTGGTCTTCGCCGTGGGCAACGCGCGGCAGGCCGCGCACTATTACTCGACCGCGTTCGGGATGCGCTGCGTGGCCTACCGCGGCCCGGAGACCGGGTGCCGCGACGAGACCGCGTACGTGCTCGAGTCCGGCCAGGCCCGGTTCGTGCTGCGCGGCCCGGTGCGGCCGGGCACGGCCCTGGCCCGGCACCACGCCCGGCACGGCGACGGGGTGATCGACCTGGCCCTCGGGGTGCAGTCCGCGGAGTCCGCCTACGAGTACGCCACCCGCCACGGCGCCCGCGGCCTGGCCGAGCCGCGGATCGTGGAGGACGAGCAGGGCAAGGTGGTGCTGGCCACCATCGCGACCTACGGGGACACCCAGCACACGCTGGTGGAGCGGTCCTCCTACAGCGGCCCGTACCTGCCCGGGTACGTCGCGGCCCAGCCCATCGTGGCCCCGCCGGCCCAGCCGCTGTTCACCGCGATCGACCACTGCGTGGGCAACGTGGAACTGGGCCGGATGGACGAGTGGGTGGGCTTCTACCAGCGGGTGATGGGCTTCACCAACATGAAGGAGTTCGTCGGCGACGACATCGCCACCGAGTACTCCGCGCTGATGAGCAAGGTGGTCGCGGACGGCTCGCGGACGGTCAAGTTCCCGATCAACGAGCCCGCGGCGGGCAAGAAGAAGTCCCAGATCGACGAGTACCTGGAGTTCTACGGCGGCCCCGGGGTCCAGCACATCGCGCTGGCCTGCGACGACATCGTGGCCACGGTGCGGGCCATGAAGGCCGCGGGGGTGGAGTTCCTGGACACGCCGGACAGCTACTACGACACCCTCGGCGAGTGGGCCGGGGACACCCGGGTGGCCGTGGAGACCCTCCGCGAGCTGCGCATCCTGGTCGACCGGGACGAGGACGGCTACCTGCTGCAGATCTTCACCAAGCCGGTGCAGGACCGGCCCACGGTGTTCTTCGAGCTGATCGAGCGGCACGGCTCGGACGGCTTCGGCAAGGGCAACTTCAAGGCGCTGTTCGAGGCGATCGAGCGGGAGCAGGCCCGGCGCGGGAACCTGTAAGCGCCGCCCGTAGGCGGACGCGCAGGCGGCAGTCGGCCGCCCCCGGCGGACGCGGCGCCGCTCACCGGAACATCAGGTGGTAGCCGTCCTGGCGGAGCTGGCTGATCACGTCGTCGCAGTGCGCCGGGCCGCGCGTCTCGACCTGCAGCAGCACCTCGACCTCGTCCACCCGCAGCCGCGGCGTGATCCGCTCGTGCATCACGTCGAGCACGTTCGCGCCCAGGCCGGCCACCGCGCCCAGCAGGCTGGCCAGCGCGCCGGGACGGTCCGGGATCCGGCACCGGAAGGTCAGGTAGCGGCCGGCCGCGGCCAGGCCGTGCCGCAGCACCTTGGCCAGCAGCAGCGGGTCGATGTTGCCGCCGGACAGCACGGCCACCACCGGCGGCTCGAACATGCCGGCGTTCTCCATCAGCCCGGCCACGGCGGCCGCCCCGGCCGGCTCGACCACCTGCTTGGCGCGCTCCAGGCACAGCAGCAGCGCCCGGGACAGGCTCTCCTCAGACACGGTCAGCACGTGAACGCCGAACCCGGAGATGATCCCGAACGGGATCTCCCCGGGCAGGCAGACCGCGATGCCGTCGGCCATGGTCGCGGCGGGCTGCACCCGGACCGGGTGGCCGGCCGCCAGCGAGGCCGGGTAGGCCGCGACCGCCTCGGCCTGCACGCCCGACCACGGCGATCGACGGGTCGGCGGACTTGATCGCGACCGTGACCCCGGCGGCCACGCCGCCCCCGCCGACCGGGATCGCGACGGTGCGGACCTGCGGGCACTGCTCCAGGATCTCCAGGCCGAGGGTGCCCTGGCCCGCGACGATGTCCGGGTGGTCGAACGGGTGGATGAGCACCGCGCCGGTTTCGGCCGCGTACTCGCGCGCGTACTCCACCGCGTCGTCCACGGTCGCGCCGCGGAAGATGATCTCCGCCCCGTAGCCCCGGGTCGCCTCGATCTTGGGCAGCTGGGCGCCCTCCGGCATGATCACGGTGGCCTTCACGCCGAGCAGCGCGGCGGCGAACGCCACCCCCTGGGCGTGGTTGCCGGCGCTGGCCGCCACCACGCCCGTGGCCCGTTCCTCCTCGCTGAGCCGGGAGATCCGCAGGTAACCGCCGCGGGCCTTGAACGAGCCGGTGCGCTGCAGGTTCTCGCACTTGAGGAACACGGGACCGCCGAGCCGCTCGGACAGCACCCGGGAGTGCAGCAGCGGGGTCGGCGGCAGGATCTCGCGCAGTACCTCGCGAGCGGCGGCCACGTCGTCGGCGCTCACGGCGGGGGAGGTCATCGCCATCCCTGCAGTGTCGCATCCGCGGTCCGGCCGTGAGCCTGGCCAGGCCCGGCGGGCTGGCCGGAGCTGTGGCCGGAGATGCAGAGCGCGCCGACATGGACGTAATGTCGAAAGGGTGCAGCCAGACAACGAGACTCATGCAGCCGACGGAACCCCGCCCCGCCCCGCCGCCACCACCCTGGGCGAACTGCGCGCCAGCGGGCACGAGTTCGAGACCGTTAAAGAGGAGCTCCGGCGCAACCTGCTGGCCAGGATGCGCGCCGGAGAGGAAAGGTTTCCCGGCATCGTCGGATTCGACCAGACCGTGCTCCCGCACGTGGAGCGGGCCCTGCTGGCCGGCCACGACACGATCCTGCTGGGCGAGCGCGGCCAGGGGAAGACGCGCCTGATCCGGACCCTGACCGTCCTGCTCGACGAGTGGACGCCCGCGGTCGCGGGCTGTGAGATCAACGACCACCCCTACCAGCCGGTCTGCGCGCGATGCCAGCGCCTGGCCGCGGAGCAGGGCGACGACCTGCCGGTCACCTGGCGGCACCGCAGCGAGCGCTACGGCGAGAAGCTGGCCACCCCGGACACCAGCGTGGGCGACCTGATCGGCGACATCGACCCGGTCAAGGTGGCCGAGGGCCGGACGCTGGGCGACCCCGAGACGATCCACTTCGGCCTGGTCCCGCGGACCAACCGCGGCATCTTCTGCCTCAACGAGCTTCCCGACCTGGCCGAGCGCATCCAGGTCGCCCTGCTCAACGTGCTGGAGGAACGGGACATCGGGGTGCGCGGCTACGCGCTGCGGCTGCCGCTGGACCTGGTCCTGGTGGCCAGCGCCAACCCCGAGGACTACACCAACCGCGGCCGGATCATCACCCCGCTGAAGGACCGCTTCGGCGCGGAGATCCGCACCCACTACCCGCTCACGCTGGACGAGGAACTCGCGCTGACCCAGCAGGAGGCGCTGGTCGCCTGGGACGGCGCCGACCCCGGGCGCGGACCTGCCCGAGCACCTGGTCGAGGTCATCGCGCGGTTCACCCGGCTGGTCCGGTCCTCCCCCGCGGTGGACTCGCGGTCCGGCGTCTCGGCCCGGTTCGCGATCGCCGCGGCCGAGTCCGTGGCCGCCTCCGCGGTGCGGCGGGCCGCGCTGACCGGGGAGGCGCAGCCGGTGGCCCGGATCTGCGACCTGCCGCCGGTCGTCAGCAGCCTGCGCGGCAAGGTGGAGTTCGAGGTCAGCGAGGAAGGCCGGGAGACCGAGGTGCTCGAGCACCTGCTCCGGCGGGCCATCGCGGACACGTTCCGGTCCCGGCTCGGCAGCGCCGACCTGAGCGGGCTGCTGGCCACCTTCGAGGAAGGCGGCTCGGTGGAGACCGGCGACCTGGTGCCCGCGGCCACGCTGCTGAACCGGATCGGCGAGGTCCCCGGCCTGGCCCGGATCATGGACCGGCTCGGCATGGACGGCGGCGAGTCGTTCGGCGAGGCCGCCGCGGCGCTGGAGTTCGCGCTGGAGGGGCTCTACCTGATGCGGCGGCTGTCCAAGGACGTCATCGACGGCAGCGCGGTCTACCGCACATGAGATGGCGGCTACCGGTACGGCGAGTATCACGACGGGCCGGATCCGCTGGCGGCGCCGTTCGACGCCCGCGGCGCCCTGGACGAGCTGGGCGACGCGGTGCTGGACGGCGCGGACCCGTCCAGCGCCCTGCGCGACCTGCTGCGCCGCGGCGTGAACGGCCGCCGCGGCCTGGATGACCTGCTGCGCCGGGTCCGCGACCGGCAGCGCGAGATCCGCAGCCGCGGCCGGCTGGACGGCGTCCTGGAGGAAGCGCGGGCGCTGCTGGACACCGCGGTCGGCCAGGAGCGGGCCGAGCTGTTCCCCGACCCCAGCGACGAGGCCCGGCTCCGCGAGGACGAGCTGGACGCGCTGCCGTCCGACACCGCGCAGGCCATCCGCAGGCTGGCCGACTACAACTGGCGCAGCCAGACCGCCCGGGAGACCTTCGAGCGGCTCAAGGACCTGCTCCGCAGCGAGGTCCTGGACAGCCAGTTCCGCGGCATGAAGGAAGTCCTGCAGCAGCCGGACCCCGAGGCCATGCAGCGGGTCAAGGACATGCTGGCCGACCTCAACCAGATGCTGGAGGCGGACGCCCGGGGCGAGCACACCCAGGCGGACTTCGACAGCTTCATGGACCGCTACGGCGAGATGTTCCCGGAGAACCCGCGCGACCTCGAGGAGCTGGTGGACTCGCTGGTCCGCCGGGCCACCGCCGCGCAGCGGCTGCTCGGCTCGCTCACCGACGGGCAGCGCGACGAGCTGGCCGCGCTGATGGAGCAGACGCTGCAGGACGCCGGGCTGGCCGCGGAGATGTCCCGGCTGTCCGACGCGCTGCGCGCCCGGCGGCCGGAGATGGACCAGGCGGCCTGGTCGGGTGACCCGATGACCGGCGACGAGCCGCTCGGCCTGGGCGACGCCACCAGTGCCCTGGCCGACCTGGCCGACCTGGCCGACCTGGAGTCGGAGCTGCGCCAGGACTACCCCGGCGCCCGCCTCGACGACATCGACGAGGCGGCGGTCCGGCGCGCCCTGGGCCGCCAGGCCGTGGACGACATGGAGGCGCTCCGGCAGACCGAGCGGGAGCTGGAGCGGCAGGGCTACCTGCAGCGCAACGCGGGCCAGCTGGAGCTCACCCCCAAGGCGGTGCGGCGGCTGGGCGAGACCGCGCTGCGCCGGGTCTTCGCGGACCTGCCCGAGGGCGGCTACGGCGACCACGAGCAGCGGGACGCCGGGCAGGCCGGCGAGTACACCGGCGCCACCCGGCCGCTGGCAGTTCGGCGACGAGCAGGCCATCGACGCGCCCGCGACGGTGCGCAACGCGCTGCTGCGGGAGGCGCGGGACGCCCGCGGCCGAGCCGGCCGGAGGTCGCCACCGGGGTCCGGCTGTCCGGCCGCGACTTCGAGGTCGGCGAGACCCAGCGGCGGACGTCCGCGGCCGTGTGCCTGCTGGTCGACCTGTCCTACTCGATGGCGCTGCGCGGCACCTGGGGCGCGGCCAAGCAGACCGCGCTGGCCCTGCACGCGCTGGTGCGCAGCCGGTTCCCGCAGGACTCCATCCAGGTCATCGGGTTCTCCAACTACGCCAGGGAGCTGCGCGAGACCGACCTGGCCGGGCTCGGCTGGGACATGGTGCAGGGCACCAACCTGCACCACGCGCTGGTGCTGGCCGGCCGCTACCTGGACCGGCGTCCCGAGCACGACCCGGTGGTGCTCATCGTGACCGACGGCGAGCCGACCGCGCACCTGCGCCGGGACGGGCGAGTCCTGGTTCGACTGGCCGCCCGCGCCGGAGACGATCCAGCTCACCCTGGCCGAGGTGGACAAGATGACCCGGCGGCACGCGTCGCTGAACGTGTTCATGCTGGCCGAGGACGAGCGGCTGACCGACTTCGTGAACGAGGTGGCCCGGCGCAACGGCGGCCGGGTGCTCCGAACGCGGTGCCGGAACGGCTCGGCGAGTTCGTGGTCCGTGACTTCCTGCGGACCCGCCGGGAGGCGCGCCGCTAGCCGCGGGTACCTGCCCGCCGTCAGCTGACGCCGTTGCCGGCACGCGGCTAGCTGCACGGGCGCCGGAAAAACGAGGGATAGATTTTGCTTTAGGGCTTTTCGGACGTGACGCAGCGGCCTGGATCTCGTAGTAGCGTTCGGCCGTTACAGCTATGGGCGGGCCGAAGGGGTGGCAGCTGGCCGGGCCTGCATATCTCTTAGGAGGATCACGTGAGTACCGTTACCGAATCAGGCACGCGCTCGTCGGGCAAGCGGGTCGGCGCCCTGATTCTGGCCATCGTCGGCATTCTGCTGGTCATCCTGGCCGTGATCTACCTGGTCGACCGCGGCTGGTTCACTGCCCAGCTTCATCCCCGGCCACATCCACGGCTCGACCGGCCACCACCCGCTGCGGGCGGGCGTCGCCCTGGTGGTCGGCCTGGTCCTGCTGGGCGGGGCCTGGTGGCTCGGCTTCGGCGGCCGGAAGTCCGCCAGCGCCAGCTAGACGTGCGCACGCGTGCCGCGCCGGCCGCAGGGCCAGCGGCGCAACACCACGACCCACCTGGGCCGCCCCCGACTCATCCGGGGGCGGCCTCACCCCTAGGATCAGGGCATGTCTTTTACCGACCGGCTGCTGCTGTGGTTTCATATCGCGCTTTGTCATTTTCACCATTGGCCCGGTCACGATCGCGACCATGTCCACGCCGCGCTATATCCGGGCCCGCAACGTGGGCGTGCTCCGCTACCTGTCCCGGATGACCCGGATCTTCGGGGCGGCGTCGCTCGGCGTGCTGCTGTTCGGCATTATCGCGGGCCAGTCCCTGCACGACATGAGCAAGACCGTGGGTGACCGCGTCGATGACCCTGTTCGTGGTGGCCCTGGTCCTGCTGGTGCTCATCATGCGCGACCAGCACAAGGCGATCGTCGCCGTCGAAGGCAGCCTCGCCGCCGCCCCCGCGGAGAACCGGCGGTGGCGCCCGACGGCGCCGGCGGCCAGCCCGCAGCGCGCCGGCGGCGCCGGAGCCCACCGCGGCCGACGTCGAGCCCGCCCCGGCCGAGCAGCCGGCCAGCGGGACCGCCGCCGAGCGCAGCCGCTACCGCGGCGCGCGTGCACGTGGCCACGGTGGAGCGCGGCCGGATCGCCTCCCTGGCCGGCGTGGTCAGCCTCATCTGGCTGGTCATCCTGGTGCTGATGGTCTGGAGGCCCTGAGTGACCGCCGGGGCTGCCAGAGTCGCTACAGGCCGGCCAGCGCCTGGCGGAGGTCTTCCAGCAGGTCGCGCCGGTCTCGATGCCGACCGACAGCCGGATCAGGTCGCCCGGCACCTCCAGCGGCGAGCCCGGCCACCGAGGCGTGCGTCATCCGGGCCGGGTGCTCGATCGAGCGACTCCACCCCGCCGAGCGACTCCCCCAGGGTGAACAGCCGGGTCCGGCCGCAGACCGCGACCGCCGCCGTCCTCGCCGCCGCGGACCCGGAACGACACCATCCCGCCGAAGCCGCGCATCTGCTTGGCCGCCACCTCGTGGCCCGGGTGGCCGGGCAGTCCCGGGTAGTGCACCTCGGTCACCGCCGGGTGGCTGGCCAGCATGTCCGCCACCCGGGCCGCGTTCCGCGCAGTGCCGGTCCATGCGGACGGCCAGGGTCTTGATGCCGCGCAGCGTCAGCCAGGCGTCGAACGGCCCGGCCACCGCCGCCCGTCGCGTTCTGCAGGAAGGCCAGTCGCTCGCCGAGCGCCGGGTCGCGCCACCACCACCGCCCCGCCGACCACGTCGGAGTGGCCGCCGAGGTACTTCGTGGTGGAGTGGACCACCGCGTCCGCGCCGAGCGCCAGCGGCTGCTGCAGGTACGGCGAGGCGAACGTGTTGTCCACCACCAGCAGCGCGCCCGCCTGGTGCGCGACGTCCGCGAGCGCGCCGATGTCCGCGATGGACAGCAGCGGGTTGGTCGGGGTCTCGGCCCACAGCACCCGGGCCGGGCGCTCGGCGAGCGCGTCCGCGCACCGCGGCGATGTCGCTGATCGGCACCGGCCGGTAGCTCACGCCCCACTCGGCCAGGACCCTGGCCAACAGCCGGAACGTGCCGCCGTAGGCGTCGTCGCGGGATGATCACGTGATCCCCGGGGCGCGCAGACCGCCCGCAGCAGGCAGTCCTCGGCCGCCATCCCGGACGCGAACGCCAGCGCGCGGCGGCCGCCCTCCAGCGCGGCCAGGCACTCCTCCAGCGCGTGCCGGGTGGGGTTGGCGGTCCGCGAGTACTCGTAGCCGTCGCGCAGCCCGCCCACCCCGTCCTGCTTGTAGGTGGAGACCTGGTAGATGGGCGGGACCACGGCACCGGTCTGCGGGTCCGGCTCCTGCCCCGCGTGGATGGCCAGCGTCTCGAACCCGTCCGGGTCGCGGCTGAGTCTGCGCCCGGTCACCGCTCAGGGCTCCCGCCGTGCCTGCGGCTGAGTCGATCGTCACGCACTGCACCTCACGGCACGGCCCCTCGTCAGCGTCAACTCGCGGCGGCAGCTGCCCGCGGCCAGGAAGGCCAGCACGTCCTGCCGGGTGATCATGCCGGCCGGGCGGCCGTCCACCAGGACCACCGCGGCGCCCGCCTTCTCCAGCGCGCCCACCGCCCGGCTGACCGGCTCACCCGAGCCCACCATGGGCAGCGGCGCCGACATGTGGCCCTCGATCGGGTCCTGCGGCCGGGCCCGGCCGGAGACCAGCGCGTCCAGCAGGTCACGTTCCACGATCGAGCCGACCACCTCCGCCGCCATGACCGGCGGCTCCTCCTTCATGACCGGCAAGCTGGGAGACGTTGTACTCGCGCAGCAGCCCGATCGCGGCCGAGACGGTCTCCTCCGGGTGGGCGTGCACGAACTCCGGCAGCCCGGGCAGCTTCCGGTCCAGCACGTCGGCGACCCGGGGCTCGGTGGTCTCGGAGGTGAGGAAGCCGTAGTCGGCCATCCACTCGTCGTTGAAGATCTTCGCCAGGTAACCGCGCCCGGTGTCCGGGCAGCAGCACCACGATCACGTCGTCCGGCGCCGCGGTCGCGGCCGCACGCGCAGCGCGGCCACCACGGCCAGCCCGCACGACCCGCCGGTGAGCAGCGCCTCCTCGCGGGCCAGCCGGCGGGTCATCAGGAACGACTCGGCGTCGCTGACCGCGATCACCTCGTCGCACACGGCCGGGTCGTAGTTGGCCGGCCAGATGTCCTCGCCCACCCCCTCGACCAGGTAGGGCCGCCCGGTCCCGCCGGAGTACACCGAGCCCTCCGGGTCGGCCCCGATCACCCGGACCCGGCCGCCGGACACCTCCTTGAGGTACCGGCCGGTCCCGGTGATGGTGCCGCCGGTGCCGATGCCCGCCACGAAGTGGGTGACCCGGCCGTCGGTCTGGGCCCAGATCTCCGGGCCGGTGGAGTGGTAGTGCGAGGCCGGGTTCTCCGGGTTGGCGTACTGGTCCGGCTTCCAGCCGCCCGGGGTCTCCCGGGCCAGCCGGCTGGACACCGAGTAGTAGGAGTCGGGGTGCTCGGGGGGCACGGTGCCCGGGCAGACCACGACCTCGGCGCCGTAGGCCCGCAGCACGCTGATCTTGTCCTGGCCGACCTTGTCCGGGCAGACGAACACGCACCGGTAGCCCTTCTGGGCCGCCACGATGGCCAGGCCGACCCCGGTGTTCCCGGAGGTCGGCTCCACGATGGTGCCGCCCGGGCGCAGCGCGCCGGAGGCCTCCGCCGCCTCCACCATCCGCAGCGCGATCCGGTCCTTCACCGAGCCGCCCGGGTTGAAGTACTCGACCTTGGCCAGCACGGCCGGGGCCTGCCCCCCGCCCACGGCCTTCGTCACCGCGCCGCAGCCGGACCAGCGGGGTGTTCCCGACCAGCTCGATCAGGGACTCATGGACCTGCATCGCCACCACCTCGGTCGGGACCACGGGCTCGGTCGTGGTATGCCCAGCGGGCCGGGCGGCCCGCCCCGGGCATGCTCGAGAGCACCGACGCTATCCCAGCTGACCAGCATGACTGTCCCTGCCCGGCCTACCCGGGGATGATAGTCAGGCTCGCAGTGGTTTAAGCTACTGGTCAGTAATGTGACGGCCGCGTGCCCACACCCGTGATCCGCACACGTCCGCAGCGGCAGCAAGGGAGCCCGCCATGCCCGAGGCAGTCATCGTCGCCACCGCACGCTCGCCCATCGGCCGGGCCTTCAAGGGATCGCTCACCTCGATCCGCCCCGACGACCTCACCGTGCAGCTGGTCTCAGCGGCCCTGGCCAAGGTCCCGCAGCTCAGCCCGGACGACATCGACGACCTCATGCTCGGCTGCGGCCTGCCCGGCGGCGAGCAGGGCTTCAACATGGCGCGCGTGGTCGCCGTGCTGCTCGGCTACGACAACCTGCCCGGCACCACGGTGACCAGGTACTGCTCCTCCTCGCTGCAGACCACCCGGATGGCCTACCACGCCATCAAGGCCGGCGAGGGTGACGTGTTCATCTCGGCCGGCGTGGAGTGCGTCAGCCGTTTCGGCCACCGGCAGCAGCGACAGCTGGCCCGACACGCACAACTCGCTCTTCGCCGACGCGGAGGCCCGGTCCGGGGCGCTCGCGGCGGGCGGCGTCCCGGTCTGGCACGACCCGCGGGAGGACGCCGCGATCCCGGACGTCTACATCGCCATGGGCCAGACCGCGGAGAACGTCGCCGCGCTGCGCGGGATCTCCCGGGCGGCCCAGGACGAGTTCGGCGTCCGGTCGCAGAACCTGGCCGAGAAGGCGCTCGCCAACGGGTTCTGGCAGCGGGACATCACCCCGGTCACCCTGCCGGACGGGACCGTGGTGAGCGCCGACGACGGCCCGCGGCCCGGGACCACCCTGGAGAAGGTGGCCACCCTGAAGCCGGTGTTCCGCCCGGACGGGACCGTCACCGCCGGGAACTGCTGCCCGCTCAACGACGGCGCGGCCGCGGTCGTGGTGATGAGCGACGTGAAGGCGGCCCAGCTCGGCATTACCCCGCTGGCCAGGATCGTCTCGACCGGCGTGACCGGGCTGTCCCCGGAGATCATGGGGCTCGGGCCGGTCCAGGCCTCCCGGCAGGCGCTGAGCCGGGCCGGGATGACCATCGACGACATCGACCTGGTGGAGATCAACGAGGCGTTCGCCGCGCAGGTCATCCCCTCCGCCGCCGACCTCGGCATCGACCTCGACAAGCTCAACGTGAACGGCGGGGCGATCGCGGTCGGCCACCCCTTCGGCATGACCGGGGCCCGGATCACCTCCACGCTGCTGAACAGCCTCCAGTTCCACGACAAGACGTTCGGCCTGGAGACCATGTGCGTGGGCGGCGGCCAGGGCATGGCCATGATCGTGGAGCGGCTCTCGCTAACTGACGGCACGCCCAGGTGAAGCCGGACTATCCGGGGCATTGCGGAAGGCTTAAGCCAGGGGGTTGTCAGGGGCCGACCGGTGGTGCAGGCTCAACAGAGAGAACAGCCTGCCCCTGGAGGTGGCCATGTCGCTGAATCACTCTCCGGAGATGCACAAGAACATCATTGCCCGGATCCCCTCGGTGACCGGGCGCGAGCTCCGCGAGTGGTTCATCCGGCTGGAATCCGGGCCCCCGTTCTCCCGCTGCGAAGAACGGGCTCATTGGCTGTCCGACGAGCATGGGCTGTCGCACGGGTACGCCTCGGCGATCGTGCACGAGTACGAGTTCCGCCGCCGCCTCCGGCTGAACAGCGCCTGAGCTGGCTAGCCAGACCAGTGCAGCCACACCAGTGCAGCTAGACCAGTGCAGCTAGACCAGGCCCGGGAGTTCCTGCGCGCCAACCACCGGGCCGTGCTGGCCACGACCCGCGCCGACGGGCGGCCTCAGCTGTCCCCGGTGACCTGCGGCGTGGACCCCGCCGGGCGGGTCATCATCAGCACCCGCGAGACGGCGGTCAAGACCAGGAACCTGCGGCGTAACCCGCTGGCCTCACTCTGCGTGTTCACCGACGCCTTCTTCGGCGAGTGGGTCCAGGTCGAGGGCAAGGCGGAGATCGTTTCGCTGCCCGAGGCGATGGAGTTCCTGGTCGAGTACTACCGGCTGGTCTCCGGCGAGCACCCGGACTGGGATGACTACCGCGCGGCCATGCAGCGGGACCGCCGGTGCGTGATCCGGATCGAGATCGACCGGGCCGGGCCAGACATCAGCGGCTAGTCCCGGACGCCGCCGCCCGCGCGCGCCATCCTCAGGCGCCGCCCGCGCCGCTCCTGCTGCCCGGAGCCGTCTCATGGCTCACCATCGTCTCCTGGACCACGCGCACCGCTGCGGTGCCGCTCAGGCTGGCCAAGTCCGGCGCAGCACTGCAAGGTCATGCCGCATGCTGCAATGCCGTGCACACTCAGTCAGCGTGACGGCCCGCGACCACAAGTTAGATCACCGAGCCGAATGGGGCAACTGTGGCCAAACACGATTCGCCGCCGGTTGCTCTCGGCGCGACCGGAGTTCCCGTGCAACAACCATGCTGCTCATGGCAGGTATGGCCAGATTTTGCTGACCGGCGATTTAGGTCGTGAACATGATCGGCAACGGCGTGAATGGCGCGCCTTATCGCACTGAGTGCCGTGATACCCCCGCTGTGTGCGACAAGCGAACGGCGCGTATGCCGTGGCCAGCAGGCTTTCCCGGCCGGATCAGGGCAGCTCGGAGACCACCTGCACACGAGTGCCCCCGGTCGGAGTCGAACCGACACTGGGGACCCTTTTAGGGGGCCGGCCTCTTCCCTTGGGCTACGGGGGCTGGGTAATAATACCCCGGAGCGTCTGAGCGACTCTCGGGCAGCCGAATTGATACAGAATGTTTCGCCCGGGGGGAGTTATCTATTTTCACTTGGACGCCGAATGCAAAGCGTAACCATTTCGATTACGTTCGACGGCGTTTGCTTACGGAGCGTTACCGAGCCAACCTCTGCGCCGGATCCGCACCCAAGCCAGCCTTCAGGCGAGCTCGCCCGAAGACCGTGTCCAGCATGCCAGGGGTGACCCGGCCAGTGAACGTGTTCTGCTGACTCGGGTGATAACAGCCGATCAGAACCAGGTCGCGGCCGGGTCCGGGGCCGGGCAGCGTGACCTCCGCACCGTGCCCGAAGGCTGGCCGGGGCCGGGGCGGCGGGTAGCCGGAATCGCGCAGCACCGGCCACAGCGCCTGCCAGGCGTACCCGCCCAGGCAGACGATGACGCGAAGCGATCCGCTCAGGAAGCCGATCTCCGCGGTCAGCCAGGGTGCGCAGGTGTCCCGCTCGGTCACGGTCGGCTTGTTGGCCGGCGGGGCGCACCGGACCGCGGCACCAACCCAGGTGTCCAGCAGCCGCTGCCCGTCCCCCGCCCTGACGCTGGCCGCCTGGGCGGCCAGCCCGCAGCGATGCAGCGAGGCGAACAGCACGTCTCCGCTCCGGTCCCCGGTGAAGATCCGCCCGGTCCGGTTCCCGCCGTGGGCGGCCGGCGCCAGGCCCACGATCAGGATGCGCGCGTGCTCGTCGCCCCAGCCGGGGACCGGCCGCCCCCAGTACGGCTCGCCGCTGTGCGCCCGGCGCTTGACCCGGGCCACCTGCTCCCGCCACTCGACCAGCCGGGGGCAGGCGCGGCAGACGGACTCCCTGGCCACCAGCTCGGCCAGCGCTGCCGGCCCCGGCCGCCAGCGCGCGCACCTCAGCGGGGTCGTGGGCCACCGGGGTGTCCGGGGTCGCCGGGTCATCCGGCCAGCCAGATCCCGGGCCGCGGCCGGGCCCGCGGCGACGATTCACCGGCGCACCCCCGCCGCCAGCGACCAGGCGATCCCGTCCAGGATGTCGTGCTCGCTGGCCAGCACCTCCCCGAACCCGAACCGCCGCATGATCTGGTCCAGCACCATGGCTCCGCCCCCGATCACGTCGACCCGGCCCGGGTGCATCACCCCCAGCGCCGCCCGCTGCGCCCGGGTCTGGCTCAGCAGCCTGCGGGTCTGCGCGGCGACCTGCGCCGCGGATACGCGGGCGTGGTGGATCCGGGCCGAGTCGTACTCCGCCGAGCCCCAGCGCCAGCCCGGCCACCGTGGTCACCGAGCCGGCCAGGCCCACCAGGGTCCGGGCGGCCGCGACCGGCATGGCCGCGGCCACCGCGTCCAGGGCCGCGTCGATGTCGGCGGCCGCCGCCGCTGATCTCGGCCGGCCGGGGCGGGTCGGAGTGCAGGTGGCGCTCGGTCAGCCGGACACAGCCGATGTCCACCGACACCGCGCTGACTCCGGCGGGCCCGCCGGCCCCGTGATCAGGTCAGCCGGGGCCCGGTCGGCGCGGGGCCGTCCGGCCTGGCCGCGGGGCCTGGGCCGTCGCCGAGCACGAACTCGGTGGACCCTCCGCCGATGTCCACCACCAGGTACGGCCCGCCCCCCGCGGCTGGCCGGTCCGGCGCCGAATTCGGCGGTGGCGCCCACGAACGACAGGTACGCCTCTTCCTCCCCGCTGAGCACCTCCGGCTCCAGGCCGAGCACGCCCCTCACCCCGTGGACGAAGTCGGCGGCGTTGGCCGCGTCCCGGGTGGCGCTGGTGGCGACCATCCGCACCGCCTCCGCGGACCGGTCCCCGATGATCCGGGCGTACCCGCGCCAGCGCCCGCAGGGTGCGCTCCAGCGCCTCGGGAGCCAGCCGCCCGGTGGAATCCACCCCCTGGCCCAGCCGGACGATCTCCATCCGCCGGTCCACGTCGGTGAGCCGGCCCGCCTCCGGATCGACGTCCGCCACCAGCAGCCGCAGCGAATTGGTACCGCAGTCGATCGCCGCGACCCTCACGGGACGCACGGGCCGTGCGCCCACCATTCGCCCGCCGCGTCGGCCGCTTCCCGGCCCAGCGGGTTGGCGCCCGGCACGGCGAGCTCGTGCGCGACCAGGGCGTGCAGGCATTTCACCCGTTCCGGCATGCCGCCCGCGCTCTGCGTGCCGGGCGGGAGTGGCTCCACCCCGGCCGCCGCCGCGGCGGCCGAGCGCCGTGCCACGTAGTCACGGTGCGCGGCCTGCTGCGCGGCGCGCAGCGCCGGCTCGGCGGCCAGCCGCTGCTGCATATCCCGCATCAGGCCACCGGATTCCAGCCTGCTCACCGCGGCGGCCGCCCGCGGGCAGGTGAGGTAGAACAACGTCGGGAAGGGGGTGCCGTCGTCCAGCCGGGGCGCCGTCTCCACCACGTCAGGCCGCCCGCAGGGGCAGCGGTGCGCCACCCCCCGCAGTCCCCGGGGCGGCCGGCCGAGCTGCTCCCCGACCACCGCCGCGTCGCCCGCCTCGCCGCGGTCATCGCGGCATGCGGTCACCTGGCAGCGCCGCCTTGACCGGCACGGCCATGACCGGCACGGCCCTGACCGCCGCGGCCTGCACCGGCACTGCCCTGGTCGGCCTGGCGGACCGAATGCCACAACCGCTCGTACCAGGGGGTACTCGCGGCCGCGGCCGCCGCGGAGCTGACGCCGGCCGGCTGGCCGCCGATGATCACGTAGCAGCTGGCTCCGGGCAGGCACATGTGCAGCCGGTCCTGCGCCTGCTGCTCGATGTACGCGGGCTCGTTGAGCCGCAGGGCCTCGGCCCGCAGCCGCGCCGAGCTCGGCCGTGGTCGCCTGGCTCTGCGCCTGGAGCTGGTCGATCTGGCGGCGCTGGGCGATGTACTCCCGCACCGGGTAGGCGAGGCTCAGCGCGATGGCGCAGACGACCACCGCCAGCACGGCGGCCCGGCTGGTGAACCGGGGCCGTTCTGGCGGCGGCGGCCGCCTGGGCTGCGCGCCGGGCATCACTCAGCCGCGGTCCAGCGGGGGAACGCGGCGGCGCCCGCGTAGCTGGCCGCGTCGTCGAGGAGTTCCTCGATGCGCATCAGCTGGTTGTACTTGGCGACCCGCTCGCCGCGGGCCGGCGCTCCCGACTTGATCTGGCCTGCGTTGGTCGCGACGGCGAGGTCGGCGATGGTCGTGTCGTCCGTCTCCCCCGAGCGGTGCGAGATCATGCAGCTGAACCCGCTGCGCTGGGCCAGGGACACCGCGTCGAGCGTCTCGGTGACCGAGCCGATCTGGTTCACCTTGACCAGCAGCGCGTTCGCGCCGCGCTCGGCGATGCCCCGGCGGAGCCGCTCCGGGTTGGTGACGAACAGGTCGTCCCCGACGATCTGCACCCGGTCCCCGACCGCCGCGGTCAGCGCCTGCCACCCGGCCCAGTCCTCCTCGGACAGCGGGTCCTCGAGCGACACGATCGGGTAGGCGTCCAGCCACTCGGTGTAGATGCGGGTCATCTCGGCCGCGTCCCGGGCCGCGCCTTCGAACTGGTAGGCGCCGTCGGAGTAGAACTCGGTGGCCGCGGCGTCGATGGCCAGCGCCACGTCCAGGCCGGGAGTGAACCCGGCCTTGCCGATCGCCTCGACGATCAGGTCCAGCGCGGCCCGGTTGTTCTCCAGGTCCGGGGCGAAGCCCCCCTCGTCGCCGACCCCGGTGGACAGGCCGTGCTGCTTCAGCACCGACTTCAGCGCGTGGTAGGTCTCCGCGCCCCACTGGACCGCCTCGGTGAACGTGGCCGCGCCGATCGGCGCGATCATGAACTCCTGGATGTCCACGCTGTTGTCCGCGTGCGCCCCGCCGTTGAGGATGTTCATCATGGGCACCGGCAGCAGGTACGCGTTGGGGCCGCCCAGGTAGCGGAACAGCGGCAGGCCGGCGGACTGCGGCGGCGGCCTTGGCCACCGCCATGCTCACGCCGGTGATCGCGTTCGCGCCCAGCCGGGACTTGTCCGGAGTCCGGTCCAGGTCGATCATGGCCTGGTCGATCAGGCGCTGGTCGTCGGCGTCGTAGCCGAGCAACTCGGGCTGGATCTCGTCGATGATGCCCTGGACGGCCTTGGCGACCCCCTTGCCGCCGTACTCGTCCCCGCCGTCCCGCAGTTCCACCGCCTCGAAGGCGCCGGTGGACGCCCCGCTCGGCGCGGCGGCGCGGCCCAGCGAGCCGTCGTCGAGGGCGACCTCGACTTCGAGGGTGGGGTTTCCGCGGGAATCCAGAATCTGCCTGGCGTGCACCGCCTCGATCGAGGCCACGACGACTCCTGAAGCTCGGCTGACTTGTCCGTAATGGAGCCTAGTGGAGTCGCGGCGGCCCCGGGCACCGGCCACGCCGGGCCGGAGCGGCCTCACTCGCCAGCCTGGTCCTGCCGCCCGGTCCCGTTCCCAGCGGCGCACCTGGTCGCGCGTAGCGGCGGGCCGCGGCGCGCAGCTCGAGCTCGGGATCGAGGCCGGCCGCCCGGGCCTGGGCCACCAGCTCGAACAGCTCCGCCCCGAGGCGGCTGCCGTCCCCGGGACCCCACGGCCGACCGGCCAGCTCCGGGGGGCACGCCGGCCCGCTCGGCCCGGCGCTGCAGCTGGGCGGCCAGGGCCAGCGCGGGCTGGCCGAACGGCACGCCGTCCAGCGCCGAGGCGGCCGTGCCGTCGCCCGCTCGGCCCGCTCGGCGGCCTTGATCGCGTCCCAGTTGCGGGTCACGTCGTCCGCACCGGACACGGTCACGTCCCCGAACACGTGCGGGTGCCGCCGGACGAGCTTGGTCACGATGGCGTCGGCCACGTCATCCACGGTGAACCCGGTGCCGTCGGCGCGCTCGGCGGCGACCCGCGCGTGGAACATCACCTGGAGCAGGACGTCGCCGAGTTCCTCGCGCAGCGCCGCCCGGTCGCCGCTTTCCAGCGCGTCCAGCGCCTCGTAGGACTCCTCGATCAGGTAGGGCGCCAGCGACTCGTGCGTCTGCCTGGCGTCCCACGGGCACTGCCGGCGCAGGGTGTCCATCACCGACACCAGGGTCAGCAGCTCCCCGCCGGGCAGCGCCGAGGAGCCGTAGAGCACCTCGACCGCGGTATCAGCCGGGCCCTCCGGTCCGCCCAGCTCGTCGGCCAGCGCCAGCGGTCCCGGGGTCACCGTCGCGGGCTGGCCGGGCGGGTCAGGCGGAGCAGAGCCACACCACGGTGCCCGCCGTCCCGGCCACCGCCCGGGTGAGCAGCCGGGCCACGGCCGCCGGATCGGCCGCGGCCAGCCGCCGGCCGTCCAGCCGGCCCGCGCACCGGCTGCCCATCGCCGGCCGCTCGCCACCGGCTCCCCGGCAGCAGCTCCCAGCCGATCCCGGCCTCGTCCAGTGCGGGCAGCAGCGGGTGATCAGCCGCCGGGGCCAGCACCCGCGAGGCACCGGCCAGGGTCTGCCAGGCCGGCCAGCTGAGCAGCCCGGCCCGGACCGTGGGCGCGGTGACCAGGAGCACCAGCCGCGCGCCTGCCCCGGTCTGCCCGGCCACGTCGTGTCCTAGCAAGCCGGCGTCAGCTGCGGGGACGCGCTCGGCGGACGCACTGGGGCTGGGGGAGGCGGTAGCGGCGGCCGCGGCCAGCTTGGCTGGCGCGGGGACCACGCGAGATCTGGCTGTAGTCGAGCTGCCCGAACTGCGGGTTGACCGAGATGCCCATGCTCTTGGCCGCCGCGGCACTGGTACTGGTTGAACGTGGTGCCCAGCGTCTGCAGCGCCGCGGAGGCGGTCGGCAGTTTCCCGCCGTCCAGCCGGTCCAGCAGCTGGTTCTGGATCGCCACGTAGCGGCCGAGCTCGGGCAGCTGGTCCGGCGGCACCCCGTTAGCGATGGCCAGCTCGGTGAGCGTGACCCCGCTCTGCCTGGCCTGCGCGGCCGCGGAGGCGAGCGCCGCCTGGACCTGGCTGCGGGTGATGGTCAGGTGGTTGCGCTCCGCCATCTGCTCCCGGACCCGGAACCGGAGCAGCCAGCTGAGCACCTGCTGCGGCATCTGCGACGCCGGGAACTGGAGCTGGACCTTGGCCTTGTGCGCCTTGTAGGCGGCGTCCAGGTTGTTCACCTCGGCCGCCACGGTGGCCGTGGGAATCCGCGACGTGTTCGTGACGGCCGCCGCGCCCAGCCGGACGGTCCCGCAGGCGGACAGCGCGAGCGCCGCGGCCAGCGCCGCGGCGGTCAGGGTGATGGGGGTGCGGAGCACGACGGCGTCCCTTCCTATCCCTCAGATGTTCACCGGTGCGTCAGGCTCGAAAACAGCCTCGATGAGCTGGCCGCACCAGGTCAGGAGTTCAGTGTCCCGGAGCAGCGGGGCACCCGGCGGGGCGGGCTGTCCCGGGCGCCGGCCCGATCCCGCCCTGGGCACCGGTACGAGCATGTTACGCATCGCCGGCTTGAGCACTGTCTTCGGGTACAGCCGCTGGACCCGGACCTGCCGCGAGTCGGGCAGCTCGACCGGGGAGAAGCGGATGAAGGTGCCCTGCTGGACGATGTCGGTCAGCCCGGCCCGCCGGGCCCGGGCCCGCAGCCGGGCCACGTCGAGCAGGTTGGCCACCGGCTCCGGCGGCGGCCCGTAACGGTCCGCGAGCTCGTCGCGCACCTCCGCGGCATCCTCGGCGGAGTCGATGGCGGCGATCCGGGTGTAGGCCTCCAGCCGCAGCCGCTCGCCGGGCACGTAGTCGTGCGGGATGTGCGCGTTGACCGGCAGCTCGACCCGGACCTCGGGCCGCTCGGCCGGCCCGTCGCCCTTCAGCTCGGTGACCGCCTCGCCGATCATCCGCACGTACAGGTCGAACCCGACCCCGGCGATGTGCCCGGACTGCTCGCCGCCGAGCAGGTTGCCCGCCCCGCGGATCTCCAGGTCCTTCAGGGCCACGTACATGCCCGCCCCCGCCTCGGTGTGCTGGGCGATGGTGGCCAGCCGCTCGTGCGCGGTCTCGGTCAGCGGGGCCTCGGGCGGGTACAGGAAGTAGGCGTACCCGCGCTCGGTGCTGCGCCCGACCCGGCCGCGCAACTGGTGCAGCTGGGGCAGCCCGTAGACGTCGGCCCGGTCCACGATCAGGGTGTTGGCGTTGGGGATGTCCAGCCCGGATTCGATGATCGTGGTGGACACCAGCACGTCGAACTTCCGGTCCAGGAAGTCGCCCATGATCTGCTCGAGCGTGTGCTCGTTCATCTGGCCGTGCGCGATCGCCACGCGGGCTTCGGGGACCAGTTCGCCGAGCCGGGCGGCCACCCGGTTGATCGAGCTCACCCGGTTGTGCACGAAGAAGACCTGGCCGTCGCGGAGCAGCTCACGCCGGATGGCCGCGCCGATCTGCTTCTCGTCGTACGGCCCGACCAGGGTGAGCACCGGATGGCGCTCCTCGGGCGGGGTGAGGATGGTGGACATCTCCCGGATGCCCGGCGATGCCCATCTCCAGCGTGCGCGGGATCGGGGTGGCCGACATGGCCAGCACGTCCACCTCGGTGCGCATCCGCTTGAGGTACTCCTTGTGCTCCACCCCGAACCGCTGCTCCTCGTCGAGGATGACCAGCCCGAGCCGGGAGAACCTGGTGTCCGGGGACAGCAGCCGGTGCGTGCCGACCACCACGTCCACCTTGCCCTCGGCCATGGCTTCCCGGACCCGGGCCGCCTCGGCGTCGCTGGAGAACCGGGACAGCATCGCGACCGTGACCGGGAACGGCGCGAACCGCTCGCTGAACGTCGCGTAGTGCTGCTGCGCCAGCAGCGTGGTCGGCACCAGCACCGCGACCTGGCTGCCGTCCTGGACCGCCTTGAACGCGGCCCGCACCGCGATCTCGGTCTTGCCGTAACCGACGTCCCCGCAGATCAGCCGGTCCATCGGAGCCGACCGCTCCATGTCCCGCTTGACCTCGTCGATGGCGGCCAGCTGGTCGGGGGTCTCCACGTACGGGAACGCGTCCTCGAGTTCGCGCTGCCACGGGGTGTCCGGGCCGAACGCGTGCCCGGGCGAGGCCATCCGGGCCGAGTACAGCCGGATCAGCTCGGCCGCGATCTGCCGGACCGCCTTGCGCGCCCGGCCCTTGGTCTTGGCCCAGTCCGCCCCGCCCAGCCGGTGCAGGCTGGGCGCCTCGCCGCCGACGTACCGGGTGACCTGGTCGAGCTGGTCGGTGGGGACGTAGAGCCGGTCCGGCGGCTGGCCTCGCTTGCTGGGCGCGTACTCGATGACCAGGTACTCCCGGGTCGCACCCTGGACGTTGCGGCTCGTCATCTCCACGTAGCGGCCCACGCCGTGCTGTTCGTGCACGACGTAGTCGCCCGGCGTGAGCTGCAGCGGGTCGATCCCGCCGCGGCGCCGGGTCGGCATCCGCATGTCCTTGCTGGCGGTCCGCTGCCCGGCCAGGTCCTCCTCGGTCAGCACGGCCAGCCGGACCGACGGCCAGGTGAACCCCTGCCCGATCAGGCCGGTGCTGACGTAGGGCACGGACGCCTCGGGCGGCTGGTCCAGGTCGCCGAGCCGGGCCCCGATTTCCTCGCCGCGCAGCGTCTCGGCCAGCCGCTGGGCCGGCCCGTTCCCCTCGGTGACCAGCACGACGCGCCAGCCGTCGGCCAGCCACTGGCGCACGTCCGCGAGGGCGCGCGCGGTATCGCCCCGATAGCCAGGCACGGGTGCGGCTTCCATCAGCAGCGAAAGGCGTCCCCGTCCTCGGGATCCGGCCTCGGTGCCCGACTGCTGGTGCCGCGATGTGGTGCGAGTGCCGTCGGCCCCGCTCATCTCGGCGCTGCGGAACGGGGTCACCGTCCACCAGCCGATGCCGAGATGCTGGGCGGCCGCCCGGACCTCGGGCAGCGGCTGGAACGCGGCCGCGCCGAGGTCGATGGGAGCCTGGCCGCCGCCGGCCGCGTTCACCCAGGAGGCGTCGAGGAACTCCTGGCTGGTCCGGACCAGGTCGTCGGCCCGGGCCCGGATCCGCTCGGGATCGCAGGCGAGGACCAGGCCGCCCGGCGGCACGTGGTCGAGCAGAAGTTCCATCCGGTCGGCCAGCACCGGCGCGAACGCTTCCATGCCCTCGACCGTGATGCCGTCCGCCAGATTGCCCAGGATTTCGGCCAGCCCCGGATGTTCCTCCGCGAGTCGCCTGGCCCGCTGGCGTACCTCCGGGGTGAGCAGCAACTCCCGGCAGGGCGGTGCCCACAGCCCCTCCGCGGCGGCGTGCAGGCTGCGCTGGTCGGCGGCCCGGAAGTAGCGGATCTCCTCGACCGTGTCCCCCCAGAACTCCACCCGGAGCGGATGCTCCTCGGTGGGCGGGAACACGTCCAGGATGCCGCCGCGGACCGCGATCTCGCCGCGGTGCTCGACCAGGTCGGTGCGCGCGTACCCGATGTCCACCAGGTGCGCGATGACCTCCTCGAAGTCGGCCGCCTGGCCGCCCCGCAGGGCCACCGGCTCCAGGTCGCCCAGACCGCTCACCATCGGCTGCAGCAGGCTGCGCACCGGGGTGACCAGCACGCTGAGGGCGCCGGACCGGGCGCTGCCGGCGTCCGGGTGGGCGAGCCTGCGCAGCACGGCCAGCCGCCGCCCCGAGGTGTCCGAGCGCGGCGACAGCCGCTCGTGCGGGAGGGTCTCCCAGGCCGGGAAGCAGGCCACCGTGCCCTCGGGCAGCAGCGACTCCAGCCCGCTGGTCAGGACCTCGGCCTCGCGGGCCGTCGCCGTCACGGCCAGCACAAAGCGGGGCTGGTCCGCCGAGGGATAGCCCGCGATCGAGGCGGCCAGGAAGGGGCGGAGCGCGGGCGGCGCGACCAGGTCGGTGTCAGCGTCGCCCTGGCTCAGGGCGCGCTGCAGCTGGGGATCCGCGGCGATAACGCTGAGCAGTCCAGCGAGGCTCATGGTGTCCTTGGGGTCAGGCTTGGGAGATCAGGCAGCACGAAAGGCCCGCGCTGGCGGGCAGACAGGCATCCAGACCCTCACGCGGGATACCCCCAGTTTACGTTCCGGGCGCCGCGGCGCGGACATCGGCGCATGGATTCAGGGCTCGCCTGCATACCGGGGCTCAGCTAAGGGCTCGCGGCAGATTACCAGTCTGGCCGGGTCATCGCCTGCGGGCTCGCACGGCAAGTACACGGGGCGGATAGCGACTATCCGTGCACGAAGGACTACGCTATGGGTTTGTGACATCGGTGAGCGGTGTTCCCGGGGGCGGTACGGCCGGCCCCGACGTTGCCCGCGGCCAGGGCCGCCACGCCCAGGCCAGGCCAGCACGGGTGCGGCCGCCCCGGGTGAAGCAGGCGGAGCTGAACCAGCCGGGCGCCCGGCAGGCGAAGGCCGCCCCATCGGCCGAAGCCGCGGAGACGGCCCTGTTCAGCCACTGGGCGGCGGGCTATGCGAGCGAGCGCTTCGGGCAGCCGATCGCCGTGCTGCTGGCGGGCGCGGTCACCGCGGCCGGCGACCTGGGCGCGGCCGCCTTGCGGGCGGCCGGCGCGGATCTCAGCTTCGGCCTGGTCGACGACGACCAGCCGGTCACCCGGGCCGCGCTGGGCAGCCATCCGGGCCTGGACCGCTGCACCCTCGGAGACCTGCGGACGGTGCCGCTGCCCCAGCGATCCTTCGACATCGTGCAGGCCACCCTGCTGCTGGAGCGGATCGAGCACGCCGAACTGGTGCTCGACCGGCTGGTCGGCGCGCTCAAGCCGGGCGGCCTGCTGTGCCTGCAGATCCGTGACCGGGACTGCGCGGCCGGCTTCCTCGACCGGGTCCTGCCCGGCGGGGTCCGGCGGATGATCTGGCGCAAGCACCGTCCCGGCCGGCCGGGACCGCATCCCGCCGTGTACGAGCGGGTCACCTCGGTCCGCGGCATCCAGTCCTACGCGCTGATGCGCGGCCTGGTCATCGCCGAGCACCAGCCCCTGGGCGGCCTGGCCGGCGGCCTGCGCCCGGCACCCCGCGGCTACCTGGCCGCCCAGAAACTGGTCGCCGCGGCGTCCCGGGGCCGGCTGACCGCCGGCGCATGAGGAACTCCTCTACGTCATGCGCAAGCCGGAGAACCGCTTCGCCCGTATCCTCTGAACTGGATCCGCCGAACTGGATCGCTGGACTCGATCGCTGAGCCTGGATCCACTGAGCCCGGATCCGCTGAGCCCGGATCCGCTAGCCCGGTCCGCCCGCCCCCGACCGGGGCACTCGGTGAAACGTGCCTGGCCCGTCGCCGGCCGCGCGTGTAACCTCTGGGTGCCTGGCGGATACCCGCGGCCTGGAATCAACCCGCCCCGGGAGCGGGCGCGGCGCCGGACGGAGGTGAACGTGACCGCTGAGGCGTCCGCCGGGCTGTCCGCGGACATAACGGGCCTGCCCGCCTGGACCCTGGACGAGGGCCAGCTGGGGGACCTGGAGCTGCTGCTGTCCGGGGCCCTGGCGCCGCTGCGCGGGTTCATGTCGCCCGCCGAGGTGGACTCGGTCACGGCCGAAGGCAGGCTGCCGGACGGGACCGCCTGGCCGGTCCCGGTGACCTTCGAGGTGCCGGCCAGCGCCATCAAGCCGGACGCGACCCGGCTGCTGCTGCAGGACCCGGAGGGCACCCCGCTCGCGGTGCTCGAGATCACCGACCGGCTGCCCGCCCTCCCGGACCTGGTCCGGCTGGGCGGCCCGGTGACCGCGTACCGGCCGGCTGAGCACGGCCCCTTCCGCCACCTGCGGCGCACGCCCGCCGAGGTCGCGGGAGGAGTTCGCGGGCGCCCCGGTCCTCGCCTACGTCACCAACGCGCCGCTGCACTGCCACCAGATCGGCCAGCTCCGGCACGCGGCCAGCCAGCTGAAGGCCCGGCTGCTGCTGCTGCCCATGCTGGCCGGCCCCGCCGAGATCGTGATCCGCCCCGACGCCCTGGTCCGCACCGTGCAGGCCGCGGCCCGCAACCTGCCGCCCGGCACCCAGGTCATCCCGGTCCCGCTCCGGCCTTATCACGCCGCGGCCCAGGACGAGCTGGCCCTGCGGGCCATCGTGGCGGCCGCCTACGGGGCGACGCACCTGCTGGCCGACAAGCCCGTGGAGCGCACCCGGCCGGGCGAGGACGAGAGCCGGCCCGGGCGCCGGTCATCCCGGTGCTCTCCCCCGGCGACTGGGCCTACGACCCGGCCGCCGAGGTCTGGCGCCCGCTGTCCCTCATCGAGGCGGGTACCGAGCGCACCGACCTGGCGTCCGGCGAGCTCGAGGACATGCTGGACCGCGGGGTGGAGGTGCCCGCGTGGTTCACCCCGCCCGCGGTGGCCCAGGAACTGCGCCGGGCCCGGCCGCCGCGCAGCGAACGGGGTCTCGTTATCTTCCTGACTGGTCTTTCCGGCTCCGGCAAGTCCACGCTGGCCCGGGCGCTGCGCGACGCGCTCAGCGAGCGGGGCGAGCGGACCGTGTCGCTGCTCGACGGGGACCTGGTCCGGTCGCTGCTGTCCGCCGGGCTGACGTTCTCCCGGGCCGACCGGGACCTGAACATCGCCCGGATCGGGTTCGTGGCCACCGAGATCGCGCGGCACGGCGGCATCGCGATCTGCGCGCCGATCGCCCCGTACGCCCAGGCCCGGCAGGAAGTCCGGCGGGCGGTCCAGGAAGTCGGCGACTTCCTGCTGATCCACGTGGCCACGCCGGCCGAGGTGTGCGAGGCCCGGGACCGCAAGGGCCTGTACGCCAAGGCCCGCGCGGGCCTGATCGACCACTTCACCGGGGTGTCGGATCCCTACGAGGAGCCGGACGACGCGGACCTGGTCATCGACACCTCGGTGGTGACCCGCCAGGAAGCACTGGACGCGGTGCTGCACCTGCTGACCGACGGCGGCTGGCTGCCCGGGGAGACCGGAGCGGCGCTAGTCGTCGTCCTCGGCGCGGCTGCCCGCGTCGAGCCGCCCGCGGAAACTGTGCAGGCGTGACGTGAGCGCGCTGGACATCGCGTCCCGCTGCCGGGACAGCACCACGTAGCTGAAGATGCCGCTGACCAGCAGCGCGGCCCGAGAAGCAGCACGCTCCGCAGACCGGCCAGGTAGAGCAGGCCGGTGGCGGCGACGAACAGCAGGATCCGGGCCGTGGTGTAGGCAAGGGCGGAACGCATAGCGGGTCCAGCCTACTCGCCGCTCTCCGGCCCAGCGGACGGGTCATCGGCCAGGATGTCCAGCAGCATCCCGGGGTCGATGTTGCCGCCCGACAGCACGGCCACGGTCGTCCCGGCGGAGGGCAGTTCCTTGCGGCGGAACAGGCACGCGGCCACGGCCACGGCGCCGCCGGGTTCCGCGATCAGCCGGGCGTCCAGGGCCAGCCGCCGGACCGCCGCCCGGATCTCGTCCTCGGTGACGGTGACGATGTCCTGCACGTACTCCAGCATGTGCCGCAGCGGCAGGGCGCCGACCTGATCGACGCGCAGTGCGTCGGCGATGGTCTGCTGGGTGAACTCGGGCGGCCAGGCCACCTGCTGGCCCTGGTGCAGCGAGTCCCGCGCGTCCGCGGCGAGTTCGGGCTCCACGCCGATCACGACGGCGCCCGGGCAGAGGGAGCGGACCGCGGCGGCCACGCCGGCGATCAGCCCGCCGCCGCCCACCGGGACTACGACCAGGTCCACCCCGGGGCAGTCGGCCGCGATCTCCAGGCCGACCGTGCCCTGGCCCGCGATCACCCGCCGGTCGTCGAACGGCGGGATCGACACCGCCCCGCGCTGGGTGGCGATCTCCCGGGTGGCCGCCAGCCGGGCGGCCAGGCCGGGCGCCGAGACCACGATCTCCGCACCCAGCTCGCGGATGGCCGCCACCTTGACGGCGGGGGCGTTATCCGGGACCACCACCACCGCGGGCATCCCGAGCAGCGCGGCGGCGTAGGCCACGGCCTGGCCGTGGTTGCCGCTGGAGTGGGTCACCACCCCGATCTGCCGGGCCGCCGCGGGCAGCGTGCTCATCGCCGCGTAGGCGCCGCGCAGCTTGAACGCCCCGACGGGCTGCAGCGACTCGGGCTTGACCAGCAGGGCGGGTTCGGCCCGCGGGAACGGAACCAGGGGGGTACGGACGGACACCCCGGCCAGAGCCGCCGCGGCGGTCCGGATCTCGTCGATCGACACGAGCGGCTGCACGCGATCACCCTAGATGAGCGCCACGGTTTTAAGGAAACTAGGGAGAAAACCGTCGTTAGTCGCCACACTTGGGACAGGCCCGATCATGAGCCCGGGACGGCAGGTCAGGAGGGGACGTGCGTGGACGGCAGCAATGAGCGCCTCCTGACGCCAGGGGAGGTCGCTGCCCTGTTCCGGGTCGACCCGAAGACCGTCACCCGGTGGGCGGCGTCCGGCCGCATCAGCAGCATCCGCACGCCCGGCGGGCATCGCCGGTTCCGCGAGTCCGAGGTCCGCGCGCTGCTCCGCGGCGACGCCGGGACCAGCAAGGACGAGGATCAGGGCAGCTAGGCCCGGCTGGCCCGCCGGGCTCAGCCGCACGTCCGATCCCGGCCGGCGCCGGGATCACTCCGTGTCGGGCCGCTTGGCCGGGCCGGGCGCCACACCCAGGCTGGCCCGGTACTCCGCGAACTGCCGCTGCAGCTCCGCGTCGCCCTCCTGCCACCGGCGCCGCTGTGCCTCAAGCTCGTCCTCGGTTACCGCGTGCGCGGCCAGGCGATCGTAGTCCGCGTCGGCCGGGCCGATTTCCACGTACGCATCACCGATCAGCTGCCCCTCGTCAGCCAGCACTGACTCGGGAACCAGGAGGTTCCCGTTCGGCAGCTGGATAACGTGCATCACCCAACACTCTAAAGCCCATAGCGGAGATTGAAGTAGAGCATCACATCAAGAGCGGTCCGGATGTTGCCGCCGAGCATGTCCACCAGCGCCGGGCGCTGGCGGGAGGCGATCGCGGCGAACGCGTCGGCGAAGAACTCCCGGCGGCCCAGATCCCCGGGCTGCTTGTGGAAGTCGCTCACCAGTGATCCCTCGCAACGCTGGTACAGCTGGCGGAACTCGGCCGAGTCGGACTGCCAGCGGCCCTGCTCCCGGTCGATGTCGTCGAGGGCGTGCCCGACCTCGTGGCACATGACGTCGGGTGCGGACGAGGGCCGCGAGCCTACGATGATCTTCCTCTCGCCGTACGCGCCCGCGCAGGCGTCCCAGGTCGCGCGGCCGGACGGGCAGCGGGACGCCGCGCAGCCGCGCCATGTCGTCCAGTTCCGGGACGCCGCCCTCCCCCACGTGGATCGCGTCCACGCCGGCGGCGAGGATTTCCTTGATCATCAGGGGCAGTTCGGCGAGGCGGTTGACCGCGCGCACCACCGGGGGCGAGGGCACCTTGCTGGGCGGCCATTCCCGGCGCAGGACCCGTTCCAGCGGCCCGCAGTTCTGATAGCCCTCCGCGGCCCGCCGCGCGTGCGCGACCTCGTACCAGGGCAGCCTGGCCCGCGTCCGCCTCGGCCGGGCGCGCGGACTCCCCCGCCACGCCGCGGGCCGCGTCCGCCGCGGGCCCGGACCGTCCGCGCGCGTCCTGGCCGGGCGCGCGCGCCTTTCGCCGCCCGCCCGCTCGCCGCCCGCCGGGGCAGGGCGTGCCCGGGGGCGGGGCGGATCGCGGCGCGATCCTGGCCGGACGGCCGGCCGGCGGCCCGGGTGGCCCCGGTGCCCGTGCCGCCGCTGCCGCTGGACCCGGGGCCGCTCCCTGCGGGCCTGCTGGTTCTCGGCGCGGGAGTCCCCGTCCAGGCCGGCCCGGGCGCGGGGGATTCCGTCCGTCCGGTCCCAGTCCGTCAGTCCCGGTCCCGTCGTCCCAGTCCGGTCAGTCCCGGTCCGGCCAGTTCCGGTCCGGCCAGTTCCGGTCCGGCCAGTTCCAGCGCGGCCGGTTCCCGGTCCGGCTGCCGTTCTCGCCCTGAGCTGGCCCGGTTCCCGGCGTGCCCGGCGTGGTTCCGGGTCCCGGGTACCGGCGGGCCTGGCCCGGTCCACCCGGCCTGGTCCCGGTGGTCCCGGGCTGGGCTGGCCCGGTCCCGGTGCCCCCGGTCCGGCGGTCCCGGTCCCGGTGGCCGGCGCGCGGCCTGACCCGCGGTGTCCATGGTCCGCGTGGTCTGGTCCCGGTGGTGTCCGCGCCGCTGGCCCGGGGTCTGGCGTCCGCGGCCCTGGTCCCACGGCGCCCGGTGGCCACGGCCCGGCCGGGCCCGGTCCCGGCTGGTGCCTGGCTCCGGCCGGCCCGGGCTGCCTGATGGCCCTGTCCCGGGGCCGGCCCGGTCCGCCCCGGTCCGGGCCCGGCGCACCCGGCGCGGCAACTCCGCCTGCGGGGCTGGCTCCGCGGGTCCGCCGCCGCCGTCCAGGGCCCCGGCTCCGCCCGTCATCGCGGTGCTCACGGGCGAGCTGGCGGATACCTGGTCCGGTGCCGGGACGTGGTCGCGACGATGCCGGCCTGCCGGTGGCACGACGACAGAGCCACCCACGGCCGGGGGACCCGGCCTGGTGCTACCGCGTGATCGCGATCCCCCCGGGCCCGGCCGGATGTACCGGCGAACGCGATCGAAAAGCCGCAGCCGCATAAGTCGCACTCCCAGCGATCGCGTGCCAGGCTGCCAGCGTATGACGAAACTGCGCGAACGTCATCTGCCGTTACCCGCTGTTACCGGTTATGGATCTCGTACCGTTACCGAGTGACTCCCCTCATTTACTGACGAAGCGGTCTCGGCTTGGCTAAGCTGCGCGCATGTGGCTAGTCGGTGCCCTATCTGCGCTGCTCACCTTGGCTTTCTGGGCCTGCTGGTCCAGGTGGCCACGGCGGCTGGCCCGGCCGGAGGGATCAGCGGCGGAGGCAGCCTTCCGCCGGCACCCCGCAGGCCGCGGACGGTACGCGTCTGCCGATGACCGTGTGTCACTAGCTGGGACGGCGGTGTCCGAAGACTGGGCCGTGCCCCGCGGGCCCCGACGACGATGCCGACTTCCTCGGCGAACTCGACCGGCTCATCCGGGGCGACCGGGAACCCGGCACCGAAGACTGACGATCCCCCGGCCGGCCGGCGTGCATGCCGGGCCCGCCGGGACGCCGGCGGCCGCGGGCCGCCTGCCCGGCCCCGGCCCGGCTCAGCTCAGGCCGGCGTAGGAGTGCAGGCCGGTGATGAACAGGCTCACGCCCAGCAGGTTGAACAGCAGGCAGCCGAACCCGACCAGCTGGATGATGGCGGCCCGGCGGCCACGCCAGCCCGCGGTGACCCGAGCGTGCAGGAAGCACGCGTACACCACCCAGGTGATGAACGCCCAGGTCTCGGTGGGGTCCCAGCCCCAGTACCGGCCCCAGGCCTCGTCCGCCCAGATGGCCCCGGCCATGATGCCGAAGGTCCAGATCGGGAACGCGAACACCACGGTCCGGTAGGCGATCTGATCGAGCCGCTCCGCGCTGGGGAGCAGCCGGAACACCTCGCCGTAGCGGCTGCTCAGCCCGGCCGCCACCCGCCGGGTGTGCCGTTCGGCGAACAGGTACACGACGGCGAGCACCGCGGCCACCATGAACGTCCCGCTGGCCAGGGTCATCGCGGTCACGTGAATGGCGAGCCAGTAGGAGTTCAGCGCGGGCACCAGCGGCCCGGCCGGAGTGTAGATGACGGTCTGGGCCAGCCCCATGATGATCACGATCGGGGCCAGGAAGAACAGCCCGAGGTGGTAGGGCCGGTACTTGATCATCAGGCCGAGGAAGAACAGGACGGCGACGCACGAGACCGAGATCACGAACTCGTACATGTCGCCCCACGGAACCCGGTGCACGGCCAGGCCCCGGGTGACCACCCCGGTGAGGTGCAGGGCCAGGCCCGGCCGTGGTGAGGATGAGGGCGATCCGGACCAGGCGTCCCGGCGGCACCTGGGTGTGGCCCCGCTGGCTGCCGGCCCACCGCACCGCCGCCCGCCGCGCCGCCGTGCCCCGCACCGCTGGCCACGGCACCACTGCCCGGCCGCCGCCGCCGCGGCCGCTGCGCCAGCCGCGCCGTCCACGGCAGCGCCGTCTGCCGCGCGCCGTCTGCCGCACCGGCGCCCGCCCCGACCGCCGCGGGCACCCGGTGGCGCACGCCGGTCCCGGCCCGCGACACGACGGGGCTGCGCCGCCCGAAGGCGAAGTCAGCCGCGAACGCGATCACCGCCAGCGAGTACAGCACGACGGCGACGATCAGGAAATGATCGCTGAGATGGGACAGGCCCTGGTTGTCGGGCATCAGTCTGACTTCCCCTCGGTGGTCGCGGTGAGGGACGGGGTCCCGGTGGTAGCGGGCCCAGGATCAGGGCTGGCTTCGGTGCTGCCGCGGTAGGACTTGCCCAGGGCGCGGGCCAGGCCGGTGAACTCCTCATCGAAGCCGCCCGCCGGGTCGGAGCGGGCCAGGCCGCCCACGTCCACGACGGTCTGCCCGTCCGGGCCCGGGTAGGCCCGGACGAACACCCGGCGGCGCCGGACGAAGAAGGACAGGAGCAGGCCAGCCAGCGCCGCCAGGCCCGCGATCAGCGCGGGCAGCTGCCCCGGGTCGTAGGTGATGGCCAGGCTGATCCACTGCCGGTACCCGGTGAAGGTGAGCGTGCCGGCGCCGCCCGGCAGCTTGATCGACTGCCCGATCGCGAGCGGGCGGGGCGCGACCGGCAGCTGGGTCAGGCCGGCCGTGTTCAGCTGGTACACCGATTGCGGCGGGCCGCTGTCCATGCCCAGGTTGCCCTGGTACGAGACCAGGCTGACCCGGGGGGCGAGCGGGGCCGGGAAGGCGGATTCCAGCTGCCCGCCGACGTCGACCGCGGTGGGCAGGAACACGCCGGCGAACCCGAGCTGGTCGGGGTGGGCGTCCGGGACCTTGACCACGCCCTCGGAGGTCAGGCCGGAGGTGTCCACCGCGATGAACGGGACCGGCTGGTCGAAGACCACCTTCCCGGTACCGTCGGTGACCTTGAAGACCGGCGCGTACCCGTGGCCGATGATGAAGACCCGCACGCCGTCCACGTTGACCGGGTGGTTGACCCGCAGGTTGTCGTGGCGGACCGCGGCGCCCGGCTGCGCGGAGTAGCTCACGTACGCGTTGAACGACAGCGGCTGGCCGCGCGACTGGCCGGAGGTGACGTAGGAGGCCGTGAAGCGGTTCAGCGTCATCGTGAACGGCTGGAGGTCCGACGGCGACACCAGCCGGCCGGGGCGGAACTGGTCCAGCGCCGTCACCGTGTTGGCGAACGAGGTCCCGCTGACCAGCAGCCGGTTGGCCTTGTAGCCGAACAGGCCGCCCAGGGCGACCGCGCCCAGCAGGGCCAGCAGCGCCAGGTGGAACACCAGGTTGCCCAGTTCGCGGCGGTATCCCTTCTCGGCCGACACCCAGCCGTCACCAGTCCGCAGCCGGAACTTGCGGCGGCGCAGCACGGCCGTGGCGGCGTCGAGGGCGGCCGCCGGGTCGAGGGCGGCTCTCGTGCCGGACGGACTGGGGCAGCCGGGCCAGGTTGCGCGGGGCGGGCGGTGGCAGCGCCCGGGCCGAGCGGACCAGCCGGACGCTGCGCGGCACCACGCAGCCGGCCAGGGAGACGAACAGCAGCAGGTAGATCGCGGCGAACCAGGGCGCCGCGAACACGTTGAACAGGGACAGCCGGGCCAGCCAGGGCGCCAGCGCCGGATGCGAGACGTAGTACTGCTGGACCGCCGCCGGGTCGATGCCCTGCTGCGGCAGCAGCGAGCCGGGGACGCTGCCCACGGCCAGCAGGAACAGCAGCACCAGGGCGGTGCGCATCGAGGTCAGCTGGCGCCAGCCCCAGCGGGCCCAGCCGACCAGGCCGAACGAGCTGGGGTTCCCGGCGGGCGGGGCCGGCGACCGGCCGTGGCACCCTCATCCGGCCGGGCGCCGCTGGCTGGCCCGGGCGGGACGCGCAGTCCGGTCATCGGGTCACCACCCGAGGTCGAGGTGCGTGGGGGTCGCGGTCATCCGGGCTCCGCCGCGGCCCGCTGGATCAGGGTCTTCAGCCCGTTGTACGTGGCCCCGCCGATCACCCGCGCGGTGATCCGGCCACTGCGTGAAATCACCAGTGTGGTCGGGATTCCGGCGGGCGGCACCGTATTGCGGAAATCGAGGGCGAGGTTGTCGCTGGGGTCGTTCAGGCTCGGGATAGCTGATCCGGAAGTCACTCATGAAGGCCTCGGCGCTGGGCGGGCTGTCCCGGATGTCGATGCCGAGGAAGCGGACCCCGGACGCCTTGAAGTGCGTGGCCAGCGCGGCCAGGTCCGGGGCTTCTTCCCGGCACGGCGTGCACCACGAGCCCCAGAAGTTCAGCACCACGACGTGACCGCGGTAGGCGGCCAGCGCGAGTTTCCCGCCGCCGACCACCGGGCCGCTGACCGACGGGGCCACCGGCCCCGTCCCGCTCTTGAACACCGTGGTCCCCGGGTCTCCCGGCCACGAAGCTCTGCCCGTTGCTGGCCGGCGTGCTCGCGGCGATGTTGCCCGTGCTGCAGCCCGCCACCGCCAGCGCCGAGGCGACCGCGAGAGCGGCCGCCGCAACGCCGCGCCCCGCCCCGGCGGGGCGGCGGGTCCGGCGGGTGAGAGGGGACACGGGAAAGATTCTCCTACAGGCAGTAGTACCAGGCCCCATTGTGCCTGACCGGCGCCGGCCCGCCCACGGCGGGGCGGCCTGGGCGGTATCCGCGGCCAGGCTGATCAGCGGTTCCCGGCCGATCAGGCACCGCCCCTCAGGCACCGGGCGTCTGCGGCGGCCCGGAGCCCGCCGGCTCGCAGTAGGTGACGCTGGTGATCGTGTCCCCGGTGTAGCGGAAGGTGGTCACGCTGGCCAGCGCGCACTGCCGGTGGCGGGGGTCGTGCCACAGGCGCTGCCCCTCGATGGCCCGGCGGGCGGTCCAGATCGGCAGCTGGTGGCTGACGCAGACCACCTCGTGGCCTCGCGCGGCCCGCGCCGCGTCCGCCATCGCGGCGAGCATCCGGGCGGCGATGGACTTATACGGCTCGCCCCAGGACGGCCGGAACGGGTTGTACAGGTAGCGCCAGTCCGCCGGGTGGCGCAGCGCGCCGGAACCCACGCCGAACGTGGTGCCCTCGTACACGGTTCGTCGGCTCGATCAGCCGCTCGTCGATGTCCACCTCGAGACCGAACTGCGCGGCCAGCGGCGCCGCGGTCTCCCGGGCCCGGTCCAGTGGCGACGAGCGCAGCGCCACCACGTCCCGTCCGGCCAGGAACCCGGTCGGCGGCCTTGGCCATCAGGCGGCCCTCTTCGGAAAGGTGGAAGCCGGGCAGCCGGCCGTAGAGGATCCCGCCCGGGTTGTAGACCTCCCCGTGGCGCAGCAGGTGCACCACGGTGCTGGCGGACGGCCCGGATGATGCTCCGCCGTCTCCCGCATTCGCCCCGTTCGTCTCAGTCATGGCGGCCACAGCCTACCGGGACATCTGCGCTGATCCCGGCGCGGGCACCGGAGCAGGTGAACAGCGGGTAAACTGCCGCTAGCTCGTGGCTGCGCCTAGGGTTCCGCGCCTCGTCCGCGCCGGTGGCGACCACACCGGCCCACCACAATCAGGACGGGGCGGGCTGGACCGAGCGGCGCCAGGCGCCTCCGGCGCCCACACCTGACGGGATAGAAACCTCGAGGGCTCTCAGTTCGCCATGCCCGGGGAACCCGCTAGCCGGCTCCCGGGGCCCGGACCTGGAGCCGCCCCAGTGAGCGCCACCGCCCTCGCCCTCATCCTCGTCGCCGCCGTCGCCCACGCCACCTGGAACCTGTTCAGCAAGCAGGCCTCGGCGGCGGGCGCCTCCTCCTTCGTCTGGCTCATGTCGCTGACCGCCACCGGGCTGTACGCCCCGGTGGTCGCGGTGAGCGTGCTGCTCAGCCCGCCCCGGCTCACCCTCCTGGACTGGGTGTTCATGGTCGGCACCGGGTTGCTCCAGGTCGGCTACTTCCTGTTCCTGCAGTCCGGTTACCGGCTCGGCGACCTGTCCCTGGTCTACCCGCTGGGCCGCGGCAGCGGCGCCCTGCTGGCCGCCCTGGCCGGGATCACCCTGCTCGGCGAGCGGCCCGGCCCGGCGGGCATCACCGGGATCGTCCTGGTCGTGCTCGGCGTGCTGATGCTGGGCGCACCGGGCCGCGGCGGCGACTCCCCCGCCCCGGCGCGGCCGGGAGCCCCGGCCAGCCCGCGGCTCTCCCGGGCGATCATCTTCGCGCTGGTGACCGGCACGTTCATCGCGTCCTACACGCTCTGGGACAAGTACGCGGTGAGCACGCTCAGGTGCCGCCGCTCATCCAGGGCTACGCCTCGCTCCCGGTGATGGCCCTGGTCCTGGCCCCCTTCGCGCTGCGCCAGCGAAGCCGGACCAAGCGGGTCTGGCGCAGCTACCGCCGCCAGGTGACGGGCGCGGCGGTGCTGTCGCCGCTGGCCTACATCCTGGTGCTGATCGCGATGAGCTTCACCGCGGTCAGCGCGGTCGCCCCGGCCCGCGAGGTGAGCGTGCTGGCCGGGGTGCTGCTCGGCCGCAGGCTGCTCGGCGAGGGCGGCCTGGCCCGCCGCCTCACCGCGGCGGCCGCGATCGCCGCCGGCATCATCTGCATCGCCGTCGGCTGACCAGCCGCCGCTGCCCACCGCCGCCGCGCCGCCTGCGGCTGCCGCAGCGTCCGCCGGGCTAGCCCAGGGTCACGGCGGCCGCGCGGGCCGCGGCGGGCAGTGCGGCGGCGATCCGCTCCACCGCCTCCCCGTCGTGCGCCGCGGACACGAACCACGCCTCGAACGGCGACGGCGGCAGGTAGACGCCCCCTTCCAGCATCGCGTGGAAGAAGGCGGCGTAGGCGGGCACGGACTGGCCCCGGGCCTCGGTGAAGTCGCGGACCGGCTGCTCGGTGCCCAGGAACACGGAGAACAGGCTGCCCGCCTGCTGCAGCCGGAACGGCACCCCCGCGGCCGACAGCGTGTCGCTGGCCAGCTTGGCGATGGCGGCGGCGACCTCGTCCACCCGGGCGTACACCTCGGGCGTGCAGGCCCGCAGGGTGGCCAGCCCGGCCGCGGTGGCCAGCGGGTTACCGGACAAGGTGCCGGCCTGGTAGACCGGGCCGGTCGGGGCCAGCCGGTCCATGATCTCGGCCCGGCCGCCGAACGCGGCGGCGGGCAGCCCGCCGCCCATCACCTTGCCGAAGGTGGTCAGGTCCCCGGCCACGCCCTCCAGCCCGAACCAGCCGGAGGCGGTGATCCGGAAGCCGGTGAGCACCTCGTCCATGATGAGCAGCGCGCCGTTGTCCCGGCACAACTCGGCCAGCATCTCGTTGAACCCGCCGACCGGCGGGACCACGCCCATGTTGGCCGGGCAGGCCTCGGTGATCACGCAGGCGATCCGCGGCCCGTGATCCACGAAAGCCTGCCGGACCGCGAGCGCGTCGTTGTAGGGCAGCACCAGGGTGTCACCGGCGGCCGCGCCGGTGACGCCGGGCGAGTCGGGCAGCCCGAACGTGGCCACCCCCGAGCCCGCGGCGGCGAGCAGCGAGTCCACGTGCCCGTGGTAGCAGCCGGCGAACTTCACCACGACCCGGCGCCCGGTGAAGGCCCGGGCCAGCCGGACCGCGCTCATGGTGGCCTCGGTACCCGAGTTCACCAGCCGGACCTTTTCCACCGGCGTGCGCGCCACGATCTCCTCGGCCAGCGCCACCTCACCCGCGGTCGCGGTGCCGAACGAGGTGCCCTTGGCCGCCGCGGCCGTCACCGCCTCGGTCACCGCGGGGTAGGCGTGCCCGAGGATCATCGGCCCCCAGGAGCAGACCAGGTCCACATAGCTCCGGCCGTCGGCGTCGGTGAGGTACGGACCGCGGCCGGAGTCCATGAACACCGGCACCCCGCCGACCGTCCCGAACGCCCGGACCGGCGAGTTCACCCCGCCCGGGATAACCGCGCTGGCGCGGCTGAACAGCTCACCGGATCGGCCGGGTCCACTCACCTAATCTCCTCGTCGCACGCGTCCGCCAGGACCTCGAGCAGCCGCACCGCATCGGGCAGCGGGCGGCCGCCCTGCTCATCGGGCGCCCGCAGCCAGCGCCCGGCCGGGCCGACGCCGTCCCGGGACGGCGGGGCCAGCACGTAACTGTTCCGGCAGTGCCAGCGCAGGCTGACCACCTCCCGCACGTCCTCAGGAGCGCAGTCCAGGTGACAGGACCACCACTCGTCCTCGTTGTCGGGCGCGCCACGGGTCGCCACGAAGAACAGGGTGCGCCCGCTGCCCACCGCCACCGGCCCGGTCTCCACCCCGGCATCCTGCATCATGGCCAGCGCGGCCAGGCCCGCGGCGGCAGGCACGTCGAGCACGTCGAACACCCGGCCGGTGGGCAGGATCACGTTCGCCTCGGGATGGTGCGCCCACCGCTGCCGGGCCTTGCCCGGATCGCTGGTGGCCTGGATCTGCCAGGCCGGCGACATGGGATGCGCCGCCGGGGCCGGGCAGCCGACCCGGTCGCAGGAGCAGGCCCGGCCCGCGCTCCGCGCGTTGCCCCGCGGGTACGCACCCAGGGCCACCGGCCAGCCCAGCCCTGCGTAGGCGACGGCCGCGGCGGCCAGCCGCCCGCTCTCCCTGCGCCGGCTCCGGCGCAGTACGGGTGCGACCATTCAGTGCTCCAACTCCACAGTGCTGGCAAACGTGCCAAAACCGTGCTGCAAACTGACTGGGGCATGCTCTCCTTACAGATGATGACGGGTCGAGTGCTCTGCGCGCAGGATACCGGTCCGGTCAGATGCCGACATGTTGCCGAACGCACAGTCCCCCAAGACACTGCGGCCTCCCGGGCCACACCGGCCTCCAGAGGCGTTCAGGCCAGTCTCCGGGCGAGTTCGGCCGCCCAGTAGGTCAGGATGATGCTCGCCCCCGCGCGGCGGATCGCGGTCACCGTCTCGTCGATGACCCGGTCCCGGTCCAGCCAGCCGTGCGCCGCGGCCGCCTCGACCATCGCGTACTCCCCGCTGACCTGGTAGGCCGCCACCGGCACCGGTGAGACCGCGGCCACCTGGGTGATGACGTCCAGGTAGGCCAGCGCCGGCTTGACCATCACGATGTCGGCGCCCTCGGCCAGGTCGAGGGCCACCTCGCGGAGCGCGTCGGCGGACCGCGCGTCCTGCTGGTAGGAAGCCCGGTCGCCGAACTGCGGGGCGCATTCGGCGGCGTCCCGGAACGGCCCGTAGAAGGCCGAGGCGAACTTGGCCGAGTACGCGCAGATCGCCACGTCCGGGTACCCGCCGGCGTCAAGGGCCGCCCGGATCGCGCCGACCTGGCCGTCCATCATCCCGCTCGGCGCCACCACGTGCGCGCCCGCCGCCGCCTGGGCGACCGCGATGGACCCGTACCGCTCGAGCGTCGCGTCGTTGTCCACCTCGCCGGAGCCGGTCAGCACCCCGCAGTGGCCATGATCGGTGTACTCGTCCAGGCACAGGTCCGCCATGAGCACGGTGGCGTCGCCCACCTCGGCGGCCAGATCGCGGAGCGCGAGGGCGAGGATCCCATCCGGGTCGTCGGCCGCCGAGCCGCGGGCATCCTTCACCGCCGGCACCCCGAACAGGACCAGCCCGCCCACCCCGGCGCCTACCGCCTCGGCCGCGGCCTTGCGCAGGCTGTCCCGGGTGTGCTGGACCACGCCCGGCATGGAGACCACCGGCTGGGGCTCGCTGATCCCCTCCTTGATGAACATCGGCAGCAGCAGGTCCGCGGGCCGGACGCTGGTCTGCGCGACCAGCCTGCGCAGCGCCGCGGTCCGGCGCAGCCGGCGTGGCCGGGCCTGAGGGAACTGCGCGGTGGGGAATTCAGCCGTCACCGGTTCTCCTGTCTCGTCCTAGCGGAGCCGCCGCCGTGCACCCCGGCGGCGCTCACTGGGCTTGCGTACCGGTTCCCCGGCCGCGATGGCCGCCTCCCGCACCCCGGCCGCGTACTCGGCCAGCGCGTCGACCAGGCCGGTGGCCGAGGGCTTGGGCGCCTTCACGTCCACCCGGAGGCCGAACTCCGCGGCGGTCTTGGCGGTCTGCGGGCCGATCACGGCGATCACCGTCACCGCGTGCGGCTTGCCGGCGATGCCGATCAGGTTCCGCACCGTCGAGGACGAGGTGAACAGCACGGCGTCGAACCCGCCGCCCTTGATCGCCTCGCGGATCGGGGCGGGCGGCGGCGCCGCGCGCACCGTCCGGTACGCGGTGACGTCCTCTGTCTCCCAGCCCAGGTCGTTGAGCCGGGCGACCAGCGTCTCGGTGGCGATATCGGCCCGGGGCAGCAGGACCCGGTTGATCGGGTCGAGCACGCTGTCGTAGGGCTGCCAGGCCGCGGCGAGACCCTCACCGGACTGGTCGCCCTCGGGCACCAGGTCGGGCTTGATGCCGAAGTCAAGCAGCGCCCGCCCGGTCTGCTCGCCGACCGCGGCGACCTTCACCCCGGCGAAAGCGCGGGCGTCCAGCCCGTACTCCTCCAGCTTCTCGCGGACCGCACGGACCGCGTTGACCGAGGTGAAGGCGACCCACTGGTACCGCCCGGTGACCAGGCCCTTGACCGCGCGCTCCATCTGCTGCGGGGTGCGGGGCGGCTCGACCGCGATGGTCGGCACCTCCTCCGGCACCGCGCCGTAGGCGCGCAGGCGCTCGGAGACCGAGCCGGCCTGGTCCTTGGTCCGCGGGACCAGGACCCGCCAGCCGAACAGCGGCTTGGTCTCGAACCAGGACAGTTCCTGCTGCGTGCCCGGCGGCCTCGCCCACCACGCCGACCGCGGGCCCGGTCTCGGTGAGCAGGCTGACCCCGGCCGCCTTGAGGTCCGCGGACACCGACCCCAGCGCGCACCGGATGGTCAGCTGCTCGGTCGTGGTCCCGTTCCAGGTGATGGTGAACGGGGTGCGCTCCGGCCAGCCCGCGGCCATGAGCATCTTGGCCAGATCCGCCGGCCCGGCCTCCACGCCCAGGATGACCAGGCTGCGGGGCGGCTGGGTCTCAGCGGACAGGCGGCTGACCTCAGCGGCATGGACGATGCGGATATCCCCGCCTGACTCAGAGGTCAGCGGGATGCCCGCGTAGGCGGGCACCGCGGTGGCGGCGGGCATGCCCGGCACGATCTCGAACCGGACCCGGGCCTTGGCGCACGCGGCGGCGCCCCCGGCGGCCGACCCGAACAAGAGCGGGTCGCCGTCGTAGGCCGCCACCGCCAGCTGGCCGGCCTTCACCGCCTTGACCAGCGGCCGCGGATCGGCGTCCAGCTCGGACAGGTCGCGGACCTGCGCCCCGGCGGGTAGCAGATGCCGCACCCGGTCCGCCACCTCGGCGGTGGCGAACACCAGGTCGGCCCGGCCCAGCAGCCCGGCGGCGCGCACCGTGAGCAGCTCCGCGCTGCCCGGCCCGGTGCCCACGAAAGCCGCCAGGCCGGGCTGGGCCGCCCGCTTCGCCGCTGCGGCACCGTCCTGGTCGGACTGGCCGGGCGCGTCCTTCTTCGACGTGGAAGTCACACTCACAATGCATCGTCCCCGTTGCTGATGTATTCCGAAGACCCTGCCGCGTATGCCGCCGCGCCCTGGCGCAGCAACTCGGCGGCGATGTCGCGGCCGAGGCGTCCGGCCTCGGCCGCGGGGGCGGTCGCGCTGGCCCGCAACGCCGACCCCCCGTCCAGCGCCGCGACAACCGCTCTCAGCTGCAGTATCTCCGTTCCCGCAGCATACGCACCTACCGGCGCGCTGCAGCCGGCCGCCAATCCGGCCAGCACGGCCCGTTCCGCGGTCACCGCGGCCCGGCTGAGCCGGTCGTCCACCTGGGCCAGCAGCGCGGCCAGGTCGGTGTCGCCGGCCCGGCATTCCACCGCCAGCGCGCCCTGGCCGGGCGCGGGCAGCATCTCTTCCGGCTCGAAGATCTGGGTCACGGCGTCCAGCCGGCCGATCCGGGCCAGCCCGGCGCTGGCCAGCAGCACCGCGTCCAGCTCACCCGATTCGACCTTGCCCAGCCGGGTGCCCGCGTTGCCACGGACCGGCACCGGCCGGATGTCGGGGCGCAGCAGCCGCAGCTGGGCGGCCCGGCGCGGCGAGCCGGTGCCGACGGTGGCCCCGGAGCGGCAGGTCGGCGAACTTGGCGCCGTCCCGGGCGGCCAGCGCGTCCCGCGGGTCTTCCCGGGCCGGGACCGCGGCCAGCACCAGCCCGGGGGCGGGGGCCACCGGGAGGTCCTTGAGTGAGTGCACCGCCAGGTCGACCTGGCCGGCCAGCAGGGTTTCCCGCAGCGCGCTGGCGAACACGCCGGTGCCGCCGATCTGGGCCAGCTCGGCCCGGGTCACGTCGCCGAACGTGGTCACCCCGACCAGCTCCACGCTGACCCCGGTGCGCTCGGTGATGAGCCGGGCCACCTGGCCGGACTGGGCCATGGCCATCGGGCTCTTGCGGGTGCCGAGCCGCAGCGGCGGCCTGCTCACGTGTCCTCCTGAGTCCGTGCGGGACCAGGCGCACTGTCTGGCTTGGTGCTGGCGGCGCCGGGATCGGTGTCGGCCAGCGTGACCGCGGCGACGACGGCGGGGTCGAGATCGAACAGCACCCGCAGCGCGTCCTCATAGGCGTCGCCGCCCGGGGACCCGGCCAGCTCCTTGACCCGCACCGTCGGCGCGTGCAGCAACTTGTCCACTACCCGGCGCATGGCCCGTTCCACCTCATCCAGCGTGCGGTGGTCGGCGGGCAGCCGGCCGGCCAGCCGGGCCAGCTCGGCGTCCACCACCTTGGCCGCCTTGGTCCGCAGCGCGACCACGGTGGGCGCGACCCGGGCCGCGTGCACGGCCGACACGCGGGCCGCGAACTCCTCGGCCACGATCGCCCGGACCTCGTCGACGTCCGCGTCCCGGGTGGCCAGGCCGGCCAGTTCCGGCTCGCCGGCGGTCCCGGCGGGCCGGTCCCCCAGCGTGTCCAGGCCGACCAGCTGGACCCCGGGCAGCCCGGCCACGGCCGGATCGACGTCGCGGGGCATGGCCAGGTCCAGCAGGACCAGCGGCCGGCCGGGCTGGCCCCGGCGCGCCAGCGCCTCGGCCACCAGGTCCGCGCCGATCACCACGCCCGCGGCGCCGGTGCAGGAGATGACCAGGTCAGCCTGGGCGACCGGCCCGGCCAGGTCGGCAAGGTCGGCGACGGTGCCGCCGACCGACGCGGCGAGCCGCCCGGCCCGGTCGGCGGTGCGGTTGGCCACCACGATGTGCGCCGCGCCCATCCGGGCCGCGGTGGTGGCGGCCAGCGAGCTCATCGAGCCGGCCCCGACCACCAGCACCCGCAGCCCGGCGAGCGGCCGGGACGGGTCGGCGGCGGGGACCTGCCCGGCCTCCGGCTGGGCCTGCGCCGTGGCGAGCCCGCGGCCAGCCTGCCGTGCGCGACCGCGATGCCGATGCTGACCAGGTTCGCGCCCGCCTGGTCGATCCGGGTCTCGGCGTGCGCCCGCCTGGCGGTCCGCAGCGCGAGCGTGCCCAGCTCACCGAGGCCGCGGCTGAGCGTGCCGTGCTCGCGGGCCACGGACAGGGCCTGCCGGACCTGGCCGAGGATCTGGCTCTCGCCCACCACCATGGACTCCAGCCCGCAGGCCACGGCGAGCAGGTGCTGCACGGCCCGGTCCTCGTAGTGCACGTACAGGTTCGGGGTCAGCTCGCTGAGCGGGATGCCGGAGTGCCGGGCCAGCAGGTCGCAGATGGACGACACGCCGCCGTGGAACTTGTCCACCTCGGCGTAGACCTCCACCCGGTTGCAGGTGGACACCACGAACGTGCCGCCCACGTTCGGGGCCTGCGACACGTCGCGGATCAGCTTGCTGAGCGTGTCACCGCTGACGACCGCCCGCTCCAGGACCGGGAGCGAGGCGCTCTTGTGGCTCAGGCCGACCACGAGAACGCTCATCGGCCCACCGCCTGGGCATCCTGCGGAACGCGCACCACCGACCTCCGCTGCGCGTGGAAAGCGAGAATCTGCAACTCGATGGACAGGTCGACCTTACGCACGTCTACGCCACTGGGCACATTAAGGACCACAGGCGCGAAGTTGAGGATGCTGGTCACCCCGGTCGCGACCAGACGGTCGCAGACGGCCTGCGCGGTGCCCGCGGGCGTGGCGATGACCCCGATGGACACCCGGTGCCGGGCCACGACCTGCTCCATCTGCTCCACGTCCAGCACGCCGTGCCCGGCGATCTGGGTCCCGACCACCTCCGGGTCGCTGTCCAGCACGGCCGCGATGCGGAACCCGCGCGAGGCGAACCCGCCGTAATTGGCGAGTGCGCGGCCCAGGTTCCCGGCGCCGACGATGACCACCGGCCAGTCCTGGGTCAGCCCCAGTTCCCGGGATACCTGGTAGACGAGGTACTCCACGTCGTATCCCACGCCCCGGGTGCCGTAGGACCCCAGGTGCGACAGGTCTTTGCGGAGCTTGGCCGAGTTGACCCCGGCCGCGGCCGCGAGTTCCTCGCTCGACACGGTCGGGATGTCCTGCTCCGCGAAGGCGTACAGGACACGCAGGTACACGGGGAGGCGGGCGATGGTGGCCTCCGGGATGCCCTGGCCGCCGTTTGCTGCTCTGCCGTTCGCGGATACTGCACGCCGTGACATGCGCCGACGCTCCTGAGGGATCGACCTGCACTAGTCAACCTGCACTGGGGGCGGCCCAGACGCCCGCCGAAGGGTTGCGGTTTTCAACGGTACGCCCTTGTGAACGTTTGCACAAAGTCGCCGGCCCCGGCCCGGTGCTGCGGCCCGCGCGTCACGCCTCAGACCAGGCGGAACCGGATCACCGGGCCAGCGCCGCCCGCAGGCGTTCCTCGCTGACCCGCCAGAAGTCGTGCTGGACCCCGTCGATCAGGGTGACCGGGATCTTGTCCCAGTACTCCCGCATATCCGCGGCTGAGCTGGTGATGTCGCGTTCCTCCCAGGGCACGCCGAGGTCCGCGGCGACCCTCGCGATCACCTCGCGCGCGCTGTCACACAGGTGGCAGCCGGGCCTGGACAGGAGGGTGATCGCGTGCCCGGCAGGCGACGTCCCGGTGCTGGATATCACCGTGACACCCCCGTCACGGGACCCGGCGCGGCGTCACCGCCGCGACCTTGGCCTGCCGGACGCCCAGCTCGATCACGTTGGTGGCCAGCACCAGCGGCCGCCGGCGGGCCTCGAAATCGGCCACGTAGGGCCGCTCCTGGTGCCAGTCGTAAGCGGCCCGGTCGGTATAGAGCTGGTAGAGAATTCTCTGCAACGGCGCGGACGGCACGCCGTGCACCACGTAGGCGAGCGTGCCCGGCTCCCCGGCCCGTACCTGTTCAACCACCTGCTCGGCCAGCCGGTCGAACTCGTCCGCGCCCGCGTCCAGCAGGGTGTAAATGGCGATCCGGCCGTAGAGGCGGTCGGTGTCCACCGCGCCGGCGGCAGCGACGGCGGCCTCGATCACGTCGTCGATGGCGGGCAGCTGCATGCCGGTGGCGAACTCGATGTCCTCCCCGGGCGTCAGGGCCGGGCGACGCCCGGTTCAGGGTGGCGGCGTCGCCGCCGGGACGTCCGGCGGCCAGGCCCGGGGCCGAGGATGCGTTCGGCCGGAACAGCGGGTCGAAGGCCCCGGTGACCGGCTCGACCGGGTCGGCGTGAAAGCCGTCCGCGTCCTCCGGCGGGAAGCCGCCCGGGCCCGGGTAACCGCCGGCCTGGAAGCCGCCCGTATCCGCGTATGGCCCGGCGGCGCCGCGTGCTTCCGGGCGCGACCGTGCTTCCGGTGCCGCCCGTGCTTCCGGATGCGCCCGTGCTTCCGGATGCGCCTGTCCTTCCGGGCCGCCGTACCCGGCGCCGCTGGGACCCGCTCCGGGCGCGGTAGCCCCCGGTGTCGTACCCGCTGTTGACGTACGCGGCGAAGGCCGCGCTGTCGTCGAAGTGGCGGAAGCCATCGCGGTACAGATCCAGCGAGTCGTCGCCGCCGTAGCCGGGATCCGCGGCGGCCGCCGGACTGGCGGGGCGGCTGGCCCCGGCCCGGATCTGGCCCACGCTCACCCTGGCGGCCCGGCTGGCGGCCAGCCAGGCCGCCACCGCGGCGACCAGGGTCAGGCGCCGGATACGCGACGTTCGCGGGCAGCCTGGCCTGGAGCCCCTGGGTGGCCAGCGCGGCCACGCCGGCCAGCGCGACCGCGGCGAGCGCCCCCCGCCAGGCGGGATTGTGGCGGCTGCGCAGCCCGGTAGTGATCAGCGCCACGATCACGGTCAGCACCACGACGCAGCGGCGACCAGGGCGAGCAGGCCCAGCGGGAGGAACTCGAAGTGGTCCCGGGCGGCGGGCCACTCCTGGGTGAACGGCTCGTGCGCTCAGCACGTCAGTGGCCAGGATCACCGCCGCCACGACGAACAGCCCGGCCAGGCAGAGCCGCCCGGCGAACCGCGCGACCAGGCTCCTGGCGGCCAGCTCGACCATGCCCCAGGCCAGCGCCAGGGGCGCGACCAGCGCCGCGCCGAGCTGGGTGGCGCGGAACGTGGTGGGCACGAAACCGCGCCGGTAGCCCGCGGCCTGCGCCGCCAGCCCCACGGTCAGGCCAGCGAGGGCGATGACCCAGGCCACCATGTCGGCCCTGGGTTTTCGCAGGCAGAGCCGGATGGCCAGGCCGGTACCGACCGCGGCGAGCACGGTCCCGGCCAGGGCAGCGGCGAACGAAATAGACATTGCAGCCTATGGTGCACGACGGGCGGCGATGATGGAGACCAGATCGACGACCAGGCCCACGGGACGAGGGCCGGTTTGTAGACTCGCCGCATGAGGCAGCTGCGGGACCAGCTTCCCGGCGGCGCCAGGCCCCTCGGGCTGCGCAAGTCCGCCCGGGTGCGCCGGGAACAGGCGGAGCTGGCCGGGGCCGCCTCCGCCGCGCTCGCCACGGTGGTCCAGCTGCCACCCCGCGAAGACCCCACGGCGGGCGCGTTCTTCGACGTGGACAACACGCTGATCCGTGGCGCCTCCATCTACTACTTCGCCCGCGGGCTCGCCGCGCGGGACATGTTCGGCCCGCGCGACCTGGCCCGGGTGGCCTGGGGCCAGGTGTACTTCCGGCTCCGCGGGGCGGAGAACTCCGAGCACATCAACGCCCTGCGCCAGGCCGCGCTCACCTTCGTGGCCGGGCACAAGGTGACCGACATCATCAGCCTGAGCGAGGAGATCTTCGACGAGACCATGGCCGACCGGGTGTGGGAGGGCACCCGCGAGCTGGCCCAGGGCCACCTGCGGGCCGGCCAGCGGGTGTGGCTGGTCACCGCGACGCCGGTGGAGCTGGCCACGGTCATCTCGCAGCGGCTCGGGCTGACCGGCGCGCTGGGCACCGTCGCGGAGTCCGCGGACGGCGTGTACACCGGCCGCCTGGTCGGCGGCCTGCTGCACGGCGAGGCCAAGGCCGCGGCCGTGGCCTCGCTCGCCGAGCGGGAAGGGCTCGACCTGACCCGCTGCTCGGCCTACAGCGATTCCAGCAACGACCTGCCCATGCTCCAGCTGGTCGGCCACCCGAACGCGGTCAACCCGGACGCCGAGCTGCGCGCCGAGGCCCGCCGCGAGGGCTGGCCGGTGCATGATTTCCGGTCTGGCCGCAAGGCCACCCTGGTGGCGCTGCCGGCCGCGGCGGGCCTCGGGGCGGTGGCCGGCGGCATCGCGGCCGGGCTGGCCCTGCACCGGCGGCACCAGCGCAACAGCCAGGGCTGATCGAGCCGCAGACCGGCCCACCCTGCGAGGCCCGCCCCGCGAGGCTCATCCGAACGCGGGGCCGCGCTCCACGACCAGGTCGTCCAGCTTCGCCTGGATACTGCCGCTGACCGAGGCGGTCAGTTCCGCGATCACCGCCGGATCCCGCCACGCGCCCGCCGGGTACCCGGAGGTCTCCACCGGCGGGCCGAAGTCGATGATCCACTTGGACGGCAGCGGGACCGCGCCCAGCGGGCCGAACCAGGGGAACAAGGGCGTGATCGGGAAATAGGGCAGCCGGAGCAGCCGGGCGAGCGGCCTGGCGTTGCCGACCATCGGGTAGATCTCCTCGGCGCCGACGATCGCGCAGGGCACGATCGGCACCCGGGCCCGCAGGGCGGTGACCGCGAACCCGCCCCGGCCGAAACGGCGCAGCTGGTAACGGTCGCTGAAGGGTTTCCCGATGCCCCGGAACCCCTCCGGGAACACGCCGACCAGCTCACCGTCATGCGAGCAGGCGGTCGGCGTTCGCGGGGCAGGCCCGGGTGTGGCCGGCCCGCCGGGCCAGGTAGGCCAGCCCGGGGAGCTCGTAGACCAGGTCCGCGCCGAGCAGGCGAAGGTTCCGGTGCTGGGGATGCTCGTCGTGCAGCCCGGTCTGCAGCATGATCGCGTCGAACGGGAGCACCCCGGAATGGTTGGCGACGAGCAGCGCACCCCCGGTGGACGGCACGTGCTCGAGCCCGCGCATCTCGACCCGGAACCACTGCTGGTACAGCAGCCGGGCCAGCGGGATCAGCAGCCGGGTATTGAATTCCGGGTCGAAACCGAACTCGTCGACCTCGCCCTCGCCGGTGACCTGGCGCCGGGCGAACCGCAGCGTCTCGCTCAGCCGGCCGCGCCAGTCATCGCCGGCTTCCCCGCAGGGGGCGCCGTTGGCCTGGGCACCGCCATCGTGGACGGAGCCGCCTGGAGTCACCCCGGGCCCGGAGCCGGTCGCGATACCGCCGGGACCGTTCCCGCTCGCACGCGTGTCCATTCGCAGCGTGCGCATTCGCACCGTGTGCCTTCGCAGGAGAGCCGTTCGCACCGTGTATCGCACCGGGAAGCTCCCCCGTGCTCCCCTGCCAGCCCACCGTCTTCCTTTCCGCCGCGCCCTCGCGCAGCGCCCCGGGCCGGCTGCCAGCGGACCTGCCGCCAGCATCCCGACCGCGGGGGCCGCCGCGGCGCTACTTCTTGTTCCGCCGCTGCACGCGGGTCTTCCGCAGCAGCTTGCGGTGCTTCTTCTTCGCCATTCGCTTGCGGCGCTTCTTGATGACAGAGCCCACGACACCACCCTCACTCGGGATTCAGGCAAACAGGCTTGCGACGTATTCGCCCGATGCCAGCCGGCTGGGCCCACGCCAACGCCCCAGGGTACCTGCCCCGCGCCCACCCCGGTGATGCCCCCTCGGGAACGGCATCAGCTAGCGGCGACGAATGACCCTTTCAGGTACCGGTTGACCGCCTGCTCAGGAACGCGGAATGATCGGCCCACCCGGATCGCCTCCAACTCCCCCGAGTGCACCAGCCGGTAGACGGTCATCTTGGATACGCGCATGATCGAGGCCACTTCGGCCACGGTCAGGAACCTGACGTCGCTGAGCGGGGTTTCGCCTGCAGCCATCTGCTTTTCCCTCTTCCGCACGGAGCCGAGTGCGCCTGGCCGGATTCAGCGCATCAGTCACCTCCGTCCCCAGCGTAAGTCTTGTGCGGAAAAGGGCAACCCCGGCGCGGGACGCGCTCTGGGTCACAAGCCCGGGAACAGGCCGTGAACGGGAAAGACCGCGCTGCGGGTGGCCATGATGGTCCGGTCGATCGCGTCACCCGGGTCGTACCCGGACTCAAACGGGATGAAAGCGGCCGCGCTGCCGTCGGTCATCTGCCCGGGCGCGGGCACCCCGGTGCGGGCCAGCGTGTACTCCTGCCAGTCCGCCGGGGTGGCCAGGCCCGGGTCCAGCGGCCGGCCGGCCGCCACCGCGAGCAGATGCGTCCAGGTCCGCGGCACGACCTGGACCAGCTCGTATCCACCGCCGCCGGTGAACAGCCAGCGACCGCCGGCGACCTCGTGGGCCAGCTCGTGCAGGGCCTGGTGCGCAGCCCGCTGGGCGTCGATGGTCAGCTCCAGGTGCGCGAGCGGGTCGAGCCGGTGGGTGTCGCAGCCGTGCTGGCTGACCAGGATCTCCGGGCGGAACGCACGCAGCAGCGGCGGCACCACCGCGTCGAACGCGCGCAGCCAGCCCGCGTCGCCGGTGCCGGCGGGCAGCGCCACGTTGACCGCACGTCCCCTCGGCATCCGGGCCACCGGTGTCGCTGGGCAGGCCGGTGCCGGGGAACAGCGTCATCGGGTGCTCATGCAGGCTGATGGTCAGCACCCGCGGGTCGTGGTAGAAGGCGGCCTCGACGCCGTCCCCGTGGTGCACGTCGATGTCCACGTAGGCGATCCGCTGGGCGCCCTGCTCCAGCAGCCAGCGGATCGCGATGGCCGGGTCGTTGTAGACGCAGAAGCCGCTGGCGGAGCGGCGCATGGCGTGGTGCAGGCCGCCGGCCACGTTGGCGCCGTGCGCCGCCTGCCCGGTCCACATCGCGGCGGCCGCGGCCAGCGTGGCCCCGGCCACCAGCGCCGAGGCGTCGTGCATGCCGGGGAAGACCGGGTCGTCCGGGGTGCCCAGGCCAAACGCCGGATCGGGCGCCGCGCGGCGCACCGCGTCGATGTACTCGGGGTCGTGCACCAGCTCGAGCTGCTCCTGGGTCGCAGGCTCGGGCGCCGCCAGGCTCACCCCGGCGGCGTCCAGCACCCCCATCGACCGGGCCAGGGCCATGGTGAGTTCCACCCGGACCGGCGCGAGCGGGTGCCCCGGGCCGAAGTCGTAGCTGGTCAGCCGGTCGTCCCAGGCCACGTGCAGCGTGCAGGTCATGCGCTCCCCAGTTCGCGTCCGCGGTCCCGGGCCGCCTCGATCGCGGCCAGGATCGCGGCCCGGACCCCGTGCCGCTCCAGCTCGCGGATCGCGGCGATGGTGGTCCCGCCCGGAGAGGTCACCGCCTCGCGCAGGATCACCGGGTGCTCCCCGGTCTCCCGGAGCATGGTGGCCGCGCCGAACACCGCCTGGGTGACCATCTCCATGGCCGTGCCGCGCGGCATGCCGAGCAGGATGCCCGCGTCCACCATCGCCTCGACCAGGAAGTAGACGTAGGCCGGGCCGCTGCCGGACAGGGCGGTGGCCGCGTCCTGCTGGGACTCCGGGATGCGCAGCACCTTGCCGACCGGGCGCAGCAGTTCCTCGGCCCGGGCCAGATGCTCGGGCCCGGCGAACGCCCCCGGCGAGATGACGCTCATCGCCTCGTCCACCAGGACCGGCGTGTTGGACATGACCCGGACCACCGGCACGTCCACGCCGAGGCGGCGCTCGATCACCGCGGTGGTAATGCCGGCCGCCACCGAGATGACCAGCTTGTCCGCGGGCACGTGCGGCGCGATCTCGTCCAGCATCGGCAGCATGTCCTGCGGCTTGACCGTGATGATCAGCGTGTCCGCGCTCTTGGCCGCCTCGGCCGCGCTCGCGATGGTGATCCCGTACCCGGCGCGGAGCTGCTCGGCGCGTTCCGGCCGCCGCACCACCGCGACCACCCCGGACGGCGCCCGGCCGGCCCGGAGCAGCCCGGAGATGAGCGCCTCGCCCATTTTCCCGGCCCCGAAGATCCCGATCACGGTGTCTCCTCGCTACCGAGACGACGCTGTCACCGGGACGACACCAGGGAGCGGGCGAAGAACGCGACGTTCGCGGGCCGCTCGGCCAGCCGGCGGACCAGGTAGCTGTACCAGTCCTGGCCGTACGGCAGGTACACGCGGAGCCTGGCCCCGGCGGCGGCCAGCCGCCGCTGCTCGGCCGGGCGGACCCCGTAGAGCATCTGGTATTCGAAGCTGTCCGGGGTCCGGGCCCCGAGCGCCGCCTGGGCGGCCGCGATCCGGAGCAGCCGCGGGTCGTGCGTGGCGATCATCGGGTAGCCCGGGCCGTCCATCAGCACCCGCAGCCCGCGAGCGTAACTGCGGTCCACGTCGTGCCGGGCCGGGTAAGCCACCTCGTCCGGGGCGTTGTAGGCCCCCTTGCACAGCCGGACCCGCGAGCCGGCCTGCGCGAGCGCGGCACAGTCCGCCACCGACCGGCGCAGCGACGACTGGATGACCACGCCCAGGTCCGGGTAGTCCGGCCGGACCTCGCGCGGCGATCCGCAGCGTCTGGTCCACCCGGGCGTGGTCCTCCATGTCCAGGGTGACCGTGGTCCCGGCCGCCCGCGCCGCGGCGCAGATCCGGGCCACGTTCTCCGCGGCGGTCTTCTCCCCGTGCTCGGCCAGGCCCAGGCCGACCGCGGTGGGCTTGACCGAGACCTCCGCCCGGCCTCCCCGGGCCAGCCCGGCCGCGGCCAGCAGGGCCAGCAGCCCGGAGTACTCGGCCGTCACCGCGGCGGCCTGCTCCGGGTCGGTGGTGTCCTCACCCAGATAGTCCAGGCTGACCAGCAGGCCGCGCTGCAGCAGTTCCCGGGTGACCTGCACCGCCTGCGCGGTGGTGTCCCCGGCCACGTAGCGGTTCACGACGCCCCGGGTGAGGGGAGCCGAGCTGATCAGGCGCCGCGCTCGGTCACTGCCCGAGGCGGCCAGCAACGTGCGCCGTAGCACCGTTGAGTCCTCCAGTTCTCACGCGACGGGCCGCCGCGGCTAACGCACCAGCCCGGGCCGCCGCTTCAGCGTCACCTTGACGTTGGCGCCGGCGTCCGGCGGCACCACGACCTCCTGCGCCGCCGGCAGGCCGGCCGCCTGCAGGGTCGCGTCCACCGGCGTGGTCCGCTTGATCAGCGCGAGCCCGATCGGCCCCAGCTCGTAATGCCGCGCGGCCGAGCCTACAAACCCGATGGTCGCTTCCTCCAGCTGGACCGGATCACCGTGCCGGGGCAGCCGGTCCTCGCTGCCGTCCAGGTGCAGGAAGACCAGCCGCCGGGGCGGATGGCCGAGGTTGTGCACCCGGGCGACCGTCTCCTGGCCCCGGTAGCAGCCCTTGTTCAGGTGCACCGCGGACTCGATCCAGCCGACCTCGTGCGGGATGGTCCGGTGGTCGGTGTCCAGGCCGAAGCGCGGGCGCCGGGCGGCGATCCGCAGCGCCTCGTACGCCTGCATCCCGGCCAGGGTGAGCCCGCCGTGAGCGAATTTCGTTGCGGCGCGGTCGAGGTCGCCGCGCGCGACCAGCAGATCGGTGCCGAGCGCACCACGCACGGCCGCCGCCGCGCCGGCGCGGCGAGGGTGCCGTCCGCGGGGAGGCCGCCGGTCACCGTGAGTACCGCGTAGTCGCCCGTCACGTCGGCCGGCTCGACCCGGAGCATGAACCGCATCGACTCCAGGAAGGCCAGCAGCGCCCCGGCCGTGCCCGGCTCGACGTGCGCCCACAGCGCGTCCCCGTCGTCGGTGAGGGTCAGGTGGTGCTCGATGTGCCCCTGCGGGCTGAGGATCAGCGTCTCGGCGGACTGGCCGGGCTCGAGGTGCTCCAGATCCTGGGTGCTCAGGCTGTGCAGCCAGGACAGCCGGTCCGGGCCGGTGATCGCGGACCACGCCGCGGTGCGAGCGGTCCACCATCCCGGTGCCCGCGGCCAGCGCCCGCTGTTCCGCGTAGGGGTTCCCGTAGTGCGCGGCGACCCCCGCGTCGGGGGCGTCGCCGGGCACGGCGCCAGGGGCGTTCAGCAGCGGACTGTCCATACTGTGAATCTATCCTCTGCAGATCTATGCCGTGTGGTGCGGGGTTCCGGCGCTCTGCCCCCCGGGGCCGGCCTGCCGGCAGTCGGCGCAGCGGCCGAACACGGTCAGGTGCCCGACGTCAGTCTCGAAGCCATGGTGGTCGGCCAGCGCGGTCACCAGCGCCTGCACCGCGTCCGGCCCGACCTGGGTGACCCGGCCGCACTCGGCGCAGACCAGGTGCACGTGCTCAGCCTCGGCGGCCAGGTGGTAGCGCGGCGCGCCGTGGCCGAGATGGGTGTGGGTGACCAGCCCCAGCTGTTCGAGGAGCTCCAGGCTCCGGTAGATCGTGGAGATGTTGACCCCGCGCGCGGTCTGCTGCACCGAGGCGCAGATCTCCTCCGGGGTGGCGTGCTCCAGCTTGGTGACCGCCTCCAGCACGAGCTGGCGTTGCGGGGTGACCCGATAGCCGCGGGCCCGCAACTCCTCGTCCCACGCCTGCCCCATGGGCCGAGACTAACGCCACGCTGGCGGGACCGCGAAACAAACCTATTTGCCTGCCCCCGGGCAGCTGGCATAGCCTCATCTCAACGCGGGAAAGGAGGTGGTCCAACAGCATGCATAGCAGTAGGACTCGCGAGGTGGCTGTCCGCTAGCCGCCGTCCCGCCGACGCACTGGCGTGCCCGGTCTGTTGTGACCCGGCCCGCCGTGCGATCACCGGCCCGAGCGTAGGGCTCCATACCTCGCGGCTCTCGCCGTGAGGTTCGCAGCCCCGCGTGCCGCGCGAAGGCGGCGGCCGGCGAATACTCGGCAGACACCGGACCCCCGGGCTGACTGGTCTGTCCAACCAGTCCCCTGGTGGCTCATCCCGAGCCACCAGGGAGCCGCCCGGGGGTTTTAATTTTCCCTTTTCCGGGTTCCGCACCGCGCGGCCATTCGGAATTATTTAGCCTGCAGAAGCCCATTATAACGGTGAACCTCTCGCTTTGACACTCCATAACACTGACATAAATTAATTCATCAGGCGCGCGCGACAGATTATTCATAGAAATGAGCGCCACTTACCGCTGCATTTACTTCCTGTGCTGCCCTGGCTCCGCGTAATGTCGGGGAGTCGCCGCCCAGGAAAGGACGATAGATGCGGAAGCTCCATCGCGCCGGCGCCGCCGTCGCGGTCCTGTCCCTCGTGCTCACGGTCAGCGCGTTCACCCGGGAAGGGACGCGGAGCACCGTCACGGTCGTCACCTGGCGGCCCGATGATCATCGCCGGGCGCGCCGGGCCGGACGGCCCTGCCCGCCCGGGGCACACGGTCATCCACTCGCTGAACTGGGCTGGCTACGCCGGGCAACCGGGCGGGTACCACATTCCGCTACGTGAGCGCCGCGTTCCAGGTGCCGTATGCTGGACTGCACGGCCGCCACCGCGTCCTACTCCTCGCACTGGGTGGGCCTGGACGGGCTGGGGTCCGCCAGCGTGGAGCAGGTGGGCATCGAGGCCGACTGCGCCGGATCGACGCCACGGTACTACGCGTGGTATGAGATGTACCCCAAGCCCGTGTCTGTCGCTTTCACGGTGCGCGCGGGTAATGCGGTCCAGGCCAGCGTCACCTATAAGAGGTCAGCCAGGAAATTCGTCCTGATGCTGCGTGATACCACCAGCGGAAGGCATTTCACCCGGACCCTGAAATGCGCCGCTAGAGCGTGCCTGCGCTCCTCAGCCGAGGTGATCAGCGAGGCTCCGTCGAGCACCTCGGGGGGAATTCTGCCGCTGGCGGACTACCGGGCGGCGAGCTTCTCCAGCATCACGCTGACCACCTCGAGGGGACACCGCAGCGGCCTGAGTTCCCGGTACTGGACCACCTACCAGATCGTCGGGGTGGGCGACTCCAGCCACAAGCTGGCGGCCCAGCCCACCTCGCTGTTCCGGGGACAGGCGTTCAGCACCTACTGGTTCCGGGCCAGCTGACCCTAGCTCCCGGCCCGCTTGAGCTGCGCGGACAGATGCGGCTGCAGCGGCTGGCCCATGGCCGCCATGTCGTAGGCCCAGCCGAGGTCCAGGTCCGGCCCGACCAGCCCGTAGAGCCGGTGGCCGGCCGTCACCTCCTTGGCCGACGTGGTCCGGGCCACCACGTCCGTGCGCAGCTCGATCTTGGTGCCGGTCACCTCGCCCACGTAGATCTCGGCGATCCCGGTCGGGTGGGCCAGGATCAGCTCGAGCTGGCCGCCAGGCTGCGGCCGCCAGTACCCGGTCTCGGTCGCCAGCGGGCGCACCAGGTTCCCGTCCTCGTCCAGCAGCCAGCTCCGGCTGGCGTAGATGAGGAACGGCTTGCCGTTGTGGCTGAACGAGATCTCCTGGCCGAACCGGAAGCTTTCGATGGTCGGGTAGCCACCGACCCCGGCGCCTTCCCACCGGCCGAGCAGGAAGCTCAGCGGGGCCAGGTCGGGGTGCAGCTCCGGGGGGTACCAGCCGGGCCCGGCTCCGCCGGGCTTGACCCCGCCGGCCCGGGCCCGTCACCGCGGGGCTGCTACCTCACCGGGCTCTACTCCACCGGGCTCTTCTGCCCGGGGATCTGCTCCGCTAGGCATGGGGCTTCTCCCCGGGAGCGGCCTCGCGAGTGGCCCGCAGCAGCCGCACCGACAGCAGCGCGGCCGCCGCCACCACCGCCGCGAACGCGGCGACGAGGAGGATCCCGCTGACGATTCCCTGCATGACCGGCCTCCCAACCAGAGCAGTGTACGGACCGCGCCGGAATGGCAGGCGTCCGCCATGCCGGCCGTGGCACGTCACGTTAAGGTGCGTCCATGACCGCGCGGAACCTCGTCATCAAGATCACTGCGGGCCAGGACGACCCGGAGCGCTGCAACCAGGCCTTCAACGTGGCCGCGGCCGCGGTCGTCAGCGGCGTGCCCACGTCGCTGTGGCTGACCGGGGAGGCGTCCTGGTTCGCGCTGCCGGGCCGGGCCGAGCGACTTCACCCTGCCGCATGCTCCCCCCCTCGCCGATCTGCTGGCCAGCGTCCTGACCGGCGGCACTGTCTCGCTGTGCACGCAGTGCGCGGCCCGGCGCGACATCGCCCCGGAGGACGTGATCCAGGGGGTGCGCATCGCGGGCGCGTCCACCTTCGTCGCGGAGGTCATGGCCGACGGAGCCCAGGCCCTGGTCTACTAGGTCTAGCCCACGGGCACGCTCTACCCAGAAGGGACGGATTGCTACCCGCAGCCGGGCACGGCTTACCCCACCGGTACGGCGGCCAGCCGCTGGTCGCGGAACCGGGCGGTCCACGCCTCGTACTCCTGGTCCAGCGGCGGCAGCGGCCCTGACCGCCCAGCTGAGCAGCAGGTCGGCCAGGCCGGGGTTGCGGACCAGGGCCGGGCCGTGCAGGTAGGTGCCCAGCACCCGGCCCGCGTAGGCGCCCTCAGTCCCGTCCCCGTTGCCCACCCCGGTCAGCACCCGGGACAGCGGCCTGGCCCCGGGGCCGATCTGGGTCACGCCCTGATGGTTCTCGAACCCGGTCAGCCGGGGCACGCCCAGCGCCGGATCGACGTCGGCCAGGATCTCCCCGACGCCCCGGCGCTCGCCGCGGCCGCTGCGGATGTCCAGGATCTCCAGGCCCGCCACGGGCTGGCCCTCTTCCCCGCCGAATTCCGCGCCGACCAGCTGATAGCCGGCGCAGACCGCGAACACCACCGAGCCCTGACCGGCCGCGGCGGCCAGGCCCCCGTCCGTGCGCAGCCGGCGGGCGGCCAGCACCTGAGGGAGGTCCTCACCGCCGCCCAGCAGGTAGATGTCGCCCTGCCGGGGCACCGGCTGGTCCGAGTTCACCTGGATCGCCTCGACCCCGATGCCGCGCAGCCGGGCCCGCCGTTCCAGGACCAGCAGGTTGCCCCGGTCCCCGTAGGTGCTGAGCAGGTCCGGGTAGACCCAGACCAGGCGCAGGTTGGCGGGCCCGCGGGCGTGGGCGCCGCGGCGGCCGCCGGCCGGCGCCCCGCCCCGGTCGCCAGAGTCGCTCGGCCAGTCCGTCGCAGGTCCCATCGACGTCATGCGGTCCTCCCGGGGGTCACGCCGCCCGGCCGACGGCCGTGCGGATCTGCTGGAACGCGGTGTAGTTGGCGATCACGTCCAGGGTCCCGCCCGGGCTCACCCGGCTCACCGCGTCGTCGATCCCGCCGACCAGCTCGAATCGCCACCCCGTCGGCTTCCAGCCGGACGGCCAGGTCGAGCCCGCGCTCCCCGGACACCAGCACCGGCCGGTCGCGGACCACGCGGTAGTCCACGTCCCACAGCCACGAGGTGTCCCGGCCGTCCGGCACCTGCGCGTTGACCGACAGCAGCACCGGCACCGGCGCGGGATCCAGCACGTCGAACGCTTCGAGCCAGCCCGCCGGGTTCTTGGCCAGCAGCAGCCGGACGTTCCGGCCGTTCCGCTGCACCTGGGTGTACCGGCCGGCCACCGACGTCACCGAGCGCATCTTCTGCAGGGCCGCCGCCGGGCTGACCCCGAACACCTCCGCGACGGCGAGCGCCATCACGGCGTTGGACCGGTTGGCCCGGCCCGGCAGGGCCAGCGACAGCTCGGTCACCTGGCCCGAGGAGTCGATCACCGAGGATCCGTCCAGCACCCAGCGCGCCGAGGGCCGGCTGAACTCGCACTCGCCGCACCGCCAGCCCAGATCGTCACGCCGCAGGTGCGATCCGCACCGGGGGCAGCACCAGGAATCCTCGTGCCAGCGCTGGCCCGCCGCGACCCAGGTGACCTGGTGCGCACCGCTGGCCGCCCAGGCGATCAGCGGGTCGTCGGCGTTGGCCACCACCCGGCAGTCCGGCGCCGCCTCGAACGCCTCCCGCCAGCGCCGCGCGACGAGCCAGATCTCCGCGGCCCGGTCCATCTGGTCCCGGCTGAGGTTGAGCAGCGTCACGACCCGCGCGTGGGTGGCCCGGAGCACGGCCGGGATGTACTTCTCGTCCACCTCCAGCACCGCGTACGGCGCCTCGGGCGCCTGCCCGAGCGCGGCGACCAGCCCGGCCTCCATGTTCGCGCCGAACGCGTTCGAGGCCACCTCCTGCCCGGTGGCGCTGAGGGCCGAGGTGATGAGCCGGGTGGTGGTGGTCTTGCCGTTCGTCCCGGTGACCAGGACGATCTGCCGGTCGGCCGCGAGCAGCGACAGCAGGCCCGGTTCTACCCGCAGGCCGATGACCCCGCCGATCACGGACCCGTCGCCCCGGCCCGCGAGCCGTGACATCCGGCCCGCGGCTCCGCCCAGCGTGGTCGCGGCGCGCGCCCGGATCGGAAGCTTGCCCATGGCCGACGATGCTATCCGGCCCACGGCCCGCGCTGGCACCGGTCCGGCGCACCGCAGGCTCAGCGCAAGCTCAGCAGGCACGGGGCTACAGCAGGCTCAGCGGCCAGCGCAGCCGGTACGGCTCACGGCGCCAGTCGGGCCCTCACGGCGGGCGGCGCCAGCCGGGCGGCTCAGGCGGCGGACCCAGGTTCGGCGGCGGCCCGTCGTCCCGCCAGCTGAGCGGCGCCTCGGCCGGATCGCGGGCCGGCGGCGGCACCGGCCCGGCCCAGGGCGCCGCGGCCGGGCGGGCCGGATGCGGCCGTAGCGGGCCGGGCGGGCCGGGCGGGCCGTGCGGCCGGGCGGGCCGGGCGGCCAGGTCGGCCGGCCGGGGTGACGGCCGCGACCGTGGACCCGCCGCCGGCGGCGCTCGGCCGGTCACCGACCGCCGCTGACCCCGCCGCCGCGACCCCGGCCTGCCGACCGGCCGCCGGCCGGCCCCGGCCTGCCGCTGGCCGAGCCCGCGGCCGGCGCCCCGGACCGGGCCTCGTCCAGGCTGGCCAGCGTGGCGGTGGGCAGGGTCAGGATGCCGGGATTGGCGTCCGCGAACACGACCCGGCGCCCGGCCGCCGACGCGTAGCTGACGATCATCGCGCTGGGCGGGAGTTGCTGCAGCTCGTGCTGCTCGACGAGGAACTCCCGGGACCGCTGGCTGGTCCGGGCGACAGACGTGCTGGCCGCCACGGCCCGCGCGGTCTGCAGCCCCCAGGCGGTGCTGGCGTTGCTGCCCCCGGTCCAGGACAGGGACTCGCTGATCCCCTCCGACCAGTTGCTTTCCTGGTGCCCGGACGCGGTCCGCGGCGCGAACGCCCCGAGCCCGGACCAGCTCTGCCCGCGCCCCCGGCCGTGACCGCGGCCCTGGCTGGCCGAGGCGGACACGGCCACGGAATCCGCCGTGCCCACGGTGCTCGTGTAGGAGTAGCTGCCCGTGTCGCTGACCGAGTCACCCACGGTGTCGGTGAGCTGGGAGACCACGAAACGATGCTCGGTGCCGATCTGCTCGCTGGCGGCCCTGGCGTCGTCGGCGTTGCCCAGCCGCATGAACGCGACCGCGGCGTTGCCCCGGCCCAGCCGCTCCCGGACGTGGGCCGGGAGCGAGCGGTAGGTCAGCACCAGCCCGGTGCCGCTGGCCTCGCACGCGTCCGACAGCCGGTCCAGCAGGTCGCCGCGGAGCTTCTCGCCCCCGGCGACCAGCAGCGTGTGCTGCCAGGCCGGGCCGCGCGGCTGGCGGCGCAGCAGGTGGGTGAGCGCCGCGGTGACGTACGTGGCCGAGGACCTGGGTCCGGGTCACCTCCGCCGCGCGGTCCAGCGCCACCACGCGCAGGCGGCTCGGCGGCAACGTGACCGGCGCCGAGCCCAGCGTCTCCAGCGTGCGCAGCCTGGCCTCCAGGCCGAAGGCCCGCTCGGTGATGACCTGGTCACTGGCCGCCCGGCCGTACAGCCCGGCGATCGCCTCGGCTTGCGCCGCGCTGATCTGCCCGCGCCGGATATCGTCGCGCGGATCGCCGATCTGGGCCAGGCTCCGCAGCCCCGCGGTCAGCTGCCCGATGCTGGGCTGATCGCCGAGGACCCGCGCGATCCGCTCCAGGATGGCGCGGTCCGGTACCGGGTCAGGCGGGCTGGCCGGGTCGGCGGCGGTGGCGGCGGCCACGGCCAGCACGTCGGCCAGCGCCTCGCCGGACAGCCCGGTCCCGAGGTCCAGCCGCGGCAGGTCCCCGGGCAGGACCCAGACCAGCGGGTCCACCCCGGCGCCGGCGGCCATGGCCAGCAGGTCCTGCGCCACCGCCCCCTCGGACAGGTCCAGCACGGTGACCTGGCCGCCCGCGGCCAGTCTCAGGCCGGCCAGCATGGCCGTCAGCGCCGACCACCCGGCGAGCGTGCCGCCGGCCACGTCGACCCGGTCGATCCCGGTGGGCAGGGCCACCCCGTACCACTGCCGCTGGGCCTCGAAGGCCCGGCCGCGAGCCTCCCAGTCCCGGAACCGCTGGGCGTGCTCCTCCTGCCAGCCGGACAGCCGGCGTTCCTGCGCCGCCCGGGCCCGGGCCACCCGCTGCTCCTCGGCCGCCACCCGGCCGCGGAGCTCCCGGGCGCCGCGCCAGACGCCGCGCGCGCACCACACCGTCACGGCCAGGAAGGCAACCACCCCGGTCGTGGTCAGCGCCGGGGTCAGGGCGCGGGCCGCGCCCAGGGCCCCGGTCAGCGCGGCCAGCCCGGCACTGGCCGCCGCGCCGGCCTTCAGCGGCAGGCTGAGCCGGCGTTCCTCCCGCTGCTGGGCCAGCACCCAGCCGGGATCCAGCCGCTCCTGGCCGGGCGGTACGGGCCGCCGGGGCGGCGGGCCCGGGTGCGGGTGCAGCACCGCGTACTCCCAGCCGAGATACACCCGGTCCGCCTGCCGCGGGGTCATCGCATCCGGCCCGGCACGAACCGCCCCCGCGGCACCTGCTGCTGCGGGCTCCTGACCACGAGGGTGAACTGGTCCCCCGCCAGGACGGTGCCGTCCAGGGTGGCTCGGCCAGGGCGGCGGCCAGGACGGTGGCCGCCGGGTCGCCGCCCGCCAGCGAGGTGTCGGCCGGGCCCCGGATCACCAGGACGTTCGCGAGCGCCGCGAGCTGTCCCGCCGCCTGGGCCGACACGGTGCTGAGCACGGTGGCCAGCCCGGCCTGGGCGCCGGTGCTGATCAGCGGGGCCAGGGCCGGCGCGGCGATCGCGTCCGCGTCGCCGAACCAGGCCAGCCCGTCGCCGGCCACGCCCAGGCGCCGCGATTCGGCGAACACCGCCGCGGTGTCGAGGGCCACCAGATTCGCGATCATCCGCGCGGACCGGCCGTGCCGCGACTGGTCCAGCGGGAAGAACGCCACCGCGCGCTCGCGGATCACGGCGCTCAGGCTGATCTGCGCGGCCGACCGGACGCCCAGGCACTGGCATCGACGGGCAGCCGGCGGGCCGCAGCCAGCGGCCCAGGGCCGAGGCCCGCAGCCCGGTCAGCTCCCCGGCCAGGAAGGAGGCCGTGGCCGGGTCGGCCTCCAGCAGGCTCGCCGAGACCCTGACCCGCTCGCCCAGCGGGCCGCGCCGGGGGTGGTAGGGCGGCACCTGCCTCATCCGGGCCCGCAACGCGGCCGGGCTGAGCAGCGCGGCCACGTCGTCGAGCACCGGCACGCGCGGATCACCCGGGGCCGCGGCCGCCACCGCGAACAGATCGTTCAGGTACGCGCCGCAGGTCCGCCGGGCGTGATCAGCCACCGGGCCCCAGTCGATCATCCCCATCACCAGCGCGGCCTTGCGGGCCGGGTCACCGCCGCGCAGCGGCTCGTAGCAGCCCTGGCCGGCTGGCCCGAAGACGTGCAGCGGGGCGCCGGCGTCCGCGCAGACCGAGGCGAGCGCCCCGGCCAGCCCGCGCCGGCCCGGCCAGGCCGTCCCCCAGGCCGCCCGGCCCGTCCGGGCCGCCGAGGTCCACGACCAGGACCGGCTTGCGGCGCCGGATGGCCGCGTGGACCAGCTGGAAGCTGGCCGCGGACACCTCCGCGGCCGCGGCGCCGGTGACCAGCACCCCGCCTTCCGCGGCGCGCCAGCTGATCCCGGCCGGCCGGCCGGTCCGCCAGTCCGCCCCGAGGCAGGCCCCGGTCCGGGTGACCACCCCGCCGGAGCGGACCCAGGCCACGGTGCCCAGCCGCCGGACCGCCACGATCAGGCCGGGACGCGGCGGCGGTAAGCCCCGTTCGCCCGCCTGCCGGGCGCGCAGCCAGCCCGCGACCGCCACCTCGGCCGGCGCCAGGATCAGCGCGACCGGGGCCTGGCGGGGCAGCCAGCGCCCGATCCCCGCGAAGGCCCGGGCCGGATGCAGGACGCGGGCCGGCTGCCCGGCCGCCCCGGCCAGGTAGCCCAGCACCTGGTGCGGGCCGTCGGTGAAGCCGGCCAGGGCGCGCCCCGGGCCGATGGCCAGGACCCAGAGGAACCCGGCCGCCGCCGGGCCGGCCAGCCACAGCGGACGCCACCGGGCCACCCGGCCGGTCAGGTCCAGCGCGACGGCCAGCAGCAGGGTCAGCTGAGCCAGCAATAAGTGGGCCAGGAGCCCGGCCGCCGCGAGCGCAGCGGCCAGCTCACCGCGCCGCGGGGTGTCCCCCGGGCTCGAGGGGGCGGGCACGCCGCGGGTCGCGCTCCGCCGTAGCCGTCGCAGAGGCAGGCATCTCGGGTCAAGGCTCCCAGTCCCCGGCGGCTCATGTCCAGGCACCCGGAAAAATGTCCGGGCGCACGGCGGGCTTGGGATACCCGAGAAAGATCTGCTACCTGGAAGGGAAAGGAATCCGACGCGAGGAGCACGCTCAGACATCGGGCCGTTCGCGCAGGCCAGGCGCGCCGTCCTGGCTGCCCAGGTCCTTCAGGCCCTGGCTTCTGGCTGGCGTGCAGGCGCACGCTGCTATTTAGTAAATTAGAGCAGAAACCTGGGAGCAGAAAGGCCTGGAAATGACCACCGGGAACGGCGGAAGAACTCGTCGTCGCCTCCCGTGACGCGGACATGATAATGCCCGGTCCCGCGGCAGTGGCGGGTTCGCCAGGCTCCTGCTGGGTCCCGGTAAGCAGCCCGGGAACTCAGCTCAGCCCATCCGGCCGGTCACGTAGGCCTGGGTGCGGCTGTCGTGCGGGTCCTGGAAGATCTGCTCGGTCCGGCCGTACTCGACGAGCACGCCCGTCCGGGTATCGCTCTCCTCGTTGCCGGAGCACGGAGAAGAAGGCGGTGCGGTCGCTGACCCGGGTGGCCTGCTGCATGTTGTGCGTCACGATGACGATGGTGTACCGCGACTTGATCTCCCGCATCAGGTCCTCGATGGCGCCCGTCGCGATCGGGTCGAGCGCCGAGCAAGGCTCGTCCATGAGGACGACGTCCGGCTCGACGGCGAGTGTGCGGGCGATGCACAGCCGCTGCGCCTGCCCGCCGGACAAGCCCAGGCCCGAGGCGCCCAGGCGGTCTTTCACCTCGTCCCACAGCGCGGCCTGGCGCAGCGATTTCTCGACGATCTCGTTCAGCTTGCCCTTGTTGCGCTCGCCGTTGATGCGCGGCCCGTAGGCGACGTTGTCGAAGATCGACTTCGGGAACGGGTTCGGCTTCTGGAAGACCATGCCGATGCGCCGGCGCACGGCGATCGGGGAGACACCCTTGTCGTACAGCGGCTCCCCGCGGTAGCTCACCTGGCCCTCGACGTGGGCGCCGACCACCAGGTCATTCATGCGGTTCAGCGTCCGCAGCACCGTCGTCTTGCCGCACCCGGACGGGCCGATGAACGCCGTGATCTCGTGCTCGTAGATGTCCAGCGAGACGTCCGTGACGGCCCGGAAGGAGCCGTAGTAGCACGAGACGCCCTGCGCGTGGAAGACCGTCCGCGCCCGTCGGTGAGTCCGCCTGCCCGCGGACCACCGGCTCGGGCTGCGGGAGGTCGGTGGCGACGTGCTGCTCGGTGGCGATGTTCTGCTCAGGCTGCTGTTCCATGACCTTCCTAGCGCTGGAACCGGGCGAATCGTGCGGTAATGAACCGGGCGACGACCATCAGGATAAAGGCGAGCACGATGAGCGTGAGCGCCGCGCCCCAGCCGCGGGCCTGGGCGCCGACGTACGGCGACGACGCGTTCGCGAAGATCTGCGACGGCAGTGACGTGTTGGTGCCGCTGAACACGTTCCAGTTCACTGTGGTCGCCACCAGGATGGTGAACAGCAGCGGCGCCGTCTCCCCCGCGGCCCGGGCCACCGCCAGCAGGGCGCCGCTGACGATCCCGCCGACCGCCGCCGGCAACACCACCGTGACGGTGACGCGGGCCTTGGTGGCGCCGAGGGCGTAGCTCGCCTTCGCGCAGGGAGTTCGGCACCAGCTTCAGCATCTCATCGGTGGAGCGGATCACGATCGGCAGCATCAGGCAGCCGAGGGCGAACGCGCCGGCCAGGCCGGAGTAGCCGAAGTGCAGCACCCAGATCGCGAAGATGAACAGCCCCATGATGATCGAGGGCACGCCCGTCATCACGTCGGAGAAGAAACCGATGAGCCGCGCCAGCGGCCGGTTGCCGCCGTACTCGTTCAGGTAGACCGCGCCCAGGATGCCGAGCGGCACGGCTATGACCGTGGCCAGGCCGGTGATCACGAGCGTGCCGACGATCGCCGGCCCGATCCCGCCCACGTTCGCGGGCGCCACGTTGACCGGGATCGGGCCGGTCAGGAAGGACCAGCTGATGATCGAGGCGCCCTTGGCGACCACCGTGAACAGGACGAACCCCAGCGGGATGATCACGAGCACGAACGAGAGCACCATCAGGACGGTCGCGATGCGGTTCTTGGTGCGCCGCCAGGACGGTGGTTCGCGGAGGTCGGGCGGCTGCGCGGCGGTAACAGCCATCAGGCCCCCCTCTTCCGCCGGGCGGAACGGTCCACGACCGCCCGGGCCACGACGTTGATGATGATCGTGAAGGCGAACAGGAGCACGCCCAGCCCGAACAGCGCGGACCGGAACAGCCCGGTGGCCTCGCCGAACTCGTTGGCGATGACCGACGGCATGTTGTAGCCGGGGGCGAACAGGTGCGAGGTGATCTGGGCCGACGAGCCGATCACGAGCGCGGCCGCGATCGTCTCGCCCATCGCCCGGCCCAGCCCGAGCAGCACCGCCCCGACGACGCCGCCCTGGCTGTGCGGCCAGACGGCGCCGCGGATCATCTCCAGGCGGGTGGCGCCCAGCGCGTACGCGCCCTCCTTGTCGATCGCCGGCACCGTCGCGATGACCTCGCGCGACAGCGAGGTCACGATCGGCGTGATCATGAAGGCCAGGATGATGCCGGCGGTGAAGAACGAGGCCCCGCTCACGGGCTGCCCGAACAGGGGGCCCAGCACCGGGACGCCGTTCACGCCCCCGGCTATCGAGGTGTAGATGTGCTGGAGCCAGGGGGCGAAGACCAGGATCCCCCACAGGCCCCAGACCACGGACGGGACCACCGCCAGCAGGTCGATCACGTACACGATGGGGCGCGACCACCGGTACGGCACGACCTCGGTCAGCAGCAGGGCGATGCCCACGCTGACCGGTACGGCCATCACCAGCGCGATGATCGCCGTGATGGCCGTGCCGTAGATGAAGGGCAGCGCGCCGAACTGGTTGGCCGTGGGATTCCAGGTCTTCGAGAAGATCTTGAAGCCCTCGGTGGAGAACCACGACGAGGCCTGCTGGCTGGTCGAGACGGCGATCAGGACCAGGATCACCAGCACCAGCAGGCCGGCCGCCAGCGTGATGACCTGGAAGCTGCGGTCGCCGAGCGGTCGCCGCTCCGACAAGGTAGGGGCGGATCCGGCCGGGATGGCCGGATCCACCTTCGTCACAGTGCTCACGGCGGCGAGCCGATCTGGTCAGGATGCATCACGATGGTCACGAAGTGATCTTGCTGAGCTGCGCCTTGGCCTGCGAGTCGATGTTGGCGGGCAGCGGCGCGTAGCTCAGGCTGGGGAGCGTCTTCTGGGCGGGGCCGAGCAGGTAGCCGATGTAGGCCTTGAGCAGCTTCGCCGTGTTCGCACTCGACTGCTTCTGGAAGACCAGGTCCCACGACTGGTAGGTGATCGGGTAGGAGGTGGCGCCGGGCTGCCAGACCGCGGCGAAGGTCAGATTGGGCGCCACGGTGGCGTGGCTGGCGGCGGCGGTGGCCGACGCGATCGACGGGGCGACGTAGTCGCCGTCCTTGTTCTGCACCGACGCGAGTGCTCAGCCCGGACGCCTTGGCGTCGGAGTAGTCCACGTACCCGATGGCCCCGGCGGTGGACTTGACGATCTGCGCCACCCCGCCGTTGCCGTTGCCGCCCCGGCTGTTAGAGGGCCAGTTGATGGTCGAACTGGTGCCGAGCTTCCACACGCTGGGCACCGAGTCCTGCAGGAACAAGGAGAAGTTCGCGGTGGTGCCCGAGGAGTCCGAGCGGCGGGCGATAGTGATCGCCGTGCTGGGCAGCTTGACCCCGGGGTTGATCCTTCGCGATCGCCGGGTCGTTCCACTTCGTGATCTTGGCCTGGAAGATGTCCGCGATGACCGTCGGCGTCAGCTTCAGGCTGCTCACGCCGGACAGGTTGTACGCCATCGTGATCGGGCCGATGATGACGGGGAAGTAGAGCACCGGGGGCTTGCCCTTGAAGCTCGAAGCCTCGTCGGACGGGATCGGCGAGTCCGAGCCCGCGTACTGGACGGTTCCCGCGGCCAGGTCCGTGCGCCCCTTGCCCGAGCCGCCGCCGCCGTAGTTGACCGTCACGTTGGGCTGGATCGACTTGAAGCTCTGGGCGGCAGCCTGCTGGAAGGTGAGCTGGAACGTCGATCCGCTCCCGTTGAGCGTGCCCGAAAGGGCCGCGCTGCTGCTCGACGAGGATGAGCCGCTCGCTCGAGGAGGATCCGCCACCGCCCGAGGATGAGCAAGCGGCTACAAACGAAGCCATCGCGACTGTGGCGAACCCCACAGTCGTTACGCGCTGGATGCGCCGACGTTGCATGTTCAAAAACCCCATTCTCCGGTATTCCCCGGTCGATTGCTCGGGCGCGAGGAGCACCGGGCCCCCCACGGCCAGCCAAGCCAGCCCGATCAGACGTGATAACCCCGCGAGTCTGACGTGCCGGCCGTACCCGCGAGTTAAGGAAGTAAGGCCAGAAGGTGAATAGTGAGGGGACGCACGGTGAAAGTGGACGTGCCCCGGGGCGCAGACAGCGTGCCGCAGCAGGCGCGCGCGGTCAGCTACGGGTCACGGCGTAGCGGTTCTGCGGCGGCGCAGTGACGGCGATCCAGGTCCTGCCTAATCCGGTGGCTGGGACTCCGGCCAGGTAGACCACCCGGCGGGCGATGTTGACGGCGTGGGCCGCAAGACGCTCGTAGGAGCGAGCCACCAGCGTCATCTCCATCGTCACCGGTATTCCCATCTGCCCTGAGGCAAGCTCGGCGATCAAGCTGGCGTGAAGGTCGTCCATCTCGTCGTCACGTTCCCGGAGCGCGACCGCGGCACTACTGTCGCGCTGGTACCAGGAGTCCGCCGCCTGGCGCCACATGGCGGATACGAGCTTCCCCATCTGCTCGACGAGCCCCCGGCTGCGGGGCGAGAGGTCCTGGCTGAGAATGTGATTGGCGCGATGAGCGATGTCGATGACGAGGTCGTGGGAGCGCTCAAGCTCGGGCACGATCCGCAGCACGGAGAGCAAGAAGCGGAGATCTGAAGCGACTGGAGCCTGCAGCACAATCTCCCGGTTGACCAATTCCTCGATCTCCGGGTAGAGGGCGTCGATGACCTTCTCACGTTCGGCCAGCGCCTGGACCAGCTCGGTGTTACCAGTCAGCAGAGCCTCGGTCGCCCCCGGCAGATCCTCAGCGACCATGGCGAACAGCTCGATGACCTTACCTTCGATAGCCTCCAGCTCACGCTGGAATTCCTGCCGATGTTCAACCATGGCCAAAGCCTTCCGTTGCAGAGACCGCCATTTGCGGTCAAGCTTCCCCGCCCCCCAGGGCATGTGTCCAGCCGCCCGGCGGACCCTCCGGGCCGACCGCCGGGCTCGGAATCCCGGGGGACTCCACCACGATGCGGAACAGATCTGGCCTCAGGACGGCGACGGTCAGGGCGACCACCCCAGGCTGCGCGGCGTCCTCGGACCGGATGGTGACGGTGGCGGCCGGCTCAGCCGGCGGACAGCCGCAGGCTGCGGGCCACCGCGGGGGCGGGCGGCTGGAAGTCCACCTGGAAGGCCCGGGGGCGGGTGTGCCGCGGCACGGGCCCGGCAGGCGACGACGCGCTGGCCAATTCCCCGGCCAGCCCTTCCAGCTGCGGTGGCAGGTAGCTCGCCGAGTAGGCGGCGGGCTCGCCGCCCACCGTCCACAGGCAGCGGATGGTGAGCACTTCCTGGCCGGGCGGCACGCCAAGCGCCCGTGCGACGTCTTCCGCGGGCCGCCGCCTGGAAACGGTGCGGCTCTTGCAGACCATCTGGCCACCCATCGGGTCGACCTGCGTAGCGAAACCGGGCAGTCCCTCCAGGACGAGCCGGTATTCGGCCGGGCTGGCCCGGAATATCTGGCCGTCAGGCAGCCGGGTAAGCAGGTGCCGCGCCGCGAGCAGCTCGATCGCCGCGTCGATCTCGGCCGTGGTCACGTTGTAGCGGCGGGCCAGCGCGGTGTGCCGGGGCAGCCGCCAGCCTGGCTCGTGGTGCAGCAACGCAGCTGCCATCCGCTCCGCGAGCACGCTCGCGGCAGCGGCACGGCCTGACGCTGCCGCCTGGACGTGCCTCTCCCCGCGGATGTCGGTCATTCCGCATTTCGCAGAGACACTAGTGCGGGCCGCCTCGTCGCTGGGATGGTCGCGGGCCAGGCTGCCACCACCCCTGGCCACCTCCCCTTGATAGGGACCGAAGATGACACTCAGGTGAACGATCAGGCGAGACGAACCTGACAAGCAGATGAACAGCGCGGGGACTTCGGAGGAACGTATCCCGGGCTGGCCGGCATGACTGAGGGGCGGGTGACCAGAGTCACCCGCCCCTCAGCTACCAATGAGCAGCCTGCGCCTCAGACGCTGACCTCCACCGCGGCCACCCGGCCGGTTTCCGCGGTCACCGGCCGGTCGGTGTTCACCCCGCCCGGGGCGAGAACCCGCACCGTCCAGCTGCCCGGGGCCGCGAAGAAGCGGAACCCGCCGTCCGCGCCCAGCGGCACCTCCGCGACGAACTCGCCGCCCTCATTGAGCAGCCTGGCGTAGCCGACCGGCACCGCCTGGCCGTCGCGGGTCACGTGCCCCTGCGACCACGGCCTGGTTGCCCACGTCGGCCGGCAGGGCCGCGCCGCCCGCGGGTGCCCCGCACCCGTCCGCGCTCACCGGTGCACTCGCCTCGGCGCCGCTCACCGGCCATCACCCAGCTCGATCGGCACGCCCACCAGCGAGCCGTACTCGGTCCAGGAGCCGTCGTAGTTCTTCACGTTCGGCTGGTCGAGCAGCTCGTGCAGGACGAACCAGGTGTGCGCGGAGCGCTCGCCGATCCGGCAGTAGGCGATGGTGTCCTTGGCGAAGTCCAGCCCGGCCTCGTCCCCGTAGAGGGTCCGCAGCTCGTCGTCGGACCTGAACGTGCCGTTGTCGTTGGCCGCCTTGGACCAGGGCACGTTCTTCGCGGTGGGGATGTGCCCGCCGCGCTGGGCCTGCTCCTGCGGCAGGTGAGCCGGGGCCAGCAGGCGGCCGGAGAACTCGTCGGGCGAGCGCACGTCGACCAGGTTGCGCTTGCCGATGGCCGCCACCACCTCGTCGCGCAGGGCCCGGATCGCCGCGTCCTGCTCCTGGGCGGTGTAGGACGTCTTGGGCCGGTCCGGGAGGTCCTTGACCAGCTCGCGGGAGTCCAGCTCCCACTTCTTGCGGCCGCCGTCCAGCAGCTTCACGTTCTGGTGCCCGTAGAGCTTGAAGTACCAGTAGGCGTACGCGGCGAACCAGTTGTTGTTCCCGCCGTACAGGATCACGGTGTCGTCGTTGGAGATCCCGCGCTCCGACAGCAGGGCCTCGAAACCGGCCTTGTCCACGAAGTCCCGGCGCACCGGGTCCTGCAGGTCCTTCTTCCAGTCGATCTTGATGGCGTTCGGGATATGCCCGGTGTCGTACGCGCTGGTGTCCTCGTCTACCTCGACGATGGCCACCCCCGGGTCATTCTTGTGGGCCTCCACCCAGTCTGCGTCCACCAGGACGTCTGGACGGCTCATACAGCAACCTCCTTGTCGGACTCCGGGTCAGCCATCCCCTGGCGGCCGGGCCGGAGTCGTTTGATAAGCAGATACATCTCGCAGCCCAGGCAGAACCCGAAGGCTGCGTTGAGAAACGCCGCGGCGAGTGCCGCCGCCGCGGCGGCCATGCCCAGCGGGACCACCCCGGCCGCGTACCCGATCACCCCGATGATGCTGAATGACCAGGCCCACGCCCTGAGCGAACCGTGGCGGCGCCTCGGCCTCCATCTCGGCCGGCGGCCCCAGGCGCGGCCGGACTGCGAACCGGTAGATGAGGCCGTACGGCGCGTACCGGAGCCCGAACACGGCTCCGATACCGAAGACCACCGCCTGGAACCCCAGCAGCCACCCGCTGCCGGTGATCAGGACTATGACCAGGACGATGGCGGACAGCGTGGCGTTGAAACGCTGACCCCTGGGATCGACGCTCATCAGTGGTATCTCCCCCTTGCGGGATCGGCAGGATCAGGCCAGGACGCGAGGAACTGCCTGCGGGCCGCGCCCATCCGGCGGCCCGGCCGCGGACCGCGCGGCCGTCGCCGGGCTCAGGAACGGCCCTGCAGGCAGGGCATGCCCGGACACAGCGCGGCAGCGACGTGACAGTAGTCCACGACACGCCGCCTGGTCAGCAGCGGCCGCGACCAGCCGCCGCGCAGCATGTCATCCGGGATGGCCAGGGAAAGCACGTCCCTGATGGTATGCGCCAGCGGCCCCGGTGTCACTCCCCACCCTTTCGGTAGGATATTATCCCGCCCGGACTTCGCCCAGAGCGTGCAGTACCTCGGCCTTGTTCATCAGGCCGCTGCCCCGCCGGGCGATCCGCCCGTCGGGCCCCAGGACGAACACGGTGGGGGTGCGCCGCACGTCCAGCAGGCGGACCAGGTCCATCCGCTCGCCCGCGTCCACCTCCACGTGCCGGACGCCCTCGGCGCCGCTGGCCACGTCGGCCAGGATCTGGCGGGTGGCGCGGCACGGGGCGCAGAACTCCGAGGAAAACTGCAGCAGCGTGGCCCGGGGGCCGAGGGGCTGGCCCAGCTCGGCGGGGCCGAGCTGCGGGCCGCCGCCGGCGGCCGCCGGCCCGGGGGCCGCCAGCCTGCCGTTCCGGCGGCGCCAGGCCATCCCGAACGCCGTCGCCCCGGCCAGGACGACCAGGCACGCGATGAGTCCGCCTATCACGCGGGTTACAGCGTGCCCGCGGCCCATCCCATTCCCGGCCGGTGCGCCGTCAGTGCGCCGGGACCCTGACCAGGACCTTGCCCTGCGAGGTGACCTCGAAGCTGCGCACGCTGTCCAGCGTGACCGCCGACGAGCCGGGGTACCAGACGGAGCCCTCGTCGTAGGTGGTCGTCCAGCTGCCGACGACCGTGGTGTGCCCGCTGGAGTCGGTGACCAGGAGCTGGCACCGGTCCCCGGCCGGAACGTTCTTCACCCGCGTGTCCAGCACGGTGCCCCAGCTCCTGGCCGCGTACCGGACGGTCGCGGCCACGTGGGTGGCCGGGTTGGTCGCCGACACCGAGGTGAAGTTGGCGGGCACCGCCGAGTCTGCCGGTCGCTTCCCGCGGCGTGGTGCACGGCGCTCCACCCGGCTGCCCCGCCGACCCCGGCCACCAGGACCACCGCCGCGGCGGCGGCCAGGCCGCGCCACCGGCGGGCCTGGCGGGCCTGGGTCGTGCGGCCGAGCAGCGAATCCAGCATCTCCGCCGACGGCACCTCGGCCCAGGCAGCCGGCATCGGACAGTTCGTCCAGGTCATCGTCGGCCAGCTGCTGGGCCTCCCCGACCGGGATGCGGCGCAGCAGGGCGGGCAGGCCGGCCAGCCCGGCCAGTTCCTCGCGGCACTCCGGGCACGTGCTCAGGTGGGCGTCCACCATCGAGCGCTCGGCGGGATCGATGGCCCCGAGCACGTAGACACCGAGCGCATGCCGGATGTCACGGCAGTCCGCTGAGCCGGTCATGGCGCGAGCCCCCGTTCCTCAAGCGCCAGTTTGAGCGCCTTGAGCGCGTAAAACGTCCGAGATTTCACTGTCCCGCCCGGGATGCCGAGTTCCGCGGCGGCCTCGGCGACCGAACGGCCGAGGTAGTAGGTCTGCACGAGCACCTGCCGGTGTTCTGGCCGCAGGTCACTCAGGGCGTCGGCCACCGCCCACGATTCGAGCACGCGATCCGCCTCGTCGGCCACGGGTACCAGTTCCAGCGCTGCCTCGCCGACTTCCCGGGGCCGCGCGTTGCGGGCCCGGTGCGAGTCCACCGCGAGGTTCCTCGCTACGGCGAACAGCCAGGGACGGGCCGGGCGCTCCGCGATCGCCTCGGGATGCAGCCAGGCCCGGAGCAATGTTTCCTGCACGATATCCTCTGCCCGCTGCCGGTCGCCGCTCGTCAGCCGGAGGGCATAGCGCAGCAGCGGCGCCGCGTGCTCCGCGTAGAGCGCGCGGACCAGCGCCTCGTCACAGGCGCGCTCACTGGGCTGGCGGCCCTGAGTCCCGCGGTGATGTGCCACGACTCAGGTAACGGCCCGTCTGGCCAGCCGGTTCACGATGGGCCAGGTTTTACCGATTGACCAGCCGTCCGGACCGGCACTGCGGCCGACCCGGCGGCCTCATCCCCCCGCGAACGGGGGCAGCACTTCCACCACCGCCGCCTCCGCGCAGGGCCACGGTCTCGGGCGCGCGGCCGCCCACCGGGGTGCCGTCGACCAGGAACGAAGACCTGGCCAGCACCGCCCGCAGGCCGCCGTCCGCTCCCGGGGCGGCATTCCGCTCCCGGGCGGACAGCGCCGCCTCGAGCGCGGCGGCGAGCGTTTCGGCGCTGATCGTCTCCTCCGCGACCCCCGCAGCCTGCTTCGCCGCAGCCCAGTAGCGCAACGTCACTGTGCTCATGTCCGCTATCCTCGCTCACATCGGATCCGGGCAATGCCGCCGACGGGTCCTTGTGTGCATTGATGGGTAGTTTCTCCCGCAAGAGACCCACAGGGCGGAGGTGGCAGCACCATGAGTGACCTGTTGCTGCTCACCGGGGCCCTGGAGCCCGCCCCTGAAATCCTTCCTTCCCTGGGATTGCTGCTGCACACGGTGCGTGTCGCGCCGGCTGAGGTGCCCGCGCTGGCGGACGCGCCGCCCGCGGACGCCATCCTGGTTGACGCCCGGCGTGACCTGGCCCAGGCCAGGAGCCTGTGCCTGCTGCTGCGCACGGCGAGCCTGGACGCCCCGCTGCTGGCCGTGGTCACCGAGGGTGGGCTGGCCGCGGTGACCGCCGAATGGGGCGCCGACGATGTGATTTTGCACACCGCCGGCCCGGCCGAGGTGGAGGCCAGGCTGCGGCTGGCCATCGGCCGTAAGGCCAGCCTGGCCCCGGCCGCCCCGGACGAGATCCGTTCCGGGGACCTGGCCATCGACGAGGCCACCTACACGGCCCGGCTGCGCGCCCGCGCCCTCGACCTGACGTTCAAGGAGTTCGAGCTGCTGAAGTTCCTCGCCCAGCATCCGGGGCGGGTGTTCACCCGGGCCCATCTGCTCCAGGAGGTCTGGGGTTACGACTACTTCGGCGGCACCCGCACGGTGGACGTGCACGTGCGGCGGCTGCGGGCCAAGCTCGGCACCGAGCACGAGGCCCTGATCGGGACCGTCCGCAACGTGGGCTACCGGTTCGTCCCGGCCAAGGGCGGTGACGAGGGCCGGGTCTCCCGGTCTTCCCGCCCGGAGGACCCGGAGCCGGGCGTGACCGAAGCGAACGGCCTGCCCCGGACGAGCAGCCCGCCCCGCAGCGAGCCGAGCGCAGCCGGGCAGGGCGCAGCCAGGGCCGGGCACCGAAGGACAGGCCACCGCAGACCGGACCGAAGGAAGCCAGTGCCGCACCCGCCGACCGGCGATAACGCTCCGGCCACCGGGGACGAGGTGTCCCTGGTCACGGTGACCGGGCCGCTGACGGAGGCGCAGGCCGCCCGCGTGCTGGCGCTGGCGCGAGGCGGCCGCCGAGCGCGACTCGGTCGGCCCGCTGTCTGAGCACGTGCTGCTGCACCTGCGCTACGGCGGCGACGCGCAGGCCCGCAACCTGCTGCTGACGGCCGGCCCCGCGCTGGCGGGCTACGCCCACCTGGACCCAGGCCGACCCGGACGAGGGCCCGGCCGCGGAACTCGTCATCCACCCGGACTACCGCGGCCGCGGGCTCGGGCTCGCCCTGGCCCGCGCGCTGCTGGCCGAGGCGGCCCCGCAGCCGCTGCGCGTGTGGGCCCACGGCGACCTGCCCGCGGCCGGCGCCCTGGCGGACCGGGCCGGGTTCGCGCGGATCCGGTCACTGTGGACGATGCAACGCCCGCTGGCGGACCCGCTGCCGGACCCGGTCTTCCCCGCCGGGGTCACGCTGCGCACGTTTTCCGTCGGCGCGGACGAGGCGGCCTGGCTGGACCTCAACCGGAAAGCGTTCGCCAGCCACCCGGAGCAGGGCGCCTGGACGGCGGAGGACCTGTCCCTGCGGGAACGCGAGTCCTGGTTCGACCCGGCCGGGTTCTTCCTGGCCGAGCGATCCGGGAAACTGGCCGGGTTCCACTGGACCAAGATCCACACCAGGGCAGAAAACGAGAACCCGGCCGGGCTCAGTCATGAATCCCCGGGTCAGGCGAGCATCGGCGAGGTGTACGTCGTCGGCGTGGATCCCGCCGAGCAGGGCAGCGGGCTGGGCCGCGCGCTGACCCTGGCCGGGCTGGCTTACCTGCGCTCCCGGGGCCTGCCCTCGGTCATGCTCTACGTGGACGAGGACAACACGCCGGCCATCCGGCTGTATGAGTCACTGGGTTTCGCCCACCAGGGCACCGACGTGATGTTCCAGCATCCGGCCGGGCGAGTGATCCCCGGTCAGCCGACCGTGCTCAGTCTGACCGTGACCACGGAGTCGATCCCCAGCACCGCGTCGAGTTCCGCGTCGGTCAGCGGACGGTCGCAGATCGCCACGGCGCTGAGAACCTCGGCGTAGAGCTCGATCTCATCGAGCGCAACGCGATCGGGGACGCGAAGATCGAGTTGCTCGCGCACCGCGCCCACCTCCATCGCTAAGCGGATTCGCGGAAGCCTGACCACAAGGTTACGACGCGGCCCTATGCCCCCGCATGACCCATCAGGGTCATTTCTGGACCACCCTCAAGTGGGATTTTACCCAGAACCCCAGTAACGATTCCAAGAAGCCGCAGGCGATGAGTCTCTCCGGTACGGTAAAGGGCGTCTGCGGCTCATAGTGATCTGAGTGACTGGTGAAGTGAGCCGCCCGGGAGTTATCCGGGATTGGCGGGGAGATCACTCCAGCGCGGCGCCGCGATGCACCGCGGCGCGGGCCAGGTAGCTGGCCGCGGTGCCGGAGAACGTGGCCCGGTCGGCGTCGGTCAGTTCCCGGACGATCCGGCCCGGGACCCCCGCCACCAGCACCCCGGCCGGGACCTGCTGGCCCGGCCGGATGACCGTGCCCGCCGCCACCAGGGAGCCCGCGCCGATCCGGGCCCGGCCGAGCACGATCGCCCCGATGCCGATGAGCGCCCCGTCCCCGACCAGGGCCCCATGCACCGTGGCCCGGTGCCCCAGGCTGACCCGCTCGCCCAGCACGACGGGCTCGCCCGCGTCCACGTGCAGGCAGCACTGGTCCTGGATGTTGCACTCCGCGCCCACGATGATGTCGTCGTCGTCGGCGCGCAGGACCGACCCGTACCAGACGCTCGCCCCGCGGTCGATGGTGACCCGGCCGACCAGGATGGCCCCGGGGGCGATCCAGGCCTCCGGATGCACGTCCGGGGTGTTACCGTCGATCGAGCCGAGCGGGCCCATGGTGCCTCCTCTGCCCCCGTCCGACCGGTCCGCAGACCGAATTATTTCGGGGCAAAACGGGATACTCGTTCGTTTCGGTTGCGCGCGAGGGGCTTACGGACAAGAGTCTTGCCTGCTGTTCCAGATCTTCCCCTGCGACGAACCCGCTCCCATCTCAGGTGAACCCGACCGAGCCTCGCGCCGGGCCGGGTTGTAGCCTGGCCTGACCCACCTGACGGGTGACACCATGACTGAGCAAAGCGACCTTATCCCTGACCTCGACTCTGAAGACGCGTTCGAAGTACAGATGCGCGGCTACAGTCGCCGTCAGGTCAACGAATTCGTAGCGCGCTCCCGCAGCCAGACCCGCGATCTGGAGGAGCGGCTGTCCCGCTCGATCGACGAGGTCGAGCGGCTCCGGGCCGAGGTGAGCGCGTCCCGCCAGCGGGAGATGGAAGACAAGCCGGCCCATCAGGAGCTCAGCGAGCGGATGGCCCAGATCCTCAAGCTGGCCGACGACGAGGCCAAGGCGCAGAAGGCGCACGCCCTCGACGACATCACCAAGCAGCGCAACGACGCCAAGCAGGAGATCGACCGGCTCAAGGCTGAGGCCCGGGAGCAGACCGAGCGGATGCTGGCCGCCGCGCAGGAGCAGGCCGAGAACACCATTGCGACCGCGCGGGCCGAGGCGGAGAAGGCCCGCAGCTCAGCCCGCAACGAGGCGGAGCGCACCGTCGGTGACGCCCAGAAGAAGTCGGAGAACGCGGTAGCGGCCGCGCAGGCCCAGGCCAAGCAGATGCTGGACGAGGCGACCGCGCGGGCGACGGCCATCCACGATGGCGCGGAGCGCCGCCTGAACCTGCTGGTGGCCCGGCACACCGAGACGGTGCGCAGGCTCACCGAGGTCCGCGACGTGGTGACCAACCTGGTGGCCGGCGAAGCGGCCCGCGGCTCGCTGGAGGAAGAGGTAGCCCGGTCCGTGGCCAGCGCCGTGTCCGGCAACGGCGGCGGCAACGGCGCCGCGGCCGGGGCCCGGCCCGGCGCCCCGGCCGGAGAGGGCCGGCACGCCCCGGGGCGGCTCCCGCGGCTGGCTCACGTCCTGCGGACGGCCCGGGCAACGGGGCGGCGGACGCCGCCGCCCGCAGCCACCGTGGCAGCCCGGTACCTGGCGAGCGAGTCCCGGCCGAGCGGCCCGCGCCCGCCCCGGCCGGCAGCTCAGCACCGAGCAGCCCGGCACCAGACAGCTCCGCCGCCAGACAGCCCGGCGCCAGACAGCCCAGCGCCGGGCAGCGCGCCCCAGCGGTCTGTCCCGGCCGAGCGTCCCGCCCCGGCGGGCGCAGACCGGACCCACGGCCGTGAGCCGGTCAAGCCCGTCCGTCCCACCGCGGGCCGCGGCACGCCGGGCAGCCTCGGCGGCCGCGCCGACGCCGCCCCGCCGGCCGACGGCGGCCGCCTGCCGGAGTAACCAGAAAGCACACGCGAACACGGCCTAGCCACGCGGACGGCCGTGCCGCAGGCAGGCACGCTCGGGCGCTGCGCCGGTCCGGCCGCAGCTGGTCACGGCCGCTCGCGGCCCAGGCCCGCCGGCCTGGCTCAGCGTCCCGGCAGGCCGGTGGTGAGCGCGTCCAGCCGGCGCAGGATCACGCCCTCGCGCAGCGCCCACGGGCAGATGAACAGCTCGTCCAGATCGAACAGGTCCATGGCCGCGTCGGCCACGATGGCGCCCGCGGCGAGCTGGCCGGCCCGGCCGCGGGACACCCCGGGCATCTGCGCCCGGTCCGCCGCGGACATGCTGGCCAGCTTGTCGGACAGCTTGGTCAGGTCGGCGTGGCTGAGCCGCCGCCGGATGTAGGGACCCTCGCTGGAGGGCGCGGCCCCGGCGGTGCGGGCCAGCTGCCGGAACGTCTTGGAGGTGGCCACCGCGCGGTCCGGCTGGCCGTCCCGCATCACCTGGCCCGCCTGCCGCCCGATCTCGGCCCGCACGTGCCGGCGCAGCCGGCGCACCTCGTCCGGCGAGGGCGGGTCGCTGGTGAGCCAGTCCCGGGTCAGCCGGCTCGCGCCGAGCGGCAGCGAGATGGCCACGTCCGGCTCCTCGTCCACTCCCTCGGCGATCTCCAGCGAGCCGCCGCCGATGTCCAGGACCAGCAGCTTCCCCGAGGACCAGCCGAACCAGCGCCGGGCGGCGAGGAAGGTCAGCCGCGCCTCGTCCTGGCCGGACAGGACCTGGATGTGCGCGTCGCTTTCCTCCCGGATCTGGGCCAGCACCTCGTCGGCGTTGGCGGCGTCGCGGACCGCGGAGGTGGCGAAGGCGAGCAGCTCCTCGACCCCCTTGTCCTCGGCGATCTGGAGCGCCTCGCGGACGAAGGCGCGCAGCTGCTGTGCGCCCTCCTCGGACAGGAGCGTGCCGCCTTCGAGGTGGTCACCGAGCCGCAGTTCGGCCTTGTGCGAGTAGACCGGGGTAGGCCGCGCGCCGCGATAGGCGTCAACCACCAGGAAGTGCACCGTGTTGGAGCCGACGTCCAGGACACCGAGTCGCATACATTGACGCTACTGGGCGAGAAGCGATGTCACAGCCATGACCCAGGGACGGGAGGCGACCCTATGACCGGGACCACGGGGACCAAGACCGCGGGCCGGGTCCGCACCGAGACGGGGCGCAAGCGGGTCCGCGCCTACCTCGGGGGCGAGCTCGTCGCGGACACCAGGCAGCCGGTGCTGGTCTGGGAATGGCCCTATTTCCCGGTGTACTACTTCCCGGCCGCGGACGTCCGGGCCGAGCTGGTCGAGGCCGGGGAGACCGAGCACTCGCCGAGCCGGGGCGACGCGCAGCTCTACCACGTGCGGGTGCCCGGGGCCACCGCGAAGCGGGCCGCCCGGCGTTACCCCGACTCTCCGCTGGAGGACCTGCGCGGCCTGGTCAGGCTGGACTGGGACGCGATGAGCGAGTGGTTCGAGGAAGACGAGCCGGTCTACACCCACCCGCGCGACCCCTACTCCCGGGTGGACATCCTGGCCAGCTCCCGGCACGTCCGGGTCGAGGTGGACGGGGTGACGGTGGCCGACTCCCGGCAGCCACGCATCCTGTTCGAGACCGGCCTGCCGCCGCGCTACTACGTGCCGCTGACCGACGTGCGGATGGACCTGCTGCGGCCCTCGGCCACCCAGACGCACTGCCCGTACAAGGGGACGGCCAGCTACTGGTCGGTGCAGGCCGGTGAGCAGCTGCACACCGACATCGTGTGGATCTACCGCACCCCGCTGCCGGAGAGCCAGAAGGTCGCCGGCCTGGCCTGCTTCTACGACGAGAAGGTGGACGTCTACCTGGACGGCGAGCTCCAGCCCCGGCCGAAGACCCACTTCAGCTGATCGCCGTGTCATGCCGCGAATCGTGGCCACCGGGGTGCCGATCGACTGCGTCAACGCGGTTGACCCCGGACAGCGAGCCGTTCGGCACGGAACTGTCCCCGGCCGCCCTGCGGGACGCGGGGCTGCCCGACGCGATCGGCGCGGCGGACGCCGGTGACCTGGCTGTCCGGCTGGTCGGCCGGGACCGGGATCCGGCAACCGGGGTGCTGGGCTGGCCGTCGGTGCTGGCCACCACCCAGGCGCTGCGGTCGCTGGCCCGCGAGCAGATCGCGGCCGGGCGGCTGCCCTTCCTGGTCGGCGGCTGCTGCACGCTGCTGCCCGGCGCGCTCAGCGGGGCCCGGGACGCGCTGGGCGCGGTGGGGCTGGCCTACCTCGACGGCCACCTGGACCTCTACGACGGGCAGACCTCCACCACCGGCGAGCCCGCCGACATGCCGATCTCCGTGATCACCGGAAACGGCCCGGCGGCCTGGTCCGCGGATATCGGGGCACCGCTGGTCGGCCCGGGTCAGCTCGCCCTGCTCGGCCAGCGGGACCGGGATGAGGCGGCCGAGTACGGCTCCGTCCTGCCGGAAGACGCCGGGCTGGATCCGGAGCTGACCCCGGCCGGCCTGCGCGAGCAGGGGATGGCCGCGGCCGGCGCCGCCGCCCGCGACCAGCTGATCCGGTCCGCCGGGCGGTACTGGGTGCATCTCGACGTGGACGTGCTGGACGAGCAGGCCTTCCCGGCCACCGACTACCTGATGCCCGGCGGCCTGTCCCGCGACGAGCTCACCGAGCCTGATGCGCGCCGCTGCTGGCCAGCCCCGCCCTGGCCGGGCTGTCGCTGGCCTGTTACAACCCGGCCAAGGACGCCGACGGGGACGGGGCGCGCTACCTGGTCGGCCTGTTCCGCGAGCTGCTCTGATCGCCGGCTGACCGTGCGCTGAGCCGCGGATCACGCCGGGCCGTCCAGGTCCTCGATCCGGGCGGTGGACGGCGGGCGCTGCGCGGAGAGCTCCCGGGCGCGCCCCGGCGGCCTCGCGCATGACCCGCAGGATGTTGCCCCCGGCCAGTTTCCCGCAGTCCTCCTCGGTCCAGCCGCGGCGCATCAGCTCGGCGATCAGCGCCGGGTAACAGGAGACGTCCTCCAGCCCGTCGGGCAGCTGGTCGGTGCCGTCGAAATCGCCGCCCAGCCCCACGTGGTCGACGCCGGCCACCTCGCGGACGTGCTCGATATGGTCGGCGACCTGGGCCAGCGTCGCCCGGGGCAGCGGGCTGGCCGCCACGAGTTCGCGCCGGACCCGGTCCCGCACGGACAGCTCCCAGGGGTCGGCGCCGCGCCGCTCCAGCTCCGCGGTGAGCTCGCGCTCCCAGGCCCAGCACTCGGGCGAGACGAACGAGCTCACGAAGGTGACCATGCACACCCCCCGGTTCCCCGGCAGCCGGGCCAGGATGTCGTCCGGCACGTTGCGCGGGATGGTCACACAGGGCGCGGGCACTGGAATGGGAGAAGATGACCGGCGCCTCCGCGACGTCCAGCGCGTCGCTCATGGTGGCCGGCGACACGTGGGACAGGTCGGCGAGCATGCCCAGCCGCTGCATCTCGCGGACTACCGCCCGGCCGAACTCGGTCAGTCCCCCGGCCTTCGGCTCGTCGGTCGCCGAGTCGGCCCACGCCACGTTGGCGTTATGGGTGAGGGTGAGGTAGCGGACGCCGAGCGCGTAGAGCGCGCGGAGCACCCCCATCGAGGAGGCGATGCAATGACCGCCCTCCGCGCCGAGCAGCGAGGCGACCCGGCCGGCCGCGAAGATCCGCTGCACGTCCTCCGCGGTCAGCGCGAGTTCGAGCTGGCCCGGGTAGCGCCGGATCATCCGCCGCACCAGGTCGATCTGCTCCAGGGTGGCGGCCACGGCCGCCTCACCGGCCAGCGTCGCGGGCACGTACACCGACCAGAACTGGCCGCCGACCCCGCCCGCGGCCAGCCGCGGCAGGTCGGTCTGGGTGAAGCTGACCGGCTGGCTCAGGTCCGTGCCGTCCAGGCCGGCGCACCCGGCGTCGCGCAGCGCCCAGGGCAGGTCGTTGTGCCCATCCAGCAGCGGAACCTCGCTGAGCAGCTGCGCGCCCGCTGCTCCGCGGATGCCTCGCTCATCTTCGGTCCGCCGCCGTGTCGCTCATCGCTCTGCTGCTCGCTTCGCTAGGCCATGGACAGCACGGCGGCGCCGTGGACCCGTTCCGCGGCCAGGTCGGCCAGGGCCTGGTCGGCCTGGTCGAAGCGGTACGGGCGTGGTGGTGACCTTGATCCGGAGCCGCTCGGCCAGGGTCAGGAACTCGGTCGCGTCGGCCCGGGTGTTGGAGGTCACGCTGCGCACCTGGCGCTCCTGGAACAGGTGCCGCTCGTAGTTCAGCTCCGGGATGTCGGTCAGGTAGATGCCGGCGATGGCGAGCGTCCCGCCCCGGTCCAGGGCGCTCAGCGCGGGCGGCACCAGGGTGCCGACCGGGGCGAACAGGATCGCGGAGTCCAGCGGCACCGGCGGCGGGTCGAAGGAGTCCTGCGCCGACGCGACGCCCAGCGAGCGGGCCAGCTCCCGGGCCGCCTCGCCCCGGGTGAAGACGTGCACCGCGGCGCCCTGGGCCATGGCGACCTGGGCCGCGAGGTGCGCGGAGCCGCCGAACCCCCAGATCCCCAGCGTGCCGCCCGGCGGCACCTCGGCCCGGCGCAGCGCCCGGTAGCCGATGATCCCGGCGCACAGCAGCGGGGCCAGCTCCGCGTCGCTGAAACCGTGCGGCAGCGGGTGGGCGAAGGCCTCCGCGACCACCATGTACTCGGCGTAGCCGCCGTGGAAGTCCCAGCCGGTGTAGACCGAGGCCGGGCAGAGGTTCTCCTGGCCCCGGCGGCAGAACACGCAGGACCCGTCGGTCCCGCCCAGCCAGGCCGCCCCGACCCGGTCGCCGGCCGCGAACCGGCGGGTGCCCGGCCCGGCCGCCACCACCTCGGCCACGACCTCGTGCCCGGGCGTGGTGTCCGGCCGCTTGGGCGGCAGGTCTCCCTCGGCCAGGTGCAGGTCGGTCCGGCACACGCCGCAGCAGCGGATCCGCAGCAGCAGCTGGCCCGGGCCGGGCTCGGGGACCGGGCGCTCGACGAGGCGCAGCGGGCCGGAGGCGACCGGCCCGGGCTGATGCACTACCCATGCACGCACAGTCCCACCGTACGGGTCGCGGCCGGGCTCAGGCCGCCGGTGCGGAGCGTCCGAGCCGGCCGGGGTCAGGACCGGGTGAAACGGGCCACCACGTCCACGGTGGACGGGCCCGCAGCATGCCCAGCTGGTTCCAGGTGCATGCCGAAGTCGGCCCGGTCCACCACCACGCCCTCGGCCCGCAGCGTGAACGGCCGCCGGGCTGACGTCCGCCAGCGTGGCGGTGAAGTTGAGCGGCCGGGTCACCCCCGCGACCGTGAGCGTGCCCTGACGGCCACGCGGTCACCGGTCCGGGTCGCGCTGGCCAGGTCGGCCACGATCGACGGGTGCTCAGCGGCGTTGAAGAAGTCCGCCGAGCGCCAGGTGCTTGTCCCGCTTGGCGTTCCTGGTGTTCAGCGAGGCCGCGCCGATCTCCAGCCGGCCGCGGGCCGCGCCGCCGGCGCAGGATCTCGGCGCTCCCGGCCAGCTCGCCGAACGCGCCGCGCACCGTGACCAGCCCCCACATCGTCTTGGAGCTGCAGCGAGACCGACGAGCGGGCCGGGTCCAGGTCCAGGTGCTGGGCCGGCCAGCACGCTGTCCGGCGTGTCACCCGCCGGTACCCCGTGGCTGCGGTTGCCCGTCGGCTGTGGTCATGGCTCAGCTCCTCCTGAGTCGTTCGCTGCGGGCGATCAGATTGTTGACCCGGTGAAAGTCACTTGCGTACATATTACCGCTGGTAATAATCGTGTCAACGAAGCACCCCAGGTAGGCTGGTCTGGCAGGTATCGGAGCTCGGACCAGGCGCGCGGAGCTGGACCGCCGGAGGCCTGCCGGCTGCCTGGCCGCGCGACCCCCTGGCGGCGGCGCCGGAGCCGGTGTCCCTGGCCGGCCTGCCCGAGGCGGAACGCCGCCGGCCCTGGTCGCGGAGACCGCCCGCTTCACCGTCCGCGTTCCTGCGCTGGACGGAGGCCGGGCCTGCGGCGGCCTCAGCTACGCCCGGCTCCGGCTGCTCCAGACGCTGCACTGCGGCGGCCCGGCGATCATGCGGGATCTCGGCGTCCAGCTCGGGGTCAGCCCGCGGAACATGACCGCGATGGTGGATGCGCTGGAGGACGCGCAGCTCGTGGTGCGCCGCCCGCATCCCACCGACCGCCGGGCCACGCTGGTCGAGCTGTCCCCGGCCGGGCGTCCGGGAAGCCGAGCAGGCGCTGGAGCCCCGGCTGGACGCCATGGCCGAGCTGTTCGAGGGCTTCTCCCCCGCGGAGCAGCAGGCGTTCGCCGACGCGCTGGTCCGGCTGGGCCAGGCCATCCAGGCCCGCCAGGATGCCTGCTGAGGGCAGCGCTGAACACGGCGCCGCGCCGGACCCGCTGACGGCTCACGCGCCCGGCTGGTCATCAGGCATCCCAGCCGCCGCAGTGCCGCCGGCGGCTCTTACGAGGTTCTTACCGTCCGGTACGAAACCGCCCTCACCTGCACTGATGCGGATACCGTCAGATCATGGCCGGGGCCGGAACCGGGGACCAGGGCAGCGCGCTGCCCGGCTGCGGCGCGCTGCCCGCAGCGCCGCGAAGCGCGCAGCCGCCGGGCCCGCGGCGGCGCCGCGCCCTGGCGGCCTCGGCCGCCGCGGAGCGCAACCGGGCGGCGCCCCTGGTCCGCCGGGCCGCGGACGCGGCCCGGCATCCGGCCGAGCATCCGCCGCCCGGCCCGTTCCGGCCCGGCACCTGGCGCAGCCCGCTGCGCGGGCTGTGGCTCACCTCGGTCCTGGGCGTGGTGCTGCTCGCCGGGCTGACCATCCTCGCGGTGACCGGCCTGCTGTCCTACGCGGCCTACGACCCGCTGCTGCCCGGCAACGACCAGACGCCCGGGGCGGGCCTGCTCCGGTTCTACATGTTCTCCTGGCCGACGCACCCGTCCTGGCTGTACCGGGTGGACCAGGGCGTGCACATCACGCTGGGCCTCGCGCTGCTGCCGGTGGTGCTGGCCAAGCTGTGGTCGGTGCTGCCCCGCCTGTTCGCCTGGCCCCCGGTGCGCTCGCTGGCCCAGATCCTGGAGCGGGTCAGCCTCATCATGCTGGTCGGCGGCGTGCTGTTCGAGTTCGCCACCGGCATCCTCGACATCCAGAACTACTACGTCTTCCCGTTCTCCTTCTACACCGCGCACCTCTACGGCGCCTGGGTGTTCATCGCCGGGCTTCGTGATCCACGTGGCGCTGAAGTTCCCCCGGATGGTGACGCGGCCTGCGCTCCCGCAGCCTGCGCCGGGAACTGCGCACCCCGCTGGCGGAGACCAGGCCCGAAGAGCCGGACCCCGAGCGCCGGACGCCGCGGGCCGGCGCGCGGGCCTGCGCGCCGCCCACCCGCGCGCCCCGACCATCTCCCGCCGCGGCCTGCTGGCCGCGGTCGGCGGCGCCTCGCTGACCCTGGCCGGGCTGGTCGTCGGGCAGTCCATCGGCGGGCTGGACCCGGCGCACGTCCCTGTTCGGGCCGCGCGGGCTGTCCGCGACCGCCCCGCACTACCTGCCGGTCAACCGGACCGCGGCGTCGATCGGCCTGACCGCCGCGGACGTGGGCCCCGGCTACCGGCTCACGCTGATCGGCGCCCGCACCGTCACGCTGACCCAGGCCCAGCTGCTGCGGCCTGCCGCAGCACGCCGTGGAACTGCCGATCGCCTGCGTGGAGGGCTGGTCGGTGGCCGCCCGCTGGACCGGCGTCCGGCTGGCCGACCTGGCCCGGCTGGCCGGGATGCCGGACGCCGGCCGGGGCGCAGGTCGAACTCGATCCAGCAGGTCGGCGCGTTCAAGTCGGCGGTCCTGTCCGCGGGCCAGGTGGCCGATCCGCAGTCCCTGCTGGCCGTCACGCTCAACGGCCACGTGCTGCCCTGGGATCACGGCTACCCGGCCCGGACGATCATCCCGAACGCGCCCGGCGTGCATAACACCAAATGGGTCAACAAGATCACCTTCCTGAAGCAGGTGTGACGGGCGTGGCTGCCCGCGGCAGCGACCCTCACCAGCCGGATCCGGCACTGGTACGGGGCCAACCCGCTGCACCTGCTGGCCCTGCTGGCCGCGTTCGCGCTGGCCGGTTACGCGGTCCGGGCGGTGATCGCGGCCGGGCAGTTCCGCGGCTTCGCGATCTGGTTCGCCGTCGCGATCATCGGCCACGACCTGCTGCTGTTCCCGCTGTACTCGCTGGCCGACCTCTCGGTGCAGCGGCTGCTGCCCTGGGGGGCGGCCCGCAGGCGCGCCAGCCGCCAGGCGGCCACCGGCGCCCGGGGCGGTCCCGGGCCCCCCGGTGATCAACTACGTGCGGATCCCGGTGGCGTTCTCGCTGCTGCTGCTGCTGGCCTTCTTCCCGCTGATCCTGGGCTTGTCCGAGCCCGAGTACCACCGGGCCAGCGGGCTGACCACGCAGCCGTACCTGTGGCGCTGGCTCGCGGTGACCGGCGTCCTGTTCGCCGGGTCCGCGGTCCTCTACGCGCTGCGCTGCCGCCGGATGCATCCCCAGGCCCGCAAGCATGCCGCCCGGACCCGCGACCAGCAGGCGCCCCGGCCCGCAAGCAGGCACCCCAGACCCCCGAACAGCAGGGCCCCCAGACCAGCGAACAGCGGGCGGCCCCAACCGGCGGCCAGCAGGCGCCCCCACCGCCGGGACGTCGTCCCGCCACCGGCCGCTCCCCTCCCGGCTTCGACGTCTGGCACCCGGTCAGCCCCGCCCAGCCCCCCGACCCGCAGCGATCCTTGATCAGGGCCGATATCTGGCACGTACGAGTACACGCCGAATCCGAAATGGGTAGGCGGGTGTCGGCGGGCTGAGGGCCGTGGGTGCTGTCACCACAGCATCGCCTCGGGGGGCAGGTCGCGAATGGTTATCCGGGCCTGCAATGGTGCGGGCAACGTGGCGGCGGCGCGGGTGACGACGCTGCGGGCGGGGGGGCGACGAGGTAGACGGCGCGGTCATAGCGGGGCCGGTCGTGTGGCTTCGCGCCGGGGCTGTAGCCGGTGCGGCGGTACAGCAGCCCGGCCATGATGGCGGCGGTGCGGGCGAGCGGCTTGGGGGTCAGCTCGACCTCGATGGCCCACCGTTCCCCCGGTAGGGGCTGCCAGGAATCTCGGCCCAGCAGGCTTCGGCGTCGGGGATGTGGCCGCCGCCGACCCGGCCGCCGGCGGCGGCGCGGATGCGGCGTTCCGAGCGCCACCAGGGCTGGCCCGCTTGCCCGGCGGGGCTGGATTCCAGCGCCAGGCGGGCGGCCAGGACCGCGCGCAGATGCGCCAGCCGTCCTGGCGACGGGCGGCCAGCCGCGAACGGCAGCCCCAGGGCGGCCAGGCCGGGGCGGGTCAGCCAGCACCACGCCGGCCCTGGGCCGAGCTGGCCGGTCTCGGCGTATCCGGCGGCCCGCCACCGGGCCACGATGCCGCGCAGCCGGTCCGGCTGGACGTTCAGGTAGTCGGCGAGCAGGTCATACGGTGCGCCATACATCTCCCCGCACAGCATCAGCCCGTCGATGTCCCGGCCGCTGACCCGGACTGTCCCGGCGTCGGACCGCCGCGGAAGTGGCGCCGCTGCGCTGGCTGGGGTGATGGCCTGGTGCATGACTGGTCCGCCTCTCTCCCCCGTGCGGCCAGTGTGCGGGGCCATTCGTGATGGCCTTCTTGACGGAATCCTTGACTGCCTGGTCACCGCGGACGTGCACGTGGCGCAGCCGGGCAGCTCAGGGCGGCGCGGCGGGGGTGAGGCGGGCGGGGTCTTCGCCTAGGGCGGCGGCGAGGCGGCCGAGGGTGCGGCAGCGGCAGGGTGCGGCGGGCTGGCGTTCCAGGCGGCGGATGGTGGTCAGGCTGATCCCGGCGTGGGTGGCGAGTTCTTCCTGGGATAGCTCGTGCTCGGGCGTAACTGGCGCAGCCGGCCGCCGTCCACGATAGTCGTCCAGCGTTGGGCCCCAGGACGCGTGGTGACCGTGCTGGTCATGGTGTGCCGCCTGGCTGGCTGGCTTCGGTCAGTGTGGCGAGCAGTTCGCGTAGTCGGGGGTGACGACGGTGTGCGGGCGGGCGGCGGGGTGACGGGACCGGGCGACGTAGACGGTCCGGCCTGGGATGAACTCGCGCCAGATCCTGTGGCGGGGGAAGTCACGCTGCATCTTCATCAGGTCTCCTCGTCCGGCGCTGCGGTGGGATCCGGGTTAGGTGTGCTGAATGGCGGGTGATAATCGCTCATGTTCGGATGCTATATCAGTATGCCAGCTATGGCAGCCATGGCTGGCCCACCTTCCATGACCACCGGTTACCTTGATCAGCATGGGACGCTATGTGATCGACGTGCACGCACCGGAGCCGAGCTACCTGCAGCTCGCTTCGCAGTTGCGTGCCCGGATCCAGTCCGGGGAGATCGGGCGGCGTGAGGCGCTGCCCTCGATCACGTACCTGACTCGTGAGACCGTGCTGGCGGTCGGCACCATCCGCAAGGCCATCGGCGTCCTGGTTGAGGAAGGCCTCGCATACACAGTGCCCGGACGCGGCACCTTTGCTAGCCCGCAGAAGAACTGACCCACCGCGGTCTCTGCACCGACGCCATCGCCACGGTTTCGGCCTGCGCCATCGGTTGTTCCGCCTCAGCCATGCCGTGCATTTAGCCACGGTGATTGTGGCCCGGCGGGTGGGTGGGCCGCCTGGTGATAGCGGTGTGGCGGCCTGCATGGGTGGGGGCGTGCCGCGCTCGGAGCTCCGGCCGTCCGGGTGACTGGTTGGCGCACAGCCGGGTAGCTGGATGGTGCTCGGGTTGGCTGGCGGATTCCCTGCGTCCCCCTATCGCACCCTTCTTTTGACCATGATCAAGGCAGGAGGACGGCCTCCGGGGCAGCCGCGGGGACGGCGGGGGCCGCGGCTCGGGGCGGGCTGGAGCATGGTGCGGGACCGGCGCCACCGGATCAGCGCCACGACCACGACCACGGCCAGCGCCAGGCCGTAGGCGGCGCGCAGGGCGTCCAGGACGGGAATCCGCACCCCGGGCAGGGGTGAGCTGTTCGCCAGGTAGCGGACCATGGCGAAGCCGAGCCACTCCACCCGGCCGTCGAAGGCGACCAGCATGACCAGCAGCATCGCGTACCAGGGGAACGGGGGCGTGGCCACGGCGAGGGCCGCGCCGGTCATCACCACGCGCGCCGCGCCAGGGCCGGTCCGGATCACCGCGCAGCAGCACGACCAGGGCGACGGTGGCCAGGATCGCGAACGCCGCGAGGAAGCCCCACTTCCCCGGCACCAGCATGCCGACCAGCAGGAACCGGGAGCCGTTCGCGTACCCCTCCTGCTGCAGGTAGCCGGGCAGGAACCCGATCACCCCGCTGCCCACGGCCAGCACGTGCGGCAGGTACACGATCACCGTGGCGGTGATGCCCGCGCAGATCACCGCGACCGGGCGGCGCCGCAGCACGGCGGGGGCGATCAGCACCGGGGTGACCTTCGTCCAGATGGCCAGGGCCAGCAGCGCACCGCCGGCCAGGGCGCGGCGCAAGGGCCCGGCGGCGAAGCCCGCCCCGCGGACCGGCTCAGCGAGCCGGGCCGGGCCAGCAGGATCAGCGCGGCCGCGGCTGAGGCCCGCGGCGAGCACGTCCACGTGCCCGTTGTTGCCCGCCTCCAGGGCCACCGTGGGGCACCACGCCCACAGCACCGCCAGCCTGCGGTCCCGGCCCACCTTCGGCAGGCCGTACAGGAGCAGCAGCGGTGAGCAGGACCGCGCAGACCGCCGCGCCCGCCTGGATCGGGGTGGTCCCGCTCCCGGCCGGCGACAGGTAGTGCACGCCCAGGAAGTAGGCCTCGGCCACCGGCGGGTAGATGGTGTGCACGATGGGACGGTTGATCCTGGTGCACCCGGGGTCCGCGAGCTGGGTGGAGCCGTCCAGCCGCAGGCCAGCGGGGACGCAGTACGGGGCGTGCGCCGGCCAGAGGAAGGGGTCGCGGAGCGAGGCGAGCTGCGGCGCGGCCGGCGCGTACTGATACGGGTCGATGCCCGCCGCCTGGACCCGGCCGTCCCAGATGTAGCGGTACAGATCGTCGCTGCCCTGGGGTCCGGCGGACAGCGCCGCCAGCTGCATGGCGATGCCCCCGACGACGATCAGGGCCACCGCCCAGCGGCCGGGCAGCCGCAGCACCAGCCAGGCGCCGGCGGCGAAGAGGGCCCACAGGCCGAGCGCCACCGGGAGCGTGCCGATCCGCGCGAACAGCACCGAGTGCACCGTGAGGACGATCAGCGTGGTGAGCGCGGCCGCGGCCGCCGCCGCGGCGGCGATCCTGAGCTTCGCGGTCACGAATCAATCCCCCGGGACAGGGCGGCGAACCAGCGGCCGGCGTCGGTCCAGACCTCGGTCACGGCCAGCCCGGCCCGCAGGCCCAGCTCGCTGATCTGGTCGGCCCCGATCGACGCCCACGGGAACCAGGAGCTGCACTTGCCCGCGTGGCTCAGCCGGACCATGTCCCTGGCCAGCGGCGCGCCGGGCGGCTCCACCTCGACCAGCGCCTGGCCGAGCGGCTTCAGCAGCTCGGCCACCCGGCTGAGCAGGGCATCAGGGTCACCGCCGATGCCGATGTTGCCGTCGGCGAGCAGGACCCGCGCCCACCGCCCGGTCCCCGGGACCGTGGCGAACACGTCCCGGTGCAGCGCCAGCGCACCGCACGACCGGGCCAGCTGCACGGCCGACGGGCGTGATGTCGATGCCGAGGGCCGGCACGCCGCGCTCGGCCAGCGCCACGGTGAGCCGCCCGGGGCCGGACCCGACGTCCAGCGTGTGCCCCTGGCAGCGGTCCAGGATCGAGCCGTCGCCCGGGATGGCGTGCAGCCAGTCATCGATCCGCAGCGGGGTCCTGCCGGCCGTCCTCGTACTCGATTTCCGGCCGCGCGAGGCCAGTAAGAGCGTCTTCATACAGCTCACCGAGCACGCGGTTCGCCTCCTTCCGGGGTGTGGCTTCCGGGGTCTGGCCGGGACAGCAGCCCGGTCCGGTGGCAGCGGCGTTGAGCCTAACGTCGGCGGACAGCGGAATGACCCTTACAGACCGATGACGGATCTGTCCCGGTCAGAGGCATAAAGGCCATGCGCCATCTACGGTGTAAGAGTGAATACCAACCCCGACCGGCCGGGACGCATCATCGTGGTCGACGATGACGCGACCCTGGCTGATGTCGTCGGGCGTTACCTGACGCGCGATGGGCACCACGTGGAATGCGTTGGCGACGGCTACGAGGCTCTGCGCCGGGTCGCCGCCGAACCGCCGGACCTGGTCGTCCTGGACCTGATGCTGCCCGGCATCGACGGCCTGGAAGTGTGCCGGAGACTGCGCGCGCAATGGCCCATCCCGGTGGTGATGCTGACCGCGCTGGGCGAGGAGACCGACCGGGTGGTCGGCTTCGAGACCGGTGCCGACGATTACGTCACCAAGCCGTTCAGCCCCCGCGAGCTGGCCCTGCGGGTCCGGTCGGTGCTGCGCCGCGCCCGGGGCGGAGGCCTGCCCGACCCGCCCGCGCTGGGCGTCATCAAGGACGGCAACCTCGTCGTCGACCTGGGCGCGCACTCGGTCATGCTGGGCGAGAGCACGCTGGCCCTGACCTCCCGGGAGTACGACCTCCTGGTGTTCCTCATGCGCCGTCCCCGCCAGGCGTTCAGCCGTGAGCAGTTGCTCGCGCACGTGTGGGGCTGGACCTTCGGCGACACCTCGACCGTGACCGTGCACATCCGGCGGCTGCGGGAAAAGATCGAGCCGGACCCCACGGCGCCCCGGCGGATCGTCACCGTCTGGGGCGTTGGCTACCGCTACGAACCAGGAGAAGCATGACAGGCATCGACGCGCCCACGCTCTGGCAGGTGACGTACACCGTCGCCGGGGTCGCCGTCGCCGCAGCGGCGGCCGGGCTGCTCTGCGTCCGGCTGCTGGCCCGGCGGTCGCTGGCCACGCTCCTGTTCGTGGTGGCCGCGGTGGTCATCGTCAGCCCGATGCGCCGGGGTCGGGGTCATCGCCTACAAGATGATGATCTCCGCGGACGACCGGAACGTGGTGCTGGCCGTGGTGGTCATCGCGGGCGTGGCCGGTTTCGCGGTCGCGCTGCTGGTCGGCCACCGGGTCACCGCGGCCAGCCGGGTGCTGCTCGAGGCGGTCCGCAACGTCGGCAGCGTCGGCTACTACGAGCCGCCCCAGGCCCGCCTGCCCGCCGAGTTCGCCACCCTGTCCGACGAGCTGGCCCTGGCGCACGAGAAGCTCGCCGAGTCCTACACCCGGGAGCGGGCGCTGGAGGCCAGCCGCCGGGAACTGGTCGCCTGGGTCAGCCACGACCTGCGCACCCCGCTGGCCGGACTGCGCGCCATGGCGGAGGCGCTGGAGGACGGCGTGGTGGTCGACTTCGAGACGGTGACCACCTACCACACGCAGATCCGCCGGGAGGCGGACCGGCTGTCGGCCATGATCGACGACCTGTTCGAGCTGGCCCGCATCCACGCGGGCGCGCTGCGGCTGTCCCGCCGCCTGGTCGGGCTGGACGACCTGGTGGCGGAGGCCCTGGCCAGCACCGAGCCGCTGGCCCGCGCCAAGGGGGTCCGGCTGCGCGGCTCCTCGGTGCGCGGGCTGCCGGTGCTGGTCGACGCGGATGAGTTCGGCCGCGCGCTGCGCAACCTGGTGACCAACGCGATCCGGCACACCCCCTCGGAGGGGATGGTCGAGGTCCAGGGTGACCTGCACCGCGGCATGGCCTGCGTCAGCGTGGTGGACGCCTGCGGCGGGATCCCGCCCGAGGCGCTGCCCCGGGTCTTCGACGTGGCGTTCCGCGCGGAGACGGCCCGCACCCCCGGCCCGGACAACAATGCCGGCCTCGGGCTCAGCATCGCCCGCGGCATCGTGGAGGCGCACTCCGGCCAGATCGCGGTGCAGAACATCGCCCGCGGCTGCCAGTTCGTGATCCGGCTCCCGCTGGCCCAGGCGGGGGCCCGGCAGCAGACGGCCCCGATCGTCGTGGACCCGGACTACGCCCGGCAGGCCGGCTGAGGGACTTCCTGGCTGGGCCGCCCGGCCGTCACCGGGCGGCGCAGCGGCGCGTGGGCGAACTCGGCCATCCCGTCGCCGAACCGGGTCTCGGCCCGGAACCCGAGCCCCTGGGCGGCCGCCTCGGGCGACGCCACGATGTGCCGGACGTCGCCCAGCCGGTAGCGGCCGGTCACCGTGGGAGCGGGACCGCCGAACGCGCCGGCCAGCGCCTCCGCCATCTCGCCGACCGTGTGCGGCTCCCCGCTGGCGATGTTGAAGGCCCGCAGCGAGCCTGGCACGCCCGCCCGCAGCGCGGCCAGGTTGGCCCGGGCCACGTCGTGCACGTGCACGAAGTCGCGCCGCTGCTGGCCGTCCTCGTACACCTGGGGCGACCGGCCTGCCTCCAGCGCGGACCGGAAGATCGCCGCCACCCCTGAGTACGGCGTGTCGCGCGGCATCCGCGGCCCGTACACGTTGTGGTAGCGCAGCGCGACCGCGGACCCGCCGGTCATCCTGGCCCAGGTGGCGGCCAGATGCTCCTGGGCGAGCTTGCTGGCCGCGTAGGCGTTACGGGGATCCAGCGGGGCGTCCTCGGTCACCGTGGCCACGGTGAGCGGGGCTGAGCACTGCGGGCAGCGGGGCTCGAAGCGGCCCGCCTCCAGATCGCTCACGTCCCTCGGGGCGGGCCGGACCCGGCCGTGCCCGGCGCAGTCGTAGGCGCCTTCCCCGTAGACCACCATGGACGAGGCCAGCACCAGGCGGGGCACGCCGCTGCGGCCCATGGCCTCGAGCAGCACCGCGGTGCCGGTCACGTTGACGTCGGAGTAGGCGGGCAGATCGGCCAGGTCGACCCCCAGGCCGACCAGCGCGGCCTGGTGGCAGACGACGTCCGCGCCCGCCACCGCCCGGCGGACCGCGTCGGGGTCACGGACGTCCCCCACGGCCAGGTCGAAGTTGTCCGGCAGGTAATCGGGCCGCCCGGCGTGCACGGCCGGGGTCAGCGAGTCCAGGCCCTGGACCTCGTGGCCCGCCGCCCGCATGACGTCGACTGCATGGGAGCCGATGAATCCTGCGGCCCCGGTCACCAGAATTCGCATGGCAGCAGCGAATCACGCGGTCAACCTGGGCTCATACGGTGCGCGACGATACGTCACAGCTCTGTAAGGGTCGATCAGGGTGCTTCCGGGCTACGGTCGGGCCATGCGGATCGATGTCATCCTGCCCTGCCTGAACGAGGCCGAGGCGCTGCCCTGGGTCCTGTCCCGGATGCCGGCCGGGTTTCACCCCATCGTGGCCGACAACGGCTCCACCGACGCGTCCGCCAGCATCGCGGTGGAGCACGGGGCCACGGTCGTCCGGGTACCGCAGCGCGGCTTCGGCGCCGCCTGCCACGCGGGGCTGGTCGCGGCGACCAGCGACATCGTCTGCTTCATGGACGCGGACGCCTCGCTCGACCCCCGCGACCTCCCGCAGGTGGCCGGCCCGGTCCGGCTCGGCTCCGCTGACCTGGTGCTGGGCCGCCGGATGACCCGCAGCCTGGGCAGCTGGCCGGTGCACGCCCGGGTCGCGAACAAGGTCCTCGCCGTAGAACTGCGCCGCGCGCACCGGGGTGCGGCTGCGCGACCTCGGGCCGATGCGCTGCGCCCGCCGCGCGCAGCTGCTCGGGCTGGGCCTGTCCGACCGTCGCTTCGGCTACCCGCTGGAGATGGTGATGGCTGCGGCCACCGCCGATTGGAGGATCGACGAGGTGGATATCCCCTACCTGCCCCGGTCTGGGCGGTCCAAGGTCACCGGCACGGTGAGCGGGACGGTGCGGACCGTCCGCGACATGCGGCGGGTGCTCGCCTCATGACACGTCGGTCGGCCCAGCTCATCGTCCTGGCCAAGGCTCCGGTGCCGGGCCGGGTCAAGACCCGGCTCACCCCGCCGTTCACCCCGCAGGAAGCCGCGATGCTGGCCGAGGCGGCGCTCGTCGACACGCTGGAGGCCGGGGCCAGCGCCTCGTTCGCCCGGCACCTGCTGTCCCTGGATGACCAGCGGGCCGCACCGGGCACCCTGCGGGCGGAGCTGCCGGCCCGCTTCGAGGTATCGCCGCAGCGCGGCCAGGGGCTGGACGAGCGGATCGCCGCCGCGTTCGACGACGCCTACGCGCAGCTCGCCGTCCCTATCGTGCTCATCGGCATGGACACCCCCCAGGTGACCCCCGGGCTGCTGGAGACGGTGGCGCAGCCGCTGGCCGCCGGGGACGCGGACGCCGTGTTCGGGCCGGCCGAGGACGGCGGCTTCTGGCTGCTCGGCCTGCGCAAGCCGGATCCGCAGCTGATCCTGGGCGTGCCGATGTCGGCGGATCACACCGGCCGGGTCCAGCTGGACCGGCTGCGTGACGCGGGCTTGCGGGTCCGCCAGGTGCCGGAGCTGCTGGACGTGGACACGGCGCAGGACGCGGAACGCGTCGCGCGCCAGGCCCCCGGCAGCCGCTTCGCGGCCACCCTGGCCGCGCTGATCCCGGGCGGCCAGGTCCAGCCGGCCCTCACCGGGCGTCACCACCAGGCGCCGGCCGGCCCCGGCGGCCGCGCTCGGGTAAGCCCACCGGCTGGGCCGCCGGGCGCGCCGCGGCGTGATCGGCGGCGATCAGCCGGTAGCACAGTTCCACCAGCAGCAGGCCGACCGCCGATTCGACGACGCCTTCGCCGATCGACCGCACGATCAGGGTGGTCACGACGTCGGTGGGGCCGGACGGATCCGGCAGGATGCCCACCACCCCGTTGGCCACCAGCAGCGGCAGGGTCGCGAACGCCGCGACCCGCCAGAAGTGCGGCCGGACCAGATGCGCGGAACGGCGCAGGCCGGCCACGGCGTGCTGGCGCTCGAGCTCGATGACCGGCCCGACCACGGCCAGCAGGGTGATGGCGATCAGCCCGGGAATGATCAGGGCCACCAGCCCGACCACGACGATCAGGGTGGCCAGCAGGTCGGCCAGGATCAGCGAGCCCCAGGGCAGCGACCGCAGCACGTCGCGGATCCGGCTGCCGTCCGCCTCCGGCTCGTCTTCCCGTGCTCGGTCTTCCCGTGCTCCGTCTGGTCCCCGTGCTCGGTGGCCCCGTGCTCGGTGGCCCCGTGTTCGGTGACCCGTGCTCGTACTGACCAGCCGGCACAGGAAGCCGGACAGGAACACCGCGCCGAGCAGGCTCACCGTCGAGGTGGACACGGCGCCGACCACCGCCGAGGTCAGGTCGGCCCGGTCCAGCAGGTGGTCGGCGGCCAGCTCCACCGCCACCGTCACCGCGGACACCACGATCGAGACGACCAGGATCCGCCACGCATGCCGCCGGGCGGTATGCACGACGGCCGCGGCGATCGGCCGGAACCGCAGCGCCGGGTCGCGTGACGTCATGACACGTCACGGTACGTGAGTGCCGTCCCGGCGGCGTCCTCCGGGGCGTCCGGCGCCACAACGCCCTCGCGGCGGCAGCCGGAGATCCGGTGCCGCCGCGAGGGCGTTAGAGATTAAGCGACCGTGCGGACGGTTACTCCTGGCCGGGGACCTCCGTCATGAGGTCGTCGGAGGTCTCCATGCCGGCCTTCCAGACCGAGCGAGCGATGATCTTGGAGGGGTCGGCCCGGTGCGCGTAGTGCTTGGCGATGTCGGTGCCCTCACCGAGCAGGCCCTCGGACAGGGTGGTCGGCTGCAGGCCCAGCGCCAGGAACTGGTCGTTCCGCACGACGAGGTCGTTCTCCTCCGCCTCGACCCGCGGGTTGGGCAGGTAGGCGATCTCCACGCCCATCACGTCGGCCACCATCTTGGCCAGGTCGAGGACGCGGTGGGTCTCGGTGATCTGGTTCAGCACCCGGGGCCGGTCCCCCGCCTCGGGCGGGTTGGTGATGGCCAGCTCGATGCACCGCACGGTGTCGCGGATGTGGATGAACGCGCGGGTCTGCCCGCCGGTGCCGTGCACCGTCAGCGGGTGCCCGATCGCGGCCTGCATCAGGAACCGGTTGAGCACGGTGCCGTAGTCACCGTCGTAGTCGAACCGGTTGATCAGCCGCTCGTCCTGGCTGGTCTGCGGGGTCTGCGTGCCCCACACGATGCCCTGGTGCAGGTCGGTGATCCGCACCCCGTCGTTCTTGGCGTAGAACGCGAACATCAGCTGGTCGAGCGTCTTGGTCATGTGGTAGACCGACCCGGGGTTGGCCGGGTGCAGGATCTCCCGCTCCAGCTCACCGTCGGGGGTGGGCACCTTCACGGTCAGGTAGCCCTCGGGAATCGGCGCGCTGCCCGACCACCCGTACCCGTAGACGCCCATCGTGCCCAGGTGCGCCAGCGCGGCGTCGATCCTGGTCTCGACCAGCGCGGTCAGCAGGTTGTGCGTGGCCCGCACGTTGTTGTCCACCGTGTAGCGCTTGGTCGCCGTGGTCCGCATCGAGTACGGCGCCGCCCGCTGCTCGGCGAAGTGCACGATCGCGTCCGGCCGCAGCTCAGACAGCACCGCGACGAGCTTGTCGTACTCGGTGGCCAGGTCCAGGCTGATGAAGCCGATCTCCTTGCCGGAGACCTCCTCCCAGACCCGGATCCGCTCGCCGATCGGCCTGATCGGCGTCAGCGACTCGACCTCCAGGTCGATGTCGATCTTGCGACGGCTCAGATTGTCGATGATGGTCACATCGTGGCCGCGGTCCGACAAGTAAAGCGAGGTCGGCCAGCCACAGAAACCATCGCCGCCCAGAACCAGAACGCGCATTCCGACTCCCATCACGTTCCGCCGTTTGCAGGGATGCCCATCGGCCGCTGCCGTTGGGGCCGGGAACTCAAGGCGGACAGGCATGCTACCCAGGCCGTGGCGTCCCGTGGCCGGCCAGTCTACCCGGACAGGCTCAGCGAGCCCGCCGCCAGATCGGACATATGCCGCGAATCACCATGACCCCCGCCCGCCAGCCTTGGCATCCTAGCCAGGCCCGGGGCCCAGCACCCAGCGAACAGAAGAGGCCACTGGTCAGCAGCCTGACCACTACGTACCCCGGATCATCCCGCTTCATTAGTTCTGGTCCCGGTTTCCTTGAGCCCGGACGGCGGCCCCGGGTGAGATGAGTCACAGCAGCCGCGGCGGCGCCGGAGCGGCTGGACCTGACGTAACGGGGCAGAAACATCCACCGTGGACGATAGGGACATGAGACGCCGGCGTATTCAGGTGGGATGCGACTTCACCTACCTGGCCGCCATCGACACGCCGGTCGTCTTCCAGGTCCAGCCGCGCGGGTCCGCATCCGCGGTCCCGGGTGAACCGGGTCCGGGCGAAGATGTTGTCGTGGACCACGAGCGGTGGTCGGTGCAGCCGCAGCTGGAACTGCGGAGCTATACCGACCTCTACGGCAACCCGTGCGCCCGGGCCGTGCTCCCGGCGGGCCGGTGCAGTGTCGGCTATCACGCGATCGCCGACGTTCCCGACGCCACCGAGGACGCGGATGAGGACGCCGCGCAGGCCACGCCCGACGCGCTGCCCGACGACACGTTGATCTACACCCTGCCCAGCCGGTACTGCCTGCCCGACGTGCTGGCGGACGAGGCGTGGTCCCGGTTCGGCGCGCTGGCCCCGGGCTACCGCCGGGTCCAGGCCATCTGCGACTACGTGCACGGCCATCTGGAGTTCAGGTACGGCAGCAGCACGGCGCTGTCCACCGCCGCGGACGTGAACGCGGCGGGCCGGGGCGTGTGCCGCGATTTCACCCACCTGGCCATCTCGTTCTGCCGGGCGCTGAACATCCCGGCCCGCTACGTCTTCGGGTACCTGCCCGACATGGACGTGCCCCCGGACCCGGCGCCGATGGACTTCGCCGCCTGGATGGAAGTCTGGCTCGGCCAGCGGTGGTGGACCTTTGATCCCCGGAACAACATGCGGCGCAAGGGCCGGGTGGTGATCGGCCGGGGACGCGACGCCTCGGACGTGGCCATGGCGACGACGTTCGGCGGCCCGGTCCTGGAATCGATGGTGGTTCAGGCTGAGGAGGCGCCGCGATGACACTCGATCCCCAGCAACTCCGGTCCCGGCTGCTCGATCACCGGGGGCTGGACCTGGACGCCGCCCGGCGGGTGACCTACGTCATCGAGCAGAGTTTCCGCTACGACTACGACGCGCCGGTGCGCGTCGCTGCGGCAGCGGCTGGTCATCGTGCCCCCCACCCGGCACGGCGGCCAGCACCGGCGGGCCCACCAGCTCGAGGTGACCGGCGCGCAGGCCCGGCGCCGGGTCGGACGGGACTCCCGCGGCAACGTGGTCACCTGGCTGAAGGCCGAGCACGTGGCCCAGGCCGTGGAGTTCCGGCTGACCGCCATCGTCGAGCGGATCCGCCGCGACGGGCCCGCCGTGCTGCCGCTCGAGGCCACCCGCAGCCCGGCCCTGCTGTCCGCCGACCCGGCTGACCGCCGCCGATGACCGGCTCCGTGAGCTCGCCGCCCGCCTCCCGGCCAGCGCCGTGGCCCCGCTGGACCGGGCGGAGTGGATCTGTGACCTGGTGCACGCCTCGCTGGACTACGCCGACGGGGTCACCTCGGTGCGGACCACGGCCGCCGAGGCGCTGGCCGGCGGCCGCGGCGTCTGCCAGGACATGGCCCACGTGATGCTGGCCCTGTGCCACCTGGTGGGGCTGCCGGCCCGGTACGTGTCCGGGCACCTGATCGGCCAGGGTGGCACGCACGCCTGGGTCGAGGTCGTGGTGCCCCGGGCCCGGGACGCGATCGCGGTGCCGTTCGATCCGTGCCACGGCCGCCGCGCGGGCAGCGCCTACGTCACGATCGCGGCCGGCCGGGACTACAGCGATGTGGCGCCGACCTCGGGCAGCTACGTCGGCACGTCAGGCAGCCGGCTGACCGCCCAGCGCCGGGTCGGGGTGCTGGCCGCCGCCTGAGGCACCCTGGACGGGGCGCCCCAGGCGGTCGCCGGAGCACTGGGCTCAGGTCCGGTTGCCCCGGATGATGTTGCGCGAGCCGTGGTTCACGACCGGGCGGCCGGTGTTCGGCAGCCGATGCCCCCGGCGGCCGAGGCCGATGTAGTTGTTGATGACCAGGTTCCGGGTCGTCCCGGCCCGCAGCGTGACGCCGATGCCGGTGTTGCCGCTGATCAGGTTGGCCGGCCTCGCGGCCGAAGGCCCCGATCACGTTGGCGTGCGCGTGCCCGGTGAGCAGGACGCCACCCTTCTGGTTGCCCAGCGCCACCACGCCCAGGATCTTGGTCCCGATGAAGCTGGTGAACACCTGGTTGCCGTGCGCCCGGCCGGAGATGGCCACCCCGTACCCGTCGTTCCCGGAGAACGTGTTCTGCGGGATCACCGAGCGCCGTCGAGCCGCCGATGACGTTATCGTGCGCGGTGCCGTCGATCCGCAGCCCGTCCCCGCCGTTGGGCAGCGCGCCGTTGCCCTTGGTGTTCAGGCCCGCGATGTCCGGGTCCACGGTGACCCCGGACGCGTTGCCGCCGATCTCGATGCCGTTGCCGCGGTTCCCGGAGAACACGTTGGTGCGGACCGGTTGTTGCCCCCGGTGGCGGTGATCAGCAGGCCGTCCCGGCCGTTCGGCGCGGCGCCCTTGAAGGCCAGCAGGCCGCCGAAGGTGTTGAACGTGGTGAACCCGCTCACCCTGCCGGTGACCTTGATCCCGTTGCGGCCGTTGCCCGCGGACACGTTCCCCAGCGGGATCACGCCGCCCACCTGGGTGCCGGCCGAGGACCCCTGGACGAGGATGCCGTTCAGCCCGTTCTTGACGATGGCGGTGTTGTTGGCGCCGGTGCCGAAGAAGTTGCCCTGCACGACCGTGTCGTTGGCGTCGGTGACGCGCAGCCCGTTCTGCTTGTTGCCGCTGACCACGTTGTAGTAGACGAACGGGTTGTTGACGAACTTGCAGCCGACCAGCGAGTTGTGGTTCGCCCCGTCGATCCACACCCCGCTGGCGCCGTTGCCCAGGGCGGCGTCGCCGCGGGCCGTGGTGCCGATGAAGTTCCCGTTGAGCTCGTTGTGCCCGGCGCCGTCGTCGATCAGCACGCCGGTACAGGCCGTTGCCGGAGATCAGGTTGCCGTCCGGCGGGACCACGAACACCGGCGTCACGGTGCCCTTGCTGCCGGTCGGGTTGTTCGCCTTGCCGGTGGCGGAGTCCACGAACACGGTGCCGCCCACCTCGTTCGCATAGCGAGCGGCCGACGATGGCCAGGCCGTTGTCGCGGTTGGGGATGGCCGACGTGCCCGCGGCATTGGTCCCGATGCGGTTCGCGGCGACCGTGTTCACCGAGGACCCGGACAGGGTGATGCCGTTCCCGGCATTGCCGGAGATCACGTTGGAGACCGCTCCGGACTGGCCCGCCGGATTCTCGCCGATCGTGTTCCCCCGCGACGAAGCCGCAACGAAAACCCCGTCCCCGCCATTGCCGAACGACGCGCCGGACAGAGTTGAGGCCGATGTAATTGCGGTCGAGGGTGATATTGCTGGCCTCCAGCGTGATGCCGTCACCGCCGGCGTCGTCCACCGCGAGGCCCAGCAACTGCGCGCCCGACGAGCCCGGCGCGAACTCCAGCCCGGCCTGCCTGTTGGCGTCGATCTCCACGACCGGCGCGCCGCCCCGGACGTACCCCGGGGCCGACGCCCCGTTGATGGTCATGTTCGCCGACACCGCGGGCAGCGGGCTGGACAGCGTGATCGTGCCGCGCACCGCGAACCTGATCAGCGTGGCGCGGCCCGGCAGGCTGAGGTTGGCCCTGGTGATCGCCGCCCGCAGCGAGCCGGGTCCCGCGTTGGCCAGGCTGGTCACCGTGATGGTCCGCGCGTAGTGCGGCGGGACACCGGGGTGGGAGGCCGGCTGGGCGGCCGCGGCGGCCACCGCTCCCCCGCACATCACGCCGGACACCGAGACGCCCGCAGCGACCAGCGCCGCAGCCGTGGCCCGCGCCGGGACCCGCGATGCGCCCCGCACCGTGGCCCGCATCATGCCGTGCTGGCACGAAATGCCCTGTACGGACACTTTTTTCCGCGTGGCGGGCGTGCACCGATTCTGGACACGATTATCCTGCTCCCCCTGGATGACATCAAGCAGGAATATGCGCAGGCAGATCGTCCGGCAAACCCTGGGGATACCTTTCAGGGAACTCGCCCGGATAAGAGCCTTAAATCCCGCTAATTAGGTCGCTGAGCGGATAGAGCGGGCCGCCTCCCGGAGCCACTCGCCGAGCGCGTCGAGCGCCTGTGCCGGGCCGAGGTTCCCCGGGTGCCAGTCAGTGCTGGTCGCCGTCCGGGGCGCTGCCGTTCTGGGCACTGCCGCTCTGGTTCACCGGCTCAGGGAGCCGAGCCGGGTCAGCCGGCTCCGGGGCCGGGGCCGGGGCGGGCGGCGCGACCTCCTGGGGCGTCTGCGGGGTGCTGTCCGGCACCGGGTCGCCGGATGGACGGTCGTGGAAGGAGACCTCTATGTGCTGCTCCTCGCGCCGCTGGTTCTGCAGCGCCTGGAGCGCCATGCTGGCCCGGTCCGCCTCGGTGAGCGGCGGCTGGACAATGGAGCGCGGCCACAGCCGCCGGGCCAGCACCACGTTGATCTCGGCGGCGTAGACAGTGATCTCGATGGCCAGGTAGATGTAGGCCACCAGGCCGAGGACGGTCCCGAAGACGCCGTAGGCCGAGCCGCTGCGCACATAGTGGTGCACCAGGTAGGTGCCGAGGATCTGCAGCAGGGTCCAGGCGATCCCGCCGATCACGGCGCCGGGGATCAGCTTCTGGGTTGGCACCCCCTTCGGGGTCAGGACCCGGAACGCGATGACGTACATGCCCACGTTGACCAGGGCCGCCGCCACCTCGGCCAGGATCACGAAGATGACGGCCTTCTTGCCGTAGGTGTTGAGGCTGGCCAGCAGCGTGGTCAGGATCACCCCCAGGCCGAGCACGCCGAGGAACTCCAGGGCCCGCCCGAGGCGCTGCACGTAGCCGGGCCGGGCGGGGCCGGGCAGGTTCCAGACCTGCTCCATCGTGAACAGGCCCGCCTGGGCCAGCCCGGTCGCGCCCCAGACCAGGCCGACGAGGCCCACGATGAGCCCGATGACGCTGGAGCGCCGCAGCTGGTGCACGTTCCCGGTCACCTGGGTGCCGACCTCGGGGATCTGATGGGCCACCGCGTTGATGACATCCTGGCGGAACCCCGCATCCACGGAGGCGGCCAGGCCCAGCACGGTCACCAGGATCAGGAGCAGCGGGAACAGCGCCCGGAAGGTGGAGAAGGCCAGGTTCGAGACCAGCACGCCCCCGTTGTCGTCGCCGTACTTCTTGGTCACCGCGAAGACGAAGGCCCCCGGGGTGGAGCGCTGCTGGGTCGCGTCTACCCGCCGGATTACCCGCTCGACTGGATTCACCGCGATCACCCGCCTCCGACGCGGATGAACTGCCCCTGGCTGGCCCGGTCAAACGACGGGTCAGCCGGCCGGGCCAGCCGGGGGGCGACACGCGCGCTGCGGGCCGCCCACGGCCGGGGCAAGCTCGCGGGCTGGGCCGGCGTCAGTTCACGCAGGGAATGCCGTTCTTAGCCACGACCGCGCCGCCTTGCGGCCCGGCGGTGGGGATGATCGTGCCCGGCGCCGGCCGGCGTGGCGGAGGCCGGGATGTGCGGCAGCGTGGCGCTGGCGCCGAGCAGGATCTCGACCTGGTGCGGCGGCACCGAAGCGCTGGCCGCGGCGGCCGCGCCGAACAGTGCGGCGATGGGGCCGGCCTGGGCCGACGCTCCCGGCCCGTAACGGACCTCGGTGCTGGACGAGGGCACTCGTGTTCCCGACCCGCCCGGCCCGGAAGCCCACCCCCGCCAGGGCCGACCGCGACCCGCGCGGCCAGCCCGGTCGTGTCACCGCCGTTCAGCACATCGACGGTTATCGCCCGGCTGCCGGTAAGGCCGCGGTGATGGGGCTGCGGCGGGCTGGGCCGGGGGTAAAAGGTGCCCCGGACGATCGACGTGATGTAAGCGGGATCGACCACGTTGGCGTCCTGGCCGTCGATCGTGGCGAAGCCCTTGATCGGCAGCGTGTGGAAGACCAGGTTGCCGCTGGACAGGCTGCGCATCTCGGTGGCGAAGTCGAGCAGGTTCCACCCCGCATCGGTGATGACGTACTGCTTCGCGACGGACAGCAGGGCGTCCAGCTTGGTCAGGTCGCTGAGCACCCCCTCGGCCCGCAGTTGGTGGATCACCGAGTCAAGGAACGCCTGCTGGCGATGGGTACGGTCCAGGTCGCCGTTGGGCAGGCCGTCGCGCTGGCGCACGAACGCCAGCGCCTGGGCGGCGTCCAGGTGCTGGTATCCGGCGGGGAAATTGGCGCCGGAGTTGACGTCGTGGACCGGATGCTTGAGGCAGACCTCCACCCCGCCGAACACCTTCGCGAGCTCGTAGAACCCGTCCATGTTGACTTCGGCGAAGTGATCGATGTGCACCCCGGTGAGCTTCTCCACGGTCGCCACGGCCGCGGTACGGCCGGCCTCATTACCCAGGAAGGCCAGTTGGTCCTGGCTCATGCCGGGATGCTGCTGCCGTAGCTCCCCCTCCTCGTAGAACATGCTCACGCCGTAGGCCTGGTCGATCTTGCCCTGCTGCTGCGGCCCGACCGTGCCTGCGAAATGCACCCAATCGTCGCGCGGGATCGAAAAGCCGACCGCTTTCTTACCGCCGGCCGGTATGTGGATGAGGATCAGCGTATTCGTGTCATTACCGCCCGCGCCGTTGGCGACGGCCTGGGCGTTTCCCGCGTGCAGCTTGGACAGGATGCTCGCGGGCAGGATGTTGCCATTCCAGTCCCGGCGGCTTTCCAGTCCCATAAGGAGGATGTTCTGCGGGCCGATAGAGGGGCCGCTGGCGATAGCGTGCGAACTCCCGATGCTGCCCACGTCCTGGACGAGCGAGTGCGAGAAGCCGCTGACCAGGAGGATCAGTGCCGCGAGGACACAGCTCAGCCAGTATCCGGTCTTCCGCCGGCGCATCGCTTCCCTCCCGGGCGGGTAGTTACTGTTGCGGCGAAGACTACCCGTGCAGTTCCCTCGCCAAGCCGAAGCGGCTAACCTTTAGGACCACAATGCCGACCCCACAAGGATACGACGCGGACCCGCGGCCGCTGTATCACGGCGCGCCGGGGCCTTATCCGGGCGCGCACGAGCCCGATCCCGTAATGCGGGCGCAAATGCACGGGCGCGATCCGGTAACGCCCCAGGGCTATTCCGTAATGCGCAGGCAAATGCACCGGCGGCCATCACCGCCTGGCCCGATGCCGTCGTGGTGGGGTTCGCTGACCGGCCGGGGCCGGGGTTTGCATCGTGCTGGGCGGGGCCGCGCTCGGCGCGCTCATCACCGTCCTGGCCGGCACCGGCCCGGGCCCGGTGCTCGGCGTGTCCCTGGTGGCCGCCACGCTGGCGGCTGCCCTCGCGATCCAGCCCCGGGCCGTCTACCGGATCATCCCGGTGCCCGCGCTGGCCTATGTCGTCGCCGCCACCGTCGCCGGGCTGATCGGGGACCGGGTGGCCAGTACGTCCCACACGGCCCTCGCCGTCAGCGCCGCCCAGTGGATCGCCAGCGGATTCCTCCCGATGACCGCGGCCACCCTGCTGGCCATCGCGGTGACCGCGATCCGCTGGTTCATTCAGTCCAGGATCCGGTGACGGTCAGGCGCGCTGCCATGGCGGCCGGCGCGCGGCCGCCATCGTTCAGCCCGGGCGCCCCCACGGCTGGGCGGCGAGAACGGCCAGGTGCAGGTCGACCAGCGTGTCTTCCAGGTCGCGTACGGCGTCGATCCGGCCGTGGCGGACCTCGGCGCGCACCAGCTCGGCCGTGGCGCCCGCCAGCGCGTAGTAGGCCTCATAGGGAACCGCAGGCCAGGCCGGGTGCTCGCGGCGGGCCCGCTCATGCCAGGCCTGGTTCAGTCCGGCGAACTTGTGCTGCGCGGCCTCGAGCCGCCGGACCGCGCGGGGCCCGGCCGCGGGCATGTCCACATAGAAGGCCCGGGCAAAGGCGGGCTCCCCGGCCAGGAAGTCCAGGAACGCGGCCAGGCCCGCCCGCAGTACGTCTTCGGCGCTCGCGCCGCCCGGCAGCTGCCGGGCCGCGGCCGCCACCCGGTCCACCAGGAGCTCCCCTCCCTCGCGGGTGGCGGCGAGGAAGCAGTCCTCCTTGTCGGCGAAGTGGGCGTAGAACGCGGCCCTGGACACCCGGGCGCCGCGCACGATGTCCGCGACGGTGACGTCGTTGAATCCGGTCGTGGCCACGGCGGCGATGGCCGCCCTCAGCAGCCGTCCGCGCTGCGCCGCCCGCACCGCCTCGAGGGGCAGCCCGTTCCGGCCGCGGGGCAGCCCCGGCTCACCTTCGTGGGTGCGGGCGAGGGCGCCCTCTTGTCTCACTGCCGACACACTCTTAAGCTATCAGCGCTAAAGTACACCGCCGTACTTCTGTGGTCGCTGCTCCGGCACGACCACGCCGAGCAGGGAAGGCCGCCATGAGCGCGACTGCGACAGATTTAATCCCTGGCCGCCAAGGAAAGGCGTCGTGGCTGTGGCGCCGCCAGCTGGATACCTATCCCGATACCGGGCCGCGCCTGCTCTACCTGGCCATCACGGTGCTGGCCACCATCACGCTGTACTACGAGCTGTACGTGGTCGGCTCGGTGTCCACGCTGGTCCTGGCCGACCTGCACATGAGCTTCACGTTCTTCGTGGTCATCCTGGCCTTCGGCAACCTGATCGGAGCCTTCGGCTCGTTGTTCGCCGGGCTCGCCGACCGGCTGGGCCGCGCCAACCTCGTGGTCGGCGGGCTGCTGCTCACCGGCATCTTCACCGCGTTCGTCATCCCCGCCACGACCAGCAAGTGGCCGTTCGGCATCGCCACCTTCGTCGTCGGCCTGGTCGAGGGCATCTGCCTGGTCGCCACCCCGGCCCTGATCCGCGACTTCTCGCCCCAGGTGGGCCGGGCCACGGCCATGGGCTTCTGGACCAGCGGCCCGGTCCTGGGCAGCCTGATCGTCGCGGTGGTCGGCAGCGCCACCATCCCCGCGGTGGTGCATAATCCGGGGATCTGGACGCACCAGTACCGCATCTGCGGCATCGCCGGCCTGGTCGTGTTCCTGATCGCCCTGGTCGGGCTGCGGGAACTGTCCCCGCGGCTGCGTGACCAGCTGATGGTGACGATGCGCGACCGCGCGCTGATCGAGGCCCGGGCCAAGGGGATCGACATCGAGGCCGCGCTGCGGCACCCGTGGCGTCAGTTGCTCAAGCCCGACGTGATCATCTCGGCTATCGGCGTGTCGCTGATGCTGCTCATCTACTACACGGCCGTCGCGTTCGCCGTCATCTACCTGACCACGGTGTTCGGGTTCTCCGTCAAGGACGCCAACGGCCTGGGCAACTGGAACTGGGGATTCAACGTCATCGCCGTGATCCTGATCGGGATAATCTCCGACCGGTTCCGGGTCCGGAAGCCGTTCATGGTGATCGGCGGGGTGGTGGCCGCCGTGATGACCGTGGTGTACCTGGAGCAGGCGGGCCATCATCCCGAGCTACTACACGCTCGCCATCATCCTGGCGGTGGGCTCGTTCTTCCTGGGCGTGGCCTACTGCCCCTGGATGGCCAGCTATACCGAGACCGTCGAGGCGCGCAATCCCGCGCTCACCGCCACCGGCCTGGCCATCTGGGGCTGGATCATCCGGGTCACGATCTTCGTCGCGTTCCTGATCATCCCGGCCGTCATCAACTCGGTCACGCCACTGATCAGCTACGGGCCCACCGTGTCCGCGTACGCGGCCCGCTATGGCAGCGAGATCACGTTCGCGCAGACCCACCCGCAGGTCGTGGCCACCGCCACCACCTATAAGACCCAGCTGGCCAACGCGCAGAAATTCGCGCCCGAACTGGCGGTGATCCAGGCCAATCCGGCCCTGTTCGCCAAACTGGCCGCGTACCCCAACCCGGCCGCCATCCCGCCGAAACTGGCGGCCCAGGCCGTCGCGGCCGCGGGCGGGGGCGCGAAGGGGACCGCCATTCTGTCCACCATCAGCGCCAACGGCCCCGCCATTAAGGGCGTCATCGCGGTGGCACCCAAGCTGGCGACCGTGGCGCCCTATGCGGCCCAGCTGACCGCGCTGTCCAAGGTCCCGCCGCAGGTGTTCCCGTACCTGAAGGCCCACGCCGCCGCGGTCCAGAAAGCCGCCGCCCAGGCGCCCGGCCAGTGGAAGACCTGGTACTGGGTGTGCTTCGGCGGCATCATCTTCTTCCTGCTCACCATCCCGCTGCTACGGGGCCGCTGGAAGCCCTCCGACGCCCGCCGGGACGAGGAGGAGCACGAGGCGATGGTCACCGCCGAACTGGCCAAACTTCATACCTGAGGAGGCACGGCGCATACCCGGAGGCAGGCAAGCCGCTCTACCCGGATCAGCTGATCCGGGTAGAGCGGCTGCTCACCTGGCCACCGGACCGCCGTTAATGGGCCGCAACGAACTTGCGCTCGACATCCGCAGGGATCCGGCCCCGGTCGCTGATCACTATGCCCTGCGTCCGGGCCCAGTCACGGACGTCAGCACTGTGCTGCCGGGAGCTGACCGTCCTGCGGGGGGCCGGCTCCCTGGCCACCTTCCGGGCGAACGGGACGAATTTCTGGGCCGCCTTGTCCAGGGCCCGGCCGTCCTTCCCGCACAGGTCGATCTCAAGAGCACGGCCATCCAAGGAGATAGTCCGCGTCCGCGCGTCCTTCGTGCCGCCGCAAATGTCGCATGTGACCGTGACAGTCGTCTGAGTTGCCATACTTTCCCACCCCTAGATTCCTTTGCTGCTCCGCGGAAGGATACCTGACCAGCGCATTCCCTCACGTCAGGGGCGTACTCCGCGAGTCTGCACGCAGAACGCCGGTGAGCGCAGAATCGGCGCCGCCCAAGGGACCACCGATCTTCCCGCTGCGGCCAGGCCGGCCGGCCGCACCACAGGTCCAGGCGAATGGTGGTGAGCAGGCGGCCAGAACGAGCGGACCTCTGACGAGATTGGCCTGCACCGGTGTCAGGTGGCTGCCCGGCGGCACGCTCGGACACCTCCGGTGTCCCCTTCTCCCCTGCGCCCTCGCCAGACTGTCTCAGCCTGCTGCCCAGCTCCGGTGGCCCGGTCGTCCCGGGTCGCGGTGATCTTCGCTCAAGCCACCAGGAAAACCAGCCCCGGTAGCGTTCCTGCACGTCGGCGCGCATCCAGTCGATTCCGGTCACGGTTCCCCGGCAGGCTGCTGCCCCGCAATGGCACTCCATGGCGAAGCCAGGGTCGGTCAGGAACATGGCGTAGTCGAGGGTGAGCTCCTCACCGGCCGCGATGTCCCGCATGCTCACCAGAAGGACGTTGCCGCCCAGGCCCACATTCGGCTCGCACGAGTGGTTCACCCGCATCATCACGCCGTCGTGTTCGTCCTGGGTCAGCGCGGCCAGGAAACAGTCCGCCGCGATCTGGAACGCCGAGTCCCTGATCGCTTCAGGCAGGCCCGCGACGACCGCGCCATCAACGATATGGCCGCCCTTGACCGCGACCACTTCCCCGCCCGCGATCGCCTCGATGGCATGCACACCCATGCCCTCGATGCCGCTCGCGCCACCCTTCACCGCTTTCGCGGTAATCCACGATCGCACCCGAGGAGGACCTTCGGCGCCGCCGGTAGGCATGGCACGACGCTAGAGGATGCCGGGGCCCGGTCACACCGTCCGGGCGACGTCGTAATGGGTCACGGTGGTCTCGCGGTCGATGAGGTAGTCGTCATCCTCTGGGTAAAAGACGGCGACCTCGATGTTCTGCCCCGCGAAGCCTTCGACGTCCGTCTGTGACGACCACCAGCTGACCGTCATGACTTCGGTCCGGCCGTCGCCGAGATCTGTCGTCCACATCTGCGCGCCCAGATTGCCGGGTGTCTGCTTGTAGCCGCTCAGCCCTGTCCTGGTGATGTACTCGACGTAGGCCGCCGCCTGCTCAGTCCTGACCCAGCCCCGCCATGTCCGGGCAATCATCGTCGCTCCTTCCGCTCCCTCACGGGCGCCGGTTGTCCCGGCTCGAACCTGCACCTACCCGGCATCAGCGACTGAAAGCTACCTGCCAGCCAACGGGCTGCCTGCTCGAAGACCAGGCCGCCGGCGACGGGTTGACGGGCTGGCCAACGTGCCCGCTGCGCCGTCGGCCAGGCCAGCTCAGCCGCAAACATGCTGGTCCCGGGGGCCCGCACTGGTCCTGGCACCTCAGGGGGCGCGCCGATACGATCGCCAGATGAGAGCCCTGCGGCGCTTCAGACCCGGGCGGCCGCGCTGGCCGCCAGCGTCGCGATGGCCGCCAGCGCCGCAGCCGCGGTGACGTCTGCCGGCCGGCCTGCCCGGCGCCCGCGGCGGCCCGGGCAGCGGTCGCCAGCCGCGCGGCCGCGGCTGCAGGTGGGCACGATCACCCTGCGCCGGTGCGCCGCGAAACCGCTCACCTTCTGCGGGGGCCTGGCGGTGCCGCTGGACTACTCCTCAGCGGCCAGCCCCCGGATCCAGGTGGGCTTCCGCTGGCTGCCGGCCACCGGTGCCGCCGCGGGGACCATCCTCGCCGTAGAAGGCGGGCCCGGGTACGCCTCCACCGGCTCCGAACCGGAGTACCGGGCGATGGCCGGCCGCTGCTGGCGACCCGCAACCTGCTGCTGATCGACCTGCGCGGCACCGGCACGTCCACCCCGGTGAAGTGCCCAGGGCTCGAGCATGCGGGCGCGAAACAGCACGGCCGCCACTTCGACCAGCTGGTGGCGGCCTGCGGCGCGCGGCTGAATCACACCTGGCACTACCGGGACGGCGGCTGGGTGCACGCCTCCGACTTGTTCAACACCGCCTACTCGGCCCGGGACGTCGCCGGCGTGCTGCGCGCCCTGCGGCTGGGCCGGGTGGACCTGTACGGGGATTCCTACGGCAGCTGGTTCGCCCAGGTGTTCGCCTCCCGCTACCCCGGGCAGCTGCGTTCGGTGACGCTGGACTCCACGTATCAGGTCCTCGGGCTCGATCCCTGGTACACCACGACGGTGCGTGACCGCCCGGCGGGCCTTCGCCCAGGCGTGCGAGCGGTCCGCGGCCTGCGCCGCGGCGACCCGCGGCGGGCGGGCCTGGGCGCGGATCGGGGCGCTGGCCCGGCGGCTGGCCCGGCGGCCGGTCAGCGGCCCGACCACCACGGCGTCGGGCACCCGCGGGCGGCTGACGGTGACCCCGCTGACCCTCGTCAACCTGGTCAACAACGCCGGCTTCGACCCGGTCGTCTACCAGGACCTGGACGCGGCCGCCCGGGCGCTGCTGCGCCGCGGCGACGCCGCCCCGCTGCTCCGGCTGGCCGCGCTGTCCTGGGCTTCGACGACACCAACGAACCGCTGCCCGGGTTCAGCGACGGGCTGTATTTCGCCGTCGTCCTGCACCGACTACGTGCAGCTCTTCGACCGGTCCGCGCCGCCCGCGGTCCGGCGCCGGCAGTACCGGGCGGCGCTGCGCCGCGAGCCAGCCGGCACCTTCGCGCCGTTCAGCCTGGCCCAGTGGACCTCGATGGACCAGTACACCGAGGCCTACAGCGCCTGCCTGGACTGGCCCGCGCCGGTGCACCACAATCCCGCCGATCACCCGGCGCCCGCCGCTCGTCCCGGCCCGGCTGCCGGTGCTCATCCTGTCCGGGAGCCTCGATTCGCTGACCCCCGGCTGGACGGCGCCACCCTGGTCGCCCGGCAGATGGGCCGCTCGGCCCGGCTGGTGACGCTGGCCAACCTGACCCACGTCACCGAGCAGGACGGCAACAGCGCGCTGCGCCATGTCGATCTATCAGCGCTTCGTCCGCGATCCCGGCGGGCTGCCTGGCGAGAACACCTCGTGCGCGGGCCGCGTGTCCCCGATCCACACTGTCGGCAGCTATCCGCGGGTACTCGCCGACGCCGTCCCGGCGAGCCCGCTGCCTGGCAACCGGCCGGCCGCCAGGCGCTCCGCGCCGCCACCGTGGCCCTGGCCAGCGTGGGCGATGAGGTGAGCCGCTGGCCGCTGCTCAGCGGCGACCGGGACCTGGGACTGCGCGGTGGCCGGGTCACCTTCTCCGGCGGAACCGACCTGAAGATCACGCTGCGTGGCGTGCGGTGGGTGACGCGACGCCGCCATCGATGGCACCGCGGTCTGGGATCAGTCGTCCGGCTGGGTGACCGCCCGGCTTACCGTGCACCCGGACGGCGGCGCGGTGGTCCGGCTGACCGGCCGGTGGCGGGCGTTCGGCACGCAGCGGCAGCCCGCGGTGGTCCGCGGCTCCCAGGGTGGCCGCCGCCTGGCCGCACAGTGCCCGGCACCCTGACCGCGAGGACGGCCCGTTCAGCCCCGGCGGTGGGGCGCATGTGCCCGCCCGACGCCGTCACCTGGCCGCCCGGCTGACACGGCTAGACGCGGTTGACCGCCGCGCCGCCGGCGGCCAGGCGCGCGACCTGGGCCTCCTGCGGGGTCAGCTCGTCGAGCGTCTCTCATGCCGAGGTCCGAGAGCATCACGTACGCGACTCGCAGCTGCTCACGGGCGTTGACGCGACGGTGCTCGCGCCGCAGCCACTCGCCGTACAGGAGGTGCGCGCGGGCTGGCGTGGCACAGATCTTGATGCGCGACAGCCGTTCGATCGCCTCCTGGTAGAGCCGCTCGGCCGCACTCCGCTCGGCCAGCATCGCCGCCGTGCGCGCGAGGGTCCCAGCGCCCAGTCCGTCCGGCGGCCTGCGTTATCTCAGCGAGCTGGGCGAGCGGACCGGCCGCACGCTCCGCTTGGCCGCTGCGCGCGGCGCCCTCGATCAGCTCGGCCAGCAGCCAGATCGACGGGCCTCGCCACAATGCCGCCGCACGCCTGGCGCACCGATGAGGTCACCTCGCTCACCCGGCACCCGAACGACCGGCGAGAGCCAGGACCTGACCGACCCCATGCCTTAGAGCGCCGCTTGCGTGACCCACAGCGGGCCGAGCAGGTTCGTGTCGATGCTGACGTCGCGGGCGGTCGCGGCGACCAAGTCGCCGCCTACGACGATGCCGTCGGCCCCGGCGGCTCAGCCTGCATCTTCTGTTCCAGGACGCGTTGCTTGGCTGCCGCAAAGGCAGCGTCGGAAAGTCCCCCTTGGTCGGAACTGGGCCAGCTTGCTCAGTTGCGATATCCACGACGTCTGGTCATCGCCAGCCACAGGCGGGTACTCGGCAGCGGCGGCTGGCTTAACGGGAGCGGCCTGGCTGGGCGGGGGCGGCCGCACCGGGGCCGGCTGGAGTCACGAACTCCTGGCCTGCGGGGCTCACCCCGAGCTGACGCCAGAACCGCTCGACCTGCGCCATGTACCGGGCCTCGGTGAGCCGCCCGGCGCGGAACGAAGCGGTCGCGTCGGACATCGAGCGTGTGTGACGCAGTTGTGCGCGGCTGATCTGAAGGCCCCGGCTGCAGACCGGACAGACCAGATAGTCGTCCGTCCCGTAGGGCACCACGGGCACGAAGTACAGGCGTACCGACTTCTTCGAACGGACGTGGTGGAGGAACACCTGGTTATGACAGTTCGGGCACACGCACGAGGCGACCTCGCCCAGATCCTCCGGATGGCCTGGCCCGAAGCCGAAGATCAGCACCATGCGGTAATTAAAGCCGAGTCACCCGCGCCGCGGCTCATCCCGGGCAGGTGATGACGGGCAACTGACGGCGACGGGCGGCTGGCAGGGGGCGTTGCGCTGTCAGCCGGGCGGTCGCCTGTGTTGGGTGCATCCGTGCCGTCACACGCTGGGTCACACGGCGGGGGTGCATGGTCGATCTAGTCGAAGGCTCAAGCGGAAGGAGTAGGCCATGCCACTTGTCAATGTGCGCCTGATCGAGGGGGTCTTTACCCCGGAGCAGAAGCGCGAGATGATCCACCAGCTCACCGAGACTATGGTGGAGATCGAGGGCGAGAACCTTCGTCCGGTCACGTGGGTGATCGTCGAGGAGGTCAAGAGTGGGGACTGGGGCATCGGCGGGAACGGCCTCACGACCGCGGATGTCCAGGCTCTGCGCGGCCAGGCCCCGGCGGCGGTCCCGGGCTGAGGTTGACCGGCGGTGACGCGGCAGGTACGGTTGCTCGGGCCTCCTCGCATTGAGGACGAGGGGCGACCGTGCCCGCCTCCGCGCGGCCTGAAGTCGTGGGCGGTGCTGGCCCGGGTGGCGATGGCCGGGCGTCCAGTCGGACGGCGGGAGCTGGCGGGCGAACTGTTCGGCGAGGCGGATGACCCGCTGGGTGCGCTCCGCTGGTCGCTGGCGGACTTGCGGCGTAGTTCGGGCCTGCCCTCGCTGCTGTGCGGCGACCCCCTGAGCCTGGCGCCGGGCGAGCTGTGGGTGGATGTGCGGGCGCTTGAGGATGGTTCGCTGCCAGTGAGGACATAGGCGCTGACCTGCTGGAGGGAATCGAACTGCGGAACTGCCCGGGGTTCGACACCTGGCTGCTGCTGGCCCGTCTGGACTGCGCAGCCCGGGGCAGGCAAGAGCTCCGCCGGCGGGCGCTGAGCCTGCTGGCCGCCGGCGAGGCCGGGGCCGCGATGGCCCCGGCGGGGCGCGCCGCCGCGCTGGACCCGCTGGACGAGGGCGCGCAGGAACTTTTCCTGAGGGTCCTGGTCGCAGCCGGGCGCGGCGGGCTGGCCTCGGCGCATCTGGCGTCGTGCGAGGTGCTGTTCGCCCGCGAGGGGCTTGTCCCGTCGCCGGCGCTGCGGTCCGCGGCCCGCGATCCTGAGCTGGCGCCGCGCCCGCGGCTGCGGGCCGGGGTGATCGCCGTGTCGCTGTTGCGGGCGGGAACAGCTGCCCTGGACGCGGGCGCGGTCGACGCCGGGGTCGAGACGCTGCGCCGCGCCGCCCAGGAGGCCCGGCGGGCCAGCGACCCGGCTACGCAGGCCGAGGTGCAGCGCGCCCTGGGCAGCGCCCTGATCCACGCGGTGCGGGGATCCGACGGAGAGGGAGCGGTGGTGCTGCACCGCGCGCTGCTGGCCGCCCGCGCCGCGGACCGGCCCGCTCTGGCCGCCGACATCCTGCGCGAGCTGGCCTTCGCGGACGTGCAGGCGGGCCGGCACACCTCCGCCGACCGCGCGCTGCGCGAGGCCGGGGAGCACGCTGGTGGTGATCCTGCCCTGCTGGCCGGGATCCTCGCCATCCGGGGAATGAACCAGGCTGACCGCGGGCGCCACCTGGAGGCGGCGGAATTGCTGACGGAGTCAGCCGCCGCGGCCCGCCAGGCCGGAACAGCCCGCCAGGAAGCCTGGTCACAGGGGGTCCTGGCCCGCTCGCTGCTGCTCGCCGGGCAGCTACCGCTGGCCCAGCAGGCCGCCGAGCACAGCATGGCGGTGGCGCGCCGCGAGCGGTGGAATGCGTTCCTGCCGTGGCCCCAGGTGCTGCATGCCCAGTGCCTGGCCCAGGCCGGCCGCTGGGACGAGGCCAGCGAGGAGGCCGAACATGCGTTCGCGCTGGCCTGCGAGCTGGGCGATCCCTGCTGGGAGGGGATGGCCGCCCGGGCGCTCGGGCTGCTGGCGCTGCATGCGGGTGACCTGGGCGCCGCGCAGGCCTGGCTCGCCGATGCCCGGCGGCGCTGTGACCGGGTGCCAGACCGGTACGTGTGGGTCTCCGCCTACGTCGGCCTGGCCCAGCTGGAGACCGCCGCCCGCCAGGACCCTGGCCTGGTCGCACCGGCTGCGGCCCGCCTGTACGAGCACGCGGCGCGCAGCGACCTGCCGGAGTTCCTGGCCTGGGCGCTGGTGTACCAGGCCGAGTCCGGCGACCATGCCAAGGTCCCGCTAGCGCGCAGCGCCGCTGATGGCATCGCCAACCGCGATTTGCAGGCCCGGGTCCAGGCCCTGCCCGGCGGCGGGCCTGACGGGCGAAGCAGGGGAAAACGGCTGCGCGGAAATGACTACGAGACGCCACGCATACGGCGCGGCAACTCAGTTACCGGCACCGGTGGCAGGCCCTAGCACCCTGCAGCGGCGTGCGGTGGTTTGCTGGCGACTGCCGCCGGACCCCGGCATGCGTAAGCGTGGCTCCTGTCCCGGCAGGAAGTCAGCGGAGTTCGCCGGAGACGCGGTGTCGTCGTTTTCTACCCGGGGACGTGCCCGGCCTGGCCGTGCTCCGGGAGTCCGGCTCAACAGCTCAGCCGGGAGACGGCTTGCCCTTGCGGGCCATCATCAACGTTGCAGGCTACGTGGCCCGCAAACCTGAAGGAGAAGGACGCGCATGGCCGGAAGCTTTTTACAGGAACCCCCGGTGTCCGCCCCCGTCCGGCGCTCCTACGACGAGGACCTCGCAGCGGACGGCTACGTGGACGTTGCCCGGCTGTGGGCGCACCGGCGAAGACCCTGAGGCAGCTGTTCGGGGTGATGTCTGAGGCGTTCCGCGGAGCGGCCTGGCTGACCGTCCGCGCGGGATCCTCGTGACCGCCGCTGCCTCGGCCCTGGGTGCCTCGTCCTGCTCGATGGCGTGGGGAGGGGAGCTGGGCAAGGCGTCGGACGCCGCTGTCGCCGCAGGGGTTCTCAACGGCAGCGACGCCGGGCTGACCGGCCAGGAGAAAGCCATGGCCGCGTGGGCCAGGAAGGTCGCCACGGACCCGAACGCGACGACGGCGGCCGACATCGAGGCGCTCCGCGAGACCGGGTTCGATGGCGGGAGTCTTCGCCGTCGCCGCCTTCGTGGCCCTCCGCCTGGCGTTTGCTGCGGTCAACGACTCACTCGGCGCTGAGCCGGACGCGCAACTCGTCCGGTCCCTGCCCCCGCAGGTGCGCGAAGCCGTCACCTACGGACGGCCCCGCCGATCAAGCACCCCCGGTCTGACCTGGCCCTGCTCCAGCCTGCCGCACCCCGAAGGGAGGAGCGGGCGGCGGTCCCGGCACGCTGGGGCAACGGATTCTGGCGCGGACGGGCCGGCGCCGGAGTTGACGCCAAGCGGCAGAACACTCGCTCTCGGGCACCTCGGATACCAACCCGGTCGACCACCTGGACATTCATAGCGGCGATATCGCGCGAGGTTAGTGACCAGCGGTCGTGACTCTGCGCGACTGGCGATCTTGGGTGTGACCGACCTGCCGGCTGTGCACCCGCGATCACGGTCAGTCGTAGGCGTGCGCTGTGCGCAGATTCCGTTCTGGCTCCGGGGCGTTGCGCGGGGTCCTGGATACGCCCGCCGGGGTGGGCGGGCCCGGGGGAAGGCGGTCCGGCTAGCCGCGGAAGCGGCTCGGCGGATGACTGGGCCTGGCCGGGTCAGGTGGCGCCCTCGGAGAGCATCCAAGGGGCGCGCTGCAGTTTTGACTGGACATCGACCACGAAGCGGGCCTTGGCCAGCTCCTGCTCCAGCTGGGCCTTCTCTTTCTGCAGCCGGGCGATCTGCGCGTCCCGCGGGTCGGCGGCCGGCGGCCGCGGGGGACTGCCGGGCCCGCCAGCGCCCCTCGTTGGTCCCGGGACCGCCGCCAGTCCACGATGTGACTGGAATACAGGCCCTCCCGCCGGAAGATCGCGCCCTTCTCGCCCGGCCCGGCCGCGTCATAGGCGGCGAGGACCTCCAGCTTGTACTGCGCGGTGACGTCCGCCTTCGGGCCCGCTCGGGCACCTCCGGATCCGGTCGCTCCTGCCGCTCACCGGTCACCCCTCCAGCATCGCCGGCCACTCGGCGCACGGTCGAGCACGGTCAACGTCATTAGGGAATAGTCTCCATCCCCGCCCTCGGGGAAGTCAGTGGTTACTGAGGGGCGGGTGCCTCACGACAGCTTGGAAGAGAGGGTGCCCACGCACGGATTGTCTGTTCTGCGTGGGTAAGGTCGCTGGATTGACCGCCTTTTCGCGGTGGAGGAGGAGAGGCTGTGGGGAGATCGACCCACTCGGCGGTCAGGTGCCTAGATGATGCCTTCCTGGAGGGCTAGGCGGGTCAAATCGGCGCGGCGGCGGCAGCCGCTCTTGTCCCTGATGCGGTCCAGGTGGGTGCGGACGGTCCTGATGCTAATGAACAGCTTTTCCGCGATCTCGGCGTCGGTCCTACCCTGGGCCACCAGGGCGTCGAGCTCGCGCTCTCGCGCACTGAGCGGACCGGTCCTGGGTTCCGCTGCCGGTGCCGGGGGCTGGCGCGTTCTCTTCCGCCTGTTCCGTCATCATGACCGCGAACTCCGCCGCGGCGGCGAGCGTCATGGCGGCGCCGCGCGCCCTGGCGGCGCTGACTCAGCTTTCGCCTAGCATCTGCTCGGCTTCCCGCAGCGGCGACTCTCGGCGGTGCTTTGCTTGGGAGTGTGTCTGCCACCCCGGTTGCCTCATTCTGAACCGCCAGCGCCGACCACAGCGTGATCGCCTCAGCGGGAGCATCCGGTTGCGGAACAGAGGAAACCGGCTTCGTCGAGGATGTCGATCAGGCGCAGTGTGAACCCGATTGGGTTGCCAGTGCGGCCGACGCGCGCAAGCTCGCCCCTGCGGCGGCCAGCCGCCCGGTCTTCATGGCCAGCATCTCGATGAGGTAATGCGTGTCTGCTTGGTCGGACAGGTCGCCGGCGGATCTGGCCATCGCGAGAACCTGCGCGCACTGGGCCTCCAGGCTGGCCAGTTGCTCTGTGGTCAGGCCATCTAGATGCCCGGTGACCACGAGTGCCCACGGCAGGACCTCCTTTGACCTGCCGGACCCGCCGGTCGGGGATCTGGTTGTCGGGTACGTGCTGTGCCTGCAGGGCCCATCTCACGGCATCTTCAGGCTGGTCGGCGTACATCGAGACGTGACTGAGCTCCAGTAGCGCCTGCGCTTCGCCTGCCGCATACCGGATCTGCCGTGCCAGCATCAAGGCCGTGCGGGCGTCCTCGGCCGCCTCAGGCAAGCGGACCTATGTTACGCAGCGCCCCGCACCTGCCCGCTAGCCCGTCTACCAGGTCTCGCGAGGGCGGCTGCTCTCGCAGCGCGTCCACCACCGTGCTGAAGTGACTCAGGACAAGGCGGAACTCAGAGACCACGCGCGCCAGTTCACCAAGCCAGCAGTGAGCCGAGTACCAGTTCACGGCCGAGGAGTCCGTCTGGGTGACCGCACGCTGAAGCAGCGCGTATCCCTCGGCCCAGCGTCCGCGGACCTGCCACCACGGTGCCAGCGCCACGGCAAGCCTGAGCCCAGCAAGCCGGTGATGGTCCAGTGTCCATGAGTCCTTGGTGCACGGCGGCGTCCTCGGCATCCAGCCACAGCGCGGCCGACTGCTCGTGGTCACGTTGCGCCATCTGGGCCGCGGCACTTTCAGCCACTGCGATCGCGTGCGCGGCCAGGGCAGCGCGCGCCTGCTCGTGCTCGCCGAACTGATGCAGCCGCCCAATGCCGAAACTACGCAGACGTCTCCAGCATCGCGTAACGGGAACGCCCGTCCGGCCCTGTTCTCGGTGGGACGAGCAGCGAGCAGTCCACCAGGCGCAGCACCGCCATCTCCGCATCGGCCCCGGCCACCGCCTCGGCGGCACCTAGGGTGAACGGGCCGGGGAATACCGACACAAAACGGAAGACTCGCTGCTCCGATAAGCTGAGGAGCGGGTAACTCCAGTCAACGGCTGCCTCAAGCGACCGCTGCCTGGCAGTCGCGATGCGGCTGGTATTAACAAGCATCCTGAACCGATCATCAAGCCGCTCGACGAGCTGCGCGAGGCCAAGTACCTCGACCCGTGCGGCAGCCAGTTCGATCGCCAGCGGCATCCCGTCCAGCCCTTGGACCAGGCGCGCAACCGCCGCGCCCGAATCAGCGTCAACCGAGAAGTCAGGATCAAGCAGCCGGGCGCGCTCGACGAACAGGGTCACGGCCTCCGAACGCGTGACATGGCCCGGATCATCCGGATCCGGGAGCGCCAGCGGCGTCAACCGGTAGCGGGCTTCCTCGGGAAGGCCGAGAGGCTCTCTGCTGGTAACCAGAATCCGGATATCGTCCGCGGCCAGAAGCGCGGCCGCACAGAACCGGGCAACGGGCTCAAGCACATGCTCACAGTTATCCAGCACAAGCAGCACCTGCTGACGCGACAGCCAGGCCACCAGCGTGTCGGCAAGCGGCACGCCAGCGGCCGGCCGCAGGTCAAGCGCAGTCGCCACCGCCGCATGCACGAGCGCCGGGTCCTGAACCGCCGCCAGTTCAACGACCCGAACGCCGTCGGCGAACCGCTCGTCGACCCGCCGCAGCACCTCGGCGGCAAGCCGGGTCTTGCCCACCCCGCCCGAACCAGTGACGGTCACCAGCCGGTGACGAGCCAGGAGTCCGGCATGCCTTCTCGATCTCGGCAGAACGGCCCACAAAACTCGTGAGCGCATGCGTCAAACCAGAACGGCTTCACCCGCCGCTCACTCGGTTATTTTCCCCGCCCACCTGCTCACGATATTGGCGCCGCTTGGCCCGCGTGCAGTTTCCCCAGCACCCATGGTCTCCCCGGTCGGCACGGCGGAAGGCCCGAAATGAAACGACGCGCGCGATCGTAGAGGGGGCCCGCGCGGAGATGGCGTCCCAGGGAAGATGACCCACACCCGCACCGGTGTCTGCCGTGACGTATGCAAATCCACCCACTTGCGGGCCGGTCCCCAGGCAAAGGCGGAAACCGCCCTCTGCCCCCGATGCGGGCCCAAGTGGTGCCAGCCTGGCATTACCAGGCCCGGAACAACCGGCCGCCACCCGAAACGGAGACCAGACATGCGCACCCGACCCATCTTCGCCCTGATCGCCACGGCCCTTACCGCGCTCACCATCAGCGCCGGCACCGCCGGTGCCGTCTTCGCTGCCTCCCCGGGGGCACCGCGGCCACGGCACAAAGCACCACGGCCCCGCACAACGGGGGCATCCAGCTCGATTCCCACCCCAGGTTCTGCAACGTTGAGAACCTGCCATGCCCCTGACAACCGGCCAGCCGCGGCAGCGTGAAGACGATACACCGCTACAGCCTGCAGAGCCCTGAGAACTACATGATGGAAACGCGTGCTGCTGCACGAAAGCGCGGCATAAGCACCGGCCCCCTGGCCGTGTTCGCTCCGGCCAGGGGGGCATTTCACGTGAACCCGCAAAAGTACGAGCGAATGGTGCAGAATGCCGTGATCTGGGTGGCAGGCCGCACAGTAAGGACTGAACACGGAAAGCGTGCAGATCGGCCTCGGCGTGCGGTTATCAACCGGGCTTCGCGTTGTCAGCGCTCTCGGAATAGTCCAATGTGTGAGTGGCCGATCCGTATATTTATGCACAGGCGCTCTCGGGGGGAATGTCCGCTTCTGCCGCGATGGCCGTCGTTCGATGCTGCCGTGACCGTCAGTGTCTGGTTTACAGATGGTAAGGCTGCCGGAAACCTGGGGACTTTGACGAGCGCGACCGGTCCTGCTGCGGCGATCTCACGTCGGTGGGCAGCTCGCGGCGCTGGCCTTGTCCTGCAGGTGCCAGTCGCTGTTGTCCAGCCCATATGCACGACCTCCCGCCGCCACCGCCCGGGTGGAGCGACGGTTGACGGAAGGTCCGCACCAGCGTCAGGCCCGCTTTCTCCATCACCCGCCGCGAGGCCTGATTCCCCGCCATCGCCTCCGCGACCACTCGCTGCACACCGAACTCAGTGAAGCCCTTACGGATCAGCGCACGCGACCCCTCAGTGGCATACCCTCTGCCCCACGCCGACTTGCGCAGCCGGTAACCAAGCTCGACCTCGCCGGGCGCGGCGTCCTTGCCCGGCCGGAAATGGAACCATCCCAGGAATTCCCCGGTGGCCTTCTCGATGACCGCCCAGAACCCGTAGCCCTCATACCGCCGGTAATAGCCAAGGAACGCGGGCAGATATCATTTTCGATCTCCTCGCGGGACGTGGGTATCCCGCCGGAGACGAAGCGCATGACATCGGGATCAGCATCCAGGCTCACGAGGTTGTCCGCATCAGCCAGGCTGAACCGGCGAAGCACCAATCGCTGCGTCTCCAGGAAAACCTGCATCGCCCAGCCCTTCCAGTACTGCCACGCTACCCGCATCCGCTCATGCCGCTGTCAGGGGAATGTGTCGCTGCGGGTTATTGCGTCGGCGATCCCGCCCAGCTGGGCACATCGACGGTAGCCAGGGATAGCGGCGTGACACCTATCAGGGCCGGTTGGACTGTGGTCCTGGCTTCAGGTTCGCATGACCAGCCACCTGCCGCCGATGGCGACCGCCGCAAGTGTGGACGCCAGCCAGAGCAGGAACCAGATGAAGCGCGGGATGAGGGTGAGCTGGCGGAGGTCTCTTCCGTCGCCTGATCCTGTACCCCGGACGAGGATCCCGCGGACTCCGGATAGCAGGAGGAGCCAGGAGATCGCGTAGGCGGCGACGATCTGAGCCGACTCGGCGTTAGCGGCCGACGATGTACACCAATCCGCCGGCCAGGGTGACCGTAAGCAGGCCGAAAGACCAGCGGAGCAAGAGCAGGAGAATTCCGAGCAGGAAAAGGGTCAGCCATAGCACTGCCACGGCGTACCCCAGCTGGATGAGTTTCGCCGTGCCGAGACCGAACGAACTGGGCCCGATGTAGCCAACGAAAGCGGCAACGACCTTCGCCGGCCACCCGCCCGCGTTCTTCGCGTTGGTGACGCCCGACTTTTCGGCGCTAAAGTTCAGTTTTATGTAGTCGACTTGGCGGCCCAGCAGCGAATCCGCCACAGCGTGAGCCCCTTCATGTGCCATCACCGTGCCATGGCGAATGACCTGCCAGCCCACGTCCGTGACGACCGCGCCAAACGCAGCCAGCCCGACAGCGGCCGCTGCCAGGCCAGACAACGGAGCCTGCGTCATGCTCACACCAGAAACGTAAAGCCCTTTTCCGCCGATGGCTATCCCTGACAGGGCATCTCGAGCATCGCACCCACCACATGAGCCTGGCCGGTAGCACTCTCATGCCGCTGGGGGGCAACCTTCATCGGCTTGCCGAGCGCGGCTGATGTGGCGTTGGATCGGTGTGCATGGGCATCCGTGTAGTGGCAGTCGATATCGGTTCGGTGGGGCCGTCCTCGAAGTTCGCGTGGGCGACGTTCGATGCGCCGGAGCGTCAGGTGATGGCGGCCGGGACCGACCCGGGGACGGCGGTCTCGGCGCTGGCGCCGGGCCTGCTGTCCGGTGCCCAGGCGGCGTTGTTGCTGGAGGCGCCGATGTCGGTGCCGGTCCCGGACGGCTAGCCCGATGCGTGGCGCACGCTGGGGAAGGCGCGGAACGGAGAAGGCAACAGACCATGGTCGGCGGGAGCCGGCGCCGCCGCACTGGCGACAGGACTGGCACAGGGTGCATGGATGCCGTCTGGTGCCGGGGCTGGCAGTGACGACACGGCCTGGATCCTGGCAGCACGGCGGTGTGCAGCTGCTGCTGGCCGAGGCATTCATCACCGCGGCGCAAGCCAGAGCCGCTGCCAGCAGGCCAGGACGCTGCCGATGCGGCGGCGGCCGGGCTCGCGCTGGCCGAGATGCTGGACGGCTCCGCGCCGCTGGGCTCCAGCGTGCGCTGCGTGCCGCAGGAGCCATTCAACCTGCTGGCGGCGATGGCACTATGGGCCGGGCTGCGGATTGACCCCGCCGAGCTGCACGCCGAGGTCCTGGTCGTTGCCGCCTGCCCTGAGCCGCAGGCCCCGCGCTCATGAATGCCACGCGCAGGCGGATGGATGCCCTTGCGCACTTGGGAACCGGGCGCATTGTCGGGGCATGATGCGCTACAACGAGCCGCTCCACCTCTCCTCTCCCGCAGCCGATGCGCTGCCAGCTGATCATGTACGGCTGGCCGCGTCCGCCTACCTGGCCCGGTTCACGGGCTCCTCCCGCGAGCACACCCAATCCGACCTGCGCTGCTACCTGCGATGGTGCGCTGACCGCGGCCTGGACCCGCTGGCCGCCCGCCGCCCGGACCTGGAGCAGTACATCCGGTGGATGCAAGAGACCTGCCGGTTCAAGCCCTCCACCATCTCGCGGCGGTTCTCGGTCGCCGCCGGGTTCTACCGCACCTGCGTCATCGACGGCGTGCTCGAGCACTCCCCGGCCGATCATGTCCGCCGGCCGAATTCCCGGCCGAATCGCCCACGCTCGGGTTCACTCACCTGCAGTTCGAAGCCCTGCTGACCGCCGCGCGCGAGTCGGTGAACGATTACGACTTCGCCCTGGTGGCCATGCTCGGGCTGCTGGGCCTGAGGATCTTCGAAGCCACCGGCGCCGACATCGCCGACCTGGGCGAGGAACACGGCCACCGGGTCCTGCGCGTGTGCGGCAAGGGCACCAAGGTCGTCCTGGTCCCGCTGCCCCCGGCGGTCGGCCGGGCCATCGACCGCGCCGTCGCAGACCGGGCCCGCGGGCCGATCCTGCTCAACAGCCGCGGCACCCGGATGGACCGGCACGCCGCCACCCGCCGCCTGCGCCACCTCGCCCAGCACGCAGGCGTACGGATCACCCGGCCACATCCCCACATGCTCAGGCACACCTTCGTCACTACCATTTTGGATGCCGGGGTTGACCTGCGCGATGTCCAGATCGCCGCCCGGCACGCCGATCCCCGCACGACCACCCGCTATGACCGGGCCCGCCAGAACCTCGACCGGCACCCCAACTACATCCTCGCCGCCTACATGGCCTCCGGCACCTGACACCGCAGCGTCTCCCGTGACATGCGCCACGGGAGACGTCCGGCATTGCCGATGAGCGGAAGTTGCACGACCGTATAATTATGAACTCGTCTGCATTTCGCCATTGCCCGACGTGACGATCGTCAATTCAGCCTTGCCGTTCGTATCGGAGCGCACGCCGACCGCCCAACTCGGCGTTCGAGGTCTCTCTCGAAATTGTCAGATATAGCGCGCATATCAGCCAACCCGGCATGAAGCCCTTCCGAGCCTGGAAAGGGTTTGAGTGGCTAAAGTTTGGCTTCTTGCAAAGCAATGGTGAGAGTGGAGGTTGTTTCGGGTGCCCCGAATACGTCTACGCAGTTGAGACCCAGAGGGCTGGTTGCGCTGTTTGTCACTATCATCGTCCTAGCTAGCCGCGGGATAGCTGTCGGCGCGGTCGCCCTACTCGCGGTCACCAAGGCAGCTGCACGAGCCTGGTTCCGTTCATTTCGCTCGCGCCCGCCACCGCGCTCGCTGCGGCCGTAGCCGCAGCGAGCGCGGAAGGGCCGCCATGGATCCCGTTCCTGGCGATACCCCGCCCTGAGCAGACGCCTGTCGGCCAGCTGTCCCCTGGGTCACTTTTCGGACATAAAGTCGCCGTCGTGGCGGCGTGAGCGGGCTGACTTGCCTGGTGGCGCTGCTAGATGCCGACATTATGGATCCCGCAATTGCCTGAAACGTTTCCCGCACGTCCGGGCTCATTCCCCGAGGCCAGTAGCGCGGACTGGCTTAGATAAACGGACGAGGGCGGACTAACGAGAATATCTCCCCCAAACCGGGCATCGCCCGAACCGGCGACCCGACTGTGTTACGATTCCGCAATCTGTCGATTTTTTCCTAGCCAAGCGCCGAACGTACCTTCTATACTCGGGAGACTGCGACGGGCGCCGACTGGGACATTACCGGCTCTTCGAAGTTAACCGGGATGGGGTTTCTGGCCGGTTACCTGGCGTGTTCTCCTGGCGGTTGCGGTGCGTGATGGGCGTCTTGTGCCGCGGGTGCAGGCGATGCGGACGCGCCTGCGCTGATTGGCCGGGTTACGGAATCCGTATGCCAGGCGGGCTTCGAGCTTGGCGAGCCGGTTCAGGCTCTCGGAGGTCGCGTTCGTGACGCCGGTCAGGACCGCGCAGACGATCTCGTCCTCCCACCGGGAAATCGTCCGGGCGAGGCTGACCAGCTCGGGGATGTCGTCGTTGCAGGCGCACCAGTCGTAGAAGGCGAAGAGCCGGTCCCGGACGTTACGCTCGCACGGGACCGAGCCGGTGACGCGGGCGCGCAGGTTCAGCGCGTGGCGGAGTTTCTCCTTGGCGATCCAGGCGGCGGCGATCTCCTGCCCGGCCGGGTCGCTGCCCAGGGTGCCCGTGACCTTGGCGAACTGGGCGGGTGACAGGTGCTCCAGGTTGCGGACCAGCAGGTTCTTGATGCCGTACTCGGGGTCGCCGGACCGGCCGCGGCGCCCGTACTTGCCGCGGACCACCCGGCGGCGCACGTCGCCGGTCATCTTCACGGCCAGGTGCACGACGTGGAACAAGTCCACCGCGATCTGCGCGCCGGGCAGCATCCGGCGCACCGCGGAGGCATAGATGGAGCACATGTCGATCGCGACGACCCGGATCGCGTCCCGCCAGGCCGGGGCGGCCTGCGCCAGCCAGTACGCGGCGTCATCGGCGGTGCGGCCCTCCACCTGTCCCAGCAGCCCCTGATCCCCGGACAGGTCGAAGAAGCAGGTGTGCCACCGGTCTGCGAGCAGCAGGTATTCCCCGGTGTCCGCGTCCACGCCTCCACCGGGGCCGGCCGCGGCGGTGCTCGTCGATGCCCAGGTGCGCCACCGGCGCCGGGGCCTGCTCCAGCACCGGGTCCGCCGCGGCGGCGAACGCCTCATGCGCCACCGGCCAGGAGATCCCGGCATGCCGGGCCGCCTCCGCCGGCGTGATCCCCCGCCCGGCGACCTCGGTCCCGGCCTGCTCCCGCAGCCGCCGCGTGAGCCGGCACCGCGGCGGCACCTGCGGCACCCGCTCGGTGAACGTCTTGCGCTCGCAGCCCGGCTCATCGCATTTCCAGCGGCGCTTGACCCACCACACCGCCACCGGGTCACCGCCCCGGCGGACATCCCGCGGCCGGGCCAGCACCGTGTCATGCCGGCGGGCCGAGACCGTCCCGCAGTCCGGGCACGCCGCCGCAGCCGGATCACCGGTGACCGCCCATACCTCCAGCGTGCCGTCCGGCAGCGCCTGCGCATCGGTGACCTGCAAGCCCTCCACGCCGAACAGCACAGACGCCGTATCCTGGAACACGATGCCCGCGGCTTTCTGATGATCTTGGATCCTGTGGTAAGGCCCAAGATCGTAAAAGCCGCGGGCTCCCGCATCACGGCGGCACGCCGCACGCACGTCAGATCATCCGGATCAGGCAATACGTGCCCCGGCACGTTCAGCAACACCCTGAGGTCACTCAGAGTTATCGGGCAGCAACGACGTCCCGGTTAACTTCGAAGGCCCACATTACCCGCGGTGAGCCAGCTTGGAAGGGCGTGCACACGTAGCGCGTCGCGGCAAAGGGGCCATAACTCTGTGGTGGGGTCTTGCCATGGTCAAGCGGACGCGGGATAAGTCGTCCCGGATAAAACCTCGGGTTATCGGGTTTCCGCTCGCGATCCTCTTGATCGGCCTGCTTTACTCTCTGGCGGCGGCCACGCCTGTCTATGCCGCCACCCGTTCTGAGTACGCAGGCTGCCCGGAACTTCACATGCACCCGACCGGGCAGTGCGTCCAGTTGGTACAAGCCCAACTGGACAAGGACCAAGTCAAGCCGCACCTCCAAATCGACGGTATCTACTTGGATCAGACACGGCGGGCGGTAAATAATTTTCAGCGCGCCGTGGGGATCCCGGTCGACGGCATAGTTGGGTCACAGACGTATAACGCGCTCATCCATTATGAAAGCGGCGCCGGAATCCCGACCCCCGGAACGTCAGGTTTCGGTCATTTCACGCGTTCCGCCTGGGGCACCATATGCAGTCACGCGACTCCTTACGTGATAGTGCCAGCTGCCGCAGGCGTCATCATGCTCATTGCCCTCGGGATGGTACTGAGGCATGCCCGGCGTCCAGATGTGAAGTCTTTGCACTTGGAATGGGGCAGAAGAGGAATTAAGGTATATGCCGATAGTCACACTCCGCAGCGGATTATTCAGTCTCAAAGTGACACTCTAAAGCATATATATGCATCTCGGTCGCCGAACGAGCTACCGGCTCCCGATAACGCTATTCGCAGCATAGAGGGAGGTAACTGTAGGCCTGGCGAGAACCTGGTTCGTTCGGAAAGATCATTGTACCCCTGGAACAGCTACTCCAGCTCGGCGGGCGAACTGGCGTACAAGCGGCCAGAGGTCTATGTCAGCTGAGAGCGTCCTCACATGCCGCATTAAGTGTGCTTAACGTCCTTTAGCGGCTCCGGATCATGTATTAGCGGCCACCGTGGCGGCGAGCAGATCGCCGAGGCGGTCCAGGTCTGCTGCCGAACCCAGGTGAAGCTCGATCCAGTCGTGCCGAGACGGATCACGCCGGACCGCCGGATCAGCACCGAAATGGTCCTTGACCTGAAACCACCCGGCCCGGGTGATCCGCAGGTCGATCATGCCGGGCGCCTCTAGGTGAGCGATTTCCCGGCTGGCAGTGAACAAGGCCGGCTTATCGCCATAGCGAGACCGCCGTTCCACGACCGGGCCCGCCGCGAGCATGGCGATGACGAAAGCCTCCCAGAGTGCGTCACCGCGGTCATCGTTCATTGCCGCCAGGATAAGAGGCGAACGACTGGAAGCCAACTGGAAGCCAGATCAGTGTTTACTATCTGCCGCGGACAGGGACTTCCTCGGATCGGGATAGCACTCCAACACGTTAGCGGCGTCTCCGCGGAGACGCCTTGTGCAGGATTCCACAAGCCGCTTCCACAGAAACGCGCCCATCTGCCGAGGAGCACGCGACCACGGCTAGGTCGGAGATCGTCATCCGGCTGCCATGTCGCCATGGCGGTGGGCAACCCTCCACTCGCCGGCTTCGCGACGGTACACCTGGGTGGCCCGCAACGTGTAAGTGCGCGGCTGGCCGTCGATCGAGACCGAGGTGTGCTCCAGGCCCGCCGTGTAGGCCATGTCGCCCGCGACGCCGCAGGCCTGCAGGTCGAATGCGTATGACGTGCAGTGGGAGAAGCTGTTGCCGAGGGCGGTGAACAGATCGTCGATCTCCTGCTGGCCATAGGCGCTGCGCGCCGCCCCAAGGACGCTCACGGGCTCGTTGCGTGACCAGAGCGCCCGGCCGGGGGGCGGCGTCGCCGTTGTGCAGCGCCAGCTCCGCCTCGTAAAGCGCTGTCCTGACCCAGGCCAGGAATTCATCGCGATCGGTCATGCCCTTAGCATGCACGTGATCCGGGTGCCCGGGCACGGGCGAGCGCGGAATTGGGCTCCATCAGCTTCCGCTCATGCCGCGAGGAGTGCTTGGGCAGGGTAAGTCACTCGGCGGACTGGCCCGCGGTAATCGCATCGTTATCCTGAGTTGGCTCACGTTCTTGGGTTCTGAGCAGACTCGGCGCGGTGAGCTGCACGTTCTCGGCTCGCGAGAGCTGAACTCGCGCTAATCCGGGGTCGCACAGTTGCCGGGTGCCGTATGTATGGACGGTGAAGACGGCGCCGGCTGTTACCCGTGCCCGTGAGATGATTCAGTCCAGGTCATGACTGGGGAGTTGGGGTGCCGTACGTGAGCCGGGCGGACGTGCGCCTGTACTACGAGGATGCGGGGTCGGGGCCCGTCGTCTTGCTGCACACCGGAGGCGGCGGCGGCCGCATGCGGGCGCGAGGTTGCCAAAACCACACACGTTGGATCGAGCGAGGCTGAAGGGCGAGGGTGGCTTGTTACACGGCATCCGGTACCGCTCGTACCCTTCGGGGCACCCGGGTACCCCGCCCAGAAGGACATGGCCGGCCAGGCCGTGAGCTGTGAGCCCGCAGGTCGGCGCAGGTCTGGTCGGCGCGGGGGCCGGGGGGAACCGGGCCACGGCCGGTGCCACCGCGCCGTCCGCCGTCGCGGGCGTGGCCGCCCGGCCCCGGCCGGGGCGGCAACTGCCTGCCAGAGCGTCGCTGCTGCACTGAGGTGGCCACCCCGGACCACAAGATCCACACTCCCGCGATTACGGCGTATTGGGCCAGCAGGACCATCAGGCCAGCCCAGGGGCGATCGGCGCCGGGGCCGCCCGGATCGAGGATGAAGCTGGCCCACACGGCGGCGGCCGCGAGGGCCAGGCAGCCGCCCGACCCGGCGGCCGCCCTGGCCAGCGGCCGGCGCCGGGCCGGGACCAGCGGGCGGGCCGGCCCGGACGCGGCCCGGGCGGGCGGGATGCCGGCGGTGAGCGCGGCCAGCTCGGCGCAGGTCCGCGCGGCCAGCGCCCGACCTGCCCGCGCGTCGAGTTCGTCCTTGGTCAGCCGGCCGTGCGCGAACGCGTCCTTCAGCGCCTCGATCACCTGCTCGCGGTCGGCGTGCGACGCCCGCATGGACCCGCGGCCTGCCGCGCCTGCGGCCATCTCGTCTCCCGGACCCGCCATCGCCGGCACCTCCCCACCGGACGTAATCCACGGCCAAGGGTAACGGGATTGCCCGCCGGCAGCTACACCGGGTAGACGGTAGGGGTGACGGTATAGGTGCGGCCGGATGAGGTGTGCTAGACCAGCACGCCCGGTTCCGGCTGCTCCAGGCACCAGCCCTCGGCCTGCTTGCACCCGTGATGGTGTCGCAGAGCGGAACTCGCCGGGTACACCACGGCGCTGGCGGGTACCGGATCCTGCTGATGGATCGCCGGGCAGGAGCCGCAGCGACCGCCGGGCTGGCTGATTGACAACCTCGCCGGGACGGACGCCGAGATGTTCGCGCTGCTGGCCGAGGCGTGGGCCGGCGAGCCTGGCAGCTGGGCGGATTTCCCGGCTATCCGGGCGCCCGCACTGATCATCTGCGGCGAGAACGAGGAGCCCGATGCTGCCCGCCACGGCTGGCCGGCGGCGAGCAGCAGCGCGTCGATAATGCCGCTCGGCACGCGCGATATCCTCGGCAATTCGCGCGAGCGGTGCGCGCGGCCTGCGGCGCGTTTGCGGGCCTGGGCCGTGGAGCGTGAGAGACCGGGCCCTGGTTCGGACGGGACGCAGGCGGGGACTGAGCGAGGCGGGAACGTGCGTTTTTCTTGGTCAGCGGGCGGGGGCTGAGCCCACCCGATCGTGGCCGGTCTTCGTGACATCGATTCCCGCCCGGCGCAGGGACGCCTCCACTCGGTTAAGCGAGAGCGCCTCCTCGGAGTACCAAGCGCCCGGTTGCGCGGAGACGCGACCGTCCCGGCCGAGGAGTGCCTCGGCGAACACGATGCCGCTTGAAGCTGCCATCCGGAAGTCGCCTTATGTCAGGTGGCCGCCGAGGGGCACACCGTGCTGTCACCGGCCGCCGCGCGGCGGCTGATTGTGGCCTGCTCCGATCGGTAGCCGGCCCGCGACCGCGCCCGGCACCTGGCCGGGTCGCTCACCGACCGCGAGGCCCAGGTGCTGGCCTGCCTCGGTGAGGGCTTGTCCAACGCGCAGATCGCGGCCCGGCTGTACCTGTCCGAAGCCAGGGTCAAGGGCTACGTCTCGCGGATGCTGGACAAGCTGGGCTGCGCCAACCGCGCCCAGGCCGGCCTGCTCGCCCACGACGCCCCGGTATCGTCAGCCCGTAACCTGGGTAGGCGAAGCTGCAGGCCGGAACTCGGGCTGGGTGCCCGGCAGGCCGGGCTGCGTCCTTCGCCCGGACGTTCGTGCCCGCCGGGTGTGGCGGGCCTCACGGGCCCGCCGCGAGTCGGCGGCTGTTGCGATCATGTCGTTGACGCGGTCGGTGGCGAGTTGTTGCAGGATCAGCGGATGCATGGGGTCCTCCTGGGTTAGGCGGGCGGCCGCGGGCTGCCGGGCAGGTCGTTCCGGCTGCCGCGGCACGATCCGGCGCTCGGATCGTCCGGGCGGTCGGTGATGCATACACCGCGGCGCCGGGAAACTGGGCGCCCGCGGGCCGCCCAGTTCGCGCCGCGGGCGGTGTATATACCGGGTGGAAGTGCCACGCGGTGCGGAAGGAAGGCGCGCAGGATGGTGACAGCCGATCTGCTCTCACGGGCGCGGGCCGGGGACGGTGAGGCGTTCCGGGAGCTGACCGACCCGCACCGGCGGGAGCTGCAGGTGCACTGCTACCGGATGCTCGGATCCTTCGCCGACGCCGAGGACGCCATCCAGGAGACGCTGCTGGCCGCCTGGCAAGGCATCGGCGGGTTCACCGAGGAGCGCGCCTCGCTGCGCACCTGGCTGTACAAGATCGCCACCAACCGGTGCCTCAACGCGCGCCGCGCAGCGAGCCGGCGCCCGGCCAGGGAGTGGGACATGTCCCGGTCCGGACCGCCCGTGCCGACCCCGCGCGACGAGGCCGTCTGGCTGCAGCCGTTTCCTGACGCCCTCCTCGAGGGTGCCGTCGACGTGCCGCTCGGGCCGGAGGCCCGCTACGAGCAGACCGAGGCCATCTCGCTGGCCTTCGTGACCGCCCTGCAGGTCCTGCCGCCGCGCCAGCTCGCCGTCCTCATCTTGCGCGACGTCCTCGGCTTCCACGCCAGCGAGGTGGCCGGCATGCTGGAGGTGACCGTCGAATCGGTCAACAGCGCCCTTAAACGAGCCCGCGCCAGCCTGGATCAGCGCCGGCCGCAGGCCGCCGGCCGCGAACCGGCTCCCGCCTGCGGCTCACCCGCCGAGGATGCGATCGTGGCCAAGTTCGCCCGCGCATGGGAGTCGGCCGACCTCGGTGCGCTGGTGGCCCTGCTAACCGACGACGTCTTCATCGCGATGCCGCCGGTGCCCTTCGGATACGAGGGCCGGGACGTCGTGACCCGCTACTGCGCCAGCTTGTTCGCCGCGGGCCGCAGGTTCGACCTCGTCCCGGCGCGAGCCAACGGCCAGCCCGCATTCGGAGCCTACCTGCGCTCCCCGGCCGGCATCCGCCACGCGACCGCCTTCTACGTGCTCACCCTGGCCGGCGACCAGATCTGCGCCCTGACCCGCTTCGAGGCCAGCGTGCTGCCGTGGTTCGGGCTGCCGCGATCACTCCCGAGCCGGGAGCCGGCCTTCGAGCAGTGAAAGTGAGCAGCCGCGAAAACACGCCGTGGCGGATATGCCACTGCGGTTCAGCGGAATGCGGCAGACCAGGCATGACAGTCGGCACATCCACCGGCCCCACTTTTGATCCCGCGGACTCAACACGTGCCCCAGGTCGGTTCTGGCCCAAGCCGACGCTGCGGCACGCGCGGAATGGACAGCAGCCTGACCGTCGGAGACCGACATTCCCCGGCTCCGGACGCCTACCTGCAGAACGTGCCCCTGATCGCCCCCTGATCGGCCGCATCCGGTCTGGGACCAGCGGCCCGTCGGCTGCCTGTCCCTGGTCCCGCTGCAGCATCCGTGCTGATCGCCGACCTCATCCCTGAATGGACACAGTTCG